>JAMLHA010000015.1 GCA_023957475.1 Crocinitomicaceae bacterium | reverse complement strand
TTTTGAGGAGTATTACCAATGCCCGACAGGTTCTGCAAATATTGAAAATTGCAAATACGTGTTTAACCCTATGTGTGCCAACAGCCAAACAGTAGGTTGCTTCTCTACACCTGATTATTTTAACGCATGTGCGAGTATTGGAGATAATTCAAATATACCATATACTGCAAATGGGTATCAAAAAGCTAAAGATGGAAATGCTTATATTGGATTTTTTGATGGTATTTTTTATAGAGAGTACATTCAAATGAAACTATCAGAAAGTTTGTTGCAAGGAAGTATCTATTCCTTTTCTTTTTATGCGAACTTAGCTAATTATAGCAATATCACAACCAATCAAGTTGGTTTGAAATTTGTAAATGATTCAGTAATTTACAGCCAATACCTATGGCAAATAATGAGCCCTGATTGGGTAAGCAATGAATACATTACAGATACTGTTGATTGGCAATTGTTACAAGGAGAATACGTGGCAAAAGGAGGCGAACGATGGATAATTATAGGTAATTTTTATCCCGATACTATATTTCCTAATTTCGTTGTTGATTCTACCGTTCCTATGGCATGGTTAAATTACTACTATATAAATATAGATAATTTTTCTGTCAATAGAACTCCCTTAAACAAGCCCAACGTATTCACTCCAAACGGAGATGGCGTAAATGATTTATGGACAACAGATGGAAATGTTATTAAAATCTCCATTTTGAACCGCTGGGGTAATGTCGTTTTTTCTTCTGAAAACGGTTTTAGTGGTTGGAATGGGAATAATCAAAATGGGAATCCATGTTCGGAGGGAAATTATTTCTATATTCTTGAAAACAAAACAGACACAGAAGTAAGTACACACAAAGGCTTCATCACACTGATAAGGTAATAATCTTAACAGTCATGAAACGTAAAATACAATTAATGGCAGTTTGTTTACTGCTTAGTGCTTCCAAAAGTTGGGGGCAAACTTATTGGTTATCTAATGGTAGTTTAAATAATGGTAATAATGGTAATAACCTAGGTACTATCAACAACTACCCAATTAACATTTTTACAAACACCACTCCCCGTGCTCAATTCACCACAGGCAATGCCTTAACCTCGTTGGTTGGTAACTCTGGTGATGGGTTACGTATATTTCCAATCCCTAATCAATCTGGTAGTTTAGATTTATTTACTTCTGGAAACAACGGTCAAAACGAAACCCATATTGTTTTTGGTGCTAGTGGGCAAATATCAGGACAGCGAAACCGCTTTGAGTTTTTATCAAAAGCTAATCAAGGATTTTGGTTTGACTTAATTAATTCCAACCAATATTACAAATTCGCAACCAATGCAACCGTACATGCTTTTGTAGGTAATAACCGCTTTTGGAGAATCGGTGATCAAGGCGAAACATCGAATATAAATGCTAGCCGAAGGTTGGAAGTTGTACAAAATGATTGGCAGTTTCGTTTATCGAGAACAAACGGAAGCTATACCGATTTTCAAACAAACGCTAACGGTAATCTTCAAATTCTACCACAAGGTGGAAGTGTTGGCATCAACCTCAATGCAAACCCTACTGCAAACCTAGATGTAAACGGAAATGCACGCATCCGAAACGTACAAGCAGCTACGCCAAATTCTATTTTGGTAGGTGTAAATGCCAATGGGTCGAGTGATGTAAATGTAAGAAGGCTGGATTTTAATGGCAATCCAAATACTTTTCTTTCTGGTAATGGAACCTTTCAAACAATAAATACAACGCCCATCCCAGCGGATAATGGTGTTTCAAGATATACCTTTTTCAATCCAAATGCTCCCTACCAATTAGGAGATGGATATGCAGCTACTTTTGTATCAAACACACCTTTAACGGTAAACAGACAAGTTAGACTCAATGGAAACAATTTGATATTTTCTGGTAGCGGTAACGTTGGTATTGGTTTAAGTTATCCAACTCTACCAACAGAAGTTCTGGATGTTAATGGAAACGCTCGTTTTCACAATGTTCCATCACAAGGTGGTCAATCGCTTATTTTAGGTTTGCAAAATGGCGTTAACACAAATGATGTTGAATTGTCAAGATTGGCATTTCCAAATGATAACTCACAAGTGTTACTAGGCAATGGAACATGGGTCGCTGCTCCAACAAGCGGAGTAGGAAACTATTGCGGAGCAACACAAAATCCTTTATTAGCAAATTATGAAGTGCCTTTGAATGATAATAATTAATTCAAGTTGCTAGTTTAAAAGCAAAGCATCCGTTTTGTAATTTTGATTTTGAGAAACATAAAAACATTACCGATGCTTTGCAAAGACAAAATTACAGGAATTTTTTGTTTGATAGACGATATTTTGAAAGGAATAAATCACAAGGAAGATGTTCGCCGTCAAGTGAGTGACAGTGAAATTATTTTAACTTCCATTATTTCAGCAACAAGTTTTTACGGCAATCACAATTCCGCTATTAAATTTGTGAAACAGTATGGATTTATTCCCAATATGTTAGATAAAAGTCGCTTTAATAGGCGTTTACATAAAATCGGTGGACTTTTATATGAACTCTTTGAAATCATCAGCAGTTATTTCAAGG
The DNA here is from genome assembly GCA_023957475.1 of Crocinitomicaceae bacterium. GTDB lineage: Bacteria > Bacteroidota > Bacteroidia > Flavobacteriales_D > Crocinitomicaceae > Taishania. The sequence goes on along the minus strand of JAMLHA010000015.1, from coordinate 66,272 downwards.
ATATTTGTTGTGAATTACAGTATATTATTGATTCTTTTCCCGTCGCTGTTTGTCAAAATATTCGCATAGGACGCAGTAAAATAGTGAAAGGCAAACAATGGCGTGGCTACACGGCAAGTATGCACACCTATTTTTATGGCGTTAAAGTTCAATTGGTTACAACCAAATCGGGTATTCCTTTCGCATTTCATTTCACACCTGGTAAGGTTGGAGATGTGAAAGCATTGCAAAAAATACTTACGAAATTATCCCCTGAATCCACCTTGTATGCCGATAGTGCTTACACTGACTACGCACAAGAAGATAATGCGTTAAAAAACTATGGGATACGGATTAAAACGCAACGAAAATCCAACAGTAAACGACCTGATACTAATCTACAAACTATCGAAAAACTAAAAATGAGAAAACGAATAGAAGTTGCAATAAGTGACATTAAGAAATTGTTTTCCAGAACAATACACGCAGTAACAATAAATGGCTTTTTGATAAAATTAACCCTTTTTATTTTCGGCTTGCAACTTAATAAAATGACAAACTAACTAGCAACTTGAATTAATTATTATTTTCAAGGGAATAATTCAACTAATACTTTAAACAATGTTGGTTTTGGTTGGAATTGCAATGATGCATTAAAAGCTAAAGTAGATGCGATTCAATATGGTGCAGGTGGAGTTGGAGGAAGTTTTTTAGTGTTTGTGAACAATCATGCGAACCCTACAGGTGTTATAGGTATAGCTAGTGGATCTGGAAATAACTTAGGAGGATATACAGGTACATATACACACGCAGGAGCAACAAATACAACTTTTAATTATGGTATTCATTCAACAGCTAATGGTGATGGTATTATTAGAGCTGGTTATTTTGATGGCTGGATAGAAACCACCGCAGGCTCTGTAATTACATCAGATCAACAATTTAAAGTTGATGTAACACCTATAACTTCAGCACTAAGTACTGTTTCGAAATTAATGCCTAAAACATATTTCATGGATACTGTAAACTACTCACAATTTAGCTTTGGAAAGGAACGCCAATATGGGTTTATAGCTCAAGAAGTTGAAACTATTTTGCCCGAATTAGTACATGAAAGTATTCATCCAGGAAAACGTGATTCTTTAGGTAATTTAGAAGGAGAAGCAACAAATTATAAAACATTGAATTATACAGGTTTAATCCCTATCAACACAAAAGCAATCATTGAACTAAATCAAAAAATTGATAAGGCAACATTATCGGATGTTTCTTTGAAAACAAATATAAATGATTTATCCAATTCTTTAGAAAAAGTTTTAGAAATGAGAGGAGTATCATATAAATGGAATCAACTTATTTCACCTCAATTGGAATTAGATAGTGCCGAACATATTGGTTTTATTGCTCAAGAGATTGCTAATGTTGATACTAGATTAGTTTTTAAAGATAATGAAAATAATTTCCATGTAGATTATGACAAAATAATACCAATTTTAACAGAAGCTATACAAGAGCTTAACACAAAGGTTGATGACAAAGATAATTTAATCGACTCTCTAAAAAATCAAATAAATAATCTGAACGATCGTTTAACTCAATTAGAAAATTGTTTAAGTGGTATTTTACCTTTCTTGTGTCAATAAAGTCAACAAGCAATTCAACAAAATGAAACAAAAACACAAGAAGAATTACGTCATTTTATCGATGTGAAACTAAACAATGGAACAACAATTGTTTTAAATCAAAATGTTCCCAATCCATTTGCAGAAACCACAGTTATCACATACACTGTACCAAACTCGGTTAAAGATGCTCAAATAGTTTTTTATGATGCTGCTGGTAACAGGATAAAAAATGTAGCTATTCTTGAAAGAGGAAATGGACAACTCAATGTGTATGGTAGTGATTTGAGTAGTGGTGCTTACACTTACTCACTCATTGCCGATGGACAAGTTGTGGCTACTAAAAGAATGGTGAAACAGTAAGAGATATTGTTTTAACACAGAATCTCAGGTTTATAGACAAGCGCACCAAACTTTTACACATCAAACAGCAAGTAATATACCTATCAAAAGTATAAATGCGTTTGTCTTTCTATTTGAATAACTATATTTGCAAAAACAAGAATTATGACTTACGATATTGCAATCATTGGTGGTGGAATTGTTGGTGCAGCTACTTTCTATAAATTACAAAAACGTTATCCCAATTTATCCGTTCTTTTAGTTGAAAAAGAAAACAAATTGGCAGATCATCAAACGGGTCATAATTCGGGAGTTATCCACTCGGGCTTGTATTACAAACCTGGGTCGTTAAAAGCTCAGAACTGCACCAAAGGGCGTCATGAATTGGTGGCGTTTGCCAAAGAATACGGAATTAAGCACGATGTTTGTGGTAAAGTTGTGGTGGCAACAGAGGAAAAAGAATTGCCTTATTTGGAAAAGATTTTCAATACAGGTTTAGAAAATAAAATAGAGGGCATCGAAAAAATTACTGCCGAACAAGTAAAAGAAATAGAACCTTTTGTAGAATCTATTGGTGGTATTTTAGTTCCATGCACAGGAATCATTGATTTTAGAGGTGCAACAGAAAAAATGGTGGAATTGGCACTAGCTCAAAACACCAATAGTGCTGTAAAAATGGGACACGAGGTTATTGGCACAGAACGCCAGGGTGAGCAATCACTTATCAAAACCAATAAAGGAAATTTTACAGCAAAACATTTGATTTTTTGTGCTGGTTTACAAGCCGATCGATTGGCTCGCAAAGATGGTGTAAAATTGAAAGAACAAGTTGTTGGTTTCCGTGGAGATTATTATGAATTGACCGATGAAGCGAAACACAAAGTAAAAAACTTAATTTACCCTGTTCCAAATCCGGATTTTCCATTCTTGGGTGTACACTTTACACGCATGACAGACGGTGAAATTGAATGTGGTCCGAATGCTGTATTTACTTTTAAACGCGAAGGATATGGTAAAACAGATTTCTCGTTAAAGGACACATGTGATGCACTTGGTTATGGGGGAACGTGGAAATTATTCTTCAACAATATGAGTTTTGGTATCAATGAATACAGAAGAGCATTTTCCAAAAAATTATTCTTAAAAACATTGCAGCGTATTGTCCCTTCTTTGACAATGGACGACATCAAGCCTGGTAGATCTGGTGTTAGAGCGTTGTTGCTAAGTCAAGATGGAGATACTCGTGATGATTTTAGAATTGAATACCATGGAAATTCTATTCACGTACTCAACGCACCTTCTCCAGCAGCTACAGCTTCTTTAGCGATTGGTGGTTATGTTGTAGATGAAGCCGAAAAACACTTTGGATTGAAGTGAAAGAATGCTGGTTTTCATAGTTACATAATTATTTAAACTCAGTGGTTGAGCGTAGCCGAAACCACCACTGCATAAAATCTGAGTAAATCTTTTTTTGGATATCTACTTCATAATCAAATCAAGGTCACTTGCATTGTTCTTGTCGAAATATCTGCGTTCTATTTAATGTTAATTTTTTTAATTTACTGTTAAAATTTATTTTTTGGCACAGGTTTTGTATTCACTATTGTAATCAAAAATAAATCCTATGAATACAAAACTATTTTTAGTGTTTTTGCTCCCATTCAATATTGTTTTAGCTCAAGATTCTTATCAAAATAGAGTTAAAGCAGAGTTGACAGAATGGGATGCTGCAAGGGGTGAATGGTTGTCTGAAAGTTTTCAGGCAATGGCAACCAATCAACCGATACCAGACAGAACATTTCCGGAGGATTTGACTCCTGCAGAGATGTACTCTTTGGTGCCCTCTGACAGAAGAGATCGAATTAATGCGATTCTTGCAGAATCGAATCAACCTGCACCGACATCTTCTGAGCGTGTACCACAATCTACGGGTTCTTCTTCACAAACAAGAATACCGGTAGGGACACCAAATCCTACAACTCCACCGCCAACTTATCAAGATGCGTATAATCGCTATAATTACTATGCATCGCGACCAAATTGTGGTTTAACTTCAGGAAGAAGCTACGGAGACCCTCATATTCGCACGTTTGATGGTAAAAGTTATTCTTTCCAAACTGTTGGTGAGTATATTTTATCGAGTTCACCGGATAGAAGTTTTGAAGTACAAGCTCGTCAACGCCCTCAAACAGATAAAGTGTCTTTAAATACAGCAACTGCAATGAATGTTTATGGTGATCGTGTAGGTATTTATGCTAGTGATTTTCCAGATGCGCAGACAGGAACACCTTTGCGAGTTAATGGTCGCCCGGTTTATTTAAACAATGAAACATTTTTCTTGCCTCATGGAGGAACCGTTCAAAACAAAGGTAGAGAATACATTGTAACATGGCCAACCGGCGAAAAAGTTTTAGCAAAAATGACTTCTTCTGGAAGTATGCGTTTTATTGAACTATCTGTGTATGTCTATCAATGCAATGGTAATTATTTTGGATTGATGGGCAACGCCAATGGTCGCAGTGATGATGATTTTGCTGGTTCTTCAAATAGAACAAATTTTGCAAGTTCTTCTATCTTTTCACCTTTCGATTCAAAAGATTTTAGTCGCCAAACAAGTGCAATGGAGCGTGAACAATTAGCGTTTTTAGCAAAAGATTTTGGTCGCCAATTCTTGGTGAATGATCAAATTTCGTTGTTTGATTATGCATTTGGACAAAGTAGTTGGACATTTTACGACCCATCTTTTCCAAGAGAATACATTACATTGGGTGATTTAGCTCAAGCAGATAGAGACAGGGCTAGAAGAGAATGTGAACAAAGGGGGGTAGCTTTTGATGATATGGCAGGATGTGTTTTAGATTTAGCTCATGCGAATATCCAACCAAGCCCACGCCCAACACAGCCAGATCGTACAACTGGTAGAGTTGTTACACCTGTTGTGAATCGCCAGCCAAATGTGAATCGTCCAGATGTATTTGAGCGAGTACCTTCTGTAACAAACGGTAGAGTACCAAATAGTGCTCCTTCAGAAAGCACTCCAACTCGTCCAATAACAGGAACAGTTGATAGAACTCGTGTACCAAGTGCAGAAGAAAACACAACATTTGATCGTAAACCAGTAGATACTGCTCGACCAGCAACTGGAAATACAAAAGTTAATAACTCCACTATAGAGCGACCAGCTTCATCAAGTAGTAATTCTGGATTTGATAGAAAGCCAGTAGGGGAGAGTGGGGTAACAAGAACACCAAATGCAAGTGTTAATACATCAACATCTCACCCTTCTTCAACTGGTGCAACAAAAACACCAGAGCGAGTATCTACTCCAAATAGAGTTACAACTCCAGTTCCAACATCAAGACCTAGCACAAATACGAATTCTAGTGTGTCAAGACCGATAAATACAGGAAGTGTTAGTCGGGAAGTTAAACCAGCTAGTACACCTACACAGAAAGTAGAAACACCTGCTACGATAAATAACAATAGAACTATCAATAGTCCTGGCTCTATGCAAAGAGGACGGTAATGCTTCGAGAGCTGACTTCGATACATCCGTCGTTGACGGACACTCAGTCAGCTCTCTAAATCTGCGTTCTATTTTTTAAGAATTATATTTTTCAACTCATTTACTTCTTGTTGCAAATCCATTATCGAGCGTGAAATGCCATTATTATCAATTTGCACATTTGGTAATTCAGGAGAGATATAATTGACAAACTTCCAAATTTCAAGAATATCGTTGACATGCACCATATACGGTTGATAAAATGTATTGGTTGAACACAATTGAAACGATTGTTCTTTTTCTAAGTAATTATTGACAATTTTAAACACAATTCCTTCGTCACGAGTTACCACAATGCAAGGTGTACCACTTCGAATAGTCATCCAATTTTGGATAAATTCACCTACAACAAAAGAACCTTCTACAACAGGAGGCATGGAATCTCCTTTTATCGGAAAAGAACGGTATTTTCTATCTTTGGATAAAAATGGGAGTGTAAATGTTGGTAAAACACGTAAATAATCAGGGTCTGCGTAACCAGAAGTATAACCAGCAGAAGCTTTCATTGGGATCATCTCGATTAACTCTTCTTCATCTTCGGTGACTTTACAGGTAAGTACACGCAATTTCATTCCTTTAACATCGGTGTACATACCATTTTCTATACGTTGCCAATCAGCTTCGGAAAACGTTTCAAAATCTTTTTTAACCAATTCATCAATCGGAATGGAATGGTATTCTGAAAAAGCAATTAAATTATCAATGTTTGGTTGTGCAACACCATTTTCATAACCACTATAAGATGAACGGGTTAATCCCAACGAAGTTGCAATATCCTCTTGGGATAATTTCTTACGTTTTCGCAATAATTTTAAATTGTTTCCAATACTCATATTCTCAATTTTATGTAAATATTATCCGATAAAACTTTAAAAATTCTTTTATTCAAACAATAATAGCAAAAATACAAATAAAAACTAAATAATAATCAAAATTATGACAATTTTTTAATCAAAACAATTATTTACTCGATAAATTTATTCCCATTCGTTGAACTTAGACTGAAAAATAGTAACTTAGTCGTATGAAATTAGTCAAGATTCTTTCTTTTGCATTTATTTTCATCATTGCTGTTGGTTGCCAACCAAAGTTTATCGCTTTTTTTCAAAAAGGAGAATACATACCACAAGAAGAATTGATAGAAATACCTTTTGAAATTGATTATGGATTGATTTTCATTACAGCCCAAATAAATCAACACAGTTACCGCTTTTTATTTGATACAGGAGCACCAAACGTAATTTCAAAAGAATTGGCAAGTGAGTTAGGTGCTAAAATTATCAGTACCATAAAAACAAAAGATTCACAAGATAACAAGCAGCGATTGGATTATGTAAAATTAAATCAAATCCAGATAGGTAACTCAATTTTTGCAAATACTACCGCAGCAGTAGCCGATTTAAATCAAGCCGATGCAATTGCGTGCCTCAATATTGATGGCATCATTGGGGCGAATCTAATGCGTAAAGCATTTTGGCAAATAGATAACGAACGAAAAGTTATCCGAATAAGTACCTCAATAGACCATCTAAATGTTTCTCCAAATAGTCTTGAAATACCGTTTTACCCCAATAATAGCGGTACACCAATAATGGATTTTCATATTGGCAAAAAGGACATTAAACGATTGACTTTTGATACTGGTTCTGTTGGCTTCTTATCCATTGACAACACTTGGTTAAAAACCATAAGAGAATCAAACAGTATCAAAGCGGAGCGTGTAGCGTATGGAGCCAGTTCTGTGGGGATATTTGGGGCAAACAAAAAAGACACACTTCGCCAACTGTTGATTGACACCATTAAAATTGGTCAAGCTACTATCTCCAATCAAGTTGTTGAATTAAAAAACACCAAATCAACTTTATTGGGAATGTCATTTTTAAGAAATTATTTGATAACCATGGATTGGAAAAATCGGAAAATTTATTTACTGCAACAAAAGGAGATTGACAACCTTTATTCTGAAACATTTGGCATTGCCTTTTTAAAAGAAAATGACAAATTGGTGGTATCAATGATTTACGAAAATAGTCCTGCTGCATTAGCAGGAATTGCTATTGGTGACACTGTTTTAAGAATTAATGACGTCAATTTACAACAAACGAGTTGTGACGAATATTGCTCAATAATTAAACTTGCACGGATAGAGGGAAAAGACCAGTTATCCGTAAAAATCGAAAAGAATGGTATCGCTAGAGATATAGTTCTACACAAATTACCTCACCTAACAGAAACGACGAATTAATTTTGGCTCAATTTTTGCTTTATGTATAGTATGAAAAATATTTTATTTACACTTTCAATAGTTATCAGTTCTTCTGTTTTTTCACAAGCAGTTATTCCATTTGTAGATTTCAACAGGTGGTTTAGATCGTATGACAATGGTACGTTCAAATTTATTGAAATGCAAGAGATTAAAGGCTACAAAGCTGGTGATAATTTGGTTGCCTACATTGACATCCGTGGAAATTTACGTGTGTATGATGGTAAGGAGCGTTATGATTTATCCAATATGAATCTTGAATTTCAAGTTTCGGATTATATGATCGGCTGGAACATTGGTACAACGCTTCAAGTATGGCGTGATGGAAAAACCAAAACGTTGTCCTACTTTGGTGGGCAATACATTGTAAAAGACGACATAGTTGTGTTTACCGACACGCGTTCTAATTCAATTGTAGCTTATTGGAATGGACAGCAATATCCTATGCAAACGAGTACTTCCGACATTTTTTTAAAAAATAGTGTGAAAATTGGTGAAAACATCCTTGCTTATGCCGATAATGGTGGACTTTTCAAGATTTTCTACAAAGGTCAATTTTACGAAGTTGGTGTTTGGAACGGTGATATTGATTTAAAAAGCGGCACGGACATTGTGGCATTTAACGATCCAAATACTCGAACATTTGCTGTATTTGACAAAGGAAATTTTTTGGATGTTGAAGATCAGTGGATGAAAAAATACAAAGCTGGAAGAGGATTTGTTGTCTATGAAAACGCTGGTGGAAGCTTAATGGTTTACAGAAATGGTCAAACATCACAGTTGTCTTCTTATCCTGGTAATTGGGATGTTGTTGATGACATCATCGTTTATGAAAATGGTGGTTACACGTATTGCGATGTAAATGGCACGTCAATAGAAGCTGCTAATTATCGTTTAACAGACTTTAAAATCAAGAATGCGACACTTGCTTTTAGAAATGCTATTGGTGGTGTTTCAGCAGTTGTAGATGGTAAAGTTGTAGAATTAACCAATATGCCAGGTGCTGATTTTGAAATTTTTGGAAATTCTGTTTTGGTTAAATTAGCTGGAAACAATTACATTGTTTATCAAAAAGGTAAATTGGTTAGAGCTTAACTAAGCTTCGAACCTGAGTTTGATACTAAAAACCATAGATACACTGAGGGCACAGAGTCTTTCTCTTTGTAGGTTACAAATATTTATTCTTGATTCCTAACCTTTTTGACTTGATCTCGCATTTTCCATTCACTTGAGTGCTGTTATTTAATATTTGATAGTGTGTTCTCTTCTATAAATACAATTGGAGATAAGTAAAATTTCTTTGGCTACGTATCGAAATGATACTTTAGTATTCACAAAGAGAAATCATTTTTAAAAGAATAGAAATTGAATGGGCAAAAAAAGAGGCCAACCTTTCGGTCAGCCTCTCTGATATTTTCAAAAAGAGTTATTATTTAATAACTAATTTTCTTGTTACAGTAGATTCATCAGACTTAACAACTACAGAGTAAACTCCAGTTGACAATCCAGCTACATTTAAAGAAGCTGTATTTGCACCAACAGTTAAGTTATTCAATGAATTTGTGCTAACAACTTTACCATTAACATCAACTACGTTGATAGTAACGTTAGATGCAGCGTTTAAGTTGAAGCTAACTTCTGCTTTATCAGTTGCAGGGTTAGGGAATACAGAAACACCAGATACCATTTCATTGTTGTTTTTAACAGCCAATGAAGGGTCAAAGTTCATACGAACAACTGGAATATCTGTAAATGTACCCCAAACTTGAGTACCATCAATATTAATCCAACCTTGACCTGTATCAGCTTCTCCACTTGAAGCAACTTTAATAGTACCATTTTGAAGACGTAACAATACTAAATAAGTTTTACCAGCTTCTAAAGCGTAAGGGTTGTTAAATGCCAATTTTTGAACTTGAGAAACTTGTCCAGTACTAGTTACAGTAAAGAAGTCTGTTTCTGCCAAAGGGCCATACCAAAAATTAGCTGGTTCTGTTGCACTAGGATTCATTTCCCAAAGCTCACCAGAAACTTCTGCATTCACTGCAGTTCCTGTATATAATCTAAATTCCATACCATATACATCTTGATCATTAAAGATATCAAATGAGTTACCTACACCAGTAATAACAATTGCATTTTGATTTTGATCTACCAATCCATCTAATGGGAATTCAGTCCAAGCACTGTTATAGTCACAAGCATAAACAAAATCAGTTACTTTAAAAGATGTAGCTGGCAACGCAGGATTGTTAGATGGCATATCATCTGTTTCATTAAAACTAATTGTTTTTTGGATGTTGTAATTACCAACTGTAGAACTCAATGTAAAGTCAGCTTCCAACGTATCAACAGATGCTGTTGCTAATGACAAAGGGGTTGATGAAGCAGAAGTTGTACCATCAGTGACAGTTAATTCTAATCCAGTAATACTAGCTGTCCCTTGGTTTCTAACACCTTCTCTAAATGTTACTGGAGAGATTTGTGTTGTAGGGATTTGTGTATATTGGTATCCTGTAAAGTGGAAATCACTATACGTTTGAGCTAAATCAAAATCTGGTTTTGTAACGATTTTAACGTCATCAATCAACCAACCATACGTTACCCATGCATTTGGATTTGTGTTTGTTGGGTAAACACTTGTCCATCCAAAACGAATTTGAACAGTACTAGGGTTTCCAGCAATAGCACTTTGGATATCTATTTGAATCACTTCAGGATTCCCATAAGGGTTTGAGTTACCTTGTGAAGTCATTAATCTACTTGCATTATCAGAAACTCTTGTCCAAGTTGAACCATCTGTACTTACTTCAACATATTGATCGTCGTAAAACTTAGCACCTGTTTGTTCAAAAGACAAAATAACAGCAGAACCTCCAGCCAATGCTTGCACATCAATTACAGGGCTTGTTAATTTGTAATTAACAGAAAGAGCTTGAGTTGCTGGTGTAGCTGATGGGTTACCATTTGTCAACTCAGCAAAGTTACCTCCTGAAGTAGAGTTAAATGTATTTGCTCCAGTTCCTGTAATCCACCAACCATCATAAACTGCGTCTGTTGTCCAACCAAATTTAGATCCAGTTTGTCCGCTATTATCAGCAGTCCAAACCGAACCAGTTGACGAAGTTTCAGTACCTGTTAAGTCAAATGTTTTCATATTGGTGAAATCATCGTGCCAAACAGTAGTACCCAATGCTTTTGGCGCAGTAGAATTTGTATTCTTTACTGCAGCCGTGCTAATCTCTTTATTAAGATTAACCAATGCGCTCTGTGCAGTTGCTGTGCCAACACCTGCAAATAAGAACATTCCAAAAAGTAATTTTTTATTCATTATTTTTCAATTTTTCATTTTAACAAATATACTAAATATTTTATAAACTCCAATGGTTGATTTAATTTTAACACATTTTATTGATTCAAGTGTTATTCTGTACAATTCTATTGTACCCCAGCAAGATTGTAGCGTATTTTGATTCCGCAACTCATATTACCTGTTGGATAAGCTGTCGCAATTTTTGGTGTATTTACAACTTGGTCGTAATACAATTGAAGAATCACGAATCGTCCGATGTTATAATCCAAAGAAGCTTTAATTGACATTACTTTTTGTCCAGCTGTTGCTTGATCGGTATTTTCTACTACTTTTCGAATAACTGTCAAATTATCTCTCAAAGAGAAATCAAATCTGAAGTTCATATCACTCGGTTTCAATCCTTTGATTGGAAGTCGAACATTTGTAAATTTATATCCTGTTCCAAAAGTATAGGTTGTACCCGTTACTTCTGTTACTTGATTATTACTCAAAGCAAGCGTAGCGCTACGTTCTTTCGAAATCTCAAATTTGGTAATCAATCCTTGTTTTTTCACATTCCACGTTGCATCAAAACCAATAAGTGGACTAAAGCGTTCTGACATCGTAACGTTCTGAATTTGCAATCTCGAAATAAAGTTGTTATTAATATCCAAAGCCGTTGGGTTGTCATTTACATCAAATGTTGCATTCAAATTGGTTTGCATTCCAGCAACAGAAACCGTTGATGTATATGCATGTTTAATAACAAACGATTTCACGGCTTTTTTCATAAACTGCACCTTCGTTAAACCGTTGTAATTCACGGACCAGTTTGGTAATGGCATGTTTTTAATAGGATTGATATTCTTATCGCTAATTTTTCTATTGGTATAAGACGTTAAGAAAGCACCAACCAATACACCTTGTTGTGTTCCGTTATAACCTGAATAATATCCAGAATTCAATTGATTGGAATTGGCATTTTGTCTTCCTAACAATGAAGAAACTTCTGAGCGACTATCCAACAATTTCTGGAACACTTTCGAGCTGTAATTTTTACCAAGAGCAGCAAATGCAGAACCTATTGACACATTGGTATAAGTCAACTGTGCAATATCCACTCTACTTTGCGATTCATAATCTCCAGTTGATGAATTCCATCTAAAAAACTCTGTCGAATTATTGCCATACATTCTATTAGCAGACAAATCAATCGTTAAATCTCTTAACGGCTCTAATGTAGCACGAATCGTAATGTTTTGTGTATGTGTATTGGTGTATTGTCTATTGATGTTTTCATTTTGCACCAACCAACCTTTTCCTGCTGCAATACGTGCAAAATCAAATCCAGTTTCTTTACCAGTAACACTATAACGTTGTCGTCCAAAAACAAATCCTGCCATAGGCGCTTTAAAGTCGTTGCCAAATCCAAGAATTCTTGTTTCCTCGTCGTATCCTGGTAATAATGTACCGTCATTTTGGGCATAAGTAGCCCCAACATTTCTAACAGTCATTAATAAACGTGCCATGAAGCCTACAACTGGATTTACTTTATCTTTTTTCTTTTCATCACGTTTATTGATGCGTTCAATTTTCTTTTCCCAACGTTCAATCTTCTTGTCCCATTTGGCTTTTTCTTTCTCCGTCATTTCTTCTTCCGGTTTTGGTGGAACTGGACGTGGAAAACGTTCTTCGGCTGTAGGTCCTTTTTTAGTATCTGGTTTCTTTGTTTGATCCTTATTTGAAGATGTTCCATCAGATGTTACCTTTTGACGAACACTGGCATTAGCCTTGGCACTTCCTCCAGTCAACACTTTTTTGAAGAATGGAAGTTTGTTGTAAAGATTTGTAAAGTTTAATTGTGTTTGTGCATTAATCGTTCTGTTATTTTGAACGTTGTTTCCATATTCTGGTTGCGCCAATGGAGCTCGTTGCCAGTTATAAGCGCCTCCATAAGTTATTGTTGCTGTAGTCCAATCCAATGCCGGTATTTTATTAAGTGGCAATGAATAATTGATGTTGTAGTTATGCGAATAATCCATTGTTTTCCCCAAAGTTCTCATTTGAGTACGGATTGAATCCTTAAAATCTCTGTATAAATCAGGACTTTCTTTTTTGCTAACCTGTCCATCTGGCTCTGCAAAAATAGCTCTGTTATTTGCTGTAAATGTTAATTTTAGATTACGGGTTAAATCATATCCTAAATTATATCCTCTATTCCATGTAAATTGTTTGATATAGACCGGTTTGAATTCATAATTAGGAACGATATTGTTTTTCACTTGGCGCTCATTGTAACTTCTCAATAAATCATTTGTAAACGAGAAGTTTTTAGGAACGTAACTCAAATTGAAATCACGAATCAATGCCAACCATTTTGATTTTTTAAACTTGTCTTTTTTAAATACATTTTTGAAAGGTTCCCATGGCTTAGCTTGAAAAGCATAACTATAAGTTAAATTCCCAGTCCACAATTTTGTTCGATCGTACTTGATGTTGAAATCTCTTTTTAAATCTTCTGAATAAGCATAAGAAGCCGACCAGTTAGCAATTCGCCAAAATGCCGGTTTTGCCCCAGGTGCTAATTGTTTACGCACATTTGTAAAGTTGTAAGAAATGCGTTCTTGGAAATCTTGCCCTTCTTTTGTTCTTCTTCTTCTTTCCGCACGATCGTATTCGTTCAGCTTGATATCTGGATTATATGGGTCAAATTCTGGATTAATGATACCAACTGAGTAACCAAAGAAAAATGGTAATGCTAATCCAAATTTCTTACCAAAGAACTGTCCAAGTTGCCAATTGGAGTTAAAATTAGCATTGATTCGTTGATCTCTTTGACGTTCTTGAATTCTGCTATCAACAGCCCCCCAATTTGTGCCAGAATAACTTGCAGATGCAGAAATATTAAAGAAATCGGCTCCTTGAATTTGAGCTTGCGCAATAGCAGCAGAACCTCCTTCTGTTACAAAATCAGATAAACGCAATTCATTGACCCAAATAATTCCACAGTGTGCCATTCCATCATCTTGCCATGGGTTTTGTGGTGAATTTTTAGGATTTCGAACCCCAATCATGATGGTTTTAATACCTTGTAAATTTGGATTACCCTTAATTTTAATTCGTTTATTCGAATAATTAGGATCTTTAGCGACATATTCTATATTGTAAGAAACAGATGAACTTCCCAATTCAATCAATCCATTCCTTTTCATTTTTAGATTGGTTAAATCTTCAAATACAATCTCAATATCATTTTCAGCAGGCCAAACATCAGTATCAACTGTTGCTCCAAACGAAGTAACTTTTAGTGGTACTTCATATTCATAATAGTTCTCATTAAAATCTGTTCCCAAACGTACAAAAGCAGTTAAATCATCATTGTCAAGTGGTATTTCATCAACTTTTGATTCGGCGTGAACAAATAATTTCAATTTCTTGTATCCTCTTACGTCAATGGTTACATTCTTGTATGCAGCTCTGGCATCACCATCTTTTAAATTACAAACTTCCAATGTAAGTGATTGTTCGTTCATCTGACGTTGAACTTGTTGCGATGGGTCAATCTCGCGATTAATACCTGGAGGCATGATGTAGTGAATTGGTTGACGATCCGAGTTTTCTTGAATGTTCACTGCGCCAATATCAAAACTTGTTAAGTTCGGATCAGTTACAACCCCCTCACCCGGCTGATTCAAATCTTGTGTATATCTACGCCATTCACCTCTAACCAATTCTAATTTAGCAAATCTCAACAATACTTCTTCGTCAAAATCTTTTAGGAACATTCGCATAAAACGAATGGAGCGAAAATCGTTGATACCATTAATTTTTTCGGTAAAATCTCTCACAGGGATTTTAAATTGGTACCAATTTTCTTGATCGCCATTCCCTTTTGTGTATGTTTGTTTATTTGTAATGTAATTCTTACCAACCACCATGTCTTGTGGTTTCAAACTAACTTTGTATTGAAAATAATTTTCTGTTTCTTGAAGGTTGTTATCCTGGTTAATATCTTCTCTATCAGGATCTAAACGTGGACCAACAGTACTATACCCCTTTGTATTCATTGTATCATACATCTCTGGAGTTGGAGAGTTACCTTCCATTCCATTGTATTTTTTATAGCGTGCCAACACTCCCAATTGTTGTTGATCATAATTATCGTCCAAGTAATAATTGTAATCATCCGAAGAAGGGTCGGCAATCATTCGTGCTTTTGCAGCAGGTGATAATGTTGGATTGCTATTAATCCAATTGATGTAATCTGTAAAGTGTACTTTTTCTGCAGAGTTATTAAAACCATCCAAACCAACATCTTGATTGATACGTGCTTGAGGATCATTGTCAAAAGCATTTACGGTAACTTGTGTATTTGGTATTTGCGCCCACACTGTTGTATCCATCATACTAATTGACGGCGCACCGTCAGGAGATAGTCCATTTTCAAAACTTTTTCGAGAATCCGGCAAAATATCTTCCGAAATATTTCCTAAATTGAAGTACAAATCACCACCAGTCATCATTGAATTTGGATTGGCATCTTCTGCGTCTTTATTAAATGGATCCAACACCCAAAATTGAATGTATTCAATATTTGCCAATTCAAAATCGGTTGTTGTCATCGCTCGCATAATACCACCCCAACGATCTTGTGGATTGGTAAAGAAACCATCTGCATCAATATGACTTGTTGTGTCGTAGTTATACATCCCTCTTTCTTTTGGATAATAAGCTACTTCTAAGATTTGTAAATTTGGAATAGTCCCGTATTGATTTTCTTGCAATGGAAACACTTCCTGATAGTTGACATTTCTTGTTCTACTATCAGAATTAACCATTGGGTCATTAGCAATATTGCTTGGTGTATTGGCATCATTTCGGTAAAAAATATCATCAATTCTATACCAAGAAATTTTTGAACGTTTAAATCCTTTCGATAATCCAATATTGGATGATTCAGGGAATAAGGCTGACTGACCTGTTGGAACAGAAGCTAAGTACCAAGCATTTAAACTGGATAAATCAATCGTGCTCTGCGCTCCTTCAAAGTCATCAATGTAGGAGATTCCAGATTTACTAATTGCTCGCGGCTGACCAGGAATCAAATGGGCAAATTCACCTGAAAATGTTAAAAATGATTTTTCCTTGGTAGAGATTACAGGTAATTTATCAATCAATTTTGTCAAAAATGGTAATTCTGTTCTAAATTGAACATCAAAACCGATGATATTGTTCTTGTATGGTTCACTACCAATATCAACTTTTTGGGTAACAGGTCGCTCCATCATTCGCATCCATGTAGCTCCAACATTAAAATCTTTACTAAAACGATGTGCTATCCTTGCTCCAAACAATGATTTTGCTTGAAAACCGAATGCAGAATTACTCTCTACCGAAACTTTAATTTCTTGATTGGAAGCAAGTAATCCATCGTTTAAGATTTTCACACGCCCAAGGTTGTAATCTACAGTATAGTCAACTCCTTCTATTAATCGAGCTCCTCCTGCAGTCACAGAAACAGCTCCTTCTGGAACGTTCAAGGAGTTCAAAGGAATATCACTTGTTACCGAAGATTGGTATTCACCTTTAAATAAGAACCTATTTTTGGAAGGTATTTGTTGAGCTGCTGTTTTTGTTGAATCGTACAATTCTGTAAAAGCCAATTGGTTAACAGTTGTTTGAGGAATTCCTGCATCGAGCAATTTTTTAGCTAACACTCTACCAAAAGGTTCAACTGTACTGAAATAAATCCGTCCATTTCGTGCATTAATCGTTCCTCCATTTTCAAATCGATTTCCATTCAAGTTCATCGGTACATAATCAAATACTCCATCTGAGAATGGTTGTCCGACTTGGTTCAACTTATCCATATCCAACAAGGTAACGATTTGGACATCATCCAATCCATCTTGAGGGAAGAATGGAATATACAATGAATTTTCTGGATTGTTGTACAACACATTTAATCTAAATCCATCCTGACTTACTTGATAAGCCCCGATTGAATACACGTTTTTCATCATCAAATCCCATAATTTATTTTTAGGATTTGTCATTGTTGGTTTCAACAATTTTAGAATGATTGCATTTGTTCCTTCCACACCATCGGTAGAAAGTTCCCCAACTCGATAGGTTTGCCCTCTGTAGGTATATTCATACGCAACGGCCAACACCTCATCGTTATTCAAAGGCATATTAAGTGATATAAAACCTAATTGTGCATTGTAGGTAAATTCTGATTCTGTTAATTTTTTTGCACTTTCAACCTTTTCATAGTGAACAGATTGCGTAAACGGACCAGGAGCAATTACTTGTGAACTCAATGTTGGAACAGCACTAGAAAACTCACGAATACCTGGTTGAGTTGATGCCCAAGGATAAACACCATTTGCATTGTTATCAGGCAAAGCATTATTGGACAAAGAGCCCGGTGTTCCTTCTAAATATTCTGGCAATCCTTCACCTAAATCCGTAAAAGCAACGATGTTTCTCGTATTTTCAGTAGTGTTTGTTTTATTGGTAATCCAAACCTCTAATCGAGAAATATTTACACCTGAATTCACAATCGGCAATTCTTTCATTGCTTCATCGTAATGATCTCTAAAATAATAGTTTAAGAAATAGTGTCTATTGGCTTCGTATTGATCGGCAGATAATTCAAACTGTTGTTTTTGTGCTCCTCCTTGAACTTTTATATCCTTTCGCTGCCCTTTAGATGATGCTGCAATCAAATCAACAGTTGTTCTACCAAATTTCAGTTTAGTGCTTGCTCCAAATAATGTTTTTGAACTTGGTATTAAAGTAGTGGGTAAATCTAAAGAAACATTTCCTAAAGCAATGCTTTGAATAATCTGATCTTCGTCACCGGTATATTCCAGTTTTTGAACATTTTCAAATTCAAAATTTGCCTGCGTATTGTAGCTCAATCTCAATTTCACACGCGTTCCAATTTGACCAACAACGCTGAAATTAATATTTTGATTAAAATCAAATCGTGTGATTCTTCTTTGTTTTACAGGTAACAAAGGATTATCGTAACGAGATGAATTGACACCCAATCCAATTTCAACTGTACCTTGTGGTTTAATAGTAATTTGATCAGATCCAAAAATATTCTTAAACAGTTTACTCTTGATTTTGATAGGAATATCGAATGGTTGACTATCAGCAGTTTGCTCATCAATTCGATCTTTCCAATTATCTCGTATTGATTTCTGTCTATCGTACTCCAAATACTCTTCCAATGTCATCATGGATGGTGGTCTATAATCCATTCCAGATACACCAATTGTTTCCTTAAAAACATAAGTTCCAGTTACTGGGTCGTAAACAATTGTTTGCTGAACATTTGAAGGATCACCTAAATCAAAACTTTGTTGTTGCGTTTGTGTTGGGTCAAAAGTTTGATTAATAGGATATCTCAAACTATCATTTTGAGCATTAATCTGTGTTGAATAGCAAATAGCTAGAACTAAAAAAATAATTCCAATACGAATTCTCATAAGTAAGCTATGTGCGACTTTTTTCAACACTAATAGTTATAAAATTTTTAACGTTTTTTTAATTATCTTCTCTACAGAATCATCTTCTGTAATTACTTTATCAATTGCTTTCTCTGCTAATTTTTTATCAAAACCTAGAGAAATCAATGCTGTTAACGCATCAAATCGATTTGTATTGTTTTGAGTGAAAATATTTTCTGAAGAAAAATTAATTTTAATGACTTTGTCTTTCAAATCAATGATTACTCGTTGTGCTGTTTTTGCTCCAATGCCTTTGATACTTTGAATAGTTCTCACATCTTCCGTTTGGATTGCATGAGCAACTTCATCAGGGGTTAGAGATGATAACATTATCATTGCTGTACTAGGTCCAATGCCCGATACAGAAATTAAGTATTCAAACATTGAGCGTTCTTCTGTAGTAGCAAATCCATAAAGCAATTGAGCATCTTCTCTAACAATGAATTTAGTATATATTTGAATCGCTTCATCATTTCCGATTAAGGAAAAAGTATTCAATGAAATATTAACAAAATATCCAACACCACCGCATTCAACAACAATGTTGGTTGGATTTTTTTCTACTAATTTTCCTTTTAAATGTGCAATCATATCAATTACTTACTTCCTGCGTCAACAACTGCTACTTTCACCATATTAATAATTTCTCTTACCGATGCCCCCATTTGCAATACGTGGACAGATTTTTTAAGTCCAATCAAAATAGGCCCTATTGCATCACCACCTGTGGTTTCTTGCAACAATTTGTATGCAATATTTCCAGATGATAGATTCGGGAATATGAGCGTATTTACATCTTTATTAGCCAACACGGAGAAATTAAATTTTTCGTCCATTAATTCTCTATTTAAAGCAAAATTGGCTTGTACTTCACCATCTACAATCAAATTTGGATAATTTTCATGTAAAATTTTTGTTGCTTTTGACATTTTTTCAGGATCTTCTCCATACGAAGAACCAAAATTTGAATAGGAAAGTAAGGCTATTTTAGGAACAATTTTAAATTTCCTCATCGTTTTAGCTACACTTGCAGTAATCTCAGCGATTTGTTCAGCTGTAGGATTAATATTAATAGTTGTATCAGCCAAAAATAAAGATCCTCTTTTGGTATTTAAAATATACATTCCAGCTACAGATTTTACATCTTTATCCAATCCAATGGTTTGAATAAATGGTTTTACAACCGATCTATAATTTCTAGTTAATCCAGAAATCATTGCATCCGCATCACCACTATCTACCATCATTGCACCAAAATGATTGCGTTCACGCATGGTTTGGATAGCTTCATATTCCGTTACACCTTTTCGCTTTCTTTTTTCGAAGAATTTCTGACCATAAACAATTCTTCTTTCTTTTTCTTCATCAGATTTTGGGTCAATGATTGTAACATCATTAAATTCCAAACTATATTCTTTTATTAAGTCGAGAATAGTTTGTTTGTTTCCTAAAAGTATTGGGAAAGCAATTCCTTCGTCTGCAGATGTTTGAGCTGCTTTTAGAATTTTAATATTGTCTGCCTCAGCAAAAACAACACGTTTAGGATGAGCTTGGGCTTTTGATGTTAAATTTCCGATTAATTTATTTTCTAATCCCAATCGTTTTTTCAATTCCAATTCATACCCATCCCAATCTTTAATTGGATTTTTTGCTACACCTGATTCCATTGCAGCTTTTGCAACAGCAGGAGCCACATAATAAATCAATCGTGGGTCTAATGGTTTTGGGATAATGGATTCTCTACCAAAAGAAATATTTTTTTCGTTATAAGCAACGATTACTTCTTCTGGTATTGTTTCTTTTGCCAAAGACGCAATAGCTTTAACAGCTGCCAACTTCATTTCTTCGTTAATTGTTGTTGCTCTTACATCCAAAGCACCCCTAAAGATATATGGGAAACCTAATACATTATTCACTTGATTAGGATGGTCTGAACGCCCAGTTGCCATGATAATATCTTTTCTAGTGCTCATTGCATCTTTGTACGATATCTCGGGCTCAGGATTTGCCAATGCAAAAACTATTGGATCTTTCGCCATGTTTTTTATCATGTCTTTACTGACCAATCCCGCTCTTGATAATCCCAAAAATACGTCAGCCTTTTTAAAAGCTTCCGCAAATTCTATATCTTTTTTATGAACAGCAAATTCAAGTTTATTGTGATCCAAATCTGTTCTCCCTGCATGGATTAATCCTTTTGAGTCGAACATAAAAATATTCTCCGTTTTAGCACCAAGAGATCTATACAATCGAGCACAAGATAATGCGGATGCTCCTGCTCCACTTACAACGATTTTTACTTTGCCTATTTTTTTCTTTGCTAATTCCAATGCGTTTAACAAAGCTGCTGCCGAAATAATTGCCGTTCCGTGTTGGTCATCATGCATTAATGGTATATCCAACTCCTCTTTTAATCTTCTTTCTATTTCAAATGCTTCGGGAGCTTTTAAGTCTTCTAAATTAATTCCTCCGAATGTCGGTGCAATTGCTTTAACTGTTTGAATAAACAATTCTGGGTCATTGGCATCTACTTCGATATCAAACACATCAATATCTGCAAATATTTTAAATAGCAATCCTTTTCCTTCCATTACAGGTTTTGATGCCAATGGGCCAATATCTCCTAAACCTAGTACAGCTGTACCGTTAGAAATAACTGCTACTAAATTTCCTTTAGCAGTATATTTGTAAGCGTCATCTGGGTTATCTGCTATTCTTAAACAAGGTTCTGCAACTCCAGGCGAATACGCTAGCGATAAATCACGTTGTGAAGTGTATGGTTTTGAGGGTATTACCTCGATTTTACCTGGTCTTCCAGATGAGTGGTAATCCAATGCGTCTTGTGTTTTAACCTTTGCCATTGTTACAAAATTAAGAGGTCAAAGGTAAGAAATAGAATTTAAAAAGAAAACGCTATGCAATAAATAATATCAATCTATTTTCATATCGTAATACCATTGGCTATACATTCGGTAGTTTCGCATATTGTAATCGTAGCTTACACCATATTTTTCATAAAACTCACTATTCTTAAATGAATAAGTTAAAAAGTTGAAATTAACATCTGCACCATAGTATTCTTCAATAAACATTGTTTGCATGATATCAGGAGTTAAAAAGCCTTTATCTATTAAACTCCAATAAAAATCTTTTTGTCCTTTAAAGAAAATGGGGCGAAAAATAAGATTCATTCTTAAAAATACACCTTCAATAGCAGGATGCGTCAATTCTTCCACTGATAATGATGCTAGTATCTCCCTTACACTCACTGCATTTACCAATACTTTTGATTCAACACTATCCCAAACTGATTTATACAATACAGAATCTTCTGGTAAAGTCAACGTTAATTGAGGTCGATATCTCATATACGTTGCTAAATTTAATGAATCAATACGCTTTAATTGGTTGACAATTTTCTGAATAGATGGAGGTATTTCATTCTCTAATTTTGTTTTTTCTACTATAGCACTCCATTCTTCTTTTCCTAGAATTGGTTCAAACCACAATTGATGGATTCTAACTGTTCTCCCAATAGCTGGATCTCGTGCTAACGCTAAATCAATGTATTTCTTAGTTAAAGTTCGGTTATTTTGTTGTGAGTAACATTTTGCTAAATTCAAGTAATCTGCTGCTCTTGGTTTTAATCCTTTATTAAATGCTTCTAGCAAGAACATAGAAGCTTGCTCCATATTGCCATCTTCGATAGCTTTACAAGCTTGTGAACAGAGCGAATGAAAAAAAACACTTTGTTGTGAATAGGTATTAAAAACTAGTGAAAGCACAAAACATGTTATATAAAATCTCATATATCTGTAATCCACTTCTTACAAAAAGTTACAAAAAAAGGAGTGCTATTTCTACCACTCCTTTTCTATTTTTTTATTTCTAAATTACTTAATTGTAATTTTTTCTACTGCTGTTTTATTATTTGATGTAACTTTTACAAAGTAAACACCACTGTTAACAGAATTTAACTTAACTGTAGATCCAGTATTTATCTCAGATGCATAAACAGCTTTTCCTGCAACATCAACTACTTCTACATTTGCTTCATAGAAATCTCCAGTAATCGTAAATTCACCATTTGACGGATTCGGATATACCTTAAAGTTTTCAATTGATTTCGCATTTAATCCTAAAGAGAGATTTTTTGATAACACTTCACGTTGAGCACCCATTCCAGAAATAGAAATATAAGCATCTACAAAAATTGGTAAATTTTGTGAACTCGCATCTGCTTGATCGTAATATTCCATTTGAACTCTTATTACCTCTACATCAGCAAACGTAGGAATACTAACCAATGTAGTATCCATTGTTACTAAACGAAAAACATTCACTATTTGGCTAGAAGGTAATACCAATGTTCCTGTACCATCAATTTTTGAATAAACATCACCAGTAACCGCAGCCGTCATTGGTCCCATGAGGTTTAATTCAGTAGATCCTTCGTAATAATCATTACTTGTGCTTCCATAATTAAACGGATAAGTTAATTGAACAGCTTCATCTTGATCTAAAACAACAACTACTTCACCAAAAGTAGGCTCATTAAAAACAAATCCTTGTGATGTTCTTGCAGTTGCTGTAGAATTAAAAAACTGAATGATTGTTCCTTGAGAAATTGCTTTTGTTGAAGTTGGAAAATCTGAGGCATAAGAAGATGTTGTTGCATCATCTACGCCAACAACACCTGATGGAGTTGTTTCCATAACTACTGAACTATAATCCCAAGTAGCAGAAGCACCTTGAACACCAAGAATACTGCTTACAGAAACAGATCCTGTATCTGTAATTTTATACATTTGCAAACTTGCTCCTTCAACTGGTTCGTTTGATTGTGTCAACAAATCTTGTCCAAACAAGCTTTGTGAAGCAATTAGTAAAGATACGAATAATAAACTTTTTTTCATATTTTTTGTTTTAAGTTATCAAATTTAGTAATTTTTATTAATACACTTTTGCTATCTTTAAAAGATTTCCAATATTACTAAGAAATTACAAAACATACACAAAATCAAATACAAATATTCGTTAATTTATTAACACAGATCAATGCACAAACTATAACTTGGTACTAATTTTGTAAATAAAATAAGTGATATGGCAACAAAACAGATAGAATTAATCATGGCTCCAAGAGAACCTCATTATGTTGGAGATGGTTTTAGGGTACACAATTTTATTCCAAGTGGATACAGAATGGATATGCAAAGAATGGATCCTTTTTTAATTTTGGATTACAATTCTAAATTTCATTTTGAACCAAGTGACATTGCTCGAGGAGTTGGTTCTCATCCTCACAAAGGATTTGAAACAGTAACAATTGCTTATAAGGGTAGAGTAGCCCACACAGACAGTAGTGGTGGCGGTGGGGTTATCGGAGAAGGTGATGTACAATGGATGACTGCTGCATCGGGTATTTTGCACAAAGAATTTCATGAAGAAAGTTTTAGCAAAAAAGGCGGTGACTTTCAAATGGTGCAACTATGGGTAAACCTACCTGCAAAAGACAAAAAGAGTAACCCCAAATATCAAGCAATTAAAAACAATGAAATCCCTGTTTTTTCTCTTAACGATCAAAGCAAGATTGAAGTAATTGCTGGTGAATACAATGGAACAAATGGAAAAGCATCAACTTTTACACCTATCAATATGTTGAATGCGAAATTAAGCAAAGGAACCGTTGCTCCTTTTAGTTTCCCTTCTGCTTTTACTACATTTTTATTGGTTATAGAAGGAAGTATTAAGGTAAATGGTGCTTCTGAAGTAAAAACCGATCATCTTTTATTGTTTGAAAACAACGGAGAGGAGTTTACCATTGAAGCAGAGGAAGATGCTATTGTTTTGGTATTAAGTGGAGAACCAATAAATGAACCAATTGCAGCTCATGGTCCATTTGTTATGAATACATACGAAGAATTGATTGAAGCCTTTGATGATTTTAACAAAGGTAAATTCGGATATTTAGATTAAAAAAATGGGTAGTTTTCACTACCCATTTTTTTATTTCAAGATTTTGATATCATTATTCAATGACAATCTTTTCTATTTTTTTACCATTTTGGTTGATTACCTCTACGAAATAAATTCCTGCAGTTGAAGAACTTAAATCAATAGTTGTAGCAACACTTGTTGATTTAGATGCAATCACTTTACCATTCACATCTTTCACAGTAATAGTGTTATCCAAATTATTATCGTTTGACACATTGATTACTCCATTTGATGGATTAGGGTAAATTCTAACACCTTCAAGAGCAGCTATTGTATTAACAGCTAATGAAGGATCAAAATTCATACGAATCACAGGCGTTGTAGATAAACCAGTCCATGAATCACCATTACTTGAAGAAACAATCCAAGCCCATGATTGAGTCGATCCTGTAGTATAACCAGAACCACCAAAGGCTACTCCTTCGTTCAATTCTCTAACTGAAATCATATATGTTCCAGGGTCTAATGTAATAGATGATGGAAACAACAATGAATTAATAGCTGAACGTGGAGTACTTGATGTTACATCAAGAAGATCTGTTTCTACAATTGCTTGCCATAATTCTGCCGATGTAGAAGCATTTGAATTATAAGCATACAATATACCGTATAAAGAACTACCATCTTGAGTAGCTGCATCTAGATACACATCAATTCCATAAAGGTCTGCTTGTGTATAGATATCATAAGAAGTACCTAGTTCTGTATAAGGAATAGTTGCTTCTAAATAAATACTATCCAATGGTGTGTATTTAGTATATGGCGCACCTTTATCCACAGCATAAATATGATCTGTAACAGTAAATGTAACATCTGGAATTCCTGAATTATTTGTAGGGTTTTCATCAGTTTCATTTAAACTTAATACTCTAGAGAAATTATACGTACCATTTGCTGTTGGTGTAAATGAAACAACAAGTGTATCAACTTGTCCTGGTGTTAAAAGGGCAATTGGAGTAGCATTTATAGTTGTAGTTTCTTGGCCTGTTACATATAAAGTTAATCCCACATTGGTTAAATTATTAATACCAATATTTGTTACACCAACTTTAAATTCAGTTACATCAACCTGACTTAGTGGAATTTGAGAATATTGATAATCTTCCGTTCCATAATTGCTATAAGTCATTTTTAAATCATAGTCCAATGTTTTAACGATTTTAACATCATCTACCATCCAAGCATAATCACAACCACCAACATATCTAAAGCAAATATATGCTGTTGATGAACCTCCAATAACTGGAGCAGGAACTGAAACAATTTCGGGGTTTGTAGAACCGTCATTGACATTCAAATCTGTGTGTACTTCTACATACGTCCAGTTTGTTGCATCTGTAGAAAATCCAACATAAACTGTTCCTTGAAATTTTCTATAATACGACTCAAATTCTAGAGAAACATTAGCCTCTGTAGATAAATCAATAGCCGTTGAATTGAAAATAATTGAATTTTGATTGTTTGAACACAATTTATCTGAATCAAACAAGGCAAATCCATTGGTTTTTGTAGTTGAATTAATTGGTGAAATAGCATACATCCCTGTTGGAGGTGTTGTACCAATAACCCACTTATCTCCAGAACCTGCTAAATCTTGAATCGTCCAATCACTAGGAGTTGAAAAATCATTTTCCCATAAATTAATTTTAGATTGATTTTCAATCATAGGTGTTTTAGTTGTTTTTCGAACTACCACCTCTTTTGTTTTTTGTACAGATTGAGCCATCACCCCTGTGGTGAACAACCCAACGACAATAGATAAACATATATTTTTCATAGATTATGAATATTAATTAATACATCTCAAATATAAACATTTTTTTATTTTTTGAGTTATTTTTAACTAACTTTATGATTGGAAGATTCAAGTTAGAAAAAGAATAAATATATTTCATGGATTATTTCTGAAAGAAATAAAGTTAACCTGTTCTACATTTAGATAGTATCCAAATTACAAGAATAGTCGTCATTTCGCATCAATGAAGTTGAGAAAAAATCTTTGTTTTTATTTCTAACAACCGATTATAAACAAACTATAATTATTGTATTGCTTTTTTTTCTCTACACATGCACAACGAGTAAAGTTATAATAGAACTAAATAGGTTGAATTAGATAAGTGGTGTGTATTTTATTCCTTGTTCGTCCATCTTTTGATAACAAAACTTTACAGCTTCTTCAAAATCAGTAAAAAAGACAAATTCAGATGATGTTTTGTATTTTTTGGTGTAGTATTTTGCCATTATGCGATCTGCAATATTTTTTGTCAAAAAAGCCACACACAATACATGATCTTTATAGCCGAGAGTTGTATGTGATACAATATCTGATGAAATAGAAACAAACTCACCACCTTCCAAAATCTCAGGATATTTGATATCCTCTTTTTTAAGTTTTAGGAAATAATGTAAAATTTCTTGCTGCGTTTTGTTATTAACCTCTCTACCACTTTTTATATACGTATGAACAATATTATCTTTCCTTAGACCAATTGAAAAATCTTCTAAGTCATAAAACTCAATATAATCAACTTTCTCCATCACCTTCATTCAATCTACTACACATAATAAGTGGTTAAAAATGGTAGTAGTAATAGTAATTTATTCGACAAATATAATAAAAATTACGATAAACAAGTCGTTTTATTCGATAAATTAACATTTTTTCTAAAACAGCAAAAAAAAAAACACCTCAATTATGAGGTGTCATTTTTACCGTAATCTAATTACTTATTTTATTACTTCACTAAATTCTTCACAAAATTTGGTGTTGCAAAACTTGCTTTATGAATAGCTGAGTTATAATATCTCAACCCTTGTGCATTAACAAAAGATTCAATCTCTTCTTCTTTCTCTACAGCTACAGGGTTTTCAGATCCTTTTAAACCATATTGAAAACTCCACATACCAGTTGGATAAGTTGGTACATAGAACAATGAAATTGGTGCATTGTCTTTTCCAAAGATACCTTGCAATGTATGATTCAATTCAGCAAAAGCCTTTTGATTGAATTTTGGTGATTCACCTTGAGTAATCAAAATTCCTCCATCTTTCAATGCATTGTAACAATTTTGATAAAACGCTACAGAAAACAATCCTTCTGCAGGGCCAACAGGATCAGAACCATCTACAATAATAACATCATACGATTTAGGTGCAGCGTTCTTCACAAAGGCAATACCATCATCTACTTTCAAATCCAATTTAGGGTTATCAAAAGAAGCAGCTATTTGTGGCAAATGCTCCTTACAAGCTTTAATTACCTCACCATCGATTTCAACCATAGTTACTTTTTCCACTTCCTTATGTCGAAGTACTTCGCGAATCGTACCGCCGTCACCACCACCTATAACCAAAATATTTTTTGCATTTCCATGCGTAAAAATAGCAGGGTGCGAAATCATTTCATGATAATGAAACTCGTCATTAATCGTTGTCATGACCATATCGTCCAAAGTCAACATT
Source organism: Crocinitomicaceae bacterium (assembly GCA_023957475.1). Lineage (GTDB taxonomy): Bacteria > Bacteroidota > Bacteroidia > Flavobacteriales_D > Crocinitomicaceae > Taishania. The sequence goes on along the minus strand of JAMLHA010000015.1, from coordinate 38,224 downwards.
TTTCCATATTTTGTTGACTCCAAAATACGAACTCGTTGGAATGGAGATTGAACATCATAAAATACTTCTCCTGTAAAACGCAATGACAATGCTTGATCTTCATCTTTATCCGTAAACCACACATTTCTTGTATAGAACTCAGGGTTTCTCCATCCAGCAGCTTGCTCACGCATACTTCTAACATCAAAATCATTTCGTGTCAACAAGTTAACAGAGCCTCTTTTCATTTCAATGGCTGAGTAGGAGTTTGATTTAAAACAATCTTTCAAATAATCAAAAGAAATCCAAGCATCCATTTCTCCACAGGTAAACAAGTCAACTGCTGCATAACCATATTCAGGCCATGTATGAATAGCAAGGTGACTTTCTTGGATGACCACTACACCAGAAACACCATACGGTGAAAAATGGTGAAATGTTGAGTTAATAACCGTTGCTCCAGCCTTTTCTGCAGCCTCAACCATGTTACGCTCAATTGTTGCCACATCATTCATAATGTGTGGATCACATTTCATAAACTCAACGAGAATATGATTACCAAGTGCTACGTTGTTCATTTCCTTACTTAAAAATTTAAAATTAGGCAACAAAAATAGTGTATTTTAATCACTTATTAAAGTTTATAGATGATGAAATGAAAATTCTTTTGAATCATACGGTTTTTCAAACAAATGTGGATAATATTTTTTCATCTCATTATTCATTATTTCTATTGGAACATCAGAAAACTCACCATAAAAATGAACGTATTCCATAAATTGTTTCCCCTCCTCAAATTCTTGAAACATAGAATCATTTTCACCATTCCACTCCAAAGGTGTCACTTTATTGATTCGGCAAACACGTTTATCAAAAGCTGGTGTACATTTCACCCATTTATGATCAATATAAAGAGAAACATACCCATGAAATACAATCTCTTTTCTTAATAGATACTTCTCCAATATATCCGCTCCAATATGGTTGATCACTACCGCATATCCCAACCTTGAAGGAATATCAAATTTTCTTGCTAATGCTGCTAAAACAATTGCCTTTTCAACACACCATGCTCTGTTTTTTAGGAGTATTGTTGACCCTTTTAATGCTGTTGGTCGCAAATCCAAATGATGAGGATCATACAAAAAAGAATCTCTCACTAAATAATATAGCTGAGTTGCCAATTCCTTTTTATTCGAAGAAATAGTTAATTTACTTACAAATTCATCAAATTTTAAATTTGAAAAATCTAAAAATTGAGTTTCTTTTAAAAATTCGTCCATTATGAATTACATTTTAGATTATTTTTGTGCTAACATGCAAGAAAAAGAAACAAATATAGAAAACAATGAAATCAATCTGTTAAATTCTAAAATTAAACAGGTAAGAGTTGGAATATTTGGCTCTAAAAGACCTGATTTATATACTCAAATTGTTTTTTATATAGGAATTTGCACTGCTTTCATTTTTGGATTGTGGAATGCCATTTCTTATTTCATATTGAAATTTCCACTCTATTTAAAAGAACATAAAGGCGTTGATGTAGAAGCTATCGTTGAATTAAGAGGTCGTGAATTGGGTTTTATAGACGATGTGTTTTATTCAAAATTATCACTCTTCTATTTCTGTAGTAGCATTCTTTGGTTGATTATTTTTGGTTGTTTTTTCCTCTTATGGCGATTAGTTAAATGGTCAAATTATATTATACTCACTGGAATCATAGGTTATATTATATTAATGATAGCACTATTTGGATCCCAATTTTTTAAAGAAGACACAACGTTATTTGATAAATTAGCCCTAATTTTAGTGTTTTTACTTGTTTTAGGTCACACTATTATACAAAAATCAAAAACAAATAAATCCATAGACGAACCGTTTCAATAAGACAACTTATCAAACGATAATCATTTCTTTATAGATAAAAAAGATATTTCACTACACTTAAAATGATTTTTCGGGCATTTTTGATATCCATGAACTCCACATGGACGACAATCCAAGTCGTTTACTTCTAAAATTTGACTATCATCCGAAAGTGGTCCAAAACCAAAAGCTGGAATTGTAGATAAGAAAAATGCTGTAACTGGAGCATTCATTGCTGATGCAATATGCAAAGGACCTGAGTCATTCACATAATTGCGTTGAGCATCTTTCATCAATGCTGCTGACTCTAAAAGATTTAATTTTCCAGCAAGATTAATCACATTCTCCTGATTGGATTTTTGTTTTATTTGTTCACATAAATCAAAATCGGTTGGTCCACCAATCAAATAAACCAAACTGTCTTTGTCAAATAGCTTTATTAATTCCAACCATTTGTGTTCTGGCAATTGTTTTGTAAACCAAACAGATGCAGGTGCTAAACAATAATATTTTTTAGATTTATACTGTTCAACCGATAGAAACTGTTGCTCAGAAGGAAATAATTCTGGTCGCACCATCTTTTGAGCGCCAAATTCTTGCAACATTTGCAAATTGCGTTCAACTTCATGCGTACCATCACCAATTACATGCTCAAACGTTTTTGTAAAAGCAAACGAAAAAGGATTTTTCTTAAACCCGTATTTCTTCTTAGCGCCAGAAAGTAAGGTTAAAATACCAGAACTCCCAAAACGTTGAAAATTAAATACGATTTCATATTTCCTTGCTCTTAACAACTTTGATAAACGAAGAATTTCTTTGAATTTACCTGCTTTTTTATCAAAAACAAAAACCGTATTCAAGTTAGGATTGTTAGATAATAACGATTCGTTTCCTTTTTTTACCACTACATCAATCTCTGCATCAGGAAATAGTCTTTTAACTTCTGAAAAAGATGGTGTAGCGAGGATTACATCGCCCAAAAATGCTGTTTGAATAAATAGAATACGCTTCACAAAACTCATTATCAAGAACAAAGTTAACAAGAAAAAAGTAAATACAACTCAATTTATTTAGAATGTTAATTACAATAACTTTTCCACATTTACCACTTTTTACCACCAATAATAAAAAATACAAAACCACTTATTTTACAATAGATTTTGAATATTTATTGAAACTTTTTTATCTTTGTTACGTTAATAGTTATTAACAATTATAAATTTGTGGTAAAAAGTGGTAAAATAGTCATTATTTTTACCCATTATTTGCATCATGGCAGGATTAGTAGGAGAATACGAAGTAAAATTGGACGCTAAAGGGCGTTTCTTGTTTCCGGCAGGTTTACGGAAGCAACTTCCTCCTGTATCCCAAAATGATTTCATGCTAAACAAAGGTTTTGAAGATTGTTTAACGCTATACCCATTGGTAGAATGGGAAAAAGTAAGTGAGCGACTTTCTCAAATGAATTTGTTTAAACCGAAAAACAGAATGTTTTACCGTCTGTTTCACCAAGGAGCTAAACAAGTTTCATTGGACAATGCTGGAAGGATATTGATTCCTACAACGCATGCTGAACGGGTTGGAATAAAACAGGATGTGATGCTTATTGCATACAACGATCGCATTGAAATCTGGGATAAAGCTAAATACTTCGCTCTTATTGAAGAGAACATGGTGGATTTCGCTGATTTGGCGGATGAAGTAATGGGAGATTTAAATGACGACACAAAATAATACATACCACATTCCTGTAATGCTTACTGAATGCCTTGATGGATTAAACATCAATCCTGATGGCATTTATATTGACGTAACCTTTGGGGGTGGCGGACATTCTCGTGCCATTTTTGAAAAACTGAGTCCAAAAGGAAAATTGATTGTTTTTGATCAAGATCCTGATGCGAAGAAAAATGCGTGGGAAGCTCCAAACTTTTTCTTTGTTGCTGCCAATTTCTCGTTTGTACAAAATCATCTACGACTTTTAGGAATTAAAGAAGTAGATGGTGTTTTGGCTGATTTAGGTGTTTCTTCTCATCAATTTGATGAAGAGCAACGTGGGTTTTCTATTCGTGGAAATGCTCCATTGGACATGCGCATGAATCAACAAGGTGATTTGTCTGCAGAAAATATCATTAACGAGTACGAAGAGAATGATTTGATTCGTATTTTCCGTAATTATGGTGAGTTAAAAAACGCTCGAACTATTGCTCAAACAATCGTTTCTAAACGTGAATCGTGTAGTATTAAAACAACTCAGGATTTAATGACAGCCATTCAAAAATGTGCACCTAAATTCAAAGACCACAAATTTTATGCTCAAGTATTTCAAGCTATTCGAATAGAAGTAAATCAAGAAATGGATGTACTTGAAAAATTTTTAAAGCAAACGGAAAACATTGTAAAAAAAGAGGGAAGGTTGGTCATTATGTCTTACCATTCATTGGAAGATCGATTGGTGAAAAACTATATAAAAACAGGAAATACAGAAGGAAAAATTGAAAAAGATTTCTTTGGAAATGTATTGAAACCATTTTCAGAAGTGGTGAGAGGAATTATAACACCTTCTGAGGAAGAATGTAAAAAAAACACACGTGCACGTAGTGCAAAATTGAGAATTGCAGTTAGAAGTTAAGCCGAATAATGGAAAACGAAATAATAGAAAAGGAGGTAAAACAGTCGGAAGAATCAAAAGAAACGGCACCCAAAGCAAAGAAAGAGAAAGATTCGGGTGAACGTAAGAAAACTTCGCGTGCTTTGACTCAAATACTCAACGGTGAGTTTTTGACCAAAGAATTTGTGCTCAACAACCTCAACTTTATTTTCTTCATTATTCTACTACTCATCTTAATTGTTGCCAAAGGCTATTATGGAAAACAATTGAATGACAAAGTCAATAAGGCACAAAAAGATTTGGATGAAATTACTGCAGAATATGTAGAAGTAAAAGCAAAATTAGAAGAAGATACAAGAAGACAAGTATTGGTAGAAAAATTAGAAAAAAGAGGATTAAAAGAAACGGTTAACCCCACAAAAGTAATACGCATAAAAGAAGACAACACAAAATAATGGATCAAAAGAAAGGCATATATTGGCGTGTTTACCTTATTTATTTAGGGTTTTTGGGCATTATGTTACTTGTGCTCTATAAAACTGTGTCTCTTCAAATGGAAGGTCGCTCTGAAGTGTTTACCACCAACGATGGTGTGCAAGAAAAGATGCCTACTCGAACTGTGCAACGTGTACCAAGAAGAGGTGAAATCTTAGATGCAAATTTAAACCCTCTAATCACATCCGTTTCTTTCTACGATATCCACATGGATCCAACGGTTGTAAAAAAAGAATTGTTTGACGAAGAAGTGGGTGGTTTAGCTCAAGGATTGTTTGAAATGTATCCAGAAAGAACTGCCAATGAATGGGAACACTACATTCGTTCTGCAAGAGCTTCAAAAAAACGTTATTTATTAATAAAACGCAGAGCCACAATTGAAGAAAGAAATAAACTAACAACACTTCCAATTTTCAATAAAGGAAGACTAAAAGGTGGGTTGATCGATTCTGACGAAACAATTGTGCGTAAACGACCTCATGGTGAATTGCTAAAAAGAACTCTTGGGTATTACCGACCAGCAGAAGGAAAAACACAAGATTTAAAAGTGGGATTAGAAGGGGCTTACAACATCTATTTAGCTGGAGAAAATGGTGAAGAAGTTGAGCAAAAATACGGAAATGGCTGGAAAAAAACTGGTCAGATAATTCGTGAACCAATTGAAGGTGCTGACATTGTAACTACAATAGACTTAGAAATACAAGAAGTAGCACATACTGAATTAATGAACCAATTAAAACACCAAAATGCCAAACATGGTTCTGTAATCGTAATGGAAGTAAAAACAGGCTACATCAAAGCGATGGCTTCACTTTCAAGAGCATCTGATGGTAATTATTACGAAACATTCAACCACGCAATCGGTACGAAAGAAGTGCCTGGTTCCACATTCAAATTGGCTTCTTTGATGGCTTTGTTGGAAGATAAAAAAGTAAAAATCACAGATGAAGTGAACGCAAATGGAGAATACCGATTCTACAATAATGTGATGAAAGATCACAATGGTGGATTTGGGAAAATAACCATAAAACAAGCTTTTGAACATTCTTCAAACGTGTTTACAAAGATTGTCAACAACGCATACAAAGACAACCCAATGCAATACATCAATCGTTTGAGAAGTTTTGGTTTGGCTGATTCTTTGGGAGTGGATATGAAAGGGGAAGTAAAACCTACCATGTACTATCCAAAACACCCCAATTGGTCGGGATTATCACTTCCTTGGATGGCTGTTGGTTACGAAGTTCAATTAACACCTATGCAAATTGTTGCCTTTTACAATACAGTAGCTAATAATGGTAAATACATGAAGCCCCAGTTTGTAAAAGAAGTTCGAAGAGGCCAAGAAGTGATTCAACAATTCCATCCGATTGTATTGCACGACAGAATTTGTTCTTCTTCTACCATTTCCAAATTGAAAGAATGTTTAGAAGGCGTAATGTTGGAAGGAACAGGTAAGCGTTTGAAATCATCGTTTTTTACCAGTGCAGGAAAAACTGGAACAGCTCGTGTATTAAACGAAAATAAATCTTATGGAGATAAAGGAAGCTATAAATACCAAGCATCATTTGTAGGGTATTTCCCTGCTGATGAACCAATGTATTCTTGTATTGTGGTTATTTCCGAACCAGAATCTGATTTCTACGGTGCTATTGTGTCTGGGACTGTGTTTGCATCTATCGCTAATAAAGTATATGCATCTGCTCTAAAATACCATGAAGCAATCAATGAAAACAAACAACGATTAGCAGAAATACCTGTTTCAAAAGGTGGCAATAAAAATGATTTGGAAAAGGTATTGAACACCTTTAAAATTCGATACTCTCTTACTGGAGATGGCGAATGGTTGCAAACAGCAAAACAAGATAAGTTCATTCAATTAAATCCTCTGAAATTAGAGAATAAAATCGTTCCAAATGTACTTGGAATGAATGCAAAAGATGCTGTGTTTTTAATTGAAAAAACAGGAATGAAAGTAAAATTAATCGGGTATGGAACAGTGAGTGCACAATCCATTCCGGCTGGAACAAAAGTGAGTAATAATACCATTGTTTTAACATTAAAGTAAATGGAAAAGCTATTGAAAGACATATTGTATGGGGTTCAATTGATTAATGTGTTGGGTGATACCAATCAACAAATTCATCATTTAACACTTGATTCGCGTGATGCAAAAGAAGGAAGTCTATTTTTTGCTATCAGTGGTGCAAAATTTGACGGACATGATTTTATACCTCAAGTAATTCAACAAGGATGTAAATTTATTGTTGCAGAGAAAGAAACAACAGTTCCAAAAGATGTTACGTTAATCATTACAAGCAATTCACACAAAGCTGCTGGTATCATTGCAAACAATTTTTACGATGAACCTTCTTCCAAATTACGATTAATCGGAACAACAGGTACCAATGGAAAAACAACAACATCTACCCTATTGTTTAATCTCTTCACAAAATTGGGTTACAAGGTTGGTTTACTTTCAACAGTCGTCAACAAAATTGGTGATGCAGAAATTCCATCAACACATACCACTCCCAATCCAATAGCTCTCAATCAATTATTGGCAACAATGGTTGCAGAAGGCTGTGCATACTGCTTTATGGAAGTAAGCTCCCACGCCATTCACCAAAATAGAATTGCTGGATTGACATTTGCTGGTGGTGTATTTACAAATATCACACATGATCATCTGGATTACCATGTAACATTTAAGAACTATTTAGATGTAAAAAAGGAATTTTTTGATGGTTTACCAAAAACAGCATTTGCACTAACAAACATTGACGATAAAAACGGAAAATACATGGTACAAAATACGCAAGCAAAAGTTGCTACTTATGCCATGCGCACACCAGCTGACTTTAAAGTTAAAGTGATTGAAAATCAATTCTCTGGATTGGAATTAAACATCAATGGAAAAGAAATTTGGTCACGTTTAGTTGGTGATTTTAACGCTTATAATTTATTAGCAGCGTATTCTGTTGCTATTTTATTGCACGAAGACGAAACAGAAGTGCTTCGTGTATTAAGTTCACTAGAATCAGTTGAAGGACGTTTTCAATACTTTGTAGCAGAAAATGGTGTAGTAACAATTGTTGATTACGCCCATACACCTGATGCATTGGAAAATGTACTTAAAACAATTGCAAATATTCGCACAAAAAACGAAACGCTTTTCACAATTGTAGGTTGTGGTGGCGACAGAGACAAAACAAAACGCCCAGAAATGGCAAAAATAGCGTGCGAAATGAGTGACAAGGTTATTTTAACCTCTGACAACCCACGTTCGGAAGACCCTAATCAAATCATTGAAGAAATGAACGCTGGAGTACCAGGGCATCACTTCAACAAAACACTTTCTATTGTTGATAGAAAACAAGCAATAAAAACGGCTATTTCAATGGCCAAAAAAGGAGACATCATTCTAATCGCAGGAAAAGGGCATGAGAAATACCAAGAAATAAACGGTGTGAAACATGATTTTGACGATAAACAAATAGCAATGGATTTATTCCAATCATTTAATAATAACTAAAACTTAAAAAGATGTTGTATTATTTATTCGAATATCTAAATAAAATTCAAGTTCCAGGAACTGGACTTTTTCATTATATCTCTTTTCGTGCTGCAATGGCATTGATTACTTCGTTGGTTATCTCAATTATCATTGGAAAACGAATCATAAACACCTTGCGAAAACAACAAATTGGTGAAACTGTAAGAGATTTAGGGCTACAAGGACAATTGGAAAAATCGGGCACACCAACAATGGGTGGAATCATCATATTGAGTGCTATTTTCTTTCCTACTCTATTGTTTGCCAAATTAGACAACATTTATGTCATTACCATGTTGCTTTCAACTATTTGGCTGGGATTAATCGGGTTTTTAGATGATTACATCAAAGTATTTAAGAAAAACAAAGAAGGTTTAAAAGGTAAATTTAAAATCGTTGGTCAAATTGGAGTTGGCGTATTGGTAGGTTCCATGCTGTATTTTTCAAATGATGTGAAAGTGCATAAAAAAGTTCCTGCTGACTATGTTTTGCAACAAGATGAGAAAATCGTTTCTCACATGCACATCAAAGATGAAGCAAATGTAAAATGGATTGAAACAGACCACATGACAACCACTATTCCATTTGTAAAAGGAAATGAATTCAATTACAATTGGTTGATTGGTGAAAATGGTTCATCTCCTTACGGTTGGTTGATATTTATTCCCATTGTTATTTTCATTGTCACAGCAGTTTCTAATGGAGCAAACATGACCGATGGATTGGATGGTTTGGCAACGGGTACATCGGCTATAATTGGTATTGCCTTAGCTGTTTTGGCTTATGTCAGTGCTCACGTAAAATTTGCCGACTATCTAAACGTGATGTACATACCAAATGCCGAAGAGATGGTAATTTTCATCTCCGCATTTGTTGGTGCTTGCGTTGGGTTTTTGTGGTACAATTCCTTCCCTGCTCAAGTATTTATGGGCGACACCGGTAGTTTGGCATTAGGCGGTATCATTGCCGTGTTTGCCATTGCCATTCGCAAAGAATTATTGATTCCTGTTTTATGCGGTATTTTCTTAATCGAGAATTTATCGGTAATGATGCAGGTTGGCTACTTCAAATACACCAAAAAAAAATATGGAGAAGGGCGGCGCATATTTAAAATGGCTCCACTCCACCACCACTATCAAAAAGAAGGATTGCACGAAGCTAAAATCGTATCCAGATTTTGGATTGTTGCGGTATTATTAGCTGTAATATCAATTGTAACGCTTAAAGTAAGGTAATGAAACCATTTGGAACAAAAAATATCGTTGTATTGGGCGCTGGCGAATCTGGCGTTGGTGCTGCCATTCTTGCTAAGAAAGAGGGTTGGAATGTTTTTGTTTCTGATTTTGGCACAATCAAAGATTCATTTAAACAAGAATTAACCGATTACCAATTGGAATGGGAAGAAGGAAAACATACAGAAGAACGAGTTTTAGCTGCTCAAATGGTTGTAAAATCACCTGGAATACCAGACAAAGCTCCAATCATTCAGAAATTAAAAGAAAAAGGCATTGCTGTTATCTCTGAAATTGAATTTGGAGGGTATTACAACAAAGCAAAAACAATTTGCATCACCGGAACAAATGGAAAAACCACCACAACTATGCTGACATACCACATTTTGAAAAAAGCAGGTATCAACGTTGGTTTGGCAGGAAATGTTGGTAAGAGCTTTGCCAAACAAGTGGCAGAAGACAATTACGATTGGTATGTTTTGGAATTGAGTTCGTTTCAATTGGACGGCATGTTTGAGTTTAAAGCCGATATAGCGATTTTGCTCAACATTACACCCGATCATTTAGACCGTTACGATTATCAATTTCAGAACTACATCAACAGTAAATTTCGCATCATTCAAAACATGAATGAGCAAGATTGGTTCATTTACAATAATGATGATGAAATCATTGAAAAAGAACTTAAAAGCAGAGTGTTAGCTATTGAAAAAGCACCATTTTCACTCACAAAAGAGCTTCCTCAAGGAGGTTTTATTAAAGACAAGCAAATAACAATAACAACAAATAAAAAACAATTCACTATGTCAATTCATGAATTAGCCTTAAAAGGCAAACACAACGCACAAAATTCGTTAGCTTCTGGAATAGCAGCTCGTATTTTGGAAATCAGAAAAGAAACAGTAAGAGAGAGTCTTTCTGATTTTGTAAATGTTGAGCACCGCCTCGAATTTGTAGCAAAAGTACACGGTATTGAGTTTATCAACGATTCAAAAGCAACCAATGTCAACTCTACTTGGTTTGCATTAGAAAGTATGGATAAACCGACTGTATGGATCGTTGGTGGCGTTGATAAAGGCAACGACTATTCGGAGTTAATGGAATTAGTTAAAAACAATGTAAAAGCCATCGTTTGTTTGGGTGTTGACAATGCAAAAATAATCGAAGCATTTACAGGTGTTGTGGATACAATTGTAGAAGCAAAATCGGCAATGGAAGCAGTAGCTTACGGTTACCGTTTAGCGAAGAAAGACGAAACTGTTTTACTTTCTCCTGCTTGTGCTTCATTTGACTTATTCGAAAACTACGAACAACGAGGTAATTTATTCAAAGAAGCAGTAAGAGCACTTTAATAAAATTCTCATTGAATTGATATACTGGCTGACTAGTGAACAGCCATAGAAATTAGTCGCCCACAATTGACGATGTAAACTGTGGGCGACAACATTTTAATACAATGAACAAACTCCAATTTCTTCAATACCTTCATCAATTCATTGTTTCAAAAGTAGAACGTTTGCAAAATGAAATAAACGATCTACAACGTGACAATGCTTCGGACACCAAAAGCACAGCTGGAGACAAACACGAAACAGGTAGAGCAATGCTGCATTTGGAGATGGAGAAACTATCCACACAACTGCAAGAATACCAACAACAACTGCAAACAATCAATGGTTATCTTTCGCAAACTACACAACCTTTAAAAATTGCAAACGGCTCACTAATTGAGCTTTCTTCGGGTTGGTTTTTCCTTGGTTTACCAATCGGAAAAGTAACTTTCAACAACACACCCGTTTTTTGCCTATCACAACAAGCACCTTTGGGGCAAGAGTTGATGGGAAAAGAGGTTGGGGAGAGTGTTTTATTACAAACTAGAAAAATCAATATTATTTCAATAAAATAGCTTATTCAAGACAAAAAGTCACTACATTTTCACCTAAAACACCTTTAAAACTGTCAAAATTTCCGATTTCTACAAAAATTTGGGATTGGTTTAAAATTTGACGATTCATAAGAAAAAAGAATTGAATTATGGACATCCAAAAATTTACAATCAAATCTCAAGAAGCCATTCAGCAGGCCGAGCAAATTGCTACCCAAATGGGACATCAAGCAGTTGAAAATGTGCATTTGCTGAAAGGAATATTGAGTGCAGATAAGGATGTTTTGCCTTACCTGTTTACAAAATTAAATGTCAATACTTCTATCGTTGAACAAACATTGGATAGAATATTGGATTCCACGGCAAAAGTGAGCGGTGGTCAACTGTACTTATCTTCAAATGCACAAAAAACGTTGAACAATGCATTTGTTGAGATGAAAAATTTTGGCGATGAATACGTAACCATTGAAACCATTGTTTATGCAATGTTGGATGGTTCGGACAATGTTGCTCAATTATTAAAAGACAATAAAATAACAAAGAAAAATTTCAAGGAAGCTATTATGGATTTAAGAAATGGAGAAAAAGTGACTTCCAATTCACAAGATGGGAATTATAAATCGTTGGAAAAATATGCTAAAAACCTCAACGATTTAGTTCGAGAAGGGAAATTAGACCCTGTTATTGGCCGTGATGAGGAAATTAGACGTGTATTGCAAATTTTAACACGTCGAACTAAAAACAATCCAATTTTAATTGGTGAACCTGGTGTTGGTAAAACAGCCATCGCCGAGGGAATTGCACATCGTATTGTAAACGGTGACGTGCCCGAAAACTTAAAAAGTAAGATCGTGTATTCACTCGATATGGGTGCATTGATTGCCGGTGCAAAATACAAAGGTGAATTTGAAGAGCGTTTAAAATCTGTTGTAAAAGAAGTAATTGCATCGGATGGTGAAATCATCTTATTTATTGATGAAATTCATACACTCGTTGGTGCTGGTGGTGGAGGCGAAGGTGCCATGGACGCTGCAAACATCTTAAAACCTGCCTTGGCAAGAGGTGAATTACGTGCCGTGGGTGCAACAACTTTGAACGAATACCAAAAATACTTTGAGAAAGACAAAGCCTTGGTACGTCGTTTTCAAACAGTATTGGTAGATGAACCAAGTGCCGAAGATGCGATTTCTATCTTGCGTGGTATCAAAGAAAAATACGAAAATCACCACAAAGTATTGATAAAAGACTCGGCTATTGTTGCCGCAGTTGAATTGTCACAACGCTACATCACCGATCGTCATTTGCCAGATAAAGCCATCGACTTGATTGATGAGGCTGCTTCAAAATTGCGCATGGAAATCAATTCCAAGCCTGAAGAATTGGACGAAATTGAGCGAAAAATAATGCAGTTGGAAATTGAGCGTGAAGCAATTAAACGTGAAAAAGATGAAGCTAAAATTGAGCAAATAGAAAAAGAATTAGCCGATTTGAATGAGCAACGTGATGCGTTTCAAGCAAAATGGAAGGCCGAACGAGATGTTATTGATGCCGTGCAAAGTGCCAAAGAAGAAATGGACAATTTGGAACTTCAAGCACAACAAGCAGAACGAGCAGGTGATTATGGAAAGGTAGCTGAAATTCGCTATGGAAAAGTAAAAGAAGTAGAACTTCAATTGGAAGAAAACAAGCGAAAATTAGCCGAAATTCAAGCAAAATCCAACTTAATCAAAGAGGAAGTAGATGCCGATGAAATTGCAGAGGTTGTTGCTAAATGGACAGGTATTCCAGTTACAAAAATGCTCGAAAGTGAGGTTTCAAAACTTTTGCGTTTAGAAGATGAATTAGAAAAACGCGTTGTGGGTCAAGAACAAGCTATTGAAGCGTTATCGGATGCTGTTCGTCGCTCAAGAGCTGGTTTGCAAGACAAGAGAAAACCAATTGGTTCTTTCATTTTCTTGGGTACAACGGGAGTTGGTAAAACAGAATTAGCAAAAGCATTGGCTGAATATTTATTCAACGATGAAAATGCTATGACACGTATTGACATGAGTGAATACCAAGAAAAACATGCTGTTTCTCGTTTGGTTGGAGCGCCTCCGGGATATGTTGGCTACGATGAAGGTGGGCAATTAACCGAAGCTGTTCGTAGAAAGCCTTATTCGATCATCTTGCTTGACGAGATTGAAAAAGCACATCCTGATGTCTTCAACGTATTGTTGCAAGTATTGGATGATGGCCGATTGACAGATAATAAAGGTCGTGTGGTGAATTTTAAAAACACCATTATCATCATGACTTCCAACTTGGGTTCCAACATCATTCACGAAAAATTTGAAGGTATTTCTGAATTAAAATACCCAAAAGCAGCCGAAGAAGCGAAAAAAGAAGTGATGGAATTGTTGAAAGCAACCATTCGTCCAGAGTTTTTGAACCGAATAGATGAAACCATCCTGTTCAACCCATTAACAAAAGGAAATATGCGTCAAATTGTGCAGATACAATTGGACAATTTGAAGCAACTATTAACGGAGCAAGACATCAACTTGATTGTAACTCCAGAGGCTTTTGATTGGATTGCCGACACAGGTTACGATCCATTCTTCGGAGCACGTCCAGTAAAACGAGTGATTCAACGCTCTGTTCTCAATGAGCTATCTAAAGCATTGTTGGGTGGAACGATTGATAAATCACACAACGTTATAATGGATATTTTTGATGGGAAAATTGTGTTTAGAAAACCAATCAACGAAGTTGAAGAGATCAAATAGTTCGTATTAAAATAAACAATTATAGCCTGTGGATTTATTCATGGGCTATTTTTTTAGTTTCTCTCCTTGAGGAGGAATTAACTGCGTTGCTACCTTCAGTGGTAAGGGAGGTAATTAATAGCAATATAATTAATCAACTTAAAATCAACACCTTAATATTATTAATAAATCACCCTCCTCTTTCCTCCACTTCGATAGGTTCAGCGCATCGCCTCAAGTGAGGAGGTAAAATATCGCTTCAAACATTCTAATGATATTAAAAATCATTAATTTTGTCGTTGCAATGGTGAATCAAGAACAATTTAAAGCATTAACAGAACGTGTACAAGCTATTGAAAGCTATCTTTCAATACCAGCAAAACGTTTGGAATTAAAAGAAGAAGAACTTAAAACGCAAGACCCTGAATTTTGGAACGATGCCAAAAAAGCAGAAGCCAAAATGAAGGTTATTCGAAAGTTAAAATTTTGGGTGGGAGAATACGATAAATTGGTTTCCAAATTAGGTGATTTAGAAGTTACACTCGATTTTTTCAAAGAGGAAATGGCTACTGAAGAAGAAGTAGATGCCATTGCCAATGAACTCAAAGAAAATATTGAAAATTTAGAACTAAAAAACATGCTTTCAGGAGAGGAAGATTCCTTGAATGCAGTTTTACAAATAACGGCTGGCGCTGGAGGAACAGAGGCACAAGATTGGGCAGAAATACTGTATCGCATGTACAAAATGTGGGCAGATAAGAACGGTTACAAAACTCAAATACTCAATTACCAAGAAGGTGATGTTGCTGGAATAAAAACAGTAACGATTGAATTGGAAGGCGACCATGCGTTTGGTTATCTAAAAGGAGAAAATGGTATTCACCGTTTAGTGCGCGTAAGTCCGTACAATGCTCAAGGAAAACGAATGACCTCATTTGCTTCCATTTATGTTTACCCTTCTGTAGATGACACCATTCATATTGAGGTAAATCCAGCAGATATTTCGTGGGATACATTCCGTTCTGGAGGTGCTGGTGGGCAAAATGTCAACAAAGTAGAAACAGGAGTTCGATTGCGACACGCACCATCAGGTATTGTCATAGAAAATACAGAAACCCGTTCTCAATTGGATAACCGTGAAAAAGCTATGCAATTATTGCGTTCACAGTTGTATGAAATTGAGTTGAGAAAACGTATGGAATCTCGCAATGAAATTGAAGCTGGAAAGAAAAAAATTGAATGGGGGTCACAAATTCGCAGCTACGTTTTAGACGATAGACGTGTAAAAGATCACCGTACCAATTTTACCGTAAATGACCCTGACAAAGTGTTGGATGGTGATATTTTCCCATTCTTAAAATCATATTTAATGGAATTTGGCAATTAAAAACAAGTAAAATGAGCAAAGTACAGATATTTCATAACAAAATGTGTTCAAAAAGCTGTTCGGCTATGAACTATTTAAAAGATCACGGTTACAATGAACAAGACATTGATGTGACACTATACAACGAAAACAGAATTGATAAAGAAACTGCTCAAAAGATTGTTGATTTATTTGAAGGCAATATAGAAGATTTGATTCGCAAACCAGACGCTAAAAAATTGGGTATTGATGTTCCAAAACCATTGACAAAAGCGTGGATTGTAGAAAACATTGTAAAAGAACCAAAAATCATGCAACGTCCAATCATTATCAAAGATGGGAAAGCAATTATTGGTCGTTCTGAAGAAAGTTTAGGCACATTGATTTAAAAAATAGTTGTAAGTGCGTGATTCATCGCGTTCCCTTGTTCCAAAAAAAATGAAAAAAAATTAAATTTTAATCAAGAAAAAAATTACTTTTATTCCAACTTAAACATTTTACCATGTCAAAACTTGGATTACTTTCTTTTGTGCTATTCTTTAGCTGTCAACTTTTTTCTCAAAACAATAATTTTCCTTGCTCTAGCAAAAGTAAGCATACTAATCAAACTAAAATTAGCCCTTACACAACTTCTGCACAAGCAACTCAACAGAAAAAATACGATGTGTATTTCTATCGATTGAGTTTAAACATGACCAATACAGTTACAACTCTTTCTGGAGTTGTAGAGATTCATGCAAAAGCCACGCAAGTAATCGATTCTGCTTTATTGGAATTTTTTAATGGTTTTACAATTAACAGTGTAAAAGTGAATGGCGTTACAGCCAATTACTCCAGATACAACCAATTACTTTCTGTTTATTTGAATCTACCACAAGGAAGTGATTTTATCATCAGTATTGATTACCAAGGCACACCACCAACCGCTGCTACCAATCCATTGGGAGGAGCAGGAATGTCTTGTCAAGCTTCTCCAAGTTGGGGAAACAACGTAACCTGGTCACTTTCAGAACCATTTTCAGCTTTTGAATGGTTTCCATGTAAACAAGATTTAAAAGATAAAGCCGATTCTGTACAAGTAAGTGTTACCGTCCCAGATGGATTAATGGCAGGTTCTAACGGTGTTTTAGACAGTGTAACTGTTAACGGTGGATTTAAAACTTTTCACTGGATGCATCGCCACCCAATTGCCTATTATTTAATTTCTGTTGCTGTATCCAATTATTATGAATACACTGTTTATGCCAATCCAGCGGGCTCTACTGGACCAGTTCCAATTCAAAATTTCATTTACAACAACACAACTTATTTAGACAATTATCAGGATGATATCGATGAAACGGTTGATTTTATTGAATTATTTGCCGATTTATACGGCCCTTATCCATTTCAAGATGAAAAATACGGTCATTGTTTAGCACCAATTTCTGGTGGCATGGAGCATCAAACGATGACAACACAAGGCTATTTTGAAAAAACATTAACAGCACACGAATTAGCACATCAATGGTGGGGAGATTATGTAACTTGTGGTTCATGGGCAGATATTTGGTTAAACGAAGGATTTGCTTCCTATTCTGAATACTTGATGCTTTATAATTTATACACGGTAAATTCAGCACAACAAAAAATGGCAAATTCTCACAACAATGTTATGTCAGTTGTAGGTGGAAGTACATGGGTAGCCGATAGTTTAAACGAAAATGCGATCTTCGATAGTCGCTTGGTTTACGAAAAAGGTGGTGCTATTATTCATACGTTTAGGTATTTAATCAATGATGATGTCTTGTTTTTTGATTTACTTAAAAATTACCTTTCAACGTATGCAAACAGTACGGCAACAGGCTTAGAATTTAAAGCATTTGCCGAAAGTTATACAGGAATGGATTTCTCCGACTTTTTTAATCAATGGTATTTTGGTGAAGGTTATCCTACCTACACAGTTCGATACAAGCCCACTTCAAGTGGTGTTTTGATTAAAATTAATCAAACAACATCCATGCCAAGTATTACGCCTTTCTTTTCCAATCCAATTGATTTAAAAATAAAACGAACAGGTTTGAGTGATACGATTGTTCGGATTAACAATACTGGAAATGAAACATGGATAGATCTAACAACTATTCCCAATGTAGAATCCATTACAAGCATTGATCCACTCAATTACATTATCAATAAATCGGGTGGTATCATTTTGGACAACAATTTATCCATTCAATCGGTAGAAAAGAATGAATTTGACTTTATTATCTACCCAAATCCAACAGGAAATCAATTAACGATACAATGTGCAACAAATGAAACATACACCCTCCGATTGATTGATCAAAAAGGTCGTGCGATCATTTCACAAAAAATTGAATCAGGTGCTGTTATTGACTTATCGCAACTTGCTGCTGGGCAATACTTGGTTGAATTAACCAATGAAAATCATCAATTTACAACTAGAAAAGTGATTAAGAGGTAGGAAAACAAGACTACTTGATGTGTTAATTGTTTAGCAAACAGTGAAAAATTACTCATCATCGATAAAAACTTTTGTTTAAGTTTTTTATCTAAATTTGAACCCGATTCGAGTTGGATATTTTGTAAGAATGATGCCTACTCAGAGTGCCTAAAACGCAAATAATTTGAAGAGATCTTTAGAATATTATCGTATTATTTGGCTGAGACATGATTTGGCTGCAGGTCTTTCTGTTTTCCTTATTGCTTTACCATTGTGTTTGGGTATTGCCCTCGCTTCAAATGCACCACTGTATTCTGGTATTTTAGCCGGAATTATTGGCGGTATTGTTGTTCCAATAATAAGTAAATCTCCAATGGCAGTTTCAGGTCCCGCTGCGGGTCTAACAACTTTGGTTTCTGCATCTATTCTGTTATTAGGCGATTTTAGTACATTCTTATTAGTAGTCATAGTTGCTGGTATATTTCAGCTAATATTGGGAGTCTTAAAGCTTGGAGTAATTGCTCATTACTTTCCTTCTTCAGTAATTAAAGGTATGTTAGCTGGAATTGGAATCATATTAATATCTAGTCAAATACCTGTTGCTTTAGGTTATAACCAACCCGATTTTTGGACAAATGGATTTTTAGGATTATTTACTTCCACTAATATTTTAGGTAATTTAAGAGAATTTTCCGGTTTTATTTCTTTAGGAACTTGCATGATTACAATTACTTCGTTGTTGGGCATGTTTCTTATTCAACATTTCAAAGGGAAATGGAAATATAGTCCCCCTGCTCCATTGGTTGCAGTGTTAATTGGAACGCTTGTGAATTATCTATTTAATACATTTACTCCTCAATTGGCACTCAATTCTACTCAATTAGTACAGATTCCACAAGATATATTTTCGGACATCAGATTACCCAATTTTGCGAAGTTGTTTTCTAATGCACAAGTTTGGAAAGATGGTGTTGTGATTGGGTTATTGGCAACAATAGAAACATTACTTAGCATAGAAGCTATCGACAAACTTGATAAATATAAACGTATAACGCCAGTTAATAGGGAGTTGGTAGCGCAAGGCGTTGGTAATATGGTTTGTGGACTCCTTGGTGCAATACCAATTACAGCAGTTATCGTAAGAGGATCTGCTAACGTCGATGCGGGTGGTAAAACAAGGCTTTCGGCAATTACACACGGTGCATTTTTACTTTTAGCCGTATTGTTAATACCTTTTATACTCAACCAAATACCTTATCCTTCTTTAGCTGCGATCTTGCTAGTTACGGGTTATAATTTGAGCAACCCTAAGCTCTTTAAAAGCATGTGGAAGCAAAAGCAAAAACAGTTTATCCCTTTTATAACTACCATTATCTTTATTATGTTAACCGATTTATTAATCGGTGTGACAATTGGATTATTAATTTCAATTTACTTTATCATTCAAAATAATTTCAAAGAAGAGTTTAAAATCAGTTCAGAATCCGTTAATGGGAAAATACATACACATATAAAGCTAGGTAGTAATGTGACCTTTTTAAACAAAACGAAACTTAAAGAAACATTAGAAAAAATACAAGATGGTTCTATATTGACAATTGATGGAAGTGAAAGCTCTTTTATTGATTATGATGTTACTGAATTAATTAATGAGTTTAGAACTAAAGCCGAAGATCGAGAGATAGAGCTACATTTAATCAAAATTGAAAGAATTAGCATCATTCAAACCATCCATTAGAACGGATAACCGATACCAAAATGCAATATTGGTATAAATGGTTTAGGTACTTTTGATAAATCAATTCCTGGAGTGGAATAAACCTCATCTTTAAAAGCTTGTCGAGATTGGAATATCCATTGTGAACCCTTTGGCAAAGACGGATTTGACAGTGGTAGTCCTAAATCAAGACGCATAACGAAAAAGTCAAAGTCGAGACGCAATCCTATACCAGAAGAAACAGCTAATTGCTTGTACCAATCTTTAGAAAATTGAGCACCAGGTCGATTGATGTCGTTTTTCCATGTCCAAATATTTCCTGCATCTACAAAGAGAGCTCCTTTAAAGAAACCACTAATGGTAAATCGAATTTCGGCAGAAGCTGCAATTCGAATGTCTCCAATCTGAGTAGCTGTTCGTTGCGGATCCAAATAATATTTATACACCCCTGGCCCAAGTGCTCTTGAACGCCAACCTCTATTATCGTTTGCTCCACCTCCAAAGAAACTATAGTCATAAGGCAAGGATGTACGAGAGTTGCCATAAGGCATCCCTGCACCCGCAAGAAAACGGAAATTAAAACTATGACTCTTGCCAATAGGTTGTGCATAAATTACTTCATTGTCCAATCGTAAGAATTGAGAGTATCCGAGTCCAAGTATTGTCTTTTGACCTAACGCATTTGTGTCTAGATACTTATTAAATGCAGATAAGAAATTTCCAGCGGGGTCAAAAGAAGTTTTAAAATAAACGTTTCCATTAAATTTCTTAATTTTTTTCCCTACACTATTGTATTCATAAGTCAACTTCCAATCTTGCCAAATAAATTGATCACTATAGGTATTAAACAAGAAGACATCATTTAATTCAATCAATTTATTTTGGAAATTTTCACTAGGATTGAACACCACATATTTTACAGAAGAAGTAGTTGGGAAACCAATTTGGAAAATCTGTGTTTCTGCGCCATAAAAACGCCATAAATAACCAAAATTCAAACTTCTTCTTTTAAAATCTGTTCTATTTTGAAAATTAAACGATGTTGTAATAATTGTTTTAGCCCTCTGACGTTTTGCCATAAACACAGTACTTCTAAAAGGAAATATACCGGGTAGCTCTAATTTCACACCTGGTTCAATCTCAAACGTATTAAAACTTCTCCCTGCTTTTTTGATTTTCTTTCCATCTATTGATTCATCAAAAATTGGAGGTTGGGATTCAAACCCACCACTAAGAGAAAAAGTTAATTTTTCTGCACCTCTAAAAATATTTCTATTACTATAATTAATACTTGCGGAAAGCCCCAAAAAGCCATTTGAGTTGGTAAATTTAGGTTCAAAACCAAAATACTGTCTTTTAGCTGGTGTTAAGTAATAATGAACTTCTACCTTGTTTGAATCTTTAATTTCTACCAACTGCGGTTTTACGGATGAAAAGAGATCAAGTTGTAAAAGTCTAGTATATGAACGTTCTAAATAATATTCTTTGTAATAATTATCATTTTCCAAATAATTTTGAGTTTCCAATACTCCTGGTCGAACAAGCATTTTTCCATTGTAATAGAAATTAGCAACACGCAAAGGATTAACAGCCTTTTGATTGAGTGGCAACCCTCTTTTTTTCTTTTCAGAGCGATTCAGATAAACGTTATTAAAAACCAATGTATCCAATGTAATAATTCCCGAATTTTTTTGCTCCTGAATACCTAACGCTTTTAATCGAGCGCTATAACTATTTTTCAAAAACGAGGTATCAAGAATATGAAAATGAACATCTTTCACTAAATAAGTTGTATAAGGAACAGAATAAAAACTATCTGCATAATCTGGTGCTTTAATTAAACGATCTAACAACCGAACTCCGAGCGTTACTTTATTATTTCCTTTTGTTGTATCTGCAATGAAATCAATACTGGAATAATTAAAACCAAAATATGCTTCATCACGCATCAATCGAGCAACCTTATCCCTATGGTCATTCAACAATTCACTATCAAAAGGTTGGTTTTTTAGCGACTCTAATTTACCTCTTCTGATAAATGTAGAATAGGATTGATTCACTGACAAATTTGGTCCAGTTATATAAACAGAATCAATGTAGTACCTGCTTCCAGGATGGATATAAAAATTAGCAACTACTTTTTTATTATCCTTGTAGGAGTAATCTCCCGTAACTTTTCCATAATAATAACCTTTCTTACGCAAGAAAATAGCTAATTGATCAATTGATTTATCAAAATAGGTAGAATCAAAAACAACTGGAGGTTCGCCAAATTTATATTTCAACCATTCTCTGAAAAACAATTTAGGGTTAATGGTGTCTTTTAAAGGAATGACTTTTTTCGTGTACCATTCTTTACCTCTACTTTTGGCTTTAGCAATGCGTTTTTCATTGATTTGCTTTTCTTTTATTCTTCTTTTTTGATTGATTTGTTTCAGTTTATCATTTTTTCGAATGCGTTTATCAGCAACTTTGGCTGAATCAACAGCGTTGTACATAGCTAATTTAAGCTTAACACCAAAGGTTTTGTAATTCGGTTGCTGCTTTATTACTTCACTGAATTCTGATTTTGAAACTTCACATTTATCGACAACCACATTGTTTTTCTTCAATAAATACTTTCCTTCTGGGACATATTTCGTCTGCTTACAACTGCTTAAAATAAAAGCAATGCTAATTAATAGGAATGATATGTGTTTTAATCGACTCAAATGTGTAATTTCGAAAACAAAAATAATATAAAAGTGAATGCAGAAAACTTATCGCTTAATAAGATAAAACAAATTAATTGTTTACAGCAAAAAAAGTGTCGAGATATTCAAGGATTATTTCTTGCTGAAGGAGAGAAGATTGTGTCTGAAATTATAGCTAATACCCCGGATTCAATTGAATACATTGTTTCTACTCCAGATTATCAAATTGACACAAATAAAACTTTTCATCATTTTGTATGTGATGCTGCTACATTAAAAAAATGTTCTTCTTTAAAAACTCCCAATAAAGTTATAGCTGTTGTTAAAAAAATGCAGCAAAAAAATTCCAATCCATCCTTTATCCTTGCATTAGATTCTATCCAAGACCCAGGTAATATGGGAACAATCATGCGCTTAGCGGATTGGTTTGGTATTGAAAAAATTATTTGCTCCACAACGACTGTTGATATATATAATCCCAAAGTGATACAAGCCACTATGGGAGCTTTTTTACGTGTCGAAGTTGATTATTTAGATTTAAAAGATTTCTTTTCAACAACAAAACTACCAATATATGGAGCACTTTTAGAAGGGAAAAATGTGTATGAGCAACCGTTAAAACCTCATGGTATTTTATTGATGGGCAATGAAGGCAGTGGTATTTCTAAAGAATTGGTTCCATTTATTACACAACCAATTACTATTCCTAAAAAAGGAGGTGCTGAATCATTAAATGTTTCAATGGCAACAAGTATTTTATTGTCTGAATTTTTTAGAGGCGAATTTTAATTCCTATTTAAACAAACCTCCATTACTAAGAACGATTTATCTGGAGTAAGTTCGTAAACATTGTATTTTAATTTTTTAGAAGATTTCATACGCATTGTAACGATACCTAATCCTGCTCCACCTTTTTTGGATAAATATCCATTTTTCAATATGGCAATGTAAAGTTGTTTTAATTCTTCTTCATTGTGATTATTGATATTCCCCAGATAAGAAATAACAGATTCTTTATCTTCATTTTCCAAAATATTTCCTAAAGTAAGCTTGTATTCTTCTTTATTTTGAGAGATAATTAAGAAGGCTTTTTGCTCTCCATTTTCATCTTTTCCACCGTGAATATGTGCATTTTGTAACCCTTCAATTAGAATACTAAACATTCGTTTTACAATATGTCGTTTATCTCCTTCTTTTGCCATGATATTTTCTATACCATCTGCAAAATTTCTAATCAAATTGATGGAAAACTCGCCAAAATATTTTAGTAAAATCTTCAATTTTTGGTCTTCCTCATAGACACGCAAATACTCTCGGTATATGTTACCAATAGATATACTAGCATATTTTTTAGTGTCTAACATGGCTTAAAATTGTTGTTAAATTACAAAAAATATTTAATTATTTAAAACTACATGAACAAATCCATGTTTTTTATTTCCATCTTCTTTAACGACAAGATAGGTATAAACCCCTTCTGTCACATATTTCCCTGATTTATCTTTTCCATCCCACGTATTATCGTAATTATCACTTGAATAGATTAATTCGCCCCATCTATTTAAGATAATCACTTTAGTATTTGGTGTTAACCCTTTTATCTCAAATAGATCATTTACACCATCTCCATTCACAGTGATTACATTTGGTACTTCTAATTCTGAAAGTACTTCAATAGTCACTGTAATAGAATCTATACATCCATTAACGTCATTTACAATTAAAGTTACATCATAAGTTCCTGCTTGTGTAAATGTATGGGTTGGATGTTGAATAACTGTTGTATTTGTATCAATATGCCATTCCCATGATGTGATTGCTCCTATTGATTCATCATTAAATTGTACTGTTTCATTGATAAACACTGGATCTGGAGAATACGAAAATTGCGCATCAACCAACACATCTTGCCCAATAGTTATAGCATTTCCTGTTACCTGACAACCATTAGCATCTGTTACCGTTAAAGTGTATGTTCCAGCTGGTGCATTGAGAATATCCGCAGTTGTATATTGACCATTGTTCCAAGAATATTGATAAGGTCCTGCTCCATTTGTGACCGTCACTCCAAGAATACTTCCTCCTTGTACGCAACTTGCATTTGCAACACTTGTTGGTGCTCCAATAACTGGTAAATTGGGTGCGTTAACTGTATAAGTAACACTTGTCACCGTACAACCATTATTATCTTCAATTAGTAAGGTATATGTTCCTGGTTGTAAATTAGAAATATCTGCCGTTGGGTTTGATATTCCATTCCATTCATAAGTATATGGCGCTGACCCACCACTTGCCGATAATCCTGTAATTGATCCACCTGTTGTACAAGTTGCAGCTGCCACAACTGCTGTTCCTGAAATACCAACAGCTCCTTGACTCCCTATTGTGTATGGTCCACTTGTAACTATACATCCATTATTATCTGTTAATGTTAATGTATAAGAACCTGCGGGTGCATTTGCAATATCTAATGTTGTATAAGTTCCACTATTCCATGAATAACTGTATGGTTGAGCTCCTCCTGTTACTGTTAATCCAGATATGCTCCCTCCTTGTGAACAAGTTGCATCTACAATGGTTGGAGTGCCAGAAATAACTGGAGCAGCTATTTGATTAATAGTATATGGTCCACTTTGAGAAATACATCCATTACCATCTGCCACATAGAGTGTATAACTTCCTGCAGGTGCATTGGTTAAATCTGCTGACGAAGTAATTGTGCTATTCCAACTATAGGTAATTGTGCCTGTTCCACCTGTTACGATTAATCCTGTAATAGATCCTGTATGCAAACAAGTTTCATCAGTAATAACTGGCGTACCACTAATTGTAGGTCCACCTGTAATGTTAATTGTATAAGGTCCTGATTGAGTTGAACAACCATTTCCATCTGTTACAGTCAATGTATAGTTTCCATTTGCTGCGTTTGACAAATCAATCGTTGATGACGTCGTACTGTTCCATTCATAAGTCAACGTACCTACACCACTTGCTGATAGTCCTGTAATACTACCTTGAGTGGTACATGTGGCATCAGTAACTACAGCAGTACCAGAAATCACAGGATTAGCATCGGTATTTATTTGGTATGGTCCAGATTGAGCGGTGCAACCATTTGCATCTGTTACAGTTAATGTATAAGAACCTGCGGCAGCATTGGTTGTGTCAATAGTAGAAGAAGACGTTCCATTCCAACTATATGTTAACGCACCTACTCCACTAGAAGCGGTTAAACCAGTTATACTTCCGCCGTTGTTGCAATTGGCATTTATAATCACTGCTGTTCCAGAAATAGATGGAACTGGAGCTGTACCTATTGTATAAGGGCCACTTTGTGCGGTACAACCATTTGCGTCGGTTACTGTCAAAGTATAGCTACCAGCTGGTGCAGATAAATCTTGATTCGTTGTTGTTGTTCCACTCCAACTATAAGAAGAGATACTTACCGAAGCAGAAACTGTTAAACCTGTAATCGTTCCATTCGAATTACATGTTTGTGCAGTGATGGTTGGAGTTCCAGATATAACTGGTCCACCAACACCATTAATTGTATATGGGCCGCTTTGCGAAGAACATCCACTGGCATCGGTTACTGTTAAAGTATAACTACCAGTTGAAGCATTTGAAATAGAAGGGCCTGTAGCTGAATTTCCATTCCAATCATACGTTAATGTTCCGGTACCACCAGAAACAGTTAATCCAGAAATAGAACCTCCAGTTGTACATGTTGCATCAGTGATAACAGCTGTACCAGAAATAACTGGGTTTTGTCCAACAACTACTTTAACAGGCTTTCTAAATGTTCCTGGACAATTTCCTACATAATAGGTTGTTGTAGTTGATAGAACAGGTGTATTATAAGTTGTTCCAGTAGCAACGGGAGTGCCACCAAATTGAGATGTGTACCACCCAATTGTAGAGCCACTTGGAAAAGTTCCAACAGTTGTTGCAGTCAATGTTCCAGATTGACTACCACAAATTGTATCATTTTGAGCAATAATATCAAAAATAGGAGCTACTAAATCCGTCATTCCGGTGCCACCTGAAGTTGCACCATTCATTGGAAAATTTGCTGACATAGGATTCTGGCCACCATTACTTTGTGTTCCTCCTGGTGCGCCTCCACTAATGCTATTTGTTGGAGTCCCTGCCGTATATGCAATGGCTCCACCTGCTCCACCTGCTCCTGGTCCTGTTAATTCTGGTTTTTCAGTACTAAAAGCACCTGTAAAATACAATAAGTTAACTGTTCCACCATTACCTCCATCCGCTTGTAGGCTAATAGTGCTTGGAAGGCTATTTAATGCTTTAAAATAAATATAACCACCTGCGCCTCCACCACCGGCACCATCATTACCTTTACGTTTATTTGATGAACTTACTGTTTGATTAAGTGGGTTTGTGCTTTGTCCTACTTCACCATTTGCAACAATTGAACCCGAACCGGTTACATTTCCATAAACCGTTAGTAAAGCGATTCCACCGCCATTACCACCTTGTCCACCTTGTCCTGAATCTTGTCCTCCAGCACCGCCGCCGCCGCCAAAGAAGATACGATTCGCATCATATTGTAGTGGGTGCCCACCATAACCTCCATTCTCTTTTCGAGCATTACCACCCCATCCTGTATTGTTTGGTCCAACATAAGGTGTTACACCATAATTTTGGGCATTTGCATAAGAATAACCACCTCTACCACCACCTGCACTCAATGTTGTAGCCATTCCTGCCTTTTCTGTATTCCAAAAAGTAGCATATCCAGGAGTTGGTATTCCTTTGCCTGTATAACCAATCTGACTACCAATATTGGCTCCACCACCACCACCAGCATTCTGAATTCCACCACCGCCACCGCCGTTTCCAACTGCTCCACGTCCATATCCTATGTAAATACTGCTATATTCTGTCGTGTAACCAACAATACTTTCCCCTGTTGCCCCTCCTTTTGTTGAGTTATTCAAGCCTAAAGAAGAGTCTCCATTTCCAGGACCTTCAGTATGAGCTGTATTAGAGCCTGTTTCACTATTGCCATTCAATTGACCTCCTCTAAATCCTTTAGAAGAGACATTTATAGAACCATTCAATTGCAAATTACCGTTAACCTCAACAGATACTATTCCTCCTGTAGTTCCATTCCAATTGGGTGAAGTCACAGATGCCCCCGCGTTGATTGTCAAATCTTGGTAACGAGGAATTCGGATAACTTGAACGTGTCCTGAGGCTGTATAATTTTTTTCTAAACCACAAGTTAAATTAATTGTAGTAGTACCAGAAATAGAAAGAACTTCACGTAATTCGTAATTTCCTGCATTCATATAATCCAATACACGACCATATAATTCAGCATATTTGTAAGGATCTGAAGCGTGTCCATAAGCGTAAGCTGTACTCCCATAAGCAAAAGGAGCATACCAATCAATATCTAATGAGAAAATAGATGGATCATAATAATCTTGGTAATGAGAAACACCTTGTGATTGATGAATCAATATCAAATCACCTTGTGCTAAATTTCCAGAGAATCCAGCTCCATTTAACGCATTACTTGTTACAGAAATATATGTATTTCCAACTGATGCATTAGCTGTTAATGAAGTATAAGTATTTACAACACTATTCGGTGCTGAGACCGTATAATTACCATCTTTACCTCTTTGAGAAAAAGAATCAGAAAAAAAGGTAATAATAAATAAACAAACTAAAACTAGTTTTCGCATAGGAGATTTGGTTTATTATTAAAGATATAACGTATAAAAGTAGAAAAAAGTTTGCTGAATCTGTAAATTATTTTACAATTTCTGTTAAAATTTGAGAAACCGCTGGACAAATAGCTGCATTTTTTCGTGTTAAATCCATTATTTGATACATATTCTTGCGGTCTGTATGCGGATATTCTCTGCAGGCAAGAGGTCTGTGTTCGTAAATACTACAAGTGTTGTCATCATTTAAAAAAGCACAAGGTGATTGCTGCAAAACATAATCGTTATCTTCATCAATTCTAAGGTATTTTTTTATAAAATTCCCCTCTGTCATACGCAAGTGATTTGAAATGCGTTGAATATCAATTGGACGAAAAATGGGGCTAGTTGTTTTGCAACAATTTGCACATTTCAAGCAATCAATTTTTGAAAATGCTTTTTGATGAGCGGTATGAAAAATTGTATCTAAATTTTTTGGTTTTTTCTTTTGAAAAATCTTTAACTGCTTGGTAATTTCATCTTTTTTAGCAACTGCTTGCTCCATCCACTCTTTGTGCTTTTTTTCCATCTTATTTGTTTTTTTGCACTGCTATTGGTCGCAAAAACCGATAAACACTCTGACTTCCAACCGCAGTGAATCGGCTATCAGATGCACTTGGATAAACTCCCCCATGCACCATAGCGTCACAAACAGTAACACCTGTTGGAACTCCATTAAAAATAATTCTACCTGCTCTTTCTTTTAATAAATCAATAATTGATTCATGTTTATCAAATTCTTCTTCAGAACCAATAACTGTAGATGTTAATTGCCCATCAAGCAATAGGAGCATCTTTTCTAATTCTTCAATTGTTTGGTATTTTACAACGATTGATTGCGGCCCAAAAAATTCTTCTCGAAATTGTTCATTTTTCTTAAAGTCAATGCTTTTCAATTCTCTTAAAACAGGTTGTGAATGGAAAGGTTGACCACTTTCGATCCAATCAAAAGATTGTTCCACTTGTTTTTTAAAACTGTTGAACAAATTGGGGTGCAAATGACATTTTGGATCCATTTGTTGCAACGCTTGTTTCACTTGTTCAATAAAAAAAGTTGAATCTGGAGTGTTTGGCACAAAAATCAATCCAGGTTTGGTGCAAAATTGCCCTGCATCGTTGGAAATGGAATGTGCGTATTTTTCTACCCAAAAAGCAGTATTCTTTTCCAATTCAGAAGCAAAGAAAACCACTGGATTGATACTTCCCATTTCTGCAAAAACAGGAATAGGAGATTTTCGTTGCGCTGCCAAATCCATCAATGCTCTTCCGCCTTTAATTGAACCTGTAAAACCAACGGCTTTTATATATTCATGTTGAACCAATTGAGATCCAACAGCATGACCATTATCTAATAAATGAGAAAAAACACCATCAGGTAAATTCAACTTTTGAGCAACACGAACAATGCACTCTGCAACCAAACAGCTTGTACCTGCATGCATCGGATGCGCTTTTACAATGACTGGGCAACCAGCAGCTAAAGCTGAGGCAGTATCACCACCAGCAGTAGAATAAGCAAATGGAAAATTACTTGATCCAAAAACAACAACAGGTCCAATTGCTTGTAATGAACTATGAATAAATAGTGTTTGATGGGCGTCACGACTTTCTATAAATCGACTCCAATTAGGAGAAAGTAAATAATCTCCATAATTTTTTAATTGGAAAACAGTTCTATTCAATTCAATAATAGCCCTTGATTCAGGCAAACTCGCTTCTTTGCAAAATTGGGTAATTAATTGTTCACGATTGGTATTTAATTCATCTCCAATAGCACTTAAAAACTGAGCTCTTAACTCTGGAGGTGTTTTTTGATAAGCTCTAAAAGCTTGGTGTGCTAATTCTGCTGCTTGTTCCACCTCATCTTTAGTTGCCACACAAAATCCCTCTTCGTTTTCTGTATTTTGAATGCAATTAAATGTTCGAAATACAGTATTGTTTTCCTTGGAAAAACGAAAACCGATGCTACTTTTAAAAATCATCCTATTTAATTTTCTGCAACAATTTTATCGTAATCAAATCCTGCTCTCAATAAGGCCCGTTTAGCTGCTTCTAACGCAATAGGCGCGTCATTGTGTGGATGTATTGGTGTAAGGGTTACATTTTTTAATTGTTCAAGTAATTCTTCCGTTTGGTTGGTTGTTAATGACTCACAAGCCTCATACATCCCTCCTTCCTTTTCTTCTTTTAAATCATGTGCCTCCAATACGTATTTTAGTACTTTTATCAAATCAGCGGTTGGAGATGGAACCATTAATGAAGTAATCGCTCCATGTTCTAATCGAAGTTCACCAGCCAAAGGCAATGGCGTATTGTTATTGGCCTTCTGAGCTTCTAAAAACAAAATTTTCTCTTCCATTTTTATGTGTGTAAGCAAACCTGCTCTAAATTCTTGATAATATTCATCTTTAATGTTGTTGATATCTGCAATAGCTTTTTCAAGAATTTTTTCTATTCTTCTATGATCATTGGTAAAAAACTGATACAATGGGTTATTCATGTTGCTGCAATTTATAGTCTTATTTCTTCATATCGTAAAGGTAATAAAAAAACATTCGTTGACAATCAAATATTAAAGAACCATTTTCTTTGATTTTTATAAAAAATAGGTTAATTTTCGGAAAAAATAAATTTTTTGTAACCTTTTTCAATATTCATTACTCTAATGAGTCAATTGATTTAATAATAAAAAATAATTGAAACTGAACTAAAAACAATCATTATGTCAAATAACGTAAAAATAAAATCTGTAGAACATTTAACTCATGATGTGCTACGTATCAGAACAGAAAAACCAGAAAACTTCAACTATATCGCAGGTCAAACTACTGATATTGCTATCAATAAATCTGGTTGGAACGATAAATTAAGTGCCTTTACTTTCACTTCCCGAAGATGATTTTATTGAATTTGTCATCAAAACCTATCCCTCACATCAAGGTGTTACCAATGAATTATTGAGTGTTAAACCTGGTGATGATATTATCCTAAAAAAAACCATTCGGTGACATTCACTACAAAGGTGATGGTGTTTTCTTGGCTGGTGGAGCAGGAATAACTCCATTTATTGCCATTCTAAAAGATTTAGAGAAACAAGGAAAAATTGGTAATAATAAATTGATTTTTGCGAATAAAAAACAAGAAGATATCATTTTAAAAGATCATTTTAACCAACTTTTAGGTAACAATTTCATCAATATTTTATCAGATGATCAGGTAGATGGATACGAAAATGGTTATATTAGTGCTGAATTAATAAAAAAATACAGCGATAATAATTTAAAATATTACTATCTATGTGGTCCAAAACCAATGATGAATGCGGTTGAAAAAAATTTAGCTTCATTAGGTATTAATGAAGCACATATAGTAAAAGAAGGATTTTAATGAATGGATAAGTTTGCTTTTATAACGGGGAGTTCTGACAGAATTGGCAAAGCCATTGCTATTGAACTGGCTAAAATGGGATATAACCTTATTTTACATTACAATCAATCGCATGCAAAAGTCGAACAACTCAAAAGTGAAATTGAACAATACCAAGTAAAATCTGAAGCTATTCAACTAAACTTTTTAGAAGAATACGATTTTGATTCTTTGTTTGATAATTATAAACAAAGAGGAATTATTATTGATCTTTTAGTCAATTGTGCTTCAGATTTTATCCCTTCAGATTACGATAACAAAGGAGCTACTTTGTTTCAAAAAGAAATGACAATTAATTTTGAAAAAGCTTATTTATTGACCAAATCATTTGCTCGAACATTTGAAAAAGGTGAAATTATTAATTTCATCGATACCAAAGTCGAAAAAAATTATACCAAACACTTGGATTATCTCCTATCTAAAAAATTATTAAAAGAATTTACCAAACTTTCGGCTGTTCATTTAGCACCTAATTTTAGGGTAAACGCAATTGGTCCAGGGTTGGTTTTACCTCCTGCTGGAAAAGATGAATCTTATTTATTAAATTTGTCAAAGGATATTCCACTTCAAACAATTGGAAACATGGAAGATGTAATAAAAGCTTTTCGGTTTTTATTGGAAAGTAAATTTATTACTGGTCAAGTAATCTATGTTGACGGAGGAGATCATTTAATCTAACACAAATAGTATGAAACTTAATTCGATACCAAAGCTAACCACCATTAAAGTTGAAAATTTAAGATTACGTGCATACATAGGCTTTGTAGATTGGGAAAAAGAAAAATTGCAAGATTTAGTTGTGTCTTATTCTTTTAAATACGATACAACAAACGCAACAAAATCAGACGACGTTATCGATACAATAGACTATAAGAAAATCACAAAAAAAATTATTGAATCAATTGATAATCAAAAATTTAATCTAATTGAATATGTTGCCGAACTTATCTACAAAATGATTCAAAATGAGCATATTGGTATTCAAAATATTTCAGTAAAAGTAGAAAAGCCACACGCTCTTCGATTTGCAGACAATGTATTGGTAGAAATCAATGAAAACGATCGTTACAATAGCGCAATGATTGCTTTAGGTTCGAATATAGATCCACAACAAAATATAGATGCAGCTTTAAAACTTCTTAGTCAACATGTTGAATGCATCAATAAAACAGAATTTATTGTTACCAAACCACTAAAATTTGAAAATCAAGCTGATTTTGTCAATGGAGCTATATTGATTATTACCAAAAAAAGTTACAATGAATTGTGGAGAACACTTCGAGCTATTGAGACTTCCTTAAAAAGAGAACGAACAGAAAACAAGAATGCACCTCGCACCATTGACTTAGACATCACCACTTTTAATGGAAAAATTACAGATTCTGAAATCAATGAATTGCCATTTTTGATTGATTTTGTTAAGTACCTTCAACCAGAAATAGAAATCAATTAAAAATACAGTCATTTGCTTTTAATTTTGCTTTGTAACTTGTACTTTTACATTCAAACAAAAACAAAATGACAGCAAAAGACAAAGTAGCTTTATTACGTGCCGCAATGCACCAACATGCTATAGATACATTTATCGTATATTCTGCAGACCCACACATGAGTGAGTACCTGCCAGAAGAATGGAAAGAACGAACTTGGTTATCTGGATTCACAGGCTCCGCAGGATTTGTAGTAATCACAAAAAACAATGCTGGTTTATGGACTGATGGTCGCTATTTTACACAAGCCCCAATTGAATTAGCTGGCTCTGGCATCGATTTATTCAAAGATGGTATTGAAGGGACTCCTAATTACATTGATTGGATTATTTCCGAAACACAAGAAGGTAGTAAAATTGCAGTCAACGCCCTTTGTACATCCAATGCCAATTGGGAATTACTTCAAAATAAATTAGCCAAAGCAAATCGTCAATTAATAGACATGCCTTTATTAAAAGAGATATGGAAAGATCGAGGAACGCCTGTGAAAAATCCAGTGTTTGTACAACCAGTTTCAAGAGCTGGTAAGTCAGCAAGTGATAAATTGACAGCTATTCGTCAAGAAATGAACGAAATGGGTGCAAGTTTTCATTTGCTATCAAGTTTAGATGATATAGCTTGGACATTGAATCTACGAGGCAGTGATGTGGAGTGTAACCCCGTTTTTTTAAGTTATTTAACAATCGGTAAAACAAATGCTACATTGTATGTTGATACACAAAAACTAACAGATGAAGCACGTCAATTGATGCATGAAACGGGTGTGTCAGTTGTTGAATACAATCGCTTTTTTGAAGATTTAAAAACAATAAAAAATCAACAAATTTTAATTTCTCCTAATTGCAATCAATCTGTTTTTGAAACTTTAAAAACTACCAACACCTTTATAAAAACTGCTGTTCCAGGTAATTTAATGAAGGCACAAAAAAACGAAACAGAATTAAATGGATTTCGTTCTGCTATGGTAAAAGATGGTGTAGCAATGGTGAATTTTCTTTATTGGTTAACACACAATGTTGGAAAGGAACCTATGACAGAATATACTATCGGTAAAAAATTAAGAGGCTTTAGAGCCGAACAAAGAGATTTTGTTGGAGAAAGTTTTGATAGTATCATCGGATACAAAGGAAATGGGGCAATTATCCATTACAAAGCTCCAAAAGAAGGTTGTTCAGAAGTAACCAACGATGGCAGTATTTTAGTGGATTCAGGAGGTCAGTATTTAGAAGGAACAACTGATATTACCCGCACATTTCCTTTAGGTAGTGTCAGTGAAGAATTCAAACACGATGCAACATTGGTTTTAAAAGGACACATTCAACTATCCATGATGAAGTTCCCGAAAGGTACACGAGGTGTGCAATTAGATACGTTAGCTAGAATGGCTTTATGGAATGAAGGAAAAGATTACAATCATGGCACAGGACACGGAGTTGGTTGTTTTATGAATGTACACGAAGGTCCACAAAACATTCGTAAAGACATGAATCCGCAAGAATTATTGCCAGGAATGGTGGTTTCCAATGAGCCTGGTTATTATGTTGAAGGCAAATACGGTATTCGACACGAGAATTTAGTTGTTGTCAAAGAATGGAAAAAAACAGAATGGAACACATTTTATGAATTTGAAACGTTAACTTTCTGCCCATTTTTCAAAAATGCAATTGTAAAAGAATTACTTTCTGCAGAAGAAATTCAATGGCTCAATAATTACCACAAACAGTGTGAAGAAAAACTAGGTTCATTCTTAAATGGAGCGGTTAAGGAGTGGTTCTTAGAGCTAGTAACTCCATTGTAAAGTAATTTCAGAATAATCGTATATTTGTCCACAAAATAAGAATAAAAGCAATATGAAAGCATACGTTTTTCCAGGTCAAGGTGCCCAGTTTTCAGGAATGGGTAAAGATTTATATGAAAATTCATCAAAGGCAAAAGAATTATTTGAAAAAGCAAATGAAATCTTAGGATTTGATATTTCAAAAATCATGTTTGAAGGAACTGATGAAGAGTTAAAACAAACAAAAGTTACACAACCTGCTATTTTTCTTCACTCTACCATATTGGCAGCCACTTTGGGAGATAGCTTTAAACCAGATATGGTTGCAGGCCACTCATTAGGTGAATTTTCAGCCTTAGTTGCAAACGGTACTTTGAATTTTGAAGACGGTTTGAAATTGGTTTATAAACGTGCTTTAGCTATGCAAAAAGCATGTGAAGCTGAACCTTCAACAATGGCAGCAATCTTAGGATTGGATGATGAAGTAGTAGAAAAAGTGTGTGCTTCAATTGATGGAGTTGTTGTAGCTGCAAATTACAATTGTCCAGGGCAATTGGTTATCTCAGGAGCGATTCCTGCTGTTGAAGAGGCTTGTGCTAAATTAACAGAAGCAGGAGCAAAAAGAGCTTTAATATTGCAAGTTGGTGGTGCTTTTCACTCTCCATTAATGGAGCCGGCAAGAGAAGAATTAGCTGCTGCTATTGAAGCAACTGAATTTAAAAAACCGTTCTGCCCCGTTTATCAAAACGTAAATGCAAAAGGTATTACTGAACCAGAGGAAATTAAAAAGAATTTAGTGGCACAATTAACAGCTCCTGTAAAATGGACGCAAATCATGCAACAAATGATTGCTGATGGTGCAAAAGAAGTTATTGAAGTTGGTCCTGGTAAAGTTTTACAAGGCTTGTTTAAGAAAGTAGATAGAGAAATACCTACTTCAAGCGCTACAATCTAATTATATTTAAAGAGTCCATGAGTAATTGTGGACTCTATTAAACACTCAACACATGAATTGTCAACCAAAAGTTTTAATGATTTATACTGGTGGTACCATCGGAATGGTCAATGATTTTCATACAGGAGAATTAAAAGCTTTTGATTTTAATCACATATACAGTCATGTCCCTGAGTTAAAAGAGCTTAATATCTCGTTGACATCAGAGAGTTTTGATCAGCCCATCGATTCTTCTGAGATTACCATTAAAGATTGGGAATTAATTGGAGAAATCATTGTTAAAAACTACGATGATTACGATGGTTTTGTTATTCTTCATGGTTCTGACACAATGGCTTACACTGCTTCTGCATTGAGTTTCATGTTACAAGGATTAAAAAAACCTATCATATTAACAGGCTCTCAATTACCAATTGGAACCATCAGAACGGATGGTAAAGAAAATTTGTTTACAGCCATTGAAATAGCTGCTAAAAAGGGAGATGATGGAGAACCTTTAGTGCAGGAAGTAGCCGTTTACTTTGAATATTCACTTTATAGAGGAAATAGAAGTTCAAAAATATCTGCCAATCAATTTGAAGCATTCAAATCGCCCAACTTTACCCGTTTAGCTGTAGCTGGTATCAATATTGATTATAAGATAGAGCATTTATTTAGAACTAAAAAAGAAAAATTAGAATTTTTCCCTTCCTTTTCCAATGAAATAGCTTTACTAAAACTCTATTCAGGCATAAATTTTAGTTTTTACAAGCATTTGTTTGATTCAAAAAATATCAAGGCGATTGTATTAGAAACATTTGGATCGGGCAATGCACCAAGTGACCAAGTTCTTCATCAATTATTAACAGACTACATTCATCAAGGAGGTATTGTGTTGAATGTTACTCAATGTCAATCTGGAAGTGTGGTGCAGGGAAAATACGAAACTAGTAGCTTTTTTAAGAAAATAGGCGTTATTCCAGGTGCTGACATCACAACAGAAGCAGCTTTGACAAAGTTGATGTATTTGTTAGGTAAAAATTATACTACTGAAGAAATCAAGCAATTATTACAAAAATCGTTGGTTGGTGAGATGACACTATAAATTTCTACCAAACTATTTCCGATTTTCCTTTTGATGCTAAATACTCGTTTGCTTGGCTAAAGTGTTTGTTTCCAAACCACATCCCTTGATTTGCGCTCATAGGCGAGGGATGTCCCGATTCCAACACCAAATGCTTGGTACGATCGATATTCTTCCCTTTCTTCTTGGCATAGCCACCCCACAATAGGAATACAACACCCGAACATTCGTCTGAAATTTTTTGAATTACTGCATCTGTGAATTTTTCCCATCCTTTGTTTTGGTGACTTTGCGGTTGACCTTCGCGTACCGTTAGAATTGAATTCAATAACAGCACACCTTGTTCGGCCCAACGAGATAAATCCCCATTTTCTGGAATTGGTTGATTCAAATCAGTTTCTATTTCCTTAAAAATATTGATTAAACTTTTTGCAAAAGGACGAACATCTGGATTAATTGAAAAACACAAACCATTTGCATGTCCCTTAGTTGGATATGGGTCTTGACCTAATATCACCACTTTTAAACGACTAATCGGACAAGCATCAAAAGCCCTAAAAATAGAAGTAGCTGGAGGAAA
Organism: Crocinitomicaceae bacterium; assembly: GCA_023957475.1. Classification (GTDB taxonomy): domain Bacteria; phylum Bacteroidota; class Bacteroidia; order Flavobacteriales_D; family Crocinitomicaceae; genus Taishania. Next base: position 602 of record JAMLHA010000015.1, on the reverse strand, counting down.
AACTGCATTTTTATTCAATGCATATTCACTTTTTACAAATTCAACCAATTGATTGAAGTAATCTTTTTCAAATTCAGGTTGAAGCAATTGTTTCCAGCTTGGTTCAATAGTAACATTCATATAACAAATATAAGGGAAATATTAAAAAAAACAAAAGCACTTACCGGACTGATAAGTGCTTTGTGAGCGGGAGACGAGGCTCGAACTCGCGACCCTCAGCTTGGAAGGCTGACGCTCTACCAACTGAGCTACTCCCGCATTATAATTTTATTTCAACTAATTCAGAAACTCGTTAGTAATCTGAAAAAATAAGAGCCGATAGAGGGACTCGAACCCACGACCTGCTGATTACAAATCAGCTGCTCTAGCCAGCTGAGCTACATCGGCAAAATAAAAATTCCTTTTCAGGAGTGCAAATATATACAAGAAATTTATTTTACACTAAACATCTTAAAAAAAAATCACATTAATGGGATATTGTAACCAAAAACTATTCATTAAATAGTTTATTTCCTTCACTTTTTGATCATACAAAGCTCTGTATTTTATTTTTCTTAGAGTTAATAGTAATTAAAGTAATGTTAAAAAAATATTTATATAAA
>JAMLHA010000014.1 GCA_023957475.1 Crocinitomicaceae bacterium | reverse complement strand
CCCCCCCACCCCCCTCTTCTATAACTTAACTACCTAATTGTCACCTCGAACGTATGTGAGAGGTCTCTATTTTATCTATTTAATATTTATATCGGACAATAATGAAATAAATTCAAAAAAATCTTTAAAAAAATGTACCGTTGATACGAATGTAAAAATTTGAATCAATTGCGATGTTTCGGGCTTTTAATTTTTGAAATTTAGCTGTTGGATATATTCTTAATGGTTTACCATTGACAGCAATATCTAAAGGCATGTTGAACCCGTTGATACAATCATTCCATTGGTATTTCCATTTACTTCCGCTTTTTACTAACGTCAATGATGGAATTTGATTTGTTCTTAAATACTGATTAAAAATAGGGGAGAGATCAATTGAGAAATAATTACTCATATAAGCTTCTATTTCTTCTGTTGTGACGATTGAATGATAAAATTTTTTATTCATATCACGGAAAAATTTCAACCATAACGGTTCATTGTTAACGATGTGTCGAATGGTGTGAAGCATATTGGCTCCTTTATAATACATGTCTGTTGAGCCTTCTTTATGCACGTTGTAATGACCAATAATTGCTCTATCATTGACAATGTTTTGTCTTATTCCTTGAGCATATTCATCTCCTGCATTTTTGCCAAAATAATATTCAGTAAACAGCACTTCCGAATATGTTGTAAATGCTTCATGTATCCACATATCAGCAATGTCTTTACTGGTTATGCTGTTTCCGAACCATTCGTGTCCACTTTCATGGATGATGATGAAATCCCAATTTAATCCCCAACTTGTAGCTGATAAATCTCTGCCCAAATAACCGTTTTGAAAGTTGTTTCCGTACGAAACAGCACTTTGATGTTCCATACCTAAATAAGGCACTTGAATCAATTTATAGCCATCTTCATAAAAAGGATAAGGACCAAACCAATGTTCAAAAGCTTCGAGCATTCTGTAAACTTCCAGAAACTGAGCTTCTGCTTTTTCTAAATCTTCAGGAAGTACATAAAAACTTAAAGGTAGATCGCCTTTCAATCCTTTGTAGGTATCTTGCCATGAAGTGTAGTTGGCAATGTTGAAATTAATACCATAGTTGTTGATTGGGTTGACTACTTTCCAACTTGTTCTGTGGATGTTATTAACAAAAACATCTTCTACCAAAAGTCCGTTTGACACACCTGTTAAGTGCTTTGGAACGTCGATTGTGATGAGTGCTCCATTTTCTGGTTCGTCGTATTGATGATCTTTGCAAGGCCACCAAGAGCTTGCACCAATACCTTGACAAGCAGATGCTATAAAATCATTTCCTTTCGTATCTTTTGACCAAACAATACCTCCATCCCAAGGAGCTTTTTTTGCCTCAATTGGTTGTCCACTATAAGATATGATTATAGAATTGGTATCACCTTTGAATTGTTGTGGCACATCAATGTAGTAAACATTTTTTGCAATCTTTGAAAACGTAGCTGTTTCGCTTTTGTCTTGATGTTTTGGATGGTAGTTGACTGCAGTGATTGTTAGTGGCTCTTGTAAATCTATTTGTAGCGTTGTCGATTCGTTGGATAAAACGACGTATTGAATAGTGACTTCTCCGGCAATAGTTTTTTGAATTGCATTAATTTCTTTTAAATGCAACTGGTAATGCAGTACATTCCACCACAGCCGCTCCTTCGTGATACTACCTCTCAATGTGTCATCCGTTGAGAATTGAGCAAACAGAGCAGTAGCTGCCATGTTAAATAAAACAAAGAAAATTAATTTCATTGTTAAAAAAAGTAGTTTTTATGAGTCGTCCTAAAATAGGTTGACAGTTTTTAATAAAATTTAATTAGACCGATGGAGACTTTCTTCATCGGTTTTTTCATGTACAAAATTAGGAGTTTTCATTTTTAAATTCAAATGAGGTCTTTTATTATTATAGATTTCAATAGACTCATCGATTAATTTATGAAGCTCCTCCTTGTTTTTACATTTATAAAGTAAAAATTCGTTTTTCAAGATACCATTAACTCTTTCTGCTAATGCATTCTGATAACAATCATATCCGTCCGTCATTGACGGTATAATATTGTTTAATTTGAGTTCTTTTTGATAGACATCTGAGCAATATTGTAGTCCTCGATCAGAATGATGAATAGAAGATTTATTTGTTCTTTTGTTCTTAATAGCCATTCGTAATGCTTTTACAACATTCTCAGCACTCATATCATCACTTAAATGATATCCCATTATTTTACGACTATATGCATCTGTAACTAGAGAAAGATAATGCGTCTTCTCTTGACTTTTAATATATGTAATATCACTTACAAATACCTGTTCAGGCTCTTTTACATCTAAACCTAAATATAAATTTGGGTGCTTTCTTAACCAATGTTTCGAGTTAGTTGTTTTTGTATAATTTTTTCTTGGCTTTACTAACATATTTTCTGATCTTAAGTAATCAAATAATGCATCTCGTCCTATTTTAACGGACATTTCCGAAAATTTATCACTTAATAGATAATATAATTTTCTTGTTCCAATTTTAGGCATCTGCATTCTTATTTCCATTACAGCACTCTTAACCTGCTTTAATTCTTGGTTTCGAAAAACAATGCGTTTTTCTTTTTTATAAATCGATTGCCTACTTATCCCAAACAATCGACAAGTGTGCGAAAGGCTTACTCCTCGCTCTTGTTGAAATCTTCTGATTGTTTGGGTAAAAACTTTTTTCGAATAGCTGTTCCATATTGCTTATCTGATAAATCAATCATGTAATTAAGCATCTCATTCTTAAGTTTTTGATCAGCTAATTCTTTCTCTAAACGCTTGATTTTTTGAGCTGGCGTTTCATTGATACGAGGTACTTTCATAGAATGAATATTTGGTTTTTTCCAGTCTAAATTACCAAATTTTCTTAACCAAACCAAAACAGTACTTCTACCTTGAATACCATAAAGCTTTTGAGCCTGTTTATAAGTCATTTCGCCTTTTTCTACTTGTGAAACAACACTTAATTTAAAGCCTAAATTGTAATCTCTTTGCGTGCGTTTCTTCCTTTGTTTCTCTTGTTTTTCCATAATAAGTCTAAATGTTGTCAACTTATTTCAGGACGGGACATTATAATACAAACAAAAGGCTGTTTGCACAGCCTTTTAAAATCAATTTACAATTGCATCGTATGCTTCTTTGAATACGTCGTCACCTTCGTACCACTGAGCAATTTTATTCAATAGATTTCGAGCCAAATCAACTTTCTTCATTGATACATAACACTCTGCTGTTTGTACAATACCAATGCGCAATAAGTCTTTGTCTCCCTTCGTCCATGAATCAATTGATGAAATATCTTTTAACAAAGCATCAGCTTGCTTCCACAATGCCATACCTGTAGAGCGATCATCTGTTCTAAATTTGACAGCACCTTCAAAATACATAGAACCCAATAAGTTTTGAGAAATTTTCTTGTAAGTGTTTGCCCAACTAAAAGACTTTCTATAGTTTTGTGTTAAAAGCTCATTGTTTATTTGTTCAACCAATGAACCTTGCATCATTTCTAAATATTCTTTGTTATCCTCATCTGAGAACACAGCTCCAGATTTATCAAACTTAATACATTTTCCCAATGCATTGATGGATTCCTTGTATGCATTTTTAAACACAGGATCAGCATTTCCAGACATGTGGATTTTGTACAAGGCTTTTGATAACCACAAATAAGGAAGAGCATCTTTCTTTGTTTTGTCGTCATTGGTTATTTTATCAGCTTGTTTTGCTAATTTTTCATAGTTACCATCTGCATATAAGATACGCAAATAATCATATTCTTTTTGGCCAAACATGTAGCTAAAAGATAGTAATAAAACGAGTGTGCTAATTATATTTTTCATATCAATTCGTATTAATTTTATTTTCATAAGTTCAATAACCATGCCGAAAATAATAAAAAAATTAAAAATACTGTATTTACTTTCATTTTTTTTATTCTGAAACACTTTGAATTAGTAAGCGTAACAAGTCTTGCGCGGCTTTAGAAATTTTTGTTCCAGGTCCGTAAATTCCAAATACTCCAGCTTCTTCTAAAAATGCATAATCTTGTTGTGGGATAACTCCACCGGCAATCACCATGATGTCTTCTCGTCCAAGTTTTTTTAATTCTGCAATAACTTGAGGCACCAAAGTTTTATGTCCCGCAGCCAATGAAGATACACCAAGAATGTGAACATCGTTTTCCACTGCTTGTCGTGCTGCTTCTTCTGGTGTTTGAAACAATGGACCAATATCCACGTCAAAACCAATATCTGCATAAGCAGTGGCAACAACCTTCGCACCTCTATCGTGCCCATCTTGTCCCATCTTAGCAACCATAATACGTGGTCTTCTACCTTCTAATTTGGTAAATTGTTCCACCATTTCTTGTGCTTTAATAAAATCTTGATCATCCATAGCTTCTGCTGAATAAATTCCACTTATAGAACGAATGGTAGCTTTAAAGCGACCAAATGATTCTTCCATTGCATCGGATATTTCACCCAATGAAGCTCTTTCTCTTGCACAAATAACAGTCAATTCCAATAAATTACCATGACCTGTCTTCGCTACATTTTTTAAATTATTTAAAGCTTCATCTACTTTTTGTTGATTTCGTTCTGCTCGCATTTTGTTCAAACGGTCAATTTGTGCTTTTCGAACAGCAGTATTGTCAACTTCTAATATGTCTAACTGGTCATTGTCTTCCACTTGATAGAGATTAACTCCAACAATAATGTCTTTACCTGCATCAATTCTTGCTTGTTTACGAGCAGCGGCTTCTTCGATGCGCATTTTTGGAAGTCCAGTTTCTATCGCTTTTGCCATTCCACCCAACTCTTCAACTTCTTGAATCAATTCCCAAGCTTGTTGTGTGAGTTCTTCGGTTAATTTTTCGATGTAATAACTCCCTCCTGTTGGATCAATGAAATCTGTAATGCCCGTTTCTTTTTGGATATATATTTGAGTGTTTCTTGCGATACGTGCAGAGAAATCGGTTGGCAATGCAATGGCTTCATCAAGTGCATTTGTGTGCAAAGATTGTGTTCCACCAAGTGCAGCAGCCATTGCTTCTACACAAGTTCGAGCAACGTTGTTAAAAGGGTCTTGCTCCGTTAAACTCCAACCGGATGTTTGGCAGTGTGTTCTTAAAGCCAATGACTTATCACTTTTTGGGTTGAATTGTTTCACGAGCTTAGCCCAAATCATACGAGCAGCACGCATTTTTGCAATTTCCATCGAATGGTTCATGCCTATTGCCCAGAAAAAACTTAAACGTGGCGCAAAATCATCGATGTTGATCCCTGCTTTAACACCTGTTCTTAAATATTCCAAACCATCTGCAAGTGTGTATGCTAGCTCAATTGACGCTGTTGCTCCGGCTTCTTGCATGTGGTAACCAGAAATGGATATAGAGTTGAACTTTGGCATGTATTTTGACGTGTATTCAAAAATATCTGCAATGATTTTCATCGAAGGTTTTGGTGGGTAGATATAGGTATTACGCACCATGAATTCTTTTAGAATGTCATTTTGAATCGTTCCTGATAATTGTTCTTGTTTCACGCCTTGTTCTTCTGCTGCAACAATGTAAAAAGCCATAATTGGAATAACCGCTCCGTTCATGGTCATAGAAACAGACATTTCTCCCAATGGAATTTGGTCAAAAAGAACTTTCATATCCAATACCGAATCAATGGCTACACCTGCTTTCCCAACATCTCCAACAACTCGTGGATGATCTGAATCGTAACCTCTATGCGTGGCTAAGTCAAATGCAACTGACAATCCTTTTTGTCCAGCAGCCAAATTTCGTCTGTAAAAAGCATTGGATTCTTCCGCAGTGGAAAAACCAGCATATTGACGAATAGTCCACGGTCGAACAGCATACATGGATGAATAAGGTCCTCTTAAATTGGGGGCAATGCCTGATACAAAACCAATGTGCTCTGTCGCTTCAATGTCTTGTGAAGAGTAACAATTTTTTATGTCGATTTTCTCAGCTGTTGTAAAAACTACTTCAGCTGTTTTTGTGTCGCTATTGATGTTACTTTCTTTCCAGTCGATATGTGTAAAATCTTTTCTCATTTCCAATTTCTTATAATGACTGTTCAAAAATCAATTGTTTCATGCCTAAATAGTTTTCCATTTCCGTCCATGTGTTTTTTTCTTCTGTTGGATTCGGGAAAATTGTAATTCCAATTAAGCTGTCTTTTTTGTTGGCCAATTGTTCCTTTCTTAAAGTTGCTTTTTGCTCTACCGCAGTTGTTAAATAATTCACTGACTCAGAAGTAGAGATTCCGCCCATTTGTTCAATTTTTTGGAATAATTTCCATGCTTTATCGGCAATTTCATTGGTTAAGTATTCAACGGCATAGCTACCACCCAATGGGTCTATGACTTTGTCGAGGTAACTTTCTTCTTGTAAAATCAATGGAATATTGCTTGCCATTCTTGTTGAAAGTGTCGTAGCTTTATTTGTAGAATACGTATCGTATGGTTGCACACAAATAGCATGAACACCGCTAAAAAGTAAGCTCATTGCTTCGGTTGTTTGGCGCAATAAATTGGTATAAGGATCTTTCAACGATTTGTTCATGAAACCAGTTAACCCTGTTATTCGAGCATAATAAGTTTTACTATCTACTGGTTGGTATTCTTTTAAAATACGTGCCCATAAAATGCGCAATGCACGAATTTTAGCAATCTCATAAAAATAGATGGCCCCAGCTCCTATATTGAAATGAATGCATGCGGCAGCTTCATCTATTGATAGTCCATTGCTGATTAAATTTGATAGCGATTCATGAGCTACAGCCAAACAATAACCAACTTCTTGCCAGGTTGTAGCACCACATTGTTGTAACGCATAACCATTTGCAATAAGGGTGTAACGTGGGTTTTCCTTTAGTGCTGCAACTAATAAACTCCAATCGTTGTCTGATAATGCAGTTGGTTCAATTTCAAAATAGATGGAAGAACAAGTCGTTCCAAAGAAATCCAATATAGCAAAATAAGTATCAATAGAAGAAATAACAAAAGTGGTTTCAATATAAGATAACCCGATTTCTTCTGTTAAAAAATTCCAATTGGTATCTTTTTGCACAACAAAACGAAGCGAGGTAACGCCCATATTAAGAGCTTTTAATGCTGCTTTGTTGGCTTCTCCTTCATTGGATACATGAATGGTAATCATGTTTTCCCAACGATTGTCTTTTAAAAAGTTTCCTCGAATTGATGAATTGGAAAAAGCAGGATTACTTCCTGTATTCACTGAATCTTGATGTTGATAGGTATTAAAATTTAATTCCTCAATTTCATCCTTTCGTTGAATCAATTCTTCCGATTGGCCTTTTAAATCTTGATTTAATTTGTTTACCCAGTCAGTATAACTCGGTTTTGAAAATTCATCAAACAAATTATTCATTCTCAAATAAGTTTAAAATTAAATAAGTTCTATTTTGTTTTAATAAAGTAGTAAATAGTTATTTAACAGGTTTTATTAATTCATGTCAAAAATAAAGAAAATAAATGGAATCAGTAGTTTTATTGGTATAAAGTGTGAAAAAATACATTGATTTCTTTTTTTTGAATTAAAATCAGTTATTTTTGGCATAAGGTTTGTATAGGTATAAATGATTTTAAATAAAGAAACTATGAAAAGCACGAAATTATTATTTACAGCCCTTTCATTGATGTTGGTGACAGGTGCATTTGCTCAAACTGAGCAAAAAGTTGAATCAAATGCAATGTCTAAAGAAGATTCTATTAGAAATGTTGCAATAAAGAACTTAAAAATTCAAAAAGCTCAAGTGATTGGTGTGGAACGCGCTAAAAAAGCAGAAGAAACAACAACAGAGGAAGTAAACAAGACGCAACCTTTGAAGGAGGAGAAATAATCTTTTTTATAAACATTAAATGATAAGGATGAATAGTTGTATATTCGTCCTTATTTTATTATCTTTACTTGAGTGATAAGCTCCATATATTATTTTTAAGTTCTTGGTATCCTACCGAGGCACGCCCTTTTTTGGGTAATTTCGTGGAACAACAAGCAGATGTAATAGGTAAGATTCATCGTGTTAGTTTTGTTCGGTTATTACCAGATGATGAGAGGAAACCTACAAATGATTCCTCTTTTTCGTTTGATTACATCAATGTGTTTTATCATCGATCAAAAAATCCAATAAAAAATCATTTTGCCAAAAAACAAGCGTTGAAACTAGCGTTTTCAACAATTAAAGGTATTTCCATTATTCATGGTCACGTGTCCTATCCAGGTGGTTGGATGTTTGTTTTGGCTAAAAAAATGTTCAATTGCCCGTTAGTGTTGACCGAACACGGAAGTTATTTTTCGGCAACTGTAAAATGGAAATTTCCAATGAGCTATATTGTTCAAAAAACGATTAATAGTGCGGATAAAGTGATTGCCGTTTCTTCATTTTTGGCTCGTTTTATCACTCAACGATTTCCTCAATTGGAAGTTAGCGTAGTTGGCAATCCAATTGTTGTCGATGTGTTCAATAAACCGTCTATTCCATCCGAATCCATTCGGTTTTTACACATTTCCACTTTGGATGAAATCAAGAATGCAATGCCAATTATTGATGCTTTTGAGAGGGTTTTACAACGCTATCCTTCAGCATATTTAACAATTGTTTCGGACGAAGATTATACACGCTATAAAGAGTTGGTGGTGGAACGAAAAATGGAGGAGAATGTTTCTTTTTTTGGTCCAGTAAAACACGAAGAAATTCCCACGTTTTACCAACAAGCCGATTGTTTTGTGCTCAACTCCAATTTTGAAACATTTTCAATAGTCATTGCAGAAGCGTGGAGTAGTGGAATCCCTGTTATTTCAACACCGGTTGGTATTGCGTATGAAAAAAACGAACAATCATTGATACAAGTTGATGGATCTTCCGAAAGTTTGGTGAATGCAATCAGTTATTTTATAGATAACAAGGAAAAATATCAATCGAATGAGATAAAAGAGTGTGCATTGCCTTTTTCATCAACTGCCTTTATTGAAAAAATAACGATAGTGTACGAATCGCTTCTTAACACAAAATAGAGTTTTCACATTCTACTGTCTATAGAGTCGAGAGAGATGGTATTTGTGCGTATAGATATCAAATTTCACATAATTGACTGTCATTCTTTAAAAAAAACTTTAGGTTTTAGAAAAATCTTTACTTGATATTTAACAAAGTTGGAGAAGTTTACAACTTGATAATGAATTTTGTTTAAATTTACACTCCATCAATTAATAACTTATTGAATGAAAATGAAAAAAACAGCTTTTTATATTGTTGCAAGTAGTGTTTTGGCCGCTTGTGGCGCAAACAATCAATCACAAAAAATAACAGAGTTGGAAACAGTAAATTTTGATTACATCAGCAAAACAGTTTCTCCAGCGGAAGATTTTTTCCTATTTGCCAATGAAAATTGGATTAAAAACAATCCAGTTCCTGCAGCGGAATCCAGATGGGGAAGTTTTAACGAGTTGGAGCAAGATAACAATAAGAAACTAACAGAAATATTGGAAACGCTCAAGTCTTCAAAGGCTAAAAAAGGGTCAAAAGAACAGTTGTTGGGAGATTTCTATGCTTCATTTACCAATATGGATGCAAGAAACAAAAATGGTATCAACCCGATTCAACCGCTATTGGATGAAATTATAGCTATAAATTCCAAAGATCAGTTGGTGGGAATGACGGCAAAATTACACCGCTTAGGTATCAATGTTTTATTTGGTTATGGAGTGGATCAAGATATGAAAGATGTCGATCGAAATATTTCTTACTTTGGTCAAGGTGGATTGGGATTGCCAAATCGTGAGTATTACAAAGATGCTACTAAAGAAGATATTCGTAAAGCATATAAGAAATTCATTGGCGATGTATTGGTAATGGCTCAATTGAAAGATGAAGCTTCTAAGCAAAAAGCGGTGGACAATATCTATACCATCGAAGATAAAATGGCAACTGTAATGTTGAAACCAGAAGAACAACGTATTCCAGAATTGACGTACAATAAATATGCAAAACAACAATTGATAGGCGATTTCAAGAATTTTGATTTCAATGGTTATTTAAATGGAATCGGTTCTAAAAATTACGATACATTGGTTATTGATAGTAAAAAATATGCACCATTTATTGATAAATTGATTCAAACGGAATCGCTGGATGCTTGGAAAGATTATTTCTTGTGGCATACAATGGATCATTATATTGGCGCATTGAGCCAAAAATTTGTTGACCTAAATTTTGATTTTAATGGCAAAACATTGAGCGGTAAAAAAGAAATGAAACCAATCAATGAGCGTGCGATTGAGAAAATCACTTATAGCGGAATCAGTGAAATGTTGGGACATGCTTTTGTAGATAAGTATTTTTCTGAAGAAGCAAAAAAACGTGTCAATGAGATGGTTGACAATTTAACAGCAGCATACAAAGAACGTATTGAAAAATTATCTTGGATGTCTGAAACAACGAAAAAAGAAGCATTGGTGAAATTGAGTTCATTCGGAAGAAAATTAGGTTTTCCTGACAAATGGGAAGATTTTAGTTCTTTAGATTTTAAAGCTGATAGTTATGTTGCTAATTTAGATGCAATTGCCAACTATGAGCACAATAAATCAATGAATAAATTGACAGAAAAAGTAGATAGAGATAAATGGGAAATGCCAGCACATTTAGTAAATGCGTATTATCATCCATTATTAAACGAAGTTGCTTTTCCTGCTGGAATAATGCAAGCACCATTTTTTGACAACAATTACGAAGATGCGGTTAATTACGGTCGTATTGGAATGGTTATTGGTCACGAGTTTACGCACGGTTTTGACGATATGGGGTCAAAATTTGCCGCTGATGGTAGTTTTAAAAACTGGTGGACAGAAGATGATCGAAAAGCATTTGAAGTAAAAACAGGTATTTTTGGAGAAACATTCTCTCAGTTTTGCCCGTTTGAGGGTCAATGTGTAAATCCAAACTTAACAATGGGAGAAAACATTGCCGATTTAGGAGGGTTAACAATGGCTTTTCATGCTTATATGCGTACAAAAGAATACCAAGAGGGAAAAGAAAAAGGAGGATATACACCAGCTCAACGTTTCTTTATTGCTTATGCACAATTGTGGAAAATCAATTATACAGATGCTGAATTGAAAAAGCGATTGGCAACGGATCCTCATTCACCTGGTATGTACCGTGTAAATGGTCCGCTTAAAAATTGCCCTGAATTCTTTGAAGCTTTTGGTGTAAAAGAAGGAGATGCTATGCGTAATCCAAAGGATAAAGTAGCTGTTATTTGGTAAGTTGTTTACAAATTGAATAAGACCTTGGTTGACTTTTTCGCTGTTTGAAAGAATAGAAATGAAGGAGAAAATCCTTTTGGAAAATTTTATTAAATTTGTATCCTTAGTTTTGAAAATTAAAAATTAGATAAAATCATGAGTAAAAAAGTTTATATTGTTGCAGCCGCTCGTACTCCAATGGGGTCGTTTTTAGGAGCACTTTCTTCAGTACATGCTACTAAATTAGGAGCAACAGCTATTCAAGGAGCTTTGAATAAAGGTAATGTTGATCCATCAAAAATTGATGAGGTTTTTATGGGGAATGTATTGCAAGCTGGTGTTGGACAAGCTCCTGCACGTCAAGCTGCATTAGGTGCTGGAATTAGCAAGCATGTTCCTTGTACAACTGTAAATAAAGTATGTGCTTCTGGTATGAAAGCTGTGATTATGGGATCACAAACAATTTTGGCTGGTGACAATCATTTGGTGGTTGCTGGTGGAATGGAAAACATGTCACAAGTTCCTCATTACATGAGTGCAAGAACAGGTGTGAAATATGGCGATGCTAAATTAATTGATGGTTTGGCAAACGACGGTTTGATTGATGCTTACGACAGAATTCCAATGGGAAATTGTGCAGAAGTATGTGCCAAAGAACACAATATTACACGTGAAGATCAAGATAATTTTGCAATTGCATCTTACCAAAAAGCTGCTGCTGCATGGCAAGCAGGTAAATTTAATGAAGAGATTGTGTCCGTTAGTGTACCTCAAAGAAAAGGTGATCCAATCATGGTTACTGAAGACGAAGAGTATAAAAACGTTAAATTGGATAAAATTCCTTCTTTAAATCCAGCTTTTGATAAAAACGGAACGATTACAGCTGCCAATGCTTCAACAATTAATGATGGTGCATCTGCTGTTATTTTAGCTTCAGAAGAAGCTGTTGAAAAATACGGTTTAAAACCAATCGGACGCATTGTTTCTTACGGTGATGCTTCGCAAGAACCAGTTTGGTTTACAACTTCACCAACAAAAGCAGCTGAAATAGCATTGAAAAGAGCAGGAATGACAAGTGATCAAATTGATTATTGGGAATTAAACGAAGCGTTTGCGGTTGTTGGTATTGTCAATACAAAATTGATGAACATCAACCCTGATAAAGTGGATGTAAACGGTGGAGCAGTAGCTTTGGGTCACCCACTTGGAAACTCAGGTTCACGTGTTATCGTAACACTTTTAAATGTTTTGCAACAAAATGGTGCAAAATACGGTTGTGCTGCTATCTGTAACGGTGGTGGTGGTGCTTCTGCTGTGATTGTAGAACGTTTGTAAAAATAGTTAGCTATAAAAATGAAGAGTGCTTGAGAAATTGAGCACTCTTTTTTTGTTTTAAGGAACGATGCTTATTTCAGCAGAATTGTGAGAAGTTCTCCCTGTCGATGTAATCGGTAGGGTAGTTTATTCGATTGACGGTTCGTTGTTTTGCTCATTCCAGTTTTATTATTCCGTTTTCGTTCATTGTTTTGTTATCTTCACTCCAACTATATGTCCTAATGAACTTAAGTTCGGTTAAATCTAAATTATTTGTCACTAAAATATTTTTTGCTGAACTCTTAAAAACATCATACTGAAGTGGTGGTTCAGCCCATTCTAATGTATATTGATAAGCGTCAATAATTTTATTTTCGTTGTCAGTTTTGATAATTAAAATATCGTGAAACTCTTTGAACAAAGGAGGCCCGTCAGAGTTATATGCTTGTCCAATAAATGTCGAAACAAATTGATAATATTTAAATTCTCCATTGACAGGTTCAAAAATTGGCATTAAATTTATCGCACCTTTTACATTGTCATCTATGTCATTCAGTTTTAGTAAGTAGCAATGTAAGCTCCCACTACTCTTTACTTGCTTGAAGTTTAGGCTTTTTCGTTAGATAACCCCTTATTGTCTTGATTTGGTGAAATTGACAATATTGCATTGGGATATTCCCAAACAAAGAAAATAACCCCTTTCGCCCATCACAAATAATAGACTGTACTTTTATTCCACGACGTATAATTTCCTTGATACCTTCAAAGTACAAAAGATTTGTTTCCTGTTTTACATACTTCTTCAATAAGATAACACCTGTAATACTATCTTTGAATACCATGATTCCACATTTTCTACAAGTGAAACCGTCTCGCATCAATATCCTAAATCTTAATCTATCAGAAATTTCTCTCTTTGTTCTATGCTTTATTTCAGTATTTGCAGAAGCATTCTTGAGTAATTCAGTTTCAATTAATTCAGTTTGACCATCACTTGTGCTGTCAGAATTTATATAATCTACAAATTGTTGGAGCGCTTTTATCCAACTCCCAAAACGTTTATCATAAGTTCCTGCAGAATATTTTGAAAGCGGTTTTTTAATCTCATTATATTTTGGTTGTCTGCCAAGGATAATCCAAATTTCTTCGATATTTTTAAACAATTCTTCCACTGGAATATTCAATTTACTTCTGCTTGCTTCAAGCCCTGCTAATTCCAATATTTTAAACCAAGAGCCAATCCTCCTTTGTAATGTAGATGGATGAAATTTGCCATGTGTTTCATAGTCCGAATATAGTCACTGTATTCTTGTTCAATTTCAAAGCAACATTTTTAATGTCAGCTAACAATTCCTCTTTTGGAGTATTCCGATGATATTTTTCTAATTTAAATTCCATAATGATATTGTTTTTTCACTCTTCAATGTCATTCTGCACTGTTTGCAGGTTGTGGCTAACTTCTAAGCATTTTAAAAGCTGTTTTCTTTCCAAATATAAAATAAAAAAACAATAAATTAAGGTTTTCACCAAAAAAATCGAATGATGAAAACCTTTTAAATGGAAATAAGAAAATGGCTTATAAAATGGAGTTGTGCGGAGCCAAATACGGTTTAAAAAAACAGTTATGGGCAAAGTATATACTCGTTCCTTGTAAAGCAACTGTTTGTCGTGGATATTGGAGACAAAATAAAGCGGATAAAAGTAGTTCTTCAATAATTTTTTCATACAGATGCTTTTAGTTACTGTCGTTTGGACATACCATTCCCATTATGCAGTTTTTGGTTGCATTTGGAGAAGAGAAAGTAAACCAAAGAACGTTATAAAAAGTTACGCTCATGAAGGTGAAGCCTTGATGGAAAGCAAGGTAATCATCACACCTTTTTTATATTTTTTGCAACAGGTTATTCCACTTCCTTAAAACACTCATTGTGGATAAAAAATTGCCCAAAAAGTAAAACCCCACCAATACAATTAAAAAATTAATTACCTTTGTAATTCGTTTTATAAATATGGAAAAAACATCACAACAATTAGCAACGTTAGAACAAGCAGTGGAGCTGGGACTGCGTCAAGATGAGTTCGAAATGATTAAAGAAATTTTAGGTAGAACTCCTAATTTCACAGAAACAGCCGTTTATTCAGTTATGTGGTCTGAGCACTGTTCCTACAAAAATTCAATTCTTTGGTTGAAAAAATTACCTAAAGATGGTCCGCACATGTTGGTAAAAGCCGGTGAGGAAAACGCAGGTTTAGTAGATATTGGAGATGGCTTAGGATGTGCTTTCAAAATAGAATCACACAACCACCCAAGTGCTTTGGAACCTTATCAAGGAGCAGCAACGGGTGTGGGTGGTATCAACCGCGATATTTTTACTATGGGTGCACGTCCTGTGGCTCAATTAAACTCATTGCGTTTTGGTAACATTGATAGAGAACGAACAAAATGGTTGGTGAGAGGTATTGTAAAAGGTATTGGCGATTATGGAAATGCATTCGGTATTCCAACTGTTGGAGGAGAAGTATTTTTTGATGACTCTTACAATACAAATCCATTGGTAAATGCTTTCTCTGCAGGAATTGTTGACTCAAAGAAAATTATTTCTGCAAAAGCAAAAGGACCAGGTAACCCAGTGTTTATCGTTGGTTCTGCTACAGGAAAAGACGGAATTGCTGGAGCAGCATTTGCTTCTAAAGATATTACAGAGGAATCGGCGCAAGATTTGCCATCTGTTCAAGTAGGTGACCCATTTATGGAAAAATTGTTGTTGGAAGCAACAATGGAATTGTTGAATACAGATGCAGTTGTAGGAATGCAAGATATGGGTGCTGCTGGTATTACGTGTTCAACATGCGAAATGAGTGCAGGTGGTGGTGTTGGTATGGAAATCCATTTGGATAGAGTGCCTACTCGCCAAGACAATATGTTGCCGTATGAAATTTTGCTTTCAGAATCACAAGAACGTATGTTGGTAGTGGTTCACAAAGGAAAAGAACAAATCGTAAAAGATATTTTTGATAAATGGGATCTTCATGCAGCCGAAATTGGAGTGGTAACTGATACTGGTCGCATTCTTTATTACATGCACGATGAATTGGTAGGAGATGTTCCTGCTGAATCGTTGGTATTGGGCGGTGGAGCACCACAATACGAGCGTGAATACAAAGAACCTGCTTATTACCAAGAATACAAGAAATTTTCTATTGATGATGTAAAAGAACCAGAAAACTTGAAAGAAGTTGCTGATTTCTTGTTGCAACATCCAAATATTTGTTCAAAACGTTGGGTGTATGAACAATACGATTCAATGGTGGGCACAAAAAACATGTCAACCAATCGACCATCTGATGCGGCTATTGTAAATGTAAAAGGTACAGATAAAGCATTGGCAATGGTGGTTGACTGTAATTCACGTTACGTAAAAGCCGATCCAGAAGTAGGAACGATGATTGCTGTGTCAGAATCAGCAAGAAACGTAGTTTGCTCAGGTGGTGTGCCAAGTGCTATTACCAATTGTTTGAATTTTGGAAATCCATACAATCCAGAATCATACTGGCAATTCGTTGGTGCAATCAAAGGAATGTCAGCAGCTTGTAATAAGTTTCAAACACCAGTAACAGGTGGTAACGTTTCTTTTTACAACCAAACAGTTATCAATGGAGTAGAGGAGCCTGTTTTCCCAACACCTACAATTGGTATGTTGGGCGTTTTGGAAGATAAAAACAACATGATGACCTTGGATTTTAAGAAAAAAGGCGACTTAATTTTCTTAATTGGTGAATCAGTAAATGACATCGCTTCATCAGAATATTTGTATTCATACCACGGTGTGAAAGCTTCTCCAGCACCTGCTTTTGATTTAGAAAAAGAATTTGCACTTCAAGAAGTAATCAAAGATTTGATACAAAAAGAATTTATCAATGCCGCACACGATGTTTCTGACGGAGGGTTGTTTATTACTTTAGCTGAAATGTCAATGCCAAGAGGTTTGGGATTTGATATTGAAGCAGATGGCGAAGTACGTTTAGATGCATTCTTATTCGGTGAATCACAAAGTAGAGTGGTTGTAACGGTAAGTGAAGATAATGAAGATGAATTTATTGAATATTTAGCTACAATTGATGTTCCGACTACGTTGTTAGGTCACGTTACGAAAGGAAAAATGGTTGTAGATGGAGAACCTTTTGGATTCATTCATGAAGCCAAAGAAATGTACGACAATGCATTGGCAAATAGATTGAAATAAGATAGAATTAGAATTAATGGAATACAACACAACGAGAGAAACCATGTTGTTGCCAGAATATGGCAGAAATGTGCAAAATATGATTCGCTATGCGATGAAAATTGAAAATCGTACAGAACGCAATCGTGCAGCACAAGCAATCATTGAAGTAATGGGGCAGTTAAACCCACAATTACGTGATGTAGATGATTACCGCCATAAGTTATGGACGCATTTGTTTGTCATGTCTGAATTTAAATTAGATGTTGATTCTCCGTATGTAATTCCAACACAAGAATCGTTGCAGGAAAAACCACATTTGATGGAATATCCAAAAAGTAGCATTCGCTATGGTCATTATGGAAAATATACGCAAAGTATTTTGGAAACGTCTAAAGACATCGCCGATGTAAAAGAAAAAGAGTATTTAAAGAATACGATGTCCAATTTCATGAAATACCAATACCTTGCATACAATAACAATGCGGTTGAAAATCATGTAATTGCCAATCAATTGAAGGAGTTGTCTAAAGGAGAGTTATTTTTGGATAATCCAGATGAGGAATTGGTGAGTACCAATTCATTGTTGCGTAAAATTGGAGGTTCGAATAATAACAACAACAATAAGAACCACAATAAAAACAAGAAAAAGAATATTAAAAATAAAAAATTCATTAAAAAATAATAGCCAATGTCTTCTTTTGAAATCTATGGAGGAAAACCGTTAAAAGGTGAGTTAATACCTCAAGGTGCAAAGAACGAAGCATTACAAGTCTTGTGCGCACCACTTCTTACTGCTGAAAAAGTAACAATTTCCAATATTCCAGATATTGTGGATGTGAATAAGCTCATTAACTTGCTTCAAGTAATGGGGGTTAAGGTAGAGAAAGTTGAAAAAGGAACGTTTATTTTTCAAGCAAAAGACATTGATTTAGACTACCTCAAATCAGAAGATTTTAAAAATAGAGCAGGTTCATTGCGTGGTTCCATTATGATTGTTGGACCGTTATTGGCTCGCTTCGGACAAGGATTTATACCAAAACCAGGAGGTGATAAAATTGGTCGCCGTCGTTTGGATACTCACTTCGAAGGATTTGCTACGTTGGGAGCAAAATTCAATTACGACGCAGGAGAGCATTTTTATTCTGTTGAAACAAAGAAATTAAAAGGAGCTTATATCCATTTGGATGAAGCCTCTGTAACAGGTACGGCTAACGTGGTAATGGCAGCTGTAATGGCAGAAGGAAAAACAACTATTTACAATGCAGCTTGTGAACCTTATTTGCAACAATTGTGTAAAATGTTGAATTCAATGGGAGCAAAAATTACCGGTATTGGTTCCAATATGTTGCACATTGAAGGAGTGAAAGAATTGGGAGGTTGTTTTCACCGTATTTTGCCAGATATGATTGAAATTGGTAGTTTCATCGGATTGGCAGCAATGACCAAATCAGAAATTACGATTAAAGATGTAAGTTGGGACAATTTAGGAATTATTCCAAATGTATTTAGAAAATTAGGCATTAATTTAGAGCGAAGAGGAGATGATATTTATATACCTGCTCAAGAAAGCTACGAAATAGATACATTTATTGATGGTTCTATTTTAACCATTGCCGATGCACCTTGGCCTGGATTTACACCCGATTTGTTATCAATTATTTTAGTCGTTGCAACGCAAGCAAAAGGAAGTGTGTTGATTCACCAAAAAATGTTTGAATCACGCTTGTTTTTCGTTGATAAGTTGATTGATATGGGTGCACAAATCATTCTGTGCGATCCACATAGAGCAACCGTAATTGGTTTGGATAGAAAACATGCATTGAGAGGCATTTCGATGACATCGCCAGATATTCGAGCAGGAGTTTCATTATTGATAGCAGCACTTTCAGCAGAAGGAAAGAGCGTTATACATAACATCGAACAAATCGATAGAGGATACCAAAACATCGAATACCGTTTAAACAATATTGGTGCAGACATTCGAAGAATAGGATAGGGATTTACAGTAGGGACGTGATTTATCACGTCCAATTATTTATATGAGTATAAAGACGGCGACGAAGTCGTTGTCATTGTAATCTTCATCTTCATCTTCATTATACCTTGGTAGCTGTTTTATAGTTCCATGTATCAGCAAATACATAACACGTTGTAAAAAACATTTTACAATCTCCATACCTTTCCATTAATTCCTCCAAGTCAAATTCAATTAACACTTGTATAACTGTCTGTTAACAATAAATTAAAAGCTCTGTTAAATGTGTGTTAAAAAATTTAGTATTCAATTTTTAGGTATTACATTTGATACATAAAACTAAAACGATAAGATATGAAAAAGTTATTATTTTCTTTGGGAATGGCTTTGATAACAGCATTAGCTGCTAATACAGCTGTAGCGCAAGAAGTTACAGATGGTCCAAAAATTGAATTTAAAAAAGATGTTCACGATTACGGTAATATTAAATATGCTGCTGACGGAACATGTTCATTTGAATTTAAAAACACTGGTAATGCACCTTTGATTATTTCAAATGCAAAAGGGTCTTGTGGATGTACAGTTCCAGAATGGCCAAAAGAACCAATCAATCCAGGAAAAACAGGTGTTATTAAAGTAAAATATGACACAAAACGTCCAGGTGCGATCAACAAAAGTGTTACTTTAACATCGAATGCAGTAAATGAACCAACAAAGATTTTACGTATTAAAGGTGAAGTAGGACCAATGCCAGAAAACGCAACTCCAGTAAATACTTCAGGAGCGCCTGCAAACTAAAAAAAGATTAAAATACATAGGAAAGCCGTCCAATTGGACGGCTTTTTTTGTTTTGTTGTGACAGGTTGATAATATGACGGATTGACGTTATGATTGGTTGACTTTATGATTGGTTGATGATTCATTTCCCCACTAAATTCTTCCTGCTTAATTTGCATCTAATCGATTAAAATCATTAAATTTGTATCGCAAATAAATAGTTTATAAAAACAAATGATTTTTAACTATTTGTTGGTTATTGAAAACTGAATTCAAAAATTAATTTTTTATGAGCAATTACCAAGAATACCTTAAAGAAATTGAAGAAAGAAAGGCACAAGGATTACACCCTAAACCAATCGATGGTGCAGAATTATTAAATGAAATCATTGCACAAATTAAAGACACGAACAATCCTTACAGAAAAGATTCATTACACTACTTTATTTACAATACATTGCCAGGTACAACTGCGGCGGCTGGTGTAAAAGCTCAATTTTTAAAAGAAATTATTCTTGGTCATGAAACAGTAGCAGAAATAACACCAACTTTTGCTTTTGAATTGTTGTCACACATGAAAGGTGGTCCTTCAATGAGTGTTTTGTTGGATTTGGCATTGGGTGATGATGCTTCAATTGCAAAATCAGCTGCTGAAGTATTGAAAACGCAAGTGTTTTTATACGATGCAGATACCAATCGTTTGAAAGTAGCTTACGAAAAAGGAAGTACCATTGCAAAGGATATTTTGGAAAGTTATGCGAAAGCAGAGTTTTTTACAAAATTACCTGAGGTTCCAGAGGAAATTAAAATTATTACCTATGTAGCAGGAGAAGGTGATATTTCTACCGATTTGTTGTCGCCCGGAAATCAAGCGCACTCTCGTTCCGATAGAGAATTGCACGGACAATGTATGATAACGCCAGAAGCTCAAAAAGAAATCAAAGCAATGCAAGCGCAACATCCTGATAAAAGAGTGATGATGATTGCCGAAAAAGGTACAATGGGTGTTGGTTCTTCTCGTATGTCAGGGGTTAACAACGTGGCATTATGGATTGGAAAACAAGCAAGCCAATATGTGCCTTTTGTAAATGTTGCTCCAATTGTTGCTGGTACAAATGGTATCTCCCCAATTTTCTTGACTACGGTAGATGTAACAGGTGGTATTGGTATTGACTTGAAAAACTGGGTAAAGAAAGTAGATGCAAATGGTGAAGTTGTTCGTGATGAAAATGGCGACCAAGTGTTGGAACAAGTGTATTCTGTTGCAACAGGAACTGAGCTTACAATCAATACAAAAACAAAAAAATTATACAGTGGCGACAAAGAGTTGATTGATATTTCACGCTCGTTGACTCCTCAAAAAATGGAATTTATCCGTGCGGGTGGTTCGTATGCCATCGTTTTCGGTAAAAAAATCCAAACATTTGCAGCTAAAACATTAGGAATTACTGCTCCTGTAGTATTTGCACCTTCAAAAGAAATTTCTCACGAAAATCAAGGGTTAACAGCGGTAGAAAAAATCTTCAATAGAAATGCCGTTGGAAATACTCCAGGAAAGACCTTGTATGCAGGTTCTGATGTTCGTGTTTTGGTTAACATCGTTGGATCTCAAGATACGACAGGTTTAATGACCGCACAAGAGTTGGAATCAATGGCAGCAACTGTCATTGCACCAACGGTGGATGCTGGTTACCAATCTGGTTGTCATACAGCTTCTGTTTGGGATAAGAAAGCGCAGGTAAACACACCAAAATTGATGCAATTCATGAATGACTTTGGTTTGATTACTGGTCGTGATCCTAAAGGTGTGTATCATCCGATGACGGACGTTATTCACAAGGTGTTGAACGATATTACTATTGACGATTGGGCTATTATTATTGGTGGTGACTCTCATACACGTATGTCAAAAGGTGTTGCATTTGGTGCCGATTCTGGTACAGTAGCTTTAGCTTTGGCTACAGGAGAAGCATCTATGCCAATTCCAGAATCTGTTAAGGTAACGTTCAAAGGAAAAATGAAAGAATACATGGACTTCCGCGATGTTGTTCATGCTACTCAAACTCAAATGTTGAACCACTTTAATGGTGAAAATGTATTCCAAGGTCGCGTGATTGAAGTGCATATCGGTACGTTAACAGCAGACCAAGCGTTTACATTTACAGACTGGACAGCAGAAATGAAAGCTAAGGCATCTATCTGTATTTCTGAAGATGCTACATTGATTGAATCGTTGAACATTGCAAAAAGCCGTATCCAAATCATGATTGATAAAGGAATGGATAACAGCAACCGAGTGTTACAAGGATTAATTGATAAAGCAAACAAGCGTATTGCTGAAATTCAATCGGGAGAAAAACCAGCATTGAAACCAGACCAAAATGCTAAATATTTTGCAGAAGTAGAGGTTGATTTGGATGAAATTAAAGAACCAATGATTGCCGATCCAGATGTTTACAACAAAGATGTTTCAAAACGTTATACACACGATACTATTCGCCCATTGTCTTACTATGGTGGAACTAAAAAAGTTGATTTAGGCTTTATCGGTTCTTGTATGGTGCACAAAGGAGATATGAAAATTCTTACTCAAATGTTGAAAAACGTAGAAGAAGAATATGGTTCAGTTGAGTTTAAAGCTCCATTGGTAGTAGCTCCTCCAACATACAACATCGTAGATGAGTTAAAAGCAGAAGGCGACTGGGAAGTGTTGCAAAAATACTCAGGTTTTGAGTTCGATGACAATGCACCTAAAAACGAAGCACGTACAAAATACCAAAACATGATGTACTTGGAACGCCCAGGATGTAACTTGTGTATGGGTAACCAAGAAAAAGCAGAAAAAGGAGATACTGTAATGGCAACATCTACACGTCTATTCCAAGGTCGTGTGGTAGAAGACTCTGACGAGAAAAAAGGAGAATCATTGTTGTCATCAACTCCGGTAGTTGTTTTGTCAGCTATCTTGGGAAGAACTCCAACACTTGAAGAATATGAAAAAGCTGTGAAAGGCATTAACTTAACGAAGTTTAAACCTTCACAATTAGCTTTAGTAAAATAATCGGAAGCAATTCCAAACAAAGCTCGGTTAGTTTAACCGGGCTTTGTTTTTTATCAGCGTCTCAGATATCACAGCGTTTTTTATAGATTTCTCTCTCTTTGTCATTTGGGAGTGCATGCGAGTGCCGCTCGCATGTACTCCCCTTATTTTGAACACTGTAACGCGTCATTTCGATGACGTAGTCAGAGAAATCTAAAGGGATTAACCCTAAATTTAAATGCGTTTGCCCTAAAATTCTATACTTTTCAATCAAATTATTCGTATATTTATACTATGAAACACGTGTTTTTTATAGTTGTGTTGTTAATTGGTTCATCTATTTTTGGGCAACCTGTATTCAAAGTGGATAAGGCAACTTATGTTTTTTCGGATGCAAAAGAAGGAGAACAGTTGACCCATCACTATAAAATCACAAATACAGGAAATCAACCGTTGATTATTTCTGAATACAAAGTAGCATGTTCCTGTACCAAAGTAGAATTGCCCAATAAACCCATTTTGCCAAAAGAAACCTATGCGTTAAAAGTGACTTTTGATACCAATGCAAAGTATTATCAGCAGGATAGAACCATCGTATTGCAAGCAAATACAAAGAAAAAAACTGAAAAGTTAAGATTTAAAGTCTTTGTTTATCCTAAGACCGAAAAATAACACCTCCATTTAATTCTAATTCTTATTTTTGCTTAAAAATTAGACAAAATGAGATCAATTATAGAAGCAGCTTGGGAAAACCGTGAATTATTAAATGACCAAGCAACCATTCAAGCCATTAATAAAGTCATAGAAGACATTGATAAAGGTGTTTTACGTGTAGCAGAACCATTAGATAATGGTGATTGGCAAGTAAATGAATGGGTAAAGAAAGCGGTTGTCATGTATTTCCCCATTCGAAAAATGGAAACAATTGAGGTTGGTCCATTTGAGTTTCACGATAAAATGAAATTGAAAACGAATTATGCAGAATTGGGTGTGCGTGTTGTTCCTCATGCTGTTGCTCGATATGGTGCTTTTGTTGCTCCTGGTGTTATCATGATGCCATCTTATGTCAATATCGGTGCTTATGTTGATTCTGGCACTATGGTTGATACTTGGGCTACGGTTGGTTCTTGTGCTCAAATTGGTAAAAACGTTCACTTGTCAGGTGGTGTTGGAATTGGTGGTGTTTTGGAACCGTTGCAAGCAGCTCCGGTAATCATTGAAGACAATGCTTTTATTGGTTCACGTTGTATCGTTGTAGAAGGAGTTAGAGTTGGAAAAGAAGCTGTTTTGGGTGCCAATGTGGTGATGACAAAATCAACCAAAATTATTGATGTCACAGGCAATGAACCTGTTGAATTAAAAGGATACGTGCCTGAAAGAAGTGTAGTTATTCCTGGTTCATACACCAAAAAATTCCCCGCTGGTGAATTTCAGGTACCTTGTGCTTTAATCATTGGTCAACGCAAAGCTTCAACGGACTTAAAAACTTCGTTGAATGATGCTTTAAGAGAACACAATGTAGCTGTATAACGATGTAGTTCGTTTATTTTTTTTCTTATCTTAGCATCGTAAGAAACCCGAATGCTAAGAAAACGACGATTTTTTAAATTTGAGTTCAAAGTTATTACTTTGATGACATTGATGCTTGTAGTTGTTCTATCTACGGGTATCATTGCCTATTTGCGTTTTTCTTATTTGCTGGAAAATATTAACAATTCCATGCAACCAGATAGTCGGTTGACTTATTTTCATTCCATTAAAAGTAATTTAGCTGAATTATCCAATATCGCCAAAACATATAGCTTAACAGAAGATGATTCCTACCGAGATTCGTATGTGTCAAAGAGGAAAAGAATTGAATTGGATGTAAAGAATGTTGGGTTATTAAACGATGTATCTGTTGCCAAAATAAATTTATCCCGTTTGGATTCACTCATTTTTGATCGATTAGTGGTGTTGGATGGAATCATGTATGCTGAAGATCCGTATAGGGTTCAAACGGCGCTAAGTAAGGTTGTAACAAATATAGCATATTCTGAAAAGGAAACGAAAAAGAAACAAGTTAGAAATAACCAAATAACGAAACAAGAAACGAAAAATTCAGTAGAAGGAAGTGTTGATTATCAATACATTGTAGAAAACCATGAAAAACTGCAAGAAATTGAAAAAGAAGAAAGTCGCTTGTTGAAAAAACTAAAACGAGCAGAAAGACGAAATGATTCTGATAAAGCAAGTTCCTTAGATTCGTTGATAAAACTAAAGAAAAAAGAAGCTCAAAATATTCAAAAGAAAATAACAAAAGAAGATGAATTGGAACTAGAGAAAAAGCTAACGATTCATCAGATTTATAGCGGTATTGAAAATGTGAGTCAGGAAGAATTAGCAATTGAACGAGAAATTAAACTCAATCAGCTAGAGCTCATATCGTTGGATAATCTGTTGGGTATTAAAATTTCAAAGATTATCGATAACTTTGAATTCAAAGAAAATGAAAAGCTATCTAATGCCACGAGTTTTGCCAATTCCGAAAGTAAAAAAATAGCAGTAGTAGCAGCCATTTTTAGTGCATTTGTTGTAATTCTTATAAGCCTGATTATTTATATTATTGCAAGTTATGTTCGAAAAAATCGATTGTATGAACATGCTTTGAAAGTTTCCGCACGAGAAACGGAGCGTTTGGTGAAAACCAGAGAACGATTGATTTCAACAATTAGTCACGAAATTAGAACTCCGATGCATGCAATTTCTGGATTTGCAGAGCAATTGTCAAAGCAGAATTTACTTTCAGACCAAAAAGAATATGTTTCATTCATCCAAAAATCGTCCAAACATCTTACTTATTTGATTAATGATGTTTTGGATTTGTCAAAACTGCAAAGTGATAAATTGAAATTAAATTTTCAACCTTTTTCATTTAGTGATATCACTGATGATATTCAAGGATACATTACAGAATTGTCAAAAGATAAGAACTTAAAAATTAGCTTTATTAACGATAAAAAATTAGCAACATTTTATCAAGGGGATGAATACAGAATTCGTCAAATTTTACTAAATTTAATTAGTAACGCCATTAAATACACAGAAAATGGAAGCGTGGAAGTGAAAATTCAATTGGTCGATACTTCCAATCAAAATGATACCATTCAGTTTTTGGTGGAAGATACTGGAATTGGAATGTCGCCAGAAGAATTGAAAAAAGCATTTAGTGAATTTGAGCAATTTAGTGACACATCAACTTCTAAGCTAATGGGAACAGGGTTGGGATTGTCCATCACAAAGCGATTGGTGGAACTGTTTAAAGGTTCTATCCAGGTGGAAAGCGAAAAAGGAGAGGGAACAAAAATTAAGGTGGAATTGGTATTGGCACAAACTGAACTTACAAAACATGAAATCCAACAAGATTACAGTTTGCCATGTACTTCTATTTTAATTGTTGATGATGAAGATTACAATAGGAAGTTAATAAAAGCAATGCTTGATCCATTTTTATTAGAAATATCAGAAGCTGAAAATGGAAAAGAAGCATTGGAATTGCTCGATAAAAAAGTGATTGATTTGGTATTGTTAGATGCCCGTATGCCAATAATGGATGGGTTTCAGACGATTCAGGCAATTCGAAATTCAACAAGTGATCAAATAAAATTATTAAAAGTTGTTTTATTAACCGCTGCAGATACAGAAATAAATGATATTTTAGACCTTGTAAATGGCTATGTTTCAAAACCATTTAATGAAGACAAATTAATTTCAGAAATAAATAGAGTATTTAAAGGTATAAGTGCAAAAATGAATAGTGACAATGAATTACCGGTTGATTTCTCCAATTTAAAATCATTGAGTGGCTCGGATACCAATTTTTACATAGAAATGCTCAAAACGTTTATTGCATCAACTAAAAAATCAACAAGTATAATACAAGCAGCATTTTTAAATGATGATTGGGAATTGTTAGCCAATGAATCGCATAAAATTGCTTCTCCATGTCGTCATATTGGAGCTAACAACTTGCATCAATTATTGAAAGATGTGGAACAATCGGCACGAAGTACTAAAAAGACAAGCCATTTAAAGGAAACTTTGAAGAAACTTGAATTGGAAATGACAAGTGTGCTTGAGGCAATCAATAAGGAATTAACACAAATAGGCAGTTAAAATGGAGAAAAACGAACATAATTTCCTTATTTATGTAGTAGAAGATAATGAATGGTACAATAAATTATTGGTGCATACCATATCTCTCAATCCAGACTATGCTGTGAAATCATTTTTGACTGGCGAACAGTTATTGAGCGAATTGACGCCAGATGTAAAGGTGGTTACTTTGGATTACCGTTTAGGCGATACAACAGGCGCTCAATTGCTTCCAAAAATTAAAAAAATAGCACCTCAAACGGAAGTGATTATTATTTCTGAGCAGAGTGATATTGGAGTAGCAGTGGATTTGTTAAAATTAGGTGCTTTTGACTACATCGTTAAGTCCGAGGATATACGCAACCGAGTGTTGAATGCTATTAATCATGTGAAAAATAGCATTGGACTCAAGAAAAAGATAGAAATTCTTCAAACAGAGGTTGAAAAAAAATACGATTTTCAAAATACCATCATTGGTCAGAGCCAACAAATAAAGGAAGTTCACCACATGTTGAGTAAAGCCATTGGAACAGCCATAACTGTTTGTGTAACTGGAGAAACCGGAACAGGGAAAGAAGTTGTCGCCAAAGCGATTCATTACAATTCCAATAGAAAAAACCAACCATTTGTTGCCATTAATATGGCTGCATTGCCTGCAGAATTAATAGAAAGTGAGTTGTTTGGATATGAAAAAGGAGCGTTTACAGGTGCCCAAAATAGACGTATAGGAAAATTTGAACAAGCCAATGGAGGAACGCTATTTTTGGATGAAATTGGTGAAATGGATATTTCTTTTCAAGCTAAATTATTGCGTGCTATTCAAGAGCGAGAGTTTACAAGAATAGGAGGAAATGAGCAAGTAAAAGTTGACTGCCGAATTATTGTGGCAACCAATAGAGATCTTTTACAAGAAGTAAAGGAAGGTAAATTTAGAGAAGACTTGTACTATCGCCTCTTTGGTTTACCTATTCATTTGCCACCATTACGAGAACGAGGAAATGATGTGTTATTGCTTGCTAAACATTTTTTAAGTGAATTTTGCGAAGAGAATAAAATACCACTCAAACATTTCAACGATCAAGCAATGGAGAAAATGAAACTTTATAATTGGCCGGGAAATACACGTGAGTTGAAATCAGTTGTGGAATTAAGTGCTGTTCTTTCCGATTCCAATGAAATTAGTGCCAACGACATCTCTGTCCATTCGCAAGAATTAATGCCTGAATTATTGCTTCATCAAAAGACAATGAGAGAATATGAAATAGCCATTGTAAAGCATTATATGAAAGAGTTGAACAATAACACAAAGTTAGTTGCAGAAAAGTTAGATATCGGACAAACAACAGTGTATCGTTTGTTAAAAGAAGACGAGGAACTGACTGATGATTTAAATAACCAGAATTCGAAATAAAATTCTATTCAGGTTAAATAAGCGCAAACAACTTCCTTTAAATCTTCACCAAAAGGAATCCATATTACTTCATCATTGCGCTTAAACCATGTTATTTGGCGTTTGGCATAACGTCTGGAGTTTTGCTTAATCAATGAAATACATTCTTCCTTACTTATTTTCCCATTGAAGAAATCAAACCATTCGGAGTAACCAACCGTTTGAAGTGATTTTAAGTGTTGATAAGGTATCAGCGCTTTTGCCTCTTGTTCTAAACCGTTGTCAATCATGATGTCCACTCGTTTATTGATGCGTTCGTACAATAATTCTCTAGGTACATCAATGGCAAAATAATGAATAGAAAAGTCATTTTCTTTGCGTTTTCCTTTGCGCAAAGAAGAGTAGGGAAGCCCCGTTAGCCGAATAACTTCCAAGGCACGAATTATACGAACAGGATTGTTCCGATCCACGGTTTGGTAGTATTCACAATCCTTTTCTTTTAATTCTTCCAATAATTGATCCAATCCATTTGCTTGAACGGTTTCATTCAGTTCAGCTTGAATGGTTGGACTATGAGGTATGTCATCTAATCCATAACAAAGAGCATCAATAAACATGCCAGAACCGCCTACAAGAATGACTTTATCGTGTTGTTGAAACAATTGTTTTAATAGCCACTCGGCTTCTTTCGCAAAACGAGCAGCATTGACTTCGTCAGTAATGGAGTGACTATTGATAAAAAAATGTTGAATACCGTCCATTTCCTGTTCAGAAGGTTTGGCTGTACCAATCGTCATTTCTTTGTAAAACTGACGTGAATCAGCAGAAAGAATAACTGTTTTCCATTCTTTGGCAAGTGCAATACTGAGTGCTGTTTTGCCACTTGCTGTAGGTCCACCAATTACAATTAATTCTTTCATCAGTTATTTAAACGAGGCTTTCCAGTCTTTGTAACGTTTATAAACTTTTTTAACGTAATTACTTGTGTATTCGCCACGCATCACGCCACTTTTTACAATTTCATCACGGTAATATTCTTGTTTGGAAAGGTTAATGACCATTTTTTCTACATTGTTGTCCCATACTTTTGGATTTAAACCATATTTTTCAGCCAAGCGAATAGCATCGCTAATATGACCACGCCCAGCATTGTAAGTACCGAGAATAAATTTGATTTGTTGTTCTTTGTCTGGAATGTCGTTGTAATACTTAAAATCAGCGGCTAATTTCTTCATACCGCCATTGATTTGAACTTCGGGTGTAGAGTTTGGATAGACACCGTATTTTGGACCTGTATTTGGCATAAATTGCATCATACTATATGCTCCTCCAAAGCCTTCTATTGTTGGATTGAATCGACTTTCTTGATAAGCGATAGCTGCTAATAGTTGCCAATCTACATCGTGTTTTTTTCCTGCTGCTTTGAAATAATGATCGTAGGGTGATATTTGCCCTCTACCAATAGAACTAAAACTATTATTTGGATCCATACCTGGTACACCAATTTCAAAATATTTTCGATAGATATACCTGTATTTACTTGATTTTAAAAAGTTTTCCAGCCATTTATCAAGTTTTGCTTTAAGTAGCGTTCCATCTTTTCGAATTCCAAAAGCAATGTTTTGCTTCATTGAAATAGCTGTAGAAACGTCTATATTGTCGTAAAATCTGGCATTAACTTTTCCAATGTTTTCTTCAACAATAGTGTAGTCAATAATGCCAAGAGACACTTGTTCTATTAACTCTTCACTACCTGTCAAACCATTCACAGGGTCAATGTAAATAGAATCTCCTATTTCTTCTTGTAAATGAATCAATCGTTTGTAATAGCTAGAGTTTTCCCATACACTGATGTGTTTGTGACCCAATTCTATTGGATCAATAATTAGATGTTGTTTCAGTTCTTTTTCGTTCATTTTTTGCCATCCATCGGGCATTTTTTGAACGAGTACTTGTGGTGTTTGAATATACGGAATCGAAAAATTGATTTCTTTTGTTCGTTCTCTTGTTACAGTGTAATTGCACGATATAATGTCTCCTTCATGTTCATTGAGCATTGGAACTAAATTATCGAGATTGGCAACAATTTTTACTTCAATTTCTAAGCCCAATTCTTTTGCAAATTCTCGTAAAATTTCATATTCAAACCCCATTTTTTCTCCTTTATAAATAAAGTAAGAAGTGGAGCTGTTTTCTACTAAAATAGTGATGTGACCGCTTTTAATAATGCGTTGATAATCTTTTATAGAAGCAGAAGTTTCGCTATTTTTGATAGATGAATCTGTCGGGTTGCGTGTACAACCGATTGCAATTAAGCTAATTAATAAAATGTAAAATGTAAAGAAGAAAAATTTAGTTCTTACCATTTATTCAACTTAAAAGATTAAAATTACAAAAAAATAGGCAATAAAAATAGGTATTAAGTAAGAACTTATCAACGATTATGCCATTAATGCTTTCGCATTGGAAATAGCTGCATCTGTAATGATTTCGCCACTCATAAGACGAGCCACTTCATTTATACGTTCATCATTGGTTAATAACTGTATAGACGTTTGTGTGGAATTGTTGTTGTTTTTTTTCTCCACTTTTAAATGATAGTTAGCTTTAGAGGCAACTTGAGGTAGGTGGGAAATGGCAAATAATTGCATGGTTTTTCCCATTTGTTGGAGTAAATTACCAATTTTTTGTGCAACATCGCCAGATACTCCTGTGTCTATTTCATCAAAAAAGATGGTTGGTAATTGCATCTTTTCTGAAATTAATTGTTGCAATGCCAACATCACACGCGATAATTCACCTCCACTTGCTGCCTTTTCTATTTCAATTGGCGAAAAACCTTTGTTGGCAGAAAATAAAAGTGAAAGCGTTGAATTTCCATACATTGTTAGTTCATCGTTTACTTTTAAGTCAAACTTTAATTGTGTATCCGATAATTTTAACTCGGATAAAGATTTTGAAATGGTTGATTCAATGATTGGAATTGCTTTTTGACGTTCAACTGTCAATTGATTTGCCAAATCTTGCAAGGTTGAATGAGCAATTTTGTATTGGTTTTCTAACTGTTCAATTTTTTGTTGAAGTGCGTCTGTGTTTGCGCTTGAATTTTTTAGTTGAAGATAGAGTTGTTTTAATTCTTCTTGTGAGCTACAACGGTGTTTTGTTAAAACATGATTGTATTTGTCAAGCAAGTTTGTTAATTGATGCCTGTTTTCTTCATTAAAACTTTCGTAATTGGAAGAAAAACTATCCAATTCTTCTCCAACATCTTTGAGTTCAACAATGATTGATTGTATTCTTTCTTCTAGTGTTTGTGTTGTAGTATCCAGTCGAACTAATTTTTGCAAGTAGGCTTTTATTGTTTGTAATTGTTCGATAATGCCACTATCATTGGATAAACCATTTGCTATTGCTTGAGATAATTGTTGAATTTCGGATGCATTTTCAATGCGTGAAAGCTGTGTTTCTAATTGATCAAAATCGGTGTTTTCAATAGCTAATTCTTCCAATTCTTCCAATTGAAAATCTATATAATCTTTGTCTTTCGTTAATTGGATGAGTAATTCCTTGGTTTCTTCAATTTCTTTTGACAATGATTTTAAAGCTTCATATTTTTCTAGATATGTTTGGTGTTTATCAAAGGTTCCAGCTAATAAATCAAGTGTTTTGAATTGAAAATCTTTGCGTTTTAACTCCAATGTATTGTATTGTGAGTGAATGGAAACTAATTGCTCGACAAGTTCTTTTAATAACGATAACGAAACAGGTGTATCGTTGATGAAAGCCCGTGATTTCCCTTGTTTGGTGATTTCTCGTCGAATAATTGTTTCTACTTCAAAGTCGATATCATTGTCCGTAAAAAAAGACAGAAAGCGTTCTTTGTTTAATTTAAAAACACCTTCAACAATGGCTTTGTCGTGATTGGTGCCAATTACTTTAAAATCAGCACGCTCACCTAAAATTAGTTGAAGTGCATTCAGTAAGATTGATTTTCCGGAACCAGTTTCACCTGTAATGACTGTATAGCCATCATTAAAATTTAAAGTAGCTTGGTGAATGAGTGCAAAATTTTGAACATTCAGTTGTTTCAGCATTACTTTAATATTTCGTCGTATTTATCTCCGTTAGTTGGGTCTAATCGCTTCAAAAGGGCAACTAATTTCCCTTTTTCAGGAACAGAAGCATCTGAATATACTTGTTTTAATTCAGGTCTTTTTGCAAGAATAAACGATGTAATATTAATGGTATTTGGTCTTGCAGCAGTAACTTTTGGTAATTTATTCAATGCTTCGTATATAGCTGCACGTCCTTGTTCTTTGTTCTCATACAATTTATCCATACCAAGTCGATGGTATTCGTAAATACAATCTCTTAGAGGTTCAAATAATTGATGTAAAGTATTGTCTATTATCCAATAGCGATTGTTTTTATTACCAGTTTGATCTGGACTCCATCCTGGTGCACCAGAACTTTGAGCATTTACGACTATGTTTTGAGCTTCTTGCAAATAGGGTGTTCCATCTTTTAAGCCAAATGAATCGTAATCTATTCCAATGATGTAATACGCATAAAAAGCAAGCATTGATGTTAGATTATCCTTGTATTGTGCCGAAGAATAATACAACATAGCATTTCTTTGGAAAGCAAATGAAACATTTAAATCTGTGAAATTTAATAAAATGGAATTGTAATTGGAATTGTAAATAGGTCGTGAGCTTTGAACTTGCATTTTTCCTTCATACACACCGGGTTGTGGTATTTTTTCAACTTGAAATTGCAGTTGACAATTGATGCGTTCTTCTACCTTGAAATTGTCTTTCGTCCACTTTGTTTCGTTCATGAATTGACGGATAACATCTTCTAATTGTTTTAAAACTTCCTGATCAAGGGAGCTAACTTCTACTTTGTTGCTACTAACAATGCTCACTTCACAATTCAGTTCTTGACCAATAACTGAAGAAGTTATAAAAGTAATCGCTACAATAAACGCAATTAATTGTTTCATTTTGATAGTTTTATGTAATAATCAACAATATCATCAGCAACCTGTGATTTCGATTTTAACTCAAATTTCGTTAAATTATTGCAATTATCCAACAATAAAATTTGATTTGTTTCACTACCGAATCCTGTTTTTCCTGCAAGAGGCTCGTTGATTACAATAAAATCGAGGTTTTTTTGTTGCAATTTAGCTGCTCCGTATTCCAGACTATTGGTTGTTTCCAATGCAAACCCAGCTAATAATTGATTCGATTTTTTATTTTCACCTGCCCATTTAAGAATATCGGGATTTTTGACCAATTCAATGGTTAAATCATCCGAAGATTTTTTTATTTTTTCAGTAGCAACGGTCTTTGGTCGGTAATCAGCTACAGCTGCGCTAAAGATACCGCCATCCATTGCTTCCCATTTATTTTGAACGACTTCAAACATTTCTTGGGCGTTTGTTACTTTTGTTAATTCAATGAGTGGATGTTCAATTGTTAAGTTCGTTGGGCCACTAATTAAATGTACAATTGCGCCTTTGTTAGCAAGAGCCAAAGCAATTTCATACCCCATTTTTCCTGTAGAATGATTGCCGATAAATCGAACTGGGTCAATTGCTTCATAAGTTGGACCAGCAGTTACTAAAATATTTTTACAACAAAGTTCCTCAGAGCTTGATAGGGCTATTTTTAAATAATTGAAAATCGTTTCTGGTTCTGCCATTCTACCTTGACCTTCTAATCCACTGGCCAAGAAACCAGATTCGGCAGGAATGATTTGCACACCATCTTCTTCCAATTGTATTAAATTTCTTTTGGTTGTAGGATGCACGTACATATCCAAATCCATCGCTGGTGCTATAATTGTTTTGGATTTATTGGATAAGTATGTGGCAAGCAAAAGGTTGTCGCATGCACCAGAAGCCATTTTTGAAATTGAATTTGCAGTAGCTGGTGCAATTACAAAAACATCTGCCCAAAGACCGTATTCCACGTGATTATTCCATGTTCCGTCAGCTTTGTTCCAAAATTCAATACCAACAGGATTGTCAGAAAGTGTAGAAACAACTAGCGGACTAATAAAATCACAAGAGGCAGGAGTCATAATACATTTGACTTCTGCCCCTTCTTTTTTCAATAATCTTATAAGGAATGCTATCTTGTATGCAGCAATACCGCCTGTAATACCCAGAAGTATGCGCTTGTTATGCATTGTTTATCCTATTACTTCGCCTTTACGAATATAAATTTTGTCTTTCAATAAGTCATCAATTGCCATAGCAACTGGTTTTGGAAGTTTTTCGTAGAAACGTGAAATTTCAATTTGCTCACGATTTTCGAAAATCTCTTCTAAGTTATCTGTTGATGAAGCAAACTCTTGTAATTTTTGAGTCAATTCTTCTTTTAATTCAACATTTAACTGATTTGATCTTTTTGAAAGAACAACAATTGCTTCATATACATTGCCAACTTTTTCTTCAATGTTTATAACATCTCTTGTAATTGTTGTTTTTTCAGCGGTGCTACTTTTAAAACTCATAGTATTATTTTTCTGCTTCTAAATTTTCTAATTTTATCAGTTGTTTTTCCATCTCATCCTTAATGGAATTTAAGCTTTTTATGTACTTTGAAGATGGAAAATCAGCAACAAAGGTACGATATCTTTCAATAGTTTGTACAATTCTTTCTATTTTTTTAGAATCAACACTATTTTTTGCAAGTAAATAGGAGTTGTTTACTAAGATATATTCGCATTCTTCTTTGTACTTGCTCGTTGGATAATTGCTTAGAAATATTTCTGAGGATGTAACCGCAGCTCTATAATTCATGGTTTTGCTATACAGTTTTACTGCATCGTAGCTTTTTGTTTCAATTTTTAGTTGTAAACGATCCATGATTCTATTGCATGAATCCACTAATTCTGATTCTGGAAAACGATCGACAAATTGTTGCAAGTTATTAATAGCTATTTCCGTATCTGTTTGGTCCAACGACTTGCTAGGTGATTGCTTTACAGAACACAATGCTGACAAAAAAGTAGCTTCTTCTACTTTTGTACTAAATGGAAATCGAGAAACAAACTGACCCAAAAAATAACCTCCCATGTAATAGTCATTGCTCAAATAATATCCTTTTCCAAGTCTAAAATAAGCCAATTCTCCTTCACTTTGTTTTGGAAAACGTTGATACACTTGTTCGTATAAAGCCATTGCCTGTGCGTATTTTCCTGCATCGAAGTAGCTATTTGCTAATTCAAACTTCTTAGCATAATCTTCCGATTTCATTACTTTGTTGTATTCAGAGCAACTCAATAATGTAGAAGCAATAATTAGACTGTAAAATAGACTTTTCAATAATTTCATTTTGACAAAGTTAACGAATTCTTAGATTTCTACCAACTTGTAATACAGTTGTTTGTTTTATTCCATTCAATTGGCAGATTTTGGCAACGGTCGTCTTATTTCTTGATGCAATTGAACTCAATGTATCTCCAGATCTTACTTTGTAATACTTGTTGGTGCTGTTACTTGTTGCTGGGTTAACAGCCAATGATGCTGCTGTTGCTGTAGGATTGTCTTGTGTCAAATAACTGGGTTTTGCACCAGGTATAAAAAGACTTCGATGGATTAATAAGTTATCGTCTCTTACACGTTTGTTTTCAAAATCGATGATTTCTTCTGGATTCATCGGTAGATCATAAAAACGTACTTCAAAATGTAAGTGTGAACCAAATGAATGGCCTGTATTTCCTCCTAATGCGATTGGTGTTCCTGCTTTCACATATTGATTTGGTGCAACCAATAATTTTGAATTGTGTGCATACAATGTTTCCAATCCGTTGTCGTGACGAATGATTACCAAATTTCCAAAACCACCTTCGTTGTATTTTGCATAGCGCACTTTACCTGACCATGCTGCAACAACGGTATCACCGGTATTTAAATCCAAATCTACACCTCGGTGATGTCTTTTTCCCCTAAACTTGTATGATGATGTCATGATTCCTTTTACTGGCATCACAAATTCGTCGTTTAAATCTCGTAAAACGCAAACCCATATTGTGTCGTTAAAATGAGCCATAGAATTTGAATATCCAGAAGGAAACACAACGTTGTTATCCCAATGTTGTTTTAAATCTAAGTCTGGATGATCTCTTAAAACACAATTCAAATGTTCGTTCATTACACCATCAAATCGAAGGTCTTCAAGGTATTGCCACGACTTGTTTTCATACAATAAAACAGTGCCATGACTGGTGTACAAAGTGTCAATTATTTGCTGCGAAAAAATAGCGGATGTTAAAGAAAGGAAGAATAGAAATAAGTTTATTTTTCTTAACATTATATTTCGTTTATTTGATTTAGAGTTTTATAACCTAGCAAAGATATTGATTTTAATCAATTATTCAATAATATCTGTAACTAAAAGGTTATAAAAAATCGATTCATTTGGTTTTACAATATCCAGATAACCCTTAGTACCGTAAGCCTCTTGTGGTGGTATTAAAATAAATAAACGATCTCCTTTTTTAGCATTTATTAACGCTTTTTTTAAGCCTGGAATTATACCTTGATCTTCCATCTTCATACGAAACGGTTGATTGGTGGCATACGAATTAAAATAAAATGGGTGACTTGGTGAACTGGCTGTTGTGTAAAATTCTACCGTATTTTTATCGTTAAAATGTTGCTTTTGGTTTTTGTTTTCTTCGAGTACCCATATTTTTGTCCCATCTACAGTTCTTGTAGGTTCTTTTTTTGAAAGTATGCGAATTGTGAGGTAATTATCAGCATCTTTTGGAACTAAATTTTTGATTTCCTTGTTGCCACGAGCCAATTTTGCAGGAATTTTAATACGTGCAAAATCTCCTACTTTTAATTTTTTTAATGCAATATCCCAACCTTCTGGTTGAAATCCAAATCCCACAATATAGGGAAGATAAGGCTTTTTGAGCAAATGATTTCCATCGATGATAGAACTGTCAATAAGTCGAACTTTGTAATCAATTAAAACAACATCTCCATCGTTGATTTCATCACCAGAAGTTTGTTCCAACCATGAAATTTCAATGCCATTTTCTAATTTTAATTGATCTACAACATCCAGTTTCAACTCAAGCGAATCTACTTTTTTTGTAACAGTTGATGTGTTTTCATCTGTTGCATCTTTTTTTACACCTTCAGGTTTGCAGGAATAGAATAGTGCAATGGACACTAAAAAAAACGTGATTTTTTTCATACTTGTGACTTTCTGTATATTTTAACAAGTGTAATATCTACCAATAAGGTACTTAAAGGCGGTATTTTGGTCATGTCGCCAATAATGCCATAAGCTAAATGACTGGGAATTATCAAGTGAGCTTTATCGCCTTGACGCATTAATTTAACGGCTTCTTGTATGCCTGTTTCAACTTGTGCTTTATCGACTTTAAATTCCTCCACTTCGTCTTTTGCTGTTGTATAGCATTCTGTTCCGTCTAATAAAGTGATTTTGTATTCAACTTCAACAATATCATCCACTCTTGCTGGTTCGCCTTCACCATTTTCGTAAATAAAATACCTTAAACCCGTTCCTGTTTTTGTGATTTTCCATTCTTGTTTTCTAGCAAGAAATAGGTTGATTTCAATTTCTTCTTCTGCCGAAAAATGTTTGTTCATAGTGGTTGATTTCTCTGTATTCCACTCAAAATCATTCTTTTTTTGTTCGCTTTTGCACGACAAAAGAAGAAATACTGAAAACACTATGGAAAACAATTTCAAATTCATAAAAAATAGTTAGGAAGTAAGCTTTTTAATTTATCTAACGTGTCTTTTAATGAAATATTGGATGAACCTCCCGCAGCGTATTTATGTCCGCCACCATTAAATTGTTCATTCGCAATGATGTTTACCGCATATTCACCTTTTGATCTGAATGACAAACGAATTTGTTCTTGTTGTTCTGTCACAAGCACAGCAACCTGAATACCACTGATAGACAGAGCAGTGTTGACCAATCCTTCTGTGTCACCTTTTTGGTAATTGAATCGCTCTAATTCTTCCAAAGACAGAGAAACAATAGCTATTTTGTTTTGGTGAACGATCTCAAGTTTTTCGCTGATAGCGTAGCCATTTAATTTCATTTTGCTAATGCTATTGGTGTCAAACGTATTCTCGTGCACTTTGTAGTGTTCAACTCCTAATTTTAACATTTCACTGGCTATTTCATGGGTTCTTGGTTGAACAGAAGGGAAACGAAACGAACCAGAATCGGTAACAATGCCCAAATACAATGGCGTTGCTATTTGGACATCTAAGAGTTGTTTTTTATCCGAATAATCAATGATGTCATAAATAAGTTGGCAAGTAGAACAAACAGAAGTATCACTCAATGTAATGATTGCATCTATTGAAGGTGTTATGTGGTGGTCAATAACAATTTTTTTACCGTTAAATTGCTCCAAAACCACTTGCATTTCATCCCCTACACGTGATAAGTGATTGTAGTCAAGGCAAAATAGTAAGTCGGCATTTGTTATTAATTCACTCACTTTGTTTGGTGCTGATTCGTATAAATGAATAGCATTAAAATTATCCAACCAATTAAAAAATGAAGGAGCTTTATCGGGGTGACAAATGGATACATTTTTATTCATTTTTTGAATAAATTGGTACAAACCAAGTGAAGATCCGATAGAATCTCCATCTGGTGACTTGTGCGAAGTGATAACAATGTTTGTTGCGTTATCAATAGCGTTAATTATATCTTGATAAATAGACATTTAATTCTTATTTTGTAGGTGTTGGTAAATAACAGTTAACACGTGCATCTACAACTTCTGATTTGATATCAGAAGCGTTTATTTCAAAATATTTACAATCAACAATAGTGATAATGTAATTCATTAGATGAGCAAGTGGTTCGTATTCTTGATGCATCGAAATTCTGTTTAACATATCTACACCGTTATTCAATTGGGTGGTAATCAAATTTTGAAAATTCTTTTTGTTACTATAATTTTTGGGTTGTTCAACGGTAATATATAGGCGTTCTAACCATTCAATAGCTTCAAAATAAATCCATTCGTGCTCTTGATTTTGGTCAATAAAGCTAGATTTAATCCATGAATTCAACGAATCCAAAGACACATCTTTTGGATATTCTTTGTTTGGAAATAAATGGTACGCTATTTGCTGGTTATTTTTTAATGATTTTGTAATTAGATTTTTGTTTTTTGATAAAACAGCAAATGCATAATAGGTTGAATTAACAGCTAACTGCTCAACATAGTTACTGGTAATTGTTGTATCTCTCTTAGCAAACATAGGTATGCTTGGGGTGATGGGTCTATTTGTGTTCTTTTTGATTTCCGTATAAATAACTTGAATAGGCAATAGCTTAAATGTATCTACAAATGCAATAGAATCCAAATCAACCCCATCAATGATTGTGTCTTTAGTAATATCCCCATCAGTGGTTGTCCATCGCTCGTTAAACTGATTTGCTTTTTTTTGATAGCAAGAAGTCACAATGAAACTCATCATTCCAATTGAAAGAAGATATGTGCTGTGTTTTTTAAGCATTTATTAATCGCAATGTTTCAGCTTTTATTTTATCATTTAATTCTGTTGAAACCGGCATTAAAGGCAATCTTAAATAACCAGCCATTATTCCTCTTGTTTCCAAAGCTACTTTTACTCCTCCAGGGTTTCCTTCGGCAAAAAGCATATCGGTAATTGGCAATAAATCCAAATGTTTTTTACGAGCAGATTCAAAATCTCCTGAAAGTGATTCATGCACCATTTGGTTGAATTTTTCAGGAAAAGCGTTGTTTAAAACTGAAATAACACCAACAGCTCCAGTGGCAATTAATGGTAGGGTAATTGCATCATCACCTGAAATAACTTCAAAACCTTCTGGGCATTGACGAATAACATCCATGATGTGGCCCATGTTTCCAGAAGCTTCTTTAACGGCAACAATGTTTGGTACTTTAGCCAATTCAATGATTGTAGAAGCAAGTAAGCTAGAGCCTGTTCTTCCTGGAACGTTGTAAAGAATGATAGGTAACTTCGTACAGTTAGCAATGTACTTGTAATGCTCAATAATTCCTTGTTGTGTTGGCTTGTTATAATATGGCGAAACGGATAAAATACCATCAACTCCTTGCGGAAGTTTATCAAAAAGTTTTCCAACTTCAACAGTATTATTTCCACCAACTCCA
Organism: Crocinitomicaceae bacterium; assembly: GCA_023957475.1. Taxonomy (GTDB): domain Bacteria; phylum Bacteroidota; class Bacteroidia; order Flavobacteriales_D; family Crocinitomicaceae; genus Taishania. The sequence continues at coordinate 29,998 of JAMLHA010000014.1, read as the reverse complement.
AACACTATTTTAAGCTTTCCAGCATTTTCATCGATAACAGTATTCAATACTTGAATTTTTTCATCCCAAGAAAGAGTAGGGGATTCACCAGTTGTTCCTTGCACAACCAAAAAATCAGTTTTACCATTGATTTGAAGTTGAACTAATTTGCGTAATGCATCAAAATCAATTGATTTGTCTTCTTTGAACGGTGTAACCAAGGCTACTCCAGCTCCTTTAAAACTATTATTCATTGTCTAATTTGAAAATTTTTTAAGTGTTTCAATTGCAAATATAACTTTTTCGGTTGGTTTATTATGAGAAGTGTTCAGGTTTATATTCACAAGCTCTTGTTTACTATTAAAACCTACAATTTTATTGATTTTCATTGTTTTAATCACTTTGCTTTGAGCTTTGGTTAATGGGTCTAAAAGAATAATGCAATCAAAATGAGTGTGTTCACTTGGAAGTAAGTTTTTTGATTTTAGATTTCCTAAGATGTTGAAGTCAGATTTTGAAATTGTATGTGTTCTTCCAACGATTTCAAAATTTTCTTTTGGTCGCTTTGTTGCTGTAAAAAGCAATAATTCATAATGCTGTTCTTCTGAAAAACATTCTTTAAAAGAATCTTTAATACCAATTTGTGATTCAAAACCATCCCAATTGAGAACTAATAAAAAGGAGTTTTTTATACTTGGTAATTTCATTTAATTATTTCTTGATGGTGGAATTATTCTTAAGGAAACTATTGTTACATCATCGGTTTGCTCCAAAGTGCCTTTCCAATTTTCAAATTCATTTTCTATAATTTCTTTTTGATCCACCAATGGTAAACTGATGTTAGACATGATTAATTCAAGTAAACGACGAATGGAATATTTTTTCTGGTCAACACCACCAAATTGGTCATAGTAACCATCTGTAAATAAATAAATAGTTGTTTCTTTAGCAATATCAAAATGATGTGTGATGTAGTTTGTGAAATCTTCTTGATCGTCGCCAATATGTTTGTTGTCTCCTTTGCGAATACTTAATTGTACACCATCGTGAATGATTAATTTAGAACCAGCGCATGAATAATCGATGGTTCCTTTTTTCTGATTGAATGCACAAATAGTCACTTCAATACCATCTCTAATTCTTTGTTTATTGCCTTCATGAAGCATTTGTTTCAGACGAATGTCTAATTCATCTAAAATTCTACCTGGATCATAAATATTTTTTTCCATAACAATGGAATTCAATAAATTGATACCAAGAATAGACATGAAAGCACCTGGAACACCATGCCCAGTACCATCACCAACAGCAATAATGATGTAATCATCTACTTGCTTGCACCAATAAAAATCTCCGGAAACAATGTCTTTTGGTTTGTAATAAACAAATTGTTCTGAAAAACAGCCTTTGATTTTGTCGGTTGCAGGTAATAAATTTAATTGAATTCGTTTTGCATAGTTAATACTTGAAGTGATATTTGCTTGTTGAGTCGCAATCAGTTTGTCTTGCAATAATTTTTCGGTAATGTTTCTACCTACAACAAGTATTTCTGTTACACTATTTGATTCTTCCGAATAGAGTTTTGTAAAATATTGACCAAACCATTCCAACTCTCCATTTGCATTGTAAAAAGGCAATTCAATGTAAGCAAAACTTTCTTCTTTTTCGATTAAGTTGTTCAAAAAGTTATCAATTAAATCGTGGTAATCAGTTGGAATCAATAATTTAATATTTTTGTCATTGAGAGTGTCTTTATCATTTATTAAGTAGTCACTGAAACGATTGTTTAAAAATATAAAATTACCTTTAGTATCAATTTGATAAATTAAATCTTCAGCATTTTCAACCAAAATTTCATACGTGTTTTTAATTTTTAATTTATCGGTAATATCTTGTCCAATTAATACTTTTACACCTTTTGCAAACTCCTTACACGACCATTCTATCCATGAAGTTCCACCATGAATGTTCTTTAAAGGTGTTATCAATTGTTTTCCATCTTCAAAATCGGTTAAGATATTAGTTTTTCTTACAGTGTCGGATGTTGTGAAATTATTTAAAACAGAAATAGGTTTATTAACAAGGTCGTAAGGCAAGACATCTATATAATTTGAAATATTTTTACTAATGTATTTTAATTGTCCACTTTTATTCATAGCCAATGCAATGATGTTACTTTTATTAATGATGGTAGAAACAAATGCCAATTGTTGAATTGAGCTATGATTAATGATGTTAAGGAAAACAACTAGAATAGCCGAAATAAAAATAGGAACCATTAATAAATACCTATCGTAATTTAGATTATTGGTGTAAGTGATTGCTAAGATCATTAAAACTAAAAAGCTAGAAGCGTATAAAATAACATGTTTGAATTTTTCAAAAACAATATGTGCTACGGAATTGATTAATATGATAAAAAATGCATACATAATATGTACTTCCGAATTGTAAAAATTGTAAATCCCATAGAGCATAAAAGTAGAGAAAGCCCAAGATAATTGCTGAAGCATTTTCCTGTCATTATTCAATCGCTTGTATTTTCTAGCTTTTAAAGTAAAGATGGTAAATAGAACAGTCATTGGAATCGAAATGAGTGGGTCTATATTGAATGATGGTGAAATGAGAGGAAGTAATACTCTTAATACAACGTGAGCGGTTAACCCAAATAAAATCAATGAAGGTGCATATTTTGCAATAGAAAGTGCTTCATTGGTACTCAAAACCTCGTATGGGTCATTCTTCTTTGATTTGAATAAGAATATGGAATTGACTACAATGATAAACGAAATTAAAATATAAATTAGCGTATTACTTTGAAGAGGAGATTGCTTTATTGTTATAGTTTCTTTAGAAGATTCACTAAAATGAATACCATCGTATGAGGCTCTTGCTTCTAAAATGTATTCACCACTACTTAAACTTGAAAAAAGGAATTCACTTTTTGTTGCAGGTTCACTCCAGTTCCCACTGTGATTGAGTATTCTATATGAGTAAAATACATCTTTTAATTTAGGGTTTTTTGACAAAAGGCTAACTGAAAATCGGGTGTTGTCATGAATACTGTCATTGTAATTTACACTAATAATTGGTGAACGTGGAATGGGTAAGTTTTGCAAAACCTTAAAATCGATTTTCCACATACCTTCAATTGTGCCTAATAAAGCAAAACTAGAACCCTGGTATGAAGAACGCATGTGTGTTTCATATCCATGAAAACCACTATTTGCATCATAATTTTGTTGGTTTAAAACTTTTCCTTCTTCATTTAATTTAAGTATATTAATACCTTTATTCGTTCCCAAAATAATGTTGCCATAACTATCTGTGTTCATTGTGTAAAACAAGAAACTTGGAAAGTAAGAAGGATTGTCAATGACGTAGGTTTTACCATCTTTACTAAAACCAATTATACCAAAATCCAATGTAAACCAATTGGTTCCGTATATATCTTTTACAGATAAACCACTGTACTCACCTAAGTGATGATTCTTTACCCAATCGAATTGCTCATTTTTAATGTCAAATTTGGATACCCCTTTAGATGTTCCTAAATAAAGGATGTCACCATTATCTGTAAATTGACCTGTATAAATAATTGAAGGAACATTATTTGTTGGTAAATAGTGCTTGATTAATTTTAGGTTTTTATCATATTTATACAATCCCTTATTAAAAATGGATAAATAAATGTACGAGTTCTTGTATGTGATAAACTCAATTCTTTCACCATCAAGTGTGGGTAGTTTTTTTAACTCATTTGTAGTTTCAATGTACTCATATAAGCCTTCTTTTGTTCCAAGGAATAAATGTTCATTGACTGTTGTACTTGAGTTTATAAAAATAGGATATTTTTTAAAACCACCATAGTAAAGGTTCCCAACAAAAGTTTCTGCTTCCGTATTGGAAAAGATGATGTTATCTTTTGTTGTTAATGTTATAAATCGAATGTGTTCATCCAAAAGTTCTGGTTGAAATTCCAATTTTGAAAATGGTTGAGTGCTGATTTTTACTAAGCCAGTAAAATAGGTTGTAGCCCAGTAATCACCATTGTAATCACATATAAAGTTGCGAATACCCATTTTTTTGATACTTGTATTCTTGTGGATGGATTTAATGGAACCATTACTTAATTCGTACAAATGACCGTTGGAAGTGATAAATGAAAAGCATTTCTTTTTGTCGTTGAACGTTGCTCTAACGATTTCATCTTTATCTAGCGATGAATTGGGTGTTAATTTCTTTGTTTTAGAATTGTAATTTCCCTCGTCATTCATGACAACCAATAGTTCTTTGCTGAGGTATTGATCATAAAGGTGAATGAGTCCATTTGAAAAATAACCAAATTTAGCTTCGACAAGTTGATTGTCTATTGATTTGAAGAATTTTTGAAGGGTAATAAATCGATTGTCTTTTGTATAAATGTAATTCCCTTGATTGGTCAATAACACGCAACCATTGGGGGTTTGAAAGTTTTGATAAATAATTATTTTGTCATTAAATGTAAATAATTTTGATATTATTTGTTTGAGCGGATTGTAACTTAAAAGGTATTTACTGTTTGTAAACAATAGCAGTTGATCGCATTGGATTAATTCATTAAAATCGCTTTGTTTGTTATCAGTGTATAATTTAGTTAGTTTTCCATTCTTAGAAAGTGAAAATAACCCACGGTATTTGGAGGTGAAATAAATATCGTCTTGAATTATTTTGATTGCTGTAACATGGTGGTTGTTGTTTACGTCATTTTTAATGACATCTTTAAATTTATAGCCGTCGTATTCAATAATACCACTTCCTTCAGTACCAAATAAAATTCCTCCATCTTGCATTTCAATAATTGCATTGAGTGCTGATATTTGAAGGCCATCTCGATGTGTGTAACTTCTGTACGAATATACTTGGCAGTAACTAAAATTATTAGTTAAAAGAATTAAAATTATTCCTATAGCAATATAACGTATTAGTTGCTTCATGACCACCAAGATAACAAAAAAAATATAACATCTTTCGTTATGCAATAACTTTTACTGTTTTAATAAATCCTCTAGCTAGTTGTTTGGCTTCGGATAAATTGTTAGAAGTAACAGTAAGATGTCCCATTTTTCGATGAGGTTTTGTTGTCGTTTTACCATATAAATGGATAAATACTCCTTTTTTGCTCATAGCTTCTTTAACACCAATGTATTTTGCAGGACCATTGTAATCTTCTTCTCCTAATAAATTAATCATGACTCCAGGAGTGATAATATCCGTATTTCCCAAAGGAAGATTAAGTACAGCTCTAAAATGTTGTTCAAATTGAGAAGTATTGTTGCATTCTATCGTGTGATGTCCGCTGTTGTGTGGACGCGGCGCAATTTCATTAATTAATAAATCACCATTTTCCAATAAAAAGAATTCAATAGCTAATATACCAATCATGTCTAATTTGTTGATGACGTCAATGGCTAATTTTTTAGCTTTTGATTCAATTTCTTCAGAAATATCAGCTGGTGCAAATAAAAATTCAACTAAGTTCAGTACTGGACTAAATTCACATTCTACAGTAGGATAGGCAACTGTTTCACCAGATGCATTTCGTGCAACAATTACAGCAAGTTCTTTTGTAAAAGGCACAAAACTTTCAAGTACACCAGGAGCATCAAACCCATTTTTAATGTCAGCTTTTGATTTTATTAATGTTACCCCCTTACCATCGTAACCACCAGTTCTTAATTTGTTGGCTGCAGGAATAAAATTGACATTGTTTTCAATATCTTTAATTCCGTTTACCATTATAAAAGGTGCTGTAGGTAATTGATTGTCTTGGTAAAACTGTTTTTGCAATCCTTTGTCTTTAATTATTTTTAAAACACGTGGTTGCGGATAAATTTTTTTTCCTAGGCGTTCCAATTCTTCAAGTGCCTCAATGTTTACATTTTCTATTTCAACAGTGATAACATCTTTGTCTTTACCAAATGCTAAAACTGTATCGTAGTCGGTTATTGAACCAGTAGTAAAAGTCGTGGCAATAGTACTACATGGAGCTTTTGGGTCACCGTCCAACACATGCACCTCTATGTTATAAGAAATAGCTTCTTGTATCATCATTCTACCCAATTGACCACCACCAAGAAGACCAAGTCTTACACTTTGTGTGTCAAATAAATTTGATTTTTCATTTACCATGCTACAAAGATACATGATGATTCAAACTTTTAAAAAGGTTATGAAACTTTTTGTAATAAAAAATTAAAAATCACTACATTTGCAATTCTTTGATAAATTTGAATGAAATAGTTGTACATGATAAACGCTTTGTTACGTTTATAACAGCAGATGAAATTAATCGCTGTGTTTGTGACATTGCAACGACTATAAATCTCAAATATCAAAGTAAAAAGGTTATATTTGTTGTTGTATTGGATGGAGCATTTATGTTTGCATCTGATTTATTGAAAGAAATTCAACTTGAATGCGAGGTTGCTTTTATTAAAGTAAAATCGTATCAAGGCACTTTATCTACGGGTAACGTAAAGGAATTGATTGGATTGAATAAAAACTTGAAGAATGAACATGTGGTTATTCTTGAAGATATTGTTGACACAGGCATAACTATGGATAAGGTCGTTGAGATGATACAATCTCACGATCCAAAAACAATTGAGGTTTGTACCTTGTTATATAAGAAAGAAGCGCATCGAGGAGAAGTAAAACCGAATTATGTTGCTTTTGAAATTGAAAATAAGTTTGTAATAGGTTACGGATTGGATTACAATGAAGAAGGAAGAAATTTGAAAGCAATTTTTCAACTTAGTGAATAATAATAAAAGAAGTATAATTTTTACAGATATGTTAAACATTGTATTATTTGGACCTCCAGGGGCAGGAAAAGGAACTCAATCAGAAAGAATCATTGAGAAGTATGGATTGAAACACTTATCAACTGGAGATATTTTTAGAGCGAATATCAAAGGTGAAACTGAACTTGGAAAATTAGCCAAAAGTTATATTGATAAAGGGCAATTAGTGCCGGATGAAGTTACAATCAATATGCTAAAATCAGAATTTAAAAAAGTAGAAAATCCAAAAGGATTTATTTTTGATGGATTTCCTCGTACCAATGCTCAAGCAGCAGCTTTGGATGAATTTTTAACTTCTGAAAATACAGCTATTAGTGGTATGGTAGCTTTGGATGTTGAAGAAAGTGAACTAAGAGAACGCTTAAGAAAAAGAGCGGAAGTGAGTGGAAGAACGGATGATGCCGATCCAAACATTATTCAAAATAGAATCAATGTTTACAAAGCAGAAACTCTTCCAGTAAAAGAATATTATCAAAAACAAGATAAATACTCCGAAATCAACGGTATTGGTTCGTTGGATGAGGTGACAGCACGTTTATTTAAAGCTATAGATAGTTTGTAATAAAAGGTGAAAATCGTATTTTAATGAAAGAGGGCGTTCAATTATTTGTTGAACGCCCTCTTTTTATTTATTAAAGATGTTGTATCTGTCTTTTAGAATTTCCAACCAATACCAAAGCTTGGTAGAATTGGGAATTGATAAATCACTTCATTTGAAACACGGTTAACGTAGAATATGTTTTTCTGATTGTATAAGTTAACAACGCTTGCAATTAACTCCAATTCCATTTTGTTTTTAAAGATAAACTTGTGTTTTATCGTCAAATCTAAACGGTGGTATGCAGGAAGTCGAGACGAGTTGAATGTACCTAGCAACACACCAACATTTGAAGAGTTTGTAGTTGTATAATCCGTTGAGATACCACCAGAAAAGTTATCTGGTTGATAATATCCTGAAGTTGGTGTAAATGGCAATCCAGAACCAAAGTTCCAACGCAAGTCGATTTCTGTATTTTTCTTCTTGCCAAATGCATAAGAAGCGACAATGTTTAGGTTGTGACGACGGTCAAATACAGGGAAATATTCCACAAAACCATCCCAACGAGTTGAATAACCTAATGAATAGACTGTCCACAAGTGAAAACTATTATTTAAATTGTATTTTAACAAGAAGTCAACACCATACGATTCTCCCGATTCAATTAAGAAATCTTTCTTTTCAACATCTGCTTTGTTATTGAACTCAGGAATGTCTTCGTAAATCTTATTTTGGTTGATGTTACTTAGCTGATCAAAGAATTTGTAATATCCTTCAATGTTTAACGATAAATTTTTCAAGATGTCAAATTCAAATCCAAATACGGCATGCCAAGCAGTTTGTAAACCGTTTTTAGGACTTCTTTCTTTTCCGTATTGATTTACAAATGTAGATTGAATGTTCGAAGGAGCAGAAAGCATTCCATTGAATAAGTTGACAATGTCTTTATCCGATGAAGCAGATGTAAAATTTTGAGAGTAACGTCCACCTGATAATTTTATGCGCATAAACTCTGTTGCGTTAAATTTTAATCCTAAACGAGGTTCTGGAACGACAGAAGCAATAGACGGGTATGCTTGCAATCTGAAACTTGGTTGAACAACCCATCTCGTTGTTACATAACGGTAACTCAAATAAGCACCAATTTCAGTAGAGAAATTAGAATTTTCAATTTTTCGCTTAGCTTCATTGTATGTTTCAAAATTGGTATTGAATCCTCCAATATTTAATCCATACGTTAATTCACTTTCTTTTTGCAAGAAATAAGAAAAGTCAAAAGCTAAGTCAAACCCACCAACAGCACTAAAACGAGGTTGTGTTTCTGCTTCTTTAAATGAAGTTTTGTAGTAACTACCTGTTAAATGTCCTTTGATAATTGTTTTGGAACTCGCTGGAACCAGCAAGAAATTAATTCCCCCACCTGTAGCTTGCCAACTTAAATCAGCGATTGAGTAGTTGACACTGTCTCTGTTGTGGAATGCAAAAACGCTAAATTTTGTACCTGCATCACCGTTTAAAGTAATCTTACCATAAACATCGGTAAAAGTATAAGGCATACCAGCACCAGAAGAAGTACTCATGTTGTTGATGTTTTTGTACAAAGATTTAGAAGTATAGCTCAATAAACTATGTTTTGCAGAAAGGATGTATGAACCCATTCTTGGAGAACCATCTACTTTCTTTTTACCCAAAGGACCTTCTAATACGGCTTTTGCCATAAAAGGCGATGCAGAGACTTTCCCACTAAGTTTTTGGCGATTTCCATCTCGATAAGTAATGTCCATAATAGAAGAAATTCTTCCTCCGTATTTTGCGTCAAAACCACCTGTGTAAATGTCGGTGTTTCTTATCAATTCTGTTTCAAAAATAGAAAAGAAGCCAATGGAGTGGAAGGGAGAGTAAATCGTCATTCCATCCAATAATATTTTGTTTTGAATAGGAGTACCACCACGAACATACAATTGTCCACCTTGGTCGCCTGTGGTTATTACCCCTGGAGTAATACTAAGTGCATTAACGATGTCGTTCTCTGCACCAATTGTGGGGATACGTTCAATGGTAGCTTTGTCCATTGAAATTTTAGATACTTGTATTTGTGTTTTGTTTTTTTGTGCCTCGGCAGTAATGCTGACACCTTCAATTTCTTTTATGTTTTGAATTTTTTCAAGATTGAATTTTAGTTCGGTAATCCCAGTCGCTTTTGTAACACTAATTTTTTGATTGATTGTTTCAAATTCAGTTGATTCAATCACAATTGAATAGTCTCCAATAGCAACACTTGGAATGGAAAACAATCCATTGATGTCTGTCATAGCCCCATTGACAACTGTGCCACCATCGTTTAGAAGTTTTACTTTTTCAAATGTTACAGGTTCTCCGTTTTCTTTGTCGAAAACAAAACCTCTAATGTTGTGATTTTGTCCAAAACCAGCAACGGAAACTACAAAAGTTAATAGAAATAGAAGGAAAAATCTCATAGACAATTCTGTAAAAAATTATAAATAGATGACGAAAATACGATTTTCAAATGAAAATAGAACACAAGAAAGCAATTTTAATTTAAAGTATTCGAATTATTGAGTAAAATGTATAAATAAAACTCTATTTCGCCTTCAACGATGTTATAGCCAGTGATAACTTTTGTTGTGTCTGTTTTTGTCATTGGATAGAAGTTATTTATAGCTGTCCTCCAACGCCTTTAAACTTATCTACAAAAGAAACTAACTTTTGAAAAACGCTTTGCTTTTTGGTCAAATACTGCGGATTTAGTGGGCTCATTTTTGGTAAAAGTTCGTTCAATTCTGTACCGTTTTCACTGGCGTATTCTCTTTTTAAAGACGCTGTAATGTAGCGTTTTGCAGCTTCTTCATTTAGGTTTTCGGCTGCGATTAGTTCTGTTGCTTCTTTTTTCTGTTTTTGTTGTGCATAAGCGAAGAAAGCATCTATAATATTCGCTTTGTCATGAATGGTGTCCAAGTCAGTTTCATTGATGAAATCAACTACTAAATTTTCTTTGGCTCTGTTGCCAATACTTGCTCGGATAACTCTACGGATTTCGTCTATTAAACTTGCTTTGTCTTTGGTCTTTTTGTTGTGTTCAAAAATCAATTCCAAGATATAATCCAAGTTGATTTCCTGCGATTTCAACAAGTCTATTTCAAACACTACATCGTCCCAATCAATCGTTGATTCTTCTTTTTCTTTGCTGCTTTTTTGATGACGCAACCAATCACGAATATCGTTATAAACAGAACGATAATCTTGAATGGTGCGTTCCGGAAGTGTTTCTACTTCTTGCATTGCTAAAATTTCTTCATCAGTTACAAAGTGTGTTTCTTTGAATTTTTCAACCGCTTCCTCATCATTAATATTAATGGTCTTTAAGGCTTTGAGATGTGTAAATTCATCGTAATTCTGCAAAATATTTTCTACTCGCAAGTATTCACCAAAGAGTTTTGCAAAATCTTTTTTATCGGCCTCCGTATAAATTTCATCGGGATTAGGAAAGCGTTCGTTGAGTTCTTTTACTACATCAATATAACCTCTGCGAGCTTCGCCTGTGGCAATGTCGGTAAAGCCTTCTAAATATTCTTTGTAGCTTTTTTCAAGGACTACATTTTTGGTGTTTTTGTCGCCAAAAAGGGTAATGGCATCAATGGTGGCTTGCTCTAAATCACGGAATGTAATAATATTACCAAATGTTTTGGTAGCATCGTAAATTCGGTTGGTGCGTGAAAATGCCTGCATCAATCCGTGGTAGCGTAAGTTTTTATCTACAAATAATGTGTTTAAAGTTGGTGCATCAAAACCTGTCAAGAACATTCCGACAACAATTATCAAATCAACTTCTTTGTTTTTTACTCGTTTTGCAAGGTCTCGATAATAGTTTTGGAATTCTTTACTTTCAACGCCATAATTCGTTTTGAATAGTGCATTATAATCATTAATCGCTTTGGCCAAAAATTCTTTAGCACTGCTGTCCATTGCGGATGGTTCAAAGCTTTCATCCACAATATCGCCAATGGCATTTTGTTCTTCGTTGGCTGCAAAAGAGAAAATAGTAGCAATCTTTATCGGTTTATCGCTATTGACTTGTTGTTTGTTTAATTCTTCATAATAACACTTTGCTGCATCAACAGAACTTACGGCAAACATGGCATTAAAACCTGCATTCCCGCCTTGGTTTCTGTGTGTTTTGATTCTGAAATTTTGCAAAATATACTGCGAAATCTCGGAAATACGTGCAGGATGTAGCAAAGCCATTTTATTTTCTGCCGCACTTAGTTTCGCTTCGTCTTGTTCTTGCTCTATGCTTTTAAACTGCGGGCGAACATTGTTGTAATCAACCTTAAATTTTAAAACTTTTTCATCACGAATAGCATCTGTAATCACATACGAATGTAGCTCACGACCAAAAACACTTGCCGTAGTTTCTGAACCTAAAGCATTTTGCGGAAATATGGGTGTTCCCGTAAAACCAAACTGATAGAACTTTTTAAACTTTTTATTCAGATTTTTTTGGGCTTCGCCAAATTGTGAACGGTGTGCTTCATCAAAGATAAATACCACCTGTTTTTGATATATAGCTAAATCGCCTTCCGTTTTCATTAGGTTATTCAACTTCTGAATGGTGGTAACGATGATTTTATTGTCGTCTTTCTCTATGTTGCGTTTCAAACCTGCGGTGCTGTCCGAACCGTTTACGCTATCGGGTGAAAAGCGTTGGTATTCTTTCATTGTTTGGTAGTCCAAATCTTTTCTGTCCACCACAAAAAACACTTTGTCGATAAAATCCAATTGCGTTGCCAAACGTGCGGCTTTGAAACTCGTCAACGTTTTACCCGAACCTGTGGTATGCCAAATATAACCGCCACTTTCGGGTTTGCTCCAGTTTTTGACTTCGTAAGAACTGCGTATTTTCCATAATATTCGTTCCGTAGCCGCTATCTGATATGGTCGCATTATAAGCAAAGTATCACTCGTATCAAAAACGGAATAAGTTAGCAAAACATTGAGCAAAGTATTTTTCTGAAAGAAAGTAGCCGTAAAATCTTTTAAATCCTTTATCAAGGTATTATCTGCCTTTGCCCAATTCATCGTAAAATCGAAACTGTTTTTATCTCGCTTTACGGTATTGGCAAAATAACGGCTGTCCGTTCCGTTAGAAATGACAAAAATTTGCAAGTATTTGAAAAGCGAATTGTCGCTGTTGAAACTTTCTTTTGAATAGCGATGCACTTGGTTGAAAGCCTCACGAATAGCAACACCACGCTTTTTCAATTCTACCTGCACCAATGGTAAACCATTGACCAAAATGGTTACATCGTAACGGTTTGCGTGTGAGCCTTTTTGTTCAAATTGTGAGATGACTTGCACTTTATTGCGGATAATATTCTTTTTATCAACCAAATAAATGTTTTGAATATGCCCGTCATCAAAAACAAAATCGTGGATATAATTGTCGTGTATCTTCCTTGTTTTTTCAATAAGATTATCACTTGGCTTGTCGAGATATTCCTCAACAAAGCGTTCCCATTCGCTGTCTGTAAACTGTGTGTTGTTTAACGTTTGCAGTTGCACTCTTACATTGGCAAGCATAGCTTGGGCGGTGGTTACACCTTGTAAATATTCATACCCTTGATTTTCGAGGTCTTGGATAAATTCACGTTCCAAAGCGTTCTCGGTCTGATAAGTTGCTTGTGGCTCATTTGCCATTAAATGCTTATCGTACCTGTCAAGGACGATGAAGTTGTTTGATTCTGCTATTGTTTTGTAGTTCATAATCTTTTTTTACCACGAAAGGCACTAAAATCACGAAAATTATAGTGCTAATCTTTTTATAAATACTTTTGGGTAGTTGCCGAAATTAACAAGCAATCCTAATTTAAAATGGGTTGCATTTAGATAGTTAAGAACTTGGGCCTCATGCTCTGGAGCGGTTTGTTTTACGGCTTTCAGTTCCACAATAATTTTATCGTAACATATTATATCGGGTTTATATTTTTGTTGAAGTGCTTCGCCTTTATATGATAGGCTTAGTTCTGGTTGGGCAATAAATGGAATACCTCGCAAAGCCAATTCTTTTTCTAAACACTCTTGATAAACAGCTTCCAAAAAACCACAGCCCATTTCTCGATATACATCAAAAATTGCTCCTTGAATGGCATAGGATTCTTCTTTGTAAATTAGTTCTGTATTCATAATTTTTATTTTTTACCATGATTTTTTTTACCACGAAAGGCACTAAAATCACGAAATATTCTTTTTGTGTGTTTCGTGTATTTCGTGGTTAAATGTCAATAACAAATCCCGATAATACGCATACTGCTTCTGCCTCAATGCTATTTCCTTCGGCAAACCCTCGCTGATACTATTGGTAAGCGTATCAAATTTATTCAAAATATTAACAATGCGTTCTTGCTCGGCAAGAGGCGGAACGGGGATTTTTATTTTTTCAATTACTGATTTTGAAAGCCTTGGAATGCTTGCTCTACGAACTTTTGCTTTAACTTCATGTTGTTTAGTTAATAGAAAATAATAAACATATTTATTCAAAATATTGTCAGGAGTTTCAATGTAAGAAACATCATCAGCTGCCCAAAAATCAATATTACTATAACCGATTTCACCAGCGGCTCCAGCACAAATAACAAACGTTGTATCAGCTTGGACGTTATTTTCATTATAATAGCCAAGAGGAACCATACTATTTTGATAAACAGCATATTCTCCAATTTCTTCTAATTGGTTTTTTACAAGTCTCTTTCCTCTTTTAACATTACAAACTTCCCCCAGCGTTTTCCATTCCCAATTTTTCGTGTCTTTCGTGTCTTTCGTGGTTAACAACTGCTCTCTATAATATTCATACTGCTGTTTTCTCGCTGTAAGCTCTGCTGTAAGCTCTGCTGTAAGCTCTGTAAAAGTATCTAAGATACGAACAATTTCTTGCTGAACGGAAAGCGGCGGGATGGGGATTGGAATTTCCAAAATCTCACTTGTACGCAATGCGGGAATACCTGCTCCGTATTGTTTTGTCATCAACTTTTCTTGTTTTAGTTTTAAGAAATGATAAATAAATCTATTCTCAACCATTTCAATTTTGGGCAAAACAACATAGCAATGAGCATTTGCATAAAACTTTGTTGTAACGAAATTAACAAAACCAGCAGAAGCTCCTCCTTGACTGATTATTGTAGTATTTTCATTGTAATTATAAACATCAGTAAAACCTGAAAAAGAAACTCCACCATTATACGCAGGATAAAGTCCCTTTTCAGAAAGTAATTCTTTGTTAAGTTGTTTACCTTTTTCAAGTTTTACCACTTCCCCCAACTTTTTCCATTGCACTTCAGCATCGTCTAATAATTTCTCTAAATAACTCATTTTTTGTCTTTATTACCTTTTAGGTTTTTCTTCTCTATTTCTTTATCTAAGGTTTTCACCCTGCGTTCCAGTTTTTTAATGTCTTCTTCTGCGGGTAAATCTTCCGGTTTAATACCACTTTTACCCAAAAGACTTCTTACATCTTTGTTGTTTTTAACGTGTTCGGAAGTAATATTCCTTTCGCCTTTAAGGTCGTTTTTCTTTACATTAAAATTGGTAATCTCAGTAGCTAATTGCTTGGCTGTAATGGTAATAGTGGGCAAAAAGTCTGCTAAAGGTCGGTTTTCTTTTATGCCTAATTTACGTTTCATATCGCTGGTGTTATGTCCGCCAAACATAGCCCAGTCGCCTTTGCTTCTAATTCTGGCAAAACCCGAATTGTCCACACCTCTTTCGTATATGTTTTTGGAAAGTTCGGTTTCGGTAGCAGCCAGTTTTTCACGGGCTTGCAAACGCTCCATCAGTTGGATACGTTCTTCTAACAGCTCCTGTTTCCGTGTTTGAATGGCAAAATAACTTTGAGCAAAAGCAATTTGCTCTTTCTTGGGGTCGCCATTTTGGGCAATGAGATAACAAGCATAGCGGGTAAGCATTATGTCTTCTTGTTCCCTTTCTGCACCTGAGCCGATTTTGACCATTTTGGTGACGCCAACGAAATGGTCGGAAACCGCTTCGCCAGTAGTTTCGCAACTATCTTTTGCTTTATTGATAGCGTTCAAAAAATTACGCCAATCAGCATATCCTAAAAGTTCTTGTAACTCACGGGCTAACCAATATTCTACACCATCTTGCTCATAGGCATATTCCTCAAAACGCTTGTTTAGTTTTACGATAGTATCTTTTTCCATAGTATTTTCTTTGATGTTTTACTACTCTTCAATTTCATTTTGAACTAATCGAATTTTTCGAGTAGTTGGTTTATCAATTTTAACCCTCAATTTCCTCAATTATCAAATCAATATCTGTACGGAGTTGATTTATCTTTTCTACGGTTTTAGAAATTTCTGCATTCAACCCCGTAATATCAATTACTTCCCGATTGTCTTTCGCTTCCACATAAGAACTAACCGATAAATTATAATCGTTTTCGGCAATTTTGTTGTTGTCAATAGATTTTGCTACGTATTCTACATCTTCTTTACTGTCGAACATTTCCATAATCCGCTCAATGTGTTTTTCTTCCAGCACATTGTTATTGGTTACTTTCTTAAAGAAATCTTCACCAGTGGCATCAATAAACTGCGTTTTGTTTTCGGTTTTATGTTTGGACAGCACGAGAATATTTACGGCTATGGAAGTCCCGTAGAATAAGTTAGGTGCAAGTGAAATAACGGTTTCTACAAAATTATTGTCCACCAAATATTTTCTAATTTTCTGTTCCGCACCACTACGGTAAAATATACCCGGAAAGCAAACAATCGCTGCTCTACCTTTGGCAGAAAGGTAACTTAATGCGTGGAGTACAAAGGCAAAATCGGCTTTTGATTTTGGGGCCAATACACCGGCAGGAGCAAAACGGTCATCATTTATCAACGTTGGGTCATCGCTACCAATCCACTTCACAGAATACGGCGGATTGGAAACAATGGCATCAAAAGGCTTTTCATCCCCCAATTGAGGGTCTCGCAGTGTATCACCCAACACAATATGAAACTTGTCGTAATTGATGTTGTGCAAAAACATATTCATACGAGCCAAATTGTAGGTTGTATGGTTCACTTCCTGTCCAAAAAAGCCTTCTTCAATAATATGATTGTCAAAATGTTTTTTAGCTTGCAAAAGCAATGAACCTGAACCACAAGCAGGGTCATAAATTTTATTGACACTTGTTTGTTTGTGCATTGCTAACTGTGCAATCAGTTTGGAAACGTGTTGGGGCGTAAAAAACTCGCCTCCTGATTTTCCTGCGTTGGCTGCATAATTGGAAATTAAAAACTCATACGCATCTCCAAACAAGTCAATTTGGCTGTCTTCAAAACCACTAAAATTCAGTTCTTCCACACCTTTCAATACGGCTGCTAAACGGCTATTTTTGTGTTCAACGGTATTTCCCAAACGTGTACTGGTGGTATCAAAATCGGCAAACAAACCTTTAATGTCTTGCTCACTCGGATAACCATTTGCCGAACTTTCTATGGCATCAAAAATGGCTTTCAGGTCGGTGTTTAAGTTTGGATTTGTGTTGGCATTTTTAGCCACGTTCGCAAAAAGCTGACTTGGGTAGATGAAATAACCCTTGGTTTTGATTGCATCGTCTTTTATTTCGGGCGAAATGACATCATCGGGCAAAGTTGCATAATCCGTACTTTCATCGTTGAAATAATTGCAAAAATTCTCACTGATAAAACGATAGAACAGTGTCCCTAAGACAAACTGTTTAAAGTCCCAACCATCGACAGAGCCACGCACCTCGTTGGCAATTTTCCATATTTTGGCTTGTAAATCAGCTCTTTGTTGTATGCTTGTCATTTTTATCTTGTATTAAGTCTTTTGGGTTAACTCCTAATATCTTGGCTATTTCAAAAAGGATTTCAAGTCTTGGTTGTTGTCTATTTTGTACATAACCATTGACCATATTATAACTTTTACCCAGTTGTTCAGCCAACCAAGTTTGTTTAACTCCTTTTTCTTCTAACACCTCTTTAATTCGGTTCATATCATTTTGAAATGTATCTGCAAAGATAAATTTATTATTTAAACTATCTCATTTTTCAATATAAGAAATGTTTGAATTGCCGAAAATTTGCGAGATGGAAATTTGGTAGATTAATTGTCTTCGGAGCGATTGTTCTGCCATTGGCTATAACTCTTCCACTCACATCGTGTAGGTAAAACTCTTTTACAGAGTCTGTGGGTGAAACGGTTTTCTTAAACATGCGTTGGTCGTCTATAGAGTAAAGATACGAAATTTGGTTGTTATCTGCAAGTAATTTGTAAGGAAAATTTCCTCGGCTGTAAGTTGTTTGTGAAATCATGCGTTTGGTATCGGTAAGCATGTTTCCGTTTTCGTCATAAGTATAGGTGCTGTTGGGAGTACCCAAAATGCCGTTTAATTGTGTAAGTCTGTTTTGGGCGTTGTAGGTGTAGCTCCATCAGAGAAAAAAAACTCATTTTGGTGTAAATTCATCTGAAAGTTTCTGAAATTTAGGTGTTATTTCTGTAAAAAAATATAATAAATTCAATTACATTTACGTAATCATTTAAATAACGATTAATTTTTAGAGATGTTGAAGTTGAAAAATTATCTTTTTTTGTTTATTTTAGTAGTGTTTAATGGGTATTCGCAAGATGAAACAATCATTGTGAATACAGAGGATGATTTTGTAAATATTCAAGAAATTAAACCCAAACATACATTTAATGTTGTGTTAGGCTTGCCTAATACACTCATCAATAAACCTTTTGAAAGCATCATGAGAGGAATTGTGGATGTAAATCCTTATTACCAATTTCATTTACCCAATTCAATTGGCTTTGGCGCAGGCATAAGATATACACACTTTACCATCAATGAATTTAGAGTGCCTGAAAAATTGGATGGAGTGATGCATGCTGCGGGTGCTTTTTTTAAATTTGGTTACGAACGATTTTATACACGGCGATTTGCGTTTGATGCCTCTGTTAAATTTGGTTACAATTGGTTTTTTGTAGTGACAGATTTGAATAAATTGAGAAAGGGCGGACCTTATAAATTTGATGCTGGGTTTGTTGAACCTACGATTGGATTCATTTTGAGCGCAACCGATAAATCTTCTTTTCGTTTAACAATTGGTTATACAATTCAAGGTTTTATATTTAAACCTTCGATGCTTGGTACAGAAATGAATGGTGGTTGGGACGCAAAACAATACTCAAAAACATCACAATTTATTACTTTTGGACTCGGTTATACTTATTATATAGGTAAAAATAATAATTGATGTTTGTTGCAGACAATACACTAAAATCAGTAAAAAACTATTTTACAGAGCGTTTATATCCACTGTTTTCAGTAAGAGAAATCAAATTGATGTTTCAAGTATGCATTGAAAAACGATTGGGGTTAAATGCTGCCGATTTACTGTTGGCGGATAGTCAACGAGTGAGTGAATCGGATTTGCTCTATTTTCGTTCAGTTGTTAAACGATTACAGGCAAACGAGCCTTTTCAATACATTGTTGGGGAGGTGGAATTTTATGGACTTGTATTAAAATGTGATAAACGGGCATTGATTCCACGACCAGAAACGGAGGAATTAGTCGATTGGATTGTAAAGGTGTCTGAAAATGCGGAAACTCTTGTCGATATTTGTTCTGGAAGTGGTTGCATTGCTTTAGGTGTGAAAAGCCAATTGAAATCGGCAACAGTTGTGGGATTCGATATTTCTAGAGATGCCATTGATTTATCGCTGGAAAATGCTAAAAAAACAGGTTTAGAAGTTGATTTTCAACAACTGGATATTTTAAATCAAGAACTTCCTTATGATAATCATTCGTTGGATATTATTGTTTCCAATCCACCTTATGTGTTGACAAGTGAAAAGAAACAGATGCAAACTCAAGTATTGGAACATGAACCACATTTGGCATTGTTTGTAGAAGATGCAAATCCTCTTTTATTTTATGTAGCAATTGCTAAGCAAGCGGTCAAAAAATTAAAAGTTGGTGGACGATTGTTTTTTGAAATCAATGAAAAATATGGCAATGAAGTAGTTGATTTATTGAGAAATGAAGGATTCAAGAGTGTAGAAGTGAAACAAGATTTGCAGGAAAAAGACAGAATGATTACAGGGGTTAAGTAGAAAATTAAAGCAATTATAATCCAGTAAAATCTTCGTATAGACGAATAAAAATCATTAATTTTGTAAAAAAAACAAGTTGCATGAAAATAGGTATGGTGTTGTATCCGACTTTTGGAGGTAGTGGGGTAGTAGCAACAGAGTTAGGGAAAGCATTGGCTAAGAAAGGACATGAAATTCATTTTATCACGTATGCACAGCCAGTTAGATTAGGTAATTTTATTGATAATACCTATTACCATGAAGTTTCCCTAAGTGATTATCCTTTGTTTGATTATCAGCCGTATGAAATTCAATTGTCGAGTAAAATAGTCGATGTTGTCAAGCACGAAAAACTGGATTTATTGCATGTTCATTATGCGATACCTCATGCATCGGCAGCCTATATGGCACAACAAATATTGAAGTCACAAGGAGTTGAAATTCCCTTTATAACAACGTTGCACGGTACAGATATAACATTGGTAGGTAAAGATCCTTCATTTGAACCTGTAATTACTTTTTGCATCAATGAATCTACAGCAGTAACAGCAGTGTCGGAAAGTTTGAAACAATCTACATACGAACATTTTAATACTAAAAGAGCAATTAAAGTAATTCCCAATTTTGCACCACCGATTGCCAAGCAAATGGAAGCTGAATGTCAACGTTTGAAATATGCAATGGGAAATGAACGAATTCTTTGTCACATATCTAATTTTAGACCAGTTAAGAGAGTGGAAGATGTGGTGAAGATTTTTTATTTGGTCAATCAAAAAATTCCTTCAAAACTATTGTTAGTAGGAGATGGACCGGATCGTTTTATGGCAGAACGAATTTGTAGAGAATTGGGTATCGAAAAGCGTGTAATATTTACAGGTAAGATTGTAGGAACAGAAAAAGTATTGGAAATTTGTGATACTTTCCTATTGCCTTCGGAAACGGAAAGTTTTGGATTAGCAGCGTTAGAAGCGATGGCTGCTGGAGTTCCGGTTATTTCATCAAACACAGGAGGGGTACCAGAAGTGAACTTGGATGGATTTAGTGGTTTTACTTCCAATGTTGGAGCTGTTGAAGAAATGGCAGAAAATGCTATAAAAATATTGGATTCGGATGAAAACCTTGCAAAATTCAAGAAAAACGCAAAAGAACAAGCAAGTAAATTTGAGTTGGAGAAAATATTACCTATGTATGAGCAGCTCTACCAAGAAGTAATTGCCAAATAATCGTATTTTAATCATTTGCATATCAGTAAATGTATATGTAACTTTGTAGAATGTTTAATAGAAAAGTTGCTAATCAACTGAAAAAATAATTTTTATGAGTTTAGTAGAAGGAAAAATTAGTTCAGAAGAACTAATGGAGATGGAAAATAAATATGGAGCGCATAACTATCATCCACTCCCTGTTGTTTTGTCAAAAGGAAAAGGTGTTTATGTGTGGGATGTTGAAGGGAAAAGGTATTATGATTTTTTATCCGCATACTCAGCAGTAAATCAAGGGCATAGTCACCCAAAAATTGTTCAAGCGATGATTGATCAAGTGCAAACGCTTGCCTTGACATCAAGAGCTTTTTACAACGATGTATTGGGGTTGTATGAAAAGAAAATCACTTCCTTTTTTGGTTTTGATAAAGTTTTACCGATGAACTCTGGCGCCGAAGCCGTTGAAACAGCTATTAAATTGTGTAGAAGATGGGCTTATGAGAAGAAAGGAATTGCTGAAAATGTAGCTACAATCATTGTTTGTGACGGAAATTTCCATGGTAGAACAACGACCATTATTTCTTTCTCCAATGATCCTGATTCACGTATTAATTACGGACCTTATACGCCAGGATTTGTTTCCATTCCATACGGTGATGCATCCGCATTGGAAGAAGTGTTGAAAAACAATAAAAATATTGCAGGATTTTTGGTTGAGCCTATTCAAGGTGAAGCTGGGGTTATGGTGCCCGAAGAAGGTTTCTTGGCAAAAGCAAAAACACTTTGTGAGCAGCACAATGTATTGTTTATTGCGGATGAAATTCAAACAGGAATCGCTCGTACAGGTAAATTGTTAGCTGTAAATTATGAAAACGTTACTCCAGATATTTTAATTTTAGGAAAAGCGTTGTCTGGAGGTGTTTATCCTGTTTCTGCTGTTTTGGCAAATGACGACATTATGTTGGTTATCAAACCAGGTCAACATGGTTCTACTTTTGGAGGTAACCCAATTGCTGCAAAAGTGGCAATTGCTGCTTTAGAAGTGGTGGAAGACGAAAAATTGGCTGAGAATGCGTATCGTTTGGGAGAACTTTTTAGAAAAGAGATGAACCGTATCATTGAAAAAACAGATTTATTGGTAAAAGTTCGTGGTAAAGGATTGTTGAATGCAATCATAGTAAACGATACTCCAGAAAGTTCTACTGCATGGGATTTGTGTGTGAAATTAGCAGAAAATGGATTGTTGGCAAAACCAACTCATGGAAACATTATACGCTTTGCACCACCTTTGGTAATGACCGAAGAACAATTGATGGAATGTGTAGCAATTATCGAGAAAACAATCTTAGGATAATCGCATTGTTATTTAGAATGGGTGTAATTAATTGTACACCCATTTTTTTTCAATTTGTTTGATGATTTTATTTCTATATTTGACACCATTAAATTAACAAGTATTGGCTACAAAGATAAAATTTGGTACCGACGGATGGAGAGCAATTATTGCCGATGAATACACTGTCGATAACGTTGCAAGAGTGTCCTTGGCAACAGCTAAATGGGTAAAAGATAACTACGAGAATCCTACCATTGTAATTGGGCATGATTGTCGTTTTCAAGGTGAGCTTTTTGTTGAAACAGCTGTAAAAATATTTGTTTCGCAAGGTGTAAAGGTCAAAATGGCTAAAGGCTTTGTTTCAACACCTATGGTTTCTCTTGCTACTGTTAAAAAAGGATGTTCACTTGGGGTGGTAATTACTGCAAGTCACAATCCACCGACCTACAATGGATTTAAATTGAAATCTCATTTTGGTGGACCATTAGCACCTGCTAAAGTGCAAGAAATAGAAGACATCATTCCAGATGAAGTAACAATTGATTGGCGTTCAGTATCTTTGGATAGTTCACTTGTTGAAATTGTTGATTTGGAAACAGAATATGTGAATCATTTAAAGGCAAATTTTGACATTGAAGCGATTGAAAAATCTGGATTGAGATTGGCGTATGATGCGATGTTTGGAGCAGGTCAAAATGTATTGAAACGTGTTTTACCATCTATTGATTTCTTGCATTGCGAATACAATCCATCGTTTAAAGGAATTGCACCAGAACCAATTGCCAAAAATCTAAAAGAATTAGAAGCTTACATCAAAGAAAAAGGGACTATTGATTGTGCTTTAGTAACCGATGGTGATGCTGATAGAATTGGATTGTATAACGGTAGAGGAGAGTTTGTAGATTCGCACCACATCATTCTATTATTGATTCATTATTTAGCTAAATACAAAGGATTAAAAGGAAAAATTACTACGGCATTTAGTACCACGCCACGAGTGGGAAAAATGGCTGCTTTTTACGATTTGCCAAACGAAGTAGTGAAAATAGGCTTTAAGTACATCGCTACAATCATGGTGGAAGAAGATGTGTTGGTTGGTGGAGAAGAATCTGGAGGTATTGCTGTGAAAGGCCATATTCCTGAAAGAGATGGTATCTGGATGGGGTTGATTGTTTGGGAATTTATGGCAAAATCAGGAAAAACATTGGATCAGTTGATTGATGAGGTGTATGAAATTGTTGGTGCGTTTAAATTTGAACGAAATGATTTGCATATTTCAGAAGAATTGAAACAAACCATTATTGCTAATTGTCAAACAAATAAATATTCCGTTTTTGGAGATTATTCCATTAAAGAAATACAAACCATTGATGGATTTAAGTTTTTCTTTGATGAAGAACGTTGGGTAATGATTCGCCCATCTGGCACAGAACCTGTACTAAGAATATATGCAGAAGCTCCAACATTAGAAGAAGCAAGAGCTATTTTAAAGGCAACTATTAACCAAATTTGTAATTAAAAGAAAGTTTTGATATGAGACCAGTAATTATTTTTTTAACGTCAGTTTTTTCATTAGTAGTAGTTCTTTTTCTACTTGTTTTTAAAACGATTCCAATGCTTATTGCGATATGCGTATTTTTAGCAGCAGTAGGTATTTATGATATTACACAAAAGAAACACACTATTTTGCGTAACTTTCCAGTAATTGGTCACCTTCGCTTTCTTTTGGAAGGAATTGGTCCTGAAATTCGTCAGTATTTTATTGAAAAAGATACAGATGGTCAACCATTGAATAGAACGCAACGTACGTATATTTATTCTCGTGCTAAATTGCAAAATGACAAGCACCCATTTGGAACAGAGTTGGATTTGTCTATTGAAGGAAATGAATGGATTCAACATTCAATTTATCCAACACCGCATGTTGCAGAAATTCCAAGAGTTAAATTTGGTGGTGAAAAATGTACACAACCCTACCATGCAGCTTTGTTCAATATTTCAGCAATGTCTTACGGTTCACTGAGTAAAAACGCAATTATGGCGTTGAACAAAGGCGCAAAAGGTGGAGGTTTTTATCACAATACAGGTGAGGGAAGTATTTCTCCCTATCACAGAATGGGAGGTGACTTGGTTTACCAAATTGGAACAGGTTACTTTGGTTGTAGAGCTAAAGATGGTGGTTTTGACGAAGAAAAATTTGTTGTTACAGCAAATTATCCAGAAGTTAAAATGATTGAATTGAAATTGTCGCAAGGAGCAAAACCTGGTCATGGTGGGATTTTACCAGCTGCAAAAAACAATTTGGAAATTGCTGCTATTCGTGGTGTAGAACCATTTACAACAGTTGATTCACCTCCGGGGCATAGAGCGTTTTCAAATGCAGAAGGCTTGTTGACGTTTATTGATAAAATGCGTGAATTGGCAAATGGCAAGCCTGTTGGATTTAAAATTTGTATCGGTAACACCAAAGAGTTTGAAGAAATTTGTGAAACAATGGTAAGAACTGGAAGAAAACCAGATTTTATCACTGTTGATGGAGCAGAGGGTGGAACAGGTGCTGCACCAATTGTGTTCTCAGATCACGTAGGGATGCCTCTTGAAAATGCATTGACATTTGTAGTTGATACATTGATAAAATACGATTTAAGAAAAGATATTCGTGTAATTGCATCTGCAAAAATTGTAGATGGATTTGATATTTTTAAAGCACTTGCCTTAGGTGCTGATATTTGTAACTCTGCAAGGGGAATGATGTTGGCTTTGGGTTGTATTCAAGCATTGGTTTGTCATAAAAATACATGCCCAACGGGAGTAGCAACCAACAACCCTTCATTGGTTAGAGGTTTGGATGTTGAGGATAAATGGCATCGTGTAATGAATTACCAGCAACAAACAGTAAAAGATTTCTTGGAATTATTTTCTGCTGCAGGTTGTAAGAATTTAAGTGATTTGAATAGAGGATTGATTAATAAACAAAAAGGTGGAAAACCAGTAAGTTTTATTGATTTGTATCCTTACCCAACGAAATAATTGATATGAAATAGATTTATAGGGGTGTAATTTTATTACACTCCTATTTTTTTACCATTTACCGCCTGCGCCTCCACCGCTAAAACCTCCGCCGCCGAATCCGCCTCCAAATCCACCGCTACTTCGTCCACTGCTAAAGCCACCGCCATAAGATCTTCCAAAGCTACCAATGGTGCTTGAACCCATGCCTGATCCAAATCCACCACCACTTCCATTGCCTTTGTTTTTAGCTGCAATGTAAATGATCAAACCAAATACACCTAAAAAAATCAATAGTGGAATCCAAGGAAATGGTTCCGCTTCTGGAGAAGTGGGTTGATAAGCGCCACTAAATAATTTCATTAATTGATTGGTACCAACTTCTAAGCCATTGTAGTAATCGCCATTTTTGAAATGTGGAATAATGTCATTGCGGATGATTTCACCATTAATTCCCGCAGTTAGAATGTGCTCCAGCCCATAGCCAGGAGCAATGTAAATTTCGTGCTCATCCATAGCCAGGAGAATAAACACACCGTTGTCATTCTTTTTACCTCCAACACCCCATTTATGCCCCCATTCAGGAGTAAGGATACCAATGTCTTCACCGTTTATTGTTTGTACAGTTACAACTACAATTTGCGTGCCAGTTGTATCAAAGTAGTTAATTAGTTTTTGTTCCAGTGAGGTAGCTTGTTCATTGGTTAGCACTTTTGCATAATCGTATAAAGAAGTTTCCTTTTGAGGTTTTTTAGGAATATCAAATTGAGCTGTTACTTGTTGAGTAAAAGCAACAATAACAAAAAGAAGAACAAGTATTTTACTCAACTTATATCCCACTAATCTCATTTGGAAGTTCATTTTTGTCATCTTTTTGGTAAGGAAAGTAATGCTTTAGTTGTTCACCAGCAGATGTAATTCCTTTTACTAAACCAGTTTTATAATTGCCTATTGAAAATTCTTCTAATACGCAATCTTTTGTTGATACCCAAAAATTATCGCCAACAAAACGATGAATTCCTTCATCACCAATGACTGCAAAAGAATGAGAAACGGTATTTACGTAAAACAAAATACCGTTTCTTTTTTCTGTATTATACATTTCTAAGCGATTGAAATGTTCTTCTGCTTTTTCTATTGGGTTATCCGATTGCTCATTGTCTATGTGAACACGAATTTCACCCGAAGTCATTGCTTCAGCATTTTCAATAGCCTGCACAATTTCTTTAACTTCCTCTTCTGAAAGAAATTGATGAGAATTGTGTGATTTCATTTTAATTAGAAATTAAAGTCAATATCTGGAGCTTTGTCAGCACCTTCCACACTCTTGAAATATTGTTTGTCCTTAAATCCAAATAATCCAGCTACAATGTTGGTTGGGAATTTTTTGATATAGGTATTGTAAGGTTTTACTTCATTGTTGAAACGAGTACGAGCAGTTAAAATTTGATTTTCTGTACTAGCTAACTCGTCTTGTAATTTCAAGAAGTTGCTACTACTCTTTAAATCGGGATAATTTTCTACAACTACTAGTAATCTATCCAATGAAGATTTTACATTGGCTTGAGCTTCTTCAAAACGTTGAAAATCTTCTTCTGTCATATTTGAAGGATCAATAGTTGTTTGTGTTGCTTTTGAACGAGCATTGACAACCGCTTCCAACGTTTTTCTTTCAAAATCAGCAGATCCTTGTACTGTTTTTACCAAATTACCAATTAAATCATTTCTTCGTTGATAGGCAGTTTCCACATTTCCCCAAGCATTTTCAATACTTTCACTTAATGTTACTGCTTTACGTTGAATACCAATAGCCCATAAAACAACAACACCGATTACAGCGATAATAATAATTGTACTTTTTTTCATGTTTTTATAGTTTTAAGGCTCTAAGATAAAAAATAAAACTGAATTATTTGTCTCGTTTCTGAGTTTTTATAAATACTGAAAAATAGACAAGGTGAAGAATGAAAATGGATACTAGAATAACTTTTAGATATGTTTTTTCAACGAAATAAAAACTTGCAGCCAAAACAATCAATACAGATGTGAGTATTTCAATTTTCTTACTCAATTTTATCGGTCGTCCAGGTCGATAGCTTTCAATGTAATCTTTGTACATTTTGGTAGATTTAAACCAATTGTAAAATTTATCAGAGCCTTTTGAAAAACTAAATACCGCCAATAAAAAGAAAGGTGTTGTTGGGATTAACGGAAGAGCAATTCCCACAATTCCCAACCCGACACATAAAAAACCAAGAGCTATCCAAAAGTATTTCAAAATTCTTTTTTTTGCGAAGATACTATTCCTTTGTCACTTGAATGTCATTAAAAAAACTTCTTGCCAATGACAAGAAGCTTTAATTCATAAGTAGTTTAGTTATACTTTTATAAGCGGGTAATGATACCAGAGTATTCTTTTGGTTCTCCTTGTTCTGGTTGTGCCAAGACAACTTTCCAAGCAAATGATTTATTTTCGTCAACCAATTGTCGTGTATTTCTATCAATACCATCCCAACCTTCAATTGAATTTGTTTCAAAAACCACATTACCTGTTCGTGGATCGAAGATGGTCATAGTGAAAGCTGTGTTTCTCAATGTTAAAGCAATTGGAATGAATCTATTTTTACGAGGATCATCGCTTTTTGGCATGAAACCAGATGGTGCTAATAAGTTGTAGTTTTCGTCAATTGTTACTTGTTTTGTAACAGAACCTACACATCCATCAGTGTTTTTAGCAGACAATGTGATGCTGTAATTTCCACGTTTGTAAAAATGAGCTGTTGCTTTTTCTCCGTATTGTTTTTGTGAAACTCCTTCAAAACTCCATTCAAAATTTTGGGCATCGGATAAAGTTTCAAGCGGAATTGCAGGGATACCTTTTTCAAATTTAATATCTTCATTGATGGAGAAATCTAATTTTGGTGTATCCTTAACAAGTATAGTTCTTTTTTCCTTTTGAGAAGAAATGGTGTAACTACCGCTTTCATTCGCCATGAATTTGAATGATTGATTTGCATTCACCACAGTTTCTTTCCCGTTTGGAGAAGTGATGTACAATGCAAATGCATTTTTATTTTTTACTGTTGCACTTTCTCCAATACACAAATCAGTTAATTCATTGAATAGATTTGCAGGAGCAGAATTGTTTGTTGCATCGTTTTTTTCAGATGCACTTATTGGCGTTTCTATTGCTCTGTTGCTTGTTGAATTATTGTTGTCTTTTGTTGTAGTTATTGTAGTATTGTGATTGTTGTTTGCAACTGTTGAAGAAGCTGTGTTAGAAGTGCTCTCTACTGTGTTTTCAATTGGTTTAGCTACAATATCATTTGTTGCAACATCAGATTTGTTTGTCTGATTAGTTGTTGCTGATGTAGCAACAGTATTATTTTCTAATTTGTTGTCACTAGCAACAGTAGCTGTATTTTGGCTTGTTTGAGTTGTAGAAGGTGTGTTCGGAGTAGTGGTATTTACAACAGCATAAATAAGTACAGAAACAGCAACCACAGCGGCAGAAATTCCACCAATCCATTTTGTGGAACTACCGTTTGGTGCTTTTGGAGCTGATTGAATTGCATCTAATTTACTATTCATTGCTTCCCATGCTTTTGGGTTGTATGGTAATTCATACTTTTCAAATGCATCTTTAAAATTTTGGTCCAAGTTACTTTTCATTATTGTTGTATTTTGGTAAACTTTTCAATTAAAATAGCCTTTAAATTTGCTTTAGCCTTTGCCAAATTAGATTTAGAAGTGCCTTCGGATATTCCTAATTTTTCTGCAATGTTTTTGTGAGAATAATTCTCCAAAACAAACATATTAAAAACTGTTCTATAAGCAGGGGAGAGCTGCTGGATCGCATCCATTGCCATTTCTCCTTTTATAGATAGGTCATCCATATCTTCTCTTTCTACGATTGGGTCAACAGTTGAATTTACAAAATCGGTATCTTCTCCTGTCAATAATGGATCTTTTTTTGATTTTCGGATGTAATCAATAGCTGTATTGGCTACAATTCTTCTCGACCAACCATCAAAAGAACCTTTTGAATCGTATGCTTCTAATTTTTCAAAGATCTTAATAAACGCATTTTGAAGAATCTCTTCTGCTGTATCTCTATCCGATATGTATCGAAGTGCTACAACTATTAATTTCCCGTAATAAAGCTTAAAGAGCTGTTCCTGAGAACGACGGTCGTTTTTCAGGCATTCCTCTATGACTTTATTTATGTCCACACGTTTCTCCACTTGCGTTTTTCATTTATATGACGAATGAATATTTATTTGGTTGCCTTTTGGTTGCTTTTTTATTGCAATTTTTTGCCGTTAAATTAAGTTTTTTTATAAAATAATAGCAATCTGTTAAGAAGTTTACACTATTTTTGTGCCAATTTAAATGAAATAATAGAAAGTATGGCAACAAATAGAACATTTACAATGATTAAACCAGATGCGGTTGAAAATGGACATATCGGAAAAATTTTAGATATGATCATCGGTGCTGGTTTTCAAATCAAAGCGATGAAATATACGCAGTTATCTGAAGAACAAGCTAAGAAATTTTATGAAGTGCATGCTGAACGCCCTTTTTATGGTGAATTGGTAGAGTACATGTGTTCTGGACCAATTGTTGCAGCAATTTTAGAAAAAGAAAATGCGGTAGCTGATTTTAGAACGTTAATTGGTGCTACTGACCCAGCTGAGGCTGCTGAAGGTACTATTCGTAAGTATTACGCAGAATCTAAAGGTAGAAACGCTGTTCATGGTTCTGATTCTGATGAAAATGCAGAAATTGAAGGGAAATTCCATTTCTCAGCAGCTGAAATTTTTTAAGAATTTTAGTTACAATTAAGAAGTAGGTTGTCTGAATAGACAATCTATTTTTTTTGTTATCTTTGTAGTTAAGACTACATTGCTAAATATTTAACATGTCTAAAGAAAAGTTATTTTA
>JAMLHA010000013.1 GCA_023957475.1 Crocinitomicaceae bacterium | reverse complement strand
CTTCGATTATCTTTTTCACTTCTTGTTTATTCAAAGTCCACTTAATACAGGCAGTTGTGTCTTTGTCAGACGAAGGGTAGTCATTTGATTTTTGAAGGTCTAATATTTCAAATTCTTCGTTAAAGTCAAACATTACATTCTTTTGACTGGGAGTTGGTTGAAGCAAAATCGTGTCTGTCGAGTTGTTTTGGAAGGTTATTTTTCTTGTCTCGTATCCGTCTTTAGTAAAAAACATTGTAATCTCATTGCATCTTCCTGCAGTCCCATAAATTTCGTAGTCTCCATTTTCTCTTGTCATTGTTTTTCTGTTAAACGGGTTGTCTAAGTCGGTTGTGTCCGTTTTCCCAATTGCTACATCTTGAATAGGTTTCTTTGTCAATTTGTCCAAAACAACTCCCGACAAATGGTATTGACAGTCACAAGAAGTCAATGTTAAGAAGAGAATAAATATTATAGGAATTCCTTGTCTCATTGGGTTTCTTTAAATGTGCTACAACGGCCCTGCGGTAGGAAAAGTGGCGCTTTCTCTCGAGTGTAATCGTGCGCCATTTTTTTTACCGCATGTTATAGCTATTTGTTTAGTTTAAATGTTTTCGCACAACCGATCATCATACCAAAATGATGCTCTGTTTTTTCGTTCTTATCGCATACCAGGCCAATGTAATAATACTGTGTGTCATTAATTGGAATAAATATGTCTATTTCTTCCTGAATTATTTTTCCATCATGCTCATACGTTAACAGTGCAGTTTGGGCAGCTTTATCTCCAATTTTCATATTTGATTTTTCAATCAATTTAACGTTGGAAGCTCGGGTTGTCATTTCCTTAATGAGTTTATCAAATTCGTTATCAATGTTTCCATAAATAACGTTCATTTTCATAATTCCCATCGCAACCAAAGTGGTATCCGAACTGCCAGTTTCCATAACGTATAGCACAGTGTCCGACACAATAGGGTCTTCATTTACATTCCAATCATGCGGTAGTAAAATAGAATATTCTCCATTGTTCGCAGTAAAATTCTTCCTTGCAATTTTTACTTGATAGGCTTCGTACTCAGCAAGACTTTTTTGCTTCTCACCGCATGCGATAAGAGCGAATAACATTAATAGTATTCCAAGTGTTTTCTTCATTAGCTATAACGGTTTTGCGGCTTGACGCAGGCAGGGCATTTTAGCACTACTGTTGATGCGAGAACCAAACTTCAAATATAGCACAAAAGTTGAAACGGTGCGATTCACCCCTGCTTGCGTTCAAACCGCTTGTTACAGGCTGGCGTTCTTTCGGTAAAGTTGTTTGTGTTTTATTTTTATGTGTGGAATGGAAGACATAATCTTTGGCAAGCCTTGCTTTGAGCGGAGCCTTGTGTGGCTTGCAAATGTGTATGTCTGTTATATTATTCCTTAAAACTCAAATATAAATCCAATAGAAGGTACGATGGTTGCCGACCGCTGATTTAGAATTAATGGAATGGCATTACTTCCGTCTGCTTTGATGGGCTGTCCGTCTGTGGTTTTAAAGCCAGTATTGTCATCATTCCTTTCAAAAGTAAATTTGGGTAAATAAGGAGTTTTATAAAACAGAATATTTTGGAAATCAACAAATATATCTAAGCTTACTTTCTTGAAATTGAACTTTTTATCTACTCTCAAATCCAATTGATTAAAAATAGGAAGTCGTTTGCTGTTGAGTTGTGTGTAATCGTAAACACCAGTTCCATAGGTCAAATATTGGGCAGTTGATGCGTTCATATCAAAAGGCGTGTAAGATTGTCCTCCGGCAATGCGGTATTTCAAGCCGATGTCCCAATTCTTTTTGAATTTATAACCGAAAGTAGCAGAAACAATAAACCCATAATCCCAAGTGGAAGGTCTGAATTGATTATCGATGCCTGAAAATTCCGATTTGTAAAGTGTGGCACTGGCTACATAAAAAAGGTTTTTAATGAGTTTTTGTTGAATATAAGCCTCAATTCCATACACTCGCCCTCGCCCTGATGAAGCATATTTATCGCTACCAACTGCCGAATAATCCGTGCCGATATTGGCATAAGAAATTCCGTTGGTTAAGGAAGTTGGATAATTTCTGTAATCTTTGTAAAATGCTTCAAAAGTAACCCTCAAATCGTTTTTCGGTACAAACTCCGTTCCGATGGTATAGTGTATAGAATTGGTATATTTCAACTCTTTATTGGCAAGTATGCCATTATTGTCTTTATAGCCAAGCATGGTGTAAACAGGCAGTTTGTAATAACTTCCAACGGATGCAGAAATATTCCATTGATTGTTGAAAGCATAAGAAAATGAAACCCTTGGAGAAAGCGTTTTCAATGGATTTAATCCGTTTTTTGTATAGGTATTAATGTCTGCACGAAGACCTCCCGACACTAAGAATTTATCGTCAAAAAATCGTTTTGCAACTTGACCGTACGCACCAAATTTGAAAAATTCAATTGCTGTATTACTTGAAAAACTAACGGCAGGACTAATGACGTTTCCGTTATTATCCTTTACTTCTTCTTTTATCGTATTGAAAATATCGGCATCGTATTTTACATATTGTGCATCTACACCATAACTGTATTTCCAACCGTTTTTTAATTTATTCATATCAAAACGAAGTTTACTTTCCGTTTCATGACTTCCCAAACTAAACAATTTATTTCCACTTTTTGAAGCATTGTTTTCATAACGGTCAGCACCATTAAAAAACATATTTCTGCTTAATGCAATAGTAAAAAAACCATTGTTTACCAATCGTTTCAAGGTTGCTCCAACGGTATAATTCCATTGATTGATTAAAGGATTTGCCCGATTGATGTATTCCGTATTGGCATCGCTCTTTTTCGGAACGGCTAATTTAAAATTGTCAATCGCTCCAATTCCTATAAAAGTCAATTCGGTTTTATTGTTGATTTTGTGATTGATTTTGTATTGAAAATCATAGTAGTCAGGGCGAATGGGTAAATCCAATAATTTGAATAAAAATTGCAGATATGAACGCCTTGCCGAAGCCATAAATGTGGTTTTCTTTCCCAATGGACCTTCTAACATTGCTGCAAATTCTGTTCCCGACAAACGAAAGTTTCCACTCAATTTGTCAGGATTGCCATTTCGTTGTTTGATGACTATTGTTGAAGCCAAAGCATTGTCATACTTTGCGTTAAAAGCCGATGAAGTGAGTTGTACATCTTGAATAAAAGAAACATTCAAAATTCCAGTAGCTCCGCCACTTGCACCTTGTGTTTGAAAATGGTTTAAAACAGGGATTTCGATACCGTCCAAATAATAGACATTCTCACTCGGGCCGCCACCACGCACAATAATATCGTTACGGTTAGGTGTTGTTCCTCCTGCAACTCCGGGCAATACTTGAATAACTTTTGAAACATCAAAATTTCCACCAGGGTTGGATTTTATTTCTTCGGCTGTTAATTTTTGAGTAGCCAAAGGTGTAATCATATCCGAAGCCCTAACCGATTTTCCAGCATTGATGACCACTTCCTGTAATTCCTGACTTTTCTCGTCCAATTCTATCTGTAGAATTTGGGCATTTCCAGAAGTCAAATTAATGTTGTAAAGCGTGAAAGGTGTGTAACCAATATACGAAGTTTCTAAATTATATTTTCCAACAGGAAGTTGAACCGAAAAGTTTCCGTTTTCATCGGATAGTGTATTTACTGTGTCTTTTCCGGCAAATTTAAGCACAACTCCAATTAATATTTCTTGAGTGTTTTTGTCTTTTACGACACCGTTGATAGTACCTATTGTTTGGGCAAAAATATTATTTCCAATCAAAAGGAAAACCAATCCTAAAAGTATTTTTTTCATACTACAAAGTAATTAATTAGTGCAAAAGTAAACTAATATTTCAAATAAAAATCTATTTATGTGCTTTATTTAAAAACAAATAGTATATTTGTATTCTAAAATTAATCAAAATGAATTATGGTTTAATTAAAGATGTGCTCGATTTAGTTCAGGAATTTGAGATTGAAACCAACAATAACAACCATTTTGACACATCTGTTGAAGGGTTTAAAAATTGGATTTCGACAAACAATAACACTATCGTTAATGAACCGAATTGGGAAGGGAAAGAAAACGGAAGAAGTGCCGAAAGCGTTATTAATACATTGATTGTTCACATGAATCGATATGCGAAAAGCTATTCCAAATCGGCAATTGTTGGGTCGGATTTTTCTACGCAAGAAGATTTTATTTATCTAATAAATCTCAAAGCATTTGGCGAAATGTCAAAAATGGATTTGATAAAAAAAAACGTACACGAAAAGCCGGTTGGAATGCAGATTATCAATCGTTTAATCAATCAAGGTTGGATTGAACAGCGGAATTCTAAAACGGATAAACGAAGTAAAGTGATTTCAATTTCCAAAACAGGGATAGAAGCCTTAGAAAATCAAATGGATAAAATACGACAAGCTACTTCCATCGTTACCGGAAATTTATCACAAAAGGAGAAAATGGAATTAATCCGCTTACTCAATAAGCTCGATGATTTTCATCAACAGATTTATGATAAAAATATTGACACAGAAAGTTTGTTAACAGAAGCATTAACTTTTAAAATAGAAAAAAAATGAAAAAAAGAACAATATTAAGAGCCGCTTTTATAGCTTGTGGAATTTTACTT
Organism: Crocinitomicaceae bacterium; assembly: GCA_023957475.1. Taxonomy (GTDB): domain Bacteria; phylum Bacteroidota; class Bacteroidia; order Flavobacteriales_D; family Crocinitomicaceae; genus Taishania. The sequence goes on along the minus strand of JAMLHA010000013.1, from coordinate 77,631 downwards.
TTAAATTCTTGTGCATCAATACCTAAAAATACAAAACCAGTAGAAAATTTTGATGTCAATCGATATTTAGGTGCTTGGTACGAAATTGCCCGATTTGATTTCCGATTTGAAAAGAATTTAGACAATACTTCGGCACAGTATAAATTGGATAAAAAAGGAAATGTAATAGTCTTGAACAGTGGTTACAATTTCGTGAAAAAGAAATGGAGTAAAGCCGATGGATTGGCAAAATTTAGAGGAGATAAAATAGTGGCTGCGCTAAAAGTGAGTTTCTTCGGACCATTTTATTCAGGCTACAATGTGGTGGCTTTAGACGAAAATTACCAATATGCTTTAATTGCTGGAAAGAATTTGGATTATCTGTGGATTTTATCCCGCACAAAAACTATTCCCGAGGATATAAAAACAAAGTACTTGAAAATAGCCGAAGAAATCGGTTATGACACGTCCAAATTGATTTGGGTAAAACACGATAAAACAGATAGTCCGTATTTGAATGAAAACTAAACTTTCCATATTCTGGTTTCGTAGGGATTTGCGATTGGAAGATAATGCTGGATTGTGTCAGGCTTTGGCTTCGGGATTTCCGGTATTGCCGATTTTTATTTTTGATACTGCTATTTTAGATGCGTTAGAAAATAAAAGTGATAGGCGAGTAGATTATATTCATCAGGCACTTTCGGACATTAATTTAGCATTAAAAAATCATCATTCAAAACTGAGTTCTTTTTATGGAAAACCTTTAGAAATTTTTCAACAACTTTCCCAAGAATATGACATTCAAGCGGTGTTTTGCAATCGGGATTATGAACCACAAGCCATCGAAAGAGATACCGAAATTTACAACTTTTTCAAAAGCCAACTCATTCCTTTTAAAGCATTTAAAGACCAGGTGATTTTTGATAAAAACGAGATTGTAAAAAATGACGGAACGCCTTATACGGTTTATACGCCTTATGCTAAAAAATGGAAAGAAATTTTAACCGAAAAAGATTATCACATTCACAAAGCAGATTTTAATCACTTTTTGAAGCAAGATTTTACCGAAATTCATTCTTTAAAAGAAATTGGATTTAAGAAAACAGAATTTCATTTTGAAACGCCAAAATTAGAAGCAAAAATCATTGATGAATATGATAAATACAGAGATTTTCCAGCACTTCAAAAAACAACTCAATTAGGAATTGCTCTGCGATTTGGAACGATAAGTATTCGTAAATGTGTGGATTTTGCTTTGCAACACAATCAAACTTGGTTAGGCGAATTGATTTGGCGGGAGTTTTTTATGCAGATTTTGTATCATTTTCCAAAGGTGGTCAGTCATTCTTTTAAGACGAAATACGATTTTATTCAATGGCGAAATGACGAGCAGGAATTTGAGTTGTGGTGTAGTGGAAATACAGGCTATCCGATTGTAGATGCTGGAATGCGACAGCTCAACGAAACAGGTTATATGCACAATCGGGTTCGGATGATTGTTGCCAGTTTTTTGTGTAAACATTTGCTGATAGATTGGCGTTGGGGCGAGGCGTATTTCGCTGAAAAGTTGAATGATTACGATTTGTCTGCCAACAATGGAAACTGGCAATGGGCAGCAGGTTGTGGTTGCGATGCTGCACCTTATTTCAGGGTGTTTAATCCTGCATTGCAAACCGAAAAATTCGACAAAAATTTTGACTACATCAAAAGATGGTTACCCGAATTTGGAACTGAAAAATATCCAAAACCGATAGTAGAACATAGTTTTGCAAAAGATAGAGCTTTAAAAATTTATGGTGAAGCAGTAAAAGAAAGACAATGAAGAAAATATTAATAGCAGGCGGAACTGGTTTTGTTGGAAAACAGCTCATTCCTTTTTTAGTAGAAAAAGGATATTCAATTCATGTTTTAACCCGAAATCCAAGTGCTAATCCATCAGAAAATATTCGTTTTTTTCTATGGGATATTGAACGACAATACATCGACAAAAAAGCATTTGAAGGAGTAGAAATTCTCATTAATCTTACCGGTGCAAACATTGGCGAAAAGCGATGGACCAACGACCGAAAAAAGGAAATTATTGACAGTCGCATAAAATCCATTAACTTATTATATCAATATATTTCGGAAAATAAATTCAGCATCAACACCTTTATTTCTTCCTCTGCTGTTGGGTTTTATGGTGCCGTAACAACGGATAAGACATTTGCAGAAAGCTCGGAAAGCGGAAACGATTTTTTAGCTTCTGTTTGTCAGCAATGGGAAAATGCTGCTTTAAAATTTAACGATTTAGGTGTTCGTACTGTTATTTTACGCAAAGGAGTTATTCTTGGAAAGGATGGCGGAATGGTTAAAAAACTAAGCCCATTAGCCAAACTCGGAATAAATGTTTCTTTAGGTTCTGGCGAACAATATTTACCTTGGATAGACATTCGGGATTTGGTAAGACTGTACGATTTTATTCTTTCTAATACTCAACTTAAAGGAATTTTCAATGCTGTTGCCACTGAACAAATTACGATGAGCGATTTGTCAAAAGCCCTATTGCAAGCTTTCGGAAAGAAAAGCTTCTTACCCAACGCACCAGCTTTTGTTATCCGTTTGCTCTTTGGCGAAATGGCGGTGATGCTTTTAGAAGGTTCAAAAGTCAGCAACGAAAAATTAAAAACTACTGGATTTATCTTTGAGTTTGATACGATAGAAAAGTCTTTGTGAGTTTGTAGCGAAGGGGAAATTTAGCTCTTTTGGTTTTTTGTGATTGGCTTGTGCGTTGGCAAAAACCAAAAGTGCTAAATGAGCGTTGGCAAAAAATAAAACAAAAACTATTTTGATTTTAGTAATTATCTTTGAGGTGCGTTCGTCTCTACGCTTGCTTGTAACGGTTCTGCACTAGGCGAAGTGGCGCTATCTCTTGATTCTAATTATTGCGCCATTTTGTTTAGTGCTTGTTAGTGGTATTTTATTGTTTAACAAATTTAGTTATCATTAAATTTCCATCAGAATATGATCTGATGAAGTAAATACCACTTTCTAAATTGGAAGTATTTATTTCTAGTTTCCCATACATTATTTGATCTGAATATTGAGCCTTACCTTTTGTGTCAACAATTTCAATTAGGTATGTTTTATTATCTTGAACTTCAAGATAAATACTTTCTTTAGCTGGATTAGGATATGCTATTAATTTAGATGTATTGTCCAAGTGATTCAATCCAATTATTGCTCCATTAAGATTTAAAACGTGGAAATCATTCACTGTAGTTACGTAAAAGACTGAATCCTTAACTGCTACAGAGTTTATTTGACCATTTAATGTTGAGTTATAGGAGCATAAATAAGTCGAAGAATTCTGAGTAATATGAAATGCACTTACTGCATTTGTTCCAATTTGAAATACGTAGTTGTTTTTGTAAACTAGTTTACCTAATGTGTTTCCACCTATACCTTGAAATAGGCCCACGGGATTGGTCGGATCAGAAATGTCTATTGCGTCAAAACCACTAGCTGTTTTCGAGACAAAAAGACGATTATTTGCTAAATCCGCAGCGATTTGAGCATAGCCTCCCCCAAATGTTGTCACAATCGTCATATTTAAGGGATCTGAAATATCAATGACTTGAAGCCCAGCATTGGTTCCTACAAATGCATAGTTTCCTTGTATAGCTATGCCTTGTGAAAAGCTTCCCAGGTTTATACTACTAACCACTGAAGGTGTCGTTTTATTCGTGATGTCAATAGCGTATAAAATACTAGAACTAGTAGGCATGAAAGCATAATTTCCACTTAAAGCAATATCATAAGCTGTTCCGCTAAGATTCGTTGTTATGCCAACCTGAGTAGGAAAGTTGATATTTGAAATATCTGCAATCATGAAGTATGGATTCATCCCACCTCCAAAGTAGGCGTAATTACCATCAACCTCAATTGCCATAGGGAAGCTTGCAGGATTTCCTAAAGATGCCGTCGGTGTGGGTGAAGATGGGCTCGATACATCTATAAATTGAATACCAGAAGTAGTACTAGTTATGACTTTATCTTGGTAATATTCAATAATAAAATTTGCATTGTTATTCCAAATGCCAAATTCACTTATACATTGCGAAATCACATTACCTGAGAAAATAACGGCTAAAATTGCCAATTTAAACCTTTTCATCATTTTTATTTTTGATTTTATTGGAGTTCGATATTACCACTAACGTTTTAGCCACCTGACGCTGGCCCGATTTTTAAGTAAAACTTAAACACGAAGCTACAATTTTCTTTTTACATAAATGCCAAGCACGAAGAGATTTCTTCGGGCTGGCGTTCAGATGGCTTGTTATAGCCAGTTTGTTTCTTTTCTAATCATTATAACTCATTTCAAATAGCATCGTTATCATGTTCTCTGTTATTCCGATTTCCCTCAAATTATCCATAATTTCAGGTAGTATTTCATTAACGTCTGGAGATAGAACGATTACTCTTGTTTTTTCATCGAAATAAAAGCGTTTATCTACTTTTTTGACCAATTGATTAATTTCCTCACTCCGCTCTTTTAGGAATTTAGTATTGTAATGTACACCAAACTGATAAAGTCTAATTTTATGGTCATAAGTAATAGTATGATACTTATTTATATTTGAATGGATAATGAGAGGTCCAGCACCTACTACTTCATCTAAACTCCTCAAAAAAGCCAATTCCTCACAATAATCACTCTCAAAATCACTTCCATCCTCTTTTTCAACGACAATTCTATATTCTAACTCCGGTATTGACTTAAATATCCATTCTTCTGCTAAATCTGATGGAGGTTCAGGGAAGTTAGGACTAATTTTTAATACCTTTTGTTGAATTTCACGCTCAAATTGAAGGCGTAAACTGTCATCAATTGGAAAACCTTTAGTATTCAATATGACTAATAATTGATTCGGTTGCGATTGATAAGGTATTTTGAGCCAATTGTTCACATAATAAAATTTCTCTGAAGGCCGTTTTAAGTAAAAAAAGCATCTAAAGAAAGAACTGCCTGAACCAGTAAGATTTTCTCGTAAATAAGATATTGATTCATACCCTTCACAAGAAGCCTCCACTTTGAAGTTCTTGCTTATCGAGTCAATCAAATAATATGAATGTTTAGAGGAATCATAAGGAACAGTTTTCCCATCGACTAAAACTGTAGCATTTTCTATCTTTTCTCCTTGACTGTTATAGAGTGTAAGCTCAACGTATTCATAATAATCTTTTTGAGAAAAGACGTTAGCACAAAGGAGGGGCAGGAAAAATATAAAAAAATGTTTCATCTCCCATCAATTTCTTTTAACAAACCATAGGTAATCAAAGTTTGGCAATTTTTTCGACCAGCTTCCATATTAATAAAGTAGATCAATGGATAGGTATCACTCAAAGTGGGGCATGTTATAACATCGTCATTATAGACCGTAACTATCAACATTTTATCTCCTATAAAGTTAACCAAAGGTTGGTCCTTTTCAGGGTCAATAAAAAGAGAACCATTGAGGTAGATTTCCCAATTTTCTCCTTTTATTTTAGTTGGGGTACATGCTTCATCAGACAAAGGAATCAGTTGAATATTTTTATCTTCTAACGTATAAGTTTTTGTCAGAGAATCATACAACGGTTGCACCTGAGGTGGAGAAACTAACTGGTCATACTTACTGTCTAAATAGGATTTAAAAAACTTTGCTTTGTCTTCTTCTGTCTTTATTGAATTTGGGTGAGGCAAATTATGTTCAAGACTTAGGGTATCTATATTGTGTCTTTCCCAGTTCAATTCTCCCTTATAATTCAACGAAATCTCATACGTATTTCGTCGGTCTCCTCTGAGTGATAAGTTGACAATCAAATCATTCCCATTGAGATAAAGGTGATAAATCACACAATCATCCTCCTCGTTTGAATTAGTTTCACTATATTTTTCATCTATTTCATAAGCTGGATTATAGGTACAAATACAATCATAAGTATTATAGTGCATTTCAGGCCAATCCAATTCAACGACTCCATCAAAAACGATTTCTCCAAGACCACCGCCGATAATAGTATAATAAAATGATATCTTTTTATCTTTTTCATACATGTCCATCAGGTCTCCCATTAACTCTGTCCGTAGCATCACAGTAAAATCATTGGGCAAAACGATTTGTTTATCAACCTGCCTAAAATTTGGCAGACAATATTGACCGTATAGATTAAAGGTCAGAAAGAGAAGAGGTATCAATATATATTTCATGTTATTCTAAATTGGCTATAACGATTCGGGGCTTTGCGAAGTGGCGGAAAATCGAAGCGAAAAATTTCGATTTAGACGGAACGTAGCAAAAGCCAATTTCTATTTGCTAATATATGAAAAAAGCCAATAAAATTGGCTTTTGCGGATTACGAAGCACAAATTTTCAATTTAGACTTTACCCCGCCATTTTGCAAAACCCTTGTTAGCTGTCGTTATTATTTTTCCATTTCGTTTATTAGTTCAAAACACAATCCGTCAATGTTTCTCATTTTTGTATGATAAGCGGAAAGGTTTGATAGAATTATAACAACTGTTTTGTCGTTAGTATTTAAAGTCATAGAAGAAGAATATCCTCTAGTTCCTCCATTATGCCAAACCAAATCTTTTCCGTTTTTTGATTTTATTAAATGCCAACCTAAACCGATTTTCATATTTTCGTCAATGTCTGAAGTTGGTGTTCTTGTCAATGTTAGTTCTTTGTTTTTCGGATTGAATTGTGCTTCTGCAAATTTTACTAAATCTTCTGTTGTAGATAAAATTCCTCCTGCTCCGAACAATACGTCCCAATCCCAATTAGACGTAATTTCTCCATTTGGGTTTTGTCCTTTTACAAGTTTGTCGTTTAGATTTTTAGAACTTATAAACGAATTCTTCATTTTGTATTTGTCAAAAACCTTATTCTGTAACAACTTTTGAAAACTCATTTTTTGAGTTAATCCAAGAGTGTAACCCAATAATCCGGTTCCTAAATTTGAGTACGCATAAGTTTTAGCATTCTCTAGTTTCAGAAAGTTTTTCAGATATTCTTCAATTTGATTTTTTCCGTAGCTCTTGTATGGATTGGCTTCGTTTGATAAATCTAAATTTTCAGGCAATCGAGGTAATCCTGAAGTATGATTGGCTAAATCTTTAAAATTCAGATTGATATTGTCTTTAAATGGAAATGAGTAATACGAATTTATTTTATCGGTCAATTTGATTTTTCCTTCTTCTACAAGCGAAGCCAAAACAGTTGATGTAAAAACTTTTGTAATAGAACCAATTTCAAATACTTTGGTTTGATTTTCAATAGATTTTATAGTGTCATTAAGTTTTATAACTCCGTAATAATTTGTTTTCCCATTTTGAATTATGGCAATAGAAAGTTGAGTGTTATTGGGAAAGTCTTTGACTTTAGAAAAAATAATTTCGGAAATTTCTTTCGGATAATTGTTCAGTGAATTTATAGTATTATTCGTTGTTTGTGTTGGTTCTTCATAAGGTTTTATAAAAAGTCCGTTTATTAGATTTTCGTTGTCAAGCGAAATGTTAACTGCTAAAACCATTTTTTCGAACTTCGTTTTGTACGTTGCGTAAGTTTCTTGTTGATAGGTTATAAATTCTTTGTTTTCAATTTTACCAACTTGGCTTTTAAGACCTTTTAAAAATTCGACCGTTTGCTCAAGTGGTAATGCTTGTTTCATTTCAGACGAAAAAGTATTGAAAATTTCGTCATATTTTTCAGCGTTATAATTCGATTGGAAATTATCAATCGCAGTTTTGTAGTTTTCTGTTTGAGCAAATAATAAATTTGTCATAAAAATTGTGATTAAAAGAAAGAGTGATTTTTTCATACGGGATTTTGTTTTATAATGACAGCTAACGTTTTGGCGCTTGGCGCAGTGGCGGATTTCGGAGCACAAAACTGTCAATACACCACAAAAGTTGATGCGAGGTAGAATGTTCAATTAACCACTTCACCCGCCATTGAGCCAAACGCCTGTTAGGTGCTGGCGTTCTTGTCGTCCGTGTCTGTAAACCATTGCCATTGTTGAGTTCTACGGTCTTTGTCGTGTCGGTTTGTGTGTCGGGTGTTTTAATTTTTTCAAGAGGGAAGGAGAAAAAAAATTGAATTTCTTTCTGCGTTGGGAAAAGCACACTCTTTGCCAAGTTTTGGCTTGTGTGTCGGCTGGTGCGACTTGGCAATGTGTGTGCTTTTGTGCGTTGGCTATATGAAGTATCTAAAATCATAGGCTTTGTTTCCAAGTTCTTCTAATTGTTTACCCATTACTGAAAGTCTTTTTGAAAAGTCAATTGTTACAGGCATTGTTTTATATAATTCAGCTCCGTTCCAATTCATTTTAGTCAGTTTTAAAATATCGTTTGCAACTGTTTCAATCGGGTCTGTGCCTCTAAACCTTTTAATAAGTAAAGGCGTTGGAATTCCTCTTTTACCTTGGTAGTACTTTCCATTTAGCTCCTGATTTTCAACAACTCCGTGTGTCCACAGAAGAAAACTAAATTCGTCTAATTGAATTATTGTCCCTCGTTCAATTGGATAGCCGTCAAAGGTGTGTTTGCCTGTCGCAAAGTCTTTCTTTAACTTTATTGCTCTCCAATTAGTGAATTGTTGGATTTGCAAAAGTTCGATATTTTCAATTCCTTCAAGTGCATTACAAATTCCTTCGATTTCGTCACGTGTATAGTGTGTCGTTTTATGCAACACTAATTTTTTAAGCCCAATTATTGGGTCTATTTTATGGTAGGTATTTCTAATGTTACTTACCAAGCGGAAAGCATCATCTTTGCTCATAAATGGGTTTTTACCAAAGTATACAGGCTTTTCAATTGGTTGAAGCAAGAAACGCAAACCGTTTCCGCTTCCATCAAAAATTTGGCTACTTCCTAAAACTACTTTGTTTCTTGCGTTTTGTCGAATAGCATAACCCAAACCTACGAATGCAGTTTCAGTATTATCAGTTTTTACTTTCCAAGGTGTCCCGTTTGATTTTACATAAATTCCTAAGGAAAGCCACCATTTAATTTTTGCTTGGTCTTTGTATGTAATAGATTTGTCTTCAATAAATTGCAACCTTAATCCTTTCTTTACGCCATACAGCTTCAAGGAATCGTGTAAGTCAAAGAATGTTTGTTCGTTTTTTAATTCTCTAAAATTTTTCCAAGCATCAGGAATATAAATAACTACACAATCAATTTCGGTGCTTCTTGTCGAAAGTTTATCAATTTTACTTTTGATTAAGTCATAAAACTGAATTGCAGAATAATGTTTAATCTCTTGGCTATTAATGGGAACAACAAACTCATTTTGAATGGAATTTGGTATTATTAAGTGTTTCTTATAAACTTTGTCAAAGCCTGGGAAATCTTTTAAGTATTCTTTTTCAGTTGACGGACTTACTGAATTAAGCAATGATTCTAAATGAGTTTTAACCCTCTCAAAACCTGTATCAGGAGCGATAATAGCTAAAGTAATTTTTGTAGCAACACCATTAGCTCCGAAACTTTCTTCTAAAGGCCCTAAAATTTTTAATCCGTTTATCGGATGTATAGATTGTTTTGTTTCATCTTGGTGATGAAAGTAAATTAAAGGTTCTTTAGCTTTAGAATAACTCTCAAAACAAAAGAAATCATCCATCTTTTTGGCTGCGGTAGAATAATATTCAGAAAGCTTAATTTCAAAGTCGCCTAAACGAAAAGTTAAGTCTGATTTTCTTCTTTTTAATTCACCAAACCAAAAACCTAGCTTCTTGCCATATTTACCATTATAGCGATTTGAAACAATGGTATTGGTAATATTCTGAACTGTTAACCTATCTGGCTCTTCTCCCGAGGTGGTTTGAATATGGATGGTTGGACAAATCAGTAAGAAAAGTTCTTTGTTCACAAACTCTACTTTAAACTCAAATGCTTCAAAAACCTGAATACCTGCGGGAATTGAAAAGTTAAACCATTTGGGAATTCCATCAACTTCTTCTTTACTAATGGGGTGGTTCACAGAATAAACCTTTCTAAATTGACTTCCTTTGGTATGTAATGCTAAGTCATAATCATTTACCAAAGATTTTTCAATCAATTCATACAGTAGACCAATGTAATATGAATCAGGTTGATGGAAAATATAATCAGGAATGTCTATTAACTTTAGCTCATCTGTAAAATAATCCTTGAACAGTTCCTTTATTTCACTTTCATTTCCGAAAAGCGATAAGGTTTCTCCTTTGCTGAAAGAGGCTATTACATTTGAATCTTTCAGAACTTCTCGGAGTTTTTTCCATTTCCCTTCTCCGTTTATCTTGGTTTTTGTTGAGAATATAGTTTTTGGGAAATTCTTAGCTTTTACAGCATTTAACAGAATTGGTGTGGTATTAGATTGATTTTGAGTCAATCTAAAAAATTGCCTTTGTTCAAAGCGTTCACTTGCTATTTTATCAATGTGTTCGTTTTTTAAATCACATATTTTATATAACTCGTGAAGAAAATAATCAAAGCTATCAATGGTCATAAATCCTGACCGTTGATTTTGTTTGTTAGCTTTTTCTATAAGTTGAGTTAAACGGTCATTTGGTGAAACATCTTTTGGAATACACCAAATTAAGCCTTTCGGAAATGCGTTTGGCTTTTCCAATGCCGTTTCAAGAGTTTGCAAAACAGATTCGTCACTACCTGAATATCCAACTACTAACAAACCTCTTTTTGAAGAAGCATCTAAAAAATATTGGTGCAAACTTTTTTCTAATTTTTGAAGTTCCTCATCAGTATTTTGTAATGGGTCATATCGAAAATCTCCGTGAAGTTTTACAACTGTTGGAATATCTGTTTTAAATTGTTGAACAGTGCTTGCATTATCTGGCGAAACAATTTGACAGCTTTTGTAATTTAATCCATTAATTGCTTTTTCAATTAAGTCATCAAAGTTTGTTGTCCAAACAGTATTGATTTTTTGTTTTTCAATCAATGCCGAAAGGCACATAAAACCAATAGAGGGTTTTTTATCTCTAACCAAACTTGTTAGAAAATCTTTCCTTACTAACGGGTCGGGATAACATTCATTGAAATAGTGTGAATAGGGATTTATAATGTGACTTTCTCCTTTTTCCGCAAAGTAGCTTTGAATGATTTTTTTGTTGTCCTCTATTTTTAAATCCTGAAATTTTTTGCCATTAATTTTACCGCTACTGCTTAAAATCTCTCTTTTGAAATGCCAAACTAAATCACTACCTGAGGGAATGCCAGAAGAAATAGACGCACCTGCTCCAAGCAACAAATCAAACGACTGATTTGAAAGTACTTTAAAACTTCGCAGAAAGGTATCCTTGTCTATTCTATGCATACTTTACTAAATTAAATTTTACGCAAAACTTCTTCTTCCAAATACTTTTCGGTTATATACTCGTAAAGTTTTGGATAATTAATAATTCGACCTTCGAAACCAGCATTTTTCAATAGTAGAATACAAATTAGAAAATGAAGCTTTAAAGAAATGTAGAATAACCCTTTAAAGTCATCATCTAGATTTCCAAAGGACTTTATACTTCCGTGTAGAAATGTATCTCTAAGTTTAATGATTTTCTTTTCTTCATCTGAAATTGTGTAGCCCACTTCAGCAAATGGTTTACTTAATTTATCTGTATTTGTTGGTGCGTTTAAAGAGTTAAGTCTTTTAAATAATGGAGAAATCAAGTCATTATCTTCTATCTGAATTTTATTTTCATTTAAAAATTTCTCTGTGACGTTTTTTAACTCATCTATTAGTTTGTTTGCCAATTCAGTTTCAGAGATGGGCTTTAATTCTGAATTGCCTTTCTTTATAATTGCACCTGTTAGAGCTTCAATAGCCACATACTGAATTGGGATTTTAATTTCTAACGTAGATGCTTGATTAAATATTAAGAGTAGTAACGACCTAAATATTTTTTCATTTTCTATTGCAATCTGACAGATGTTACTGAAAACTGATGAAGGGAAAAACATTATATCCTTAAATTGCTCTTTTCTCGTTTCTTCATCTATAAAACCTTTTTCATCCCTCTTGATATTTTCTAAGTCTAAACCAAAATATGCGTTAGTTGTAAAGGCAGCATTTAAATTATAGTGAGAATCACTAAATGTATGAAACAAAATATGTTTAGGTATTTCCAAAGATGCATCATCAAAACCTAAATAATATCCTTCGTCTGAATGATAATCTCCTGAAAGAAATGCATATGTAAGTAATATCGTTTGACAACAATTTTGAAATTCAGCTAGAGAATATTTTTCAACACAATCAATTACCAAATAGTCCTTTTCTCCATATTTTAATTCAAATAAGTGGAAAGGCTTTTTGTTTATTTCTAAAATTAGTAACCCAGTTCTTAATTTGTAATCAACGACAAATCCTCTGCATTGGTAGTCGTTAATTATTCGCATTTTTTTAGCTATTGGTATTATGAGGCGTAAATACTTGTTGCTAAATTCTTCGATTGTTGCATTACCAATAGAGTTAATTGCTCCACTAAGAAGTTTTAGAGTGTTGTCAAAGTCGTATTCAATATTATTTAAAAGAAAATGTTTTCCATCAATGAATAGCTTTGTGTCTTCGCCTCCTTCTTTTAATTGAAGTTTTTTCCCTGATACTTGAAGTTCTTTATGTCTTTGAATACCTTTCGGGATAACACTATCGGTTTGAAATGCAAAACCTTTTTCAGCTTTTTCAATTAATATTTTTCGATTGTGTAAAGCGTGGTCTTTTATGCTAATTTCAAATTCTTTAGGTGTGGTCAACTTAAATAAGTATTCAAAACTTTCAGATAAGTATTTCTTTATCGCTTTACTCTCTTTTACTAAGTATTCAGCAGTATTGTTTCTTAAAACATTTTCATCTTTTTTGGACGGTATAGACTTTATCTTATCTACGTAATTTATTGGTAAATTATGTTCTTCGGCACCAATTTTAATGAGTTCAACATACCAGTCATAAGGCATATTCCTGTTAGAATCATCAATAGAATCTGCTATATAAGTAAATACCTTAATTTTTTCCTTTGATTGTATATGTTCAACTTCAATTTTTTTTTCAATATATCCTTTGCCAAGCCCCTCAGCTTTGCCTAATTCTTCTTTTTTGCTAGGATTAATTTTAAATATCACACCGTAAACGTTATGATTATCATTTAAAGATATATTTGCTTTTAAAGAACCATCTTTTGATATTTTATTGAATATCAGGGAATATTTCGGCAATAACCCAATCCCTATAATTTGAACTCTACCGACTCTTTTTTCAAGTCTGTAAGTAAACATATTCGAACCGTAAGCAAAATAGTACATTTTAATTTTTTTAATTAATTCAAATTCATTCCGTTAATAAATGTCTCCACAAAATCCACAATTCGTTTCAAAATTCTGTCGCCTAGTTTTTTTCGGTGAAGTAAACTTGGTTTTTCGCCTTCAATTAGTTCCAAAACTTCGTCACGGAGTGGCTCTCTTTCAGCAAATAAATAATCTTCAATGAGTTTTTCCGTTTTCTCGGCTGATAGGTTTTCTTCTTGTACGATTTTAGAAAATTCCTTTTGTTGTTCTTTATTCCAAAACTGCTCAAATGCAGGAGTAATGTTGTTGGGGTCGCTTATGACTGGAAGATTCTCTAAAATAAATTTCTCTATGAGTTCTCGTTTGCTTCTTAGAGTAGCTTCTGTACTCAATAAGTTGAAAATTTCCTTTTCTGCTTTGGTTGTGTCTTTCTGTGTTTGAGATTTCAGTTTGATTAAAAGCTGAATGATGTACGCAACATTGATTTCGTCACGGTGAATCAACTCCAATTCAAAGTCCACATCTTCCAAAATGGAAACTTTCTCTTTTTGGTGGTTGCTTTTTACTTTATCGTAAAGGTCAAGATATTTGCTTTTGAAGTCCTCAAAAAGTTGCTCGTTCATTTTCAAATCTTCCCATTTGAAGTCTGAAAAGGCTGTGAGAATGTTTTTAATTCTCATCAAGTCCCGAAATGCTTTAATGAAATTCAGTTCGTCATCTTCGCTTTCAAGGTCGTTTACAGCGTCTGTTGTAGGTGTAACTTCTAATAGCTTTTCAAAGGCTTCATCAAACTTGGCAACATAATCTTCATAAGGTTTCATTATGATAACCTCAATCGCTTCTTTGTTGCTGAATAGTGTAATGGCTTCGTCTGTTCGGTTTTTCAGGTTTCTAAAAACAACAATATTGCCCTGTGATTTCTGTTCGTTTAAAATTCGGTTGGTTCGGCTGAAAGCTTGAATCAATCCGTGATATTTTAAGTTCTTATCAACGTAAAGCGTGTTCACTTTCTTGGCATCAAAACCTGTTAGGAACATATTCACCACCAATAAAACATCTATGCGATTATTTATATTTTCGGGTTGGCGTTCTCGGTCTTTTAGTTTTTTTGAAATGTCGTTGTAGTAGTTGTAAAAATCCTCACTGGTTTTGGTGGAATATTTTACATCATACAATTGATTGTAGTCTTCAATATATTCATCCAACTTCTCACGGCTGTGGGCTTGCAAGCCATATAATGCTCTCGGTTCTTCAACTACAGAAACTTCTTCGGGAATAAAGCCATTGGCATCTGCATCATCTTCGTTGGCTGCATAGCTGAAAATGGTTGCAATATTTAGGTTGTGTTCTCCTGCTAGTTTTTTGCGTTTGAAAATATCGTAATAGCGAATCAATGACTTTACGCTGTCCACACAAAACATTGCCGAAAAATCCTTGCTGTGTGTTTTTCGGTTGTGATTGTTGATGATGTAATCGGCAATTTTTTCTAATCGCTTTTCATCTTCCATCAATTCCTGCGTGTCAATGTCTTCAACTTCAATATCAATTTCGGTTGCTGTGTCTTTTTGCTTGTATCTGCCTACATACTCAACTGAAAACTTCAATACGTTTTCGTCTTTTATGGCATCTGTAATTACGTATTTGTGCAAACAGTCTTCAAAGAGGTCTTTGGTTGTTCGTTTGCCCAATTCATTTTTATTGGCATTGTCGGCAAAAATGGGTGTGCCTGTAAAACCAAACATTTGAGCATTGTTGAAATACTCTTTTATTCTGTTGTGGGTTTCTCCAAACTGGCTACGGTGGCACTCGTCAAAAATGAAAATGATTCGCTTATCCTTCAAGTCTGCCATTTTCTTTTCGTACTTCAATTTACTGATGGCAGTATTGAGTTTCTGAATGGTGGTTACAATTAGTTTGGTGTTTTTGGCTTCGCCTTTTTTGTCTTTGTATGCGCCAATAAACTGTTTTACCAAATTGGCAGTGTTGTCTGTTCCGTCAATGCAACCATCACTAAAACTGTTGAACTCCTTGGTGGTTTGGTAATCCAAATCTTTTCTGTCCACTACAAAAACAACTTTGTGAACTTCTGGCAAATTCATCAAAATTTGACTGGCTTTAAAACTGGTTAAGGTCTTGCCCGAACCTGTGGTATGCCATATATAACCGTTTTTGTTGGAGTTTTTTACTCGGTCAATCAATGCTTCTACTGCATAAAATTGATATGGACGAAGCACCATTGGTATTTTGTAAGCCTCATTCAGCACAATGTATTTGCATATCATTTTACTAATGTGGCAAGGTTCTAAAAAGGCATCTGTAAAACCGTTGAGGATATTGGTCAATCGCTTGTTTTCAAAATCTGTCCAATAGAAAGTTTGCTTGAAACTTTGGTTGCGGTTGTTGGCGTAATACTTTGTATTTACGCCATTACTGATGACGAAAATCTGAACGTATTGATACAAAGCGGAATTTGCACCAAATGAGTGGCGTTGATAGCGGTTTATTTGGTTAAAGGCTTCTTTAAGTTCTAATCCTCTGCGTTTCAATTCTATTTGAACTAAAGGCAAACCATTGATTAAAATCGTAACATCATAACGGTTTTTGTATTTTCCTTCTTGGCTTACTTGGTTGGTTACCTGATATTGGTTTTGACACCAATGTTCCGTATTCAGAAATTCAAAATAGAGATTATCTCCGTTGTCTCTTACAATATGTTGTTTTTGGCGAAGCGTTTTAGATTTTTCAAAAACAGAACCTTTGTTTAATAGATTCAATACTTTATCAAACTCGGCATCTGAAAGAGAAATTTGGTTGTGCTTTTCTAATTGGTTTTTGAGATTTCCTAATAATGCCGCTTCATTATTGAGCGTAATATAACCGTAACCCAATTTTTGTAACTGGGCAATTAATTGTTCTTCTAATATTTGTTCACTTTGTTTACTCATAAATCCAACTGCAATCTTGTTTTAGCGTGTCCTACTAATTCGCTATATGTAAGCACCTTAATATTTTTGTAAGTATTTTTCAACTCCTTGTAGGCTAATTTTCCGTTTGTTTCATATTGAACCTTTGAAATTTTTGCTTTTTGTGAGGCATTTAGATTTTCATATTGGGTAAAAATAGAATTAGAGTTACCTATTATAATTGTTCCTGTTGGTCTTACAGATTCAACATCTAAATTATCCGCACCTATTTGTTCTTGAAGAAATTCTCTAATTTTTTTATTGTCAATTTTGAAACTTTCATCATTATCTCTATTGATTGTTGTGATGTATCGTTCGCACTGAGAAATCGCAGCTGCTAATGTTTTGGTTGGATAAAACTTTTTTCTGCCAAAATCAAAATCCATCAAAATTTCATCTGACCTTTTTAGTTCTACTAGTTCAATATCGCCTAAGTGGCTAATGAGTATTAAATCTAATTGAGAACGAGATAAATCTCCGTGATGGATAACGTACTTGTTTGTGTTAATCATTGCAGGCACGCCAAAAAAAGTATATTGACCATATTTAGTCAAAATCTTTTCCATCAAATCCTCAGGACCTTTAATCTGAATTTTAGGAAATCCGAAATATGTATTTCCAATGGTTTTTGCTTCAGCGGTGGTAATTTTTGATTTACTTAAGATTTGTTCTTCAATAGTTTTTATTAACCAATCAACTTGTTTATTAATCTTCTTTTCAACTACAAGATTGATATTTTCACCTGTTTCAAGATTGCCTGTGAGGTTTATGATATCAGCTTGTGAAACTTGATTGCTGGCGATTATTTCTTTTAATGCAAGAGAATAGTCTTTCTGTGCTTCTGCCTCATTTAATTCTATATCGAAGTGGTTTTTTAAATATGGTGCAACTCTATTTCTGATTCGAATATTTTTATCAATTCCTTCTTCCTTTGCAATTTTCTTGTAGTCTTCAAATAATGATTTTGTTGTATAAAGTATTGGTGGTTCAACCTTGTTTTCATTCGAGATTACAATCTTAGTAAGGTCTTGGGCAGTAATGTTTTTCATAAAGCCCAAGAAAAAACCAAAATTCTTATCTGGTTTTGAACTTGATGAACTTATGAGCGAAAGATTTTCTCTATTTAATTCGATTTTTACTGTGTAATCTCTTGTGTAAAAACGGTCGGTACCGTCATACAAATATCCGTTTTCGGTGTACTCAACAAAATTTTGATTGTACTTTATTAGAATCCTATTACCTGCTTTAAGGCTACGATTTGTCAATGACATATTTCCATTAATACATCTATTGAGTTTTGTTTTAAGTAATTCTATTGGTTCTTTTTTAATAGCCATTAGCAAAATAATTTACTTAACAATGCCTTTTTAAAGGTTCGGGTTTCTTCTAGTTGCTCATTGACCAAGCTGATTTGTTGGCTGATTTCATTTAAAAATGAGGCGATTTTTTCTTGCTCCTTGATGTGTGGAAATGGTAATTTTATCTCTGAAAAGTATTTGTAACTAATCATTTTCCCATCTCGGATTCCTTCAAGTTTTCTACAAAGTTCTTGTATGTAGTTATTTGTTTTGAAGTATGTTTTAAAGAAATAATCTGAGATTTCTACTTTGGGACGAAGTATTATGTATGCAGGACTGCAAATCCCATTGTATTCAGAATATTCAATACCGCCTTGAAAAGACCTCAAACTAATTATAAAATCTCCTTTTTCAACAACTTTATAGCTATCTACGCTTTTCTCTGTTACTGATATATGGTAATTAATCATTTCTCTTGGTACTGCACCAAATTCCTGTGAAATAGCTAAAATAGGCAAATCAGAATTATGATTTTTATTTGAAATTGGTTCAAAAAGTTTGTTACCATTTAGATATTTCCACTCTGGAAAGTCCTTTCCATTTTCATCTTTAAAGCGAAGTTTTTGGGAGAATATTTTTTGCGTAATTCCTTTTTTGTATAGCTCTAAATGCTCTTTTTTCTCTGTGAGTTGAGCAATGCGGTTGTCTATTTGAATTAAAAAATCTGCAATTTTTTTCTGTTCTTCTTTTTCAGTTGGAAGGTAAATTTTCGCACCATTTAAAAAATCTTCATTTCCAATGTTCATTGTGTTTTTCGCACCTTTATGAACCAAGGGTACAAGATAATTGTAAGTGTTTACCCAAGACGAAAAATAGAAGTCAAGCAACAAACCCAATTCAATATTTTTAGGCTTGAATACGGCATAAAGAACAGAAACTACTCCTGTGCGGTCTAATTTATTTTGCTTGATAATACCAAAAGGGAATCCTGCTGTCGGGCTTTTTGTATAAACTACATCATTTGGATAAACTACTTTGTAATTTGAAATGTCGTCAGAAGCATAAGACCTTCCTAAATGCTCTATTTGGTTAATAACACCTTTTTCTTTGGCAACAGAAAACACTTCCTCAACTAGGTTTTTCGTGTTTCTCGACTTATGTTCTTTTAAAATTTCCTTGAGTTGTACAGGTTTCCAATTCTCTTTAAATTCAGGAAATCGCAAAACTGGTTTTGTATTGGTATTTCTCATTATTAAAAAGGCGTTGAAATGTTCAATTCTTTACAAAATTTAGCTATCTCGCTTTCTGTAGTTTTGATGGCTTTGTCCAAATCAACCAATTTGTTAGAAACTGCATCTAAATCAATTTCCTCTTCTTCCTCAAATGTATCTACATAGCGAGGTATGTTCAAGTTGTAATCGTTTTCACGAATTTGTTCAAGGGAAGCAACAAAACTGTACTTGTCTTCTGTTATCCTGTTTTGATAGGTGTTTATGATTTTATCAATATCCTCTTGTCTCAAATAGTTTTGAGTTCCTTTTGCATAGTGTTGACTGGCATCTATAAAAACTACATTATTAGGGTTTTCTCTACATTTCTTGAAAACCATTATACAAGTGGGTATGTCCGTCCCAAAAAATATCTTTTCTGGTAATCCAATCACTGCATCTAAATAGTTTTTGTTTTCAATTAAAAATTTACGAATGTGTTGTTCTGCTCCACCTCTAAACAATGCACCGTGTGGCAATACAATTGCCATAGTTCCATTTTCAGCCAAATGGTAAATCATATGTTGCACAAAGGCAAAATCTGCTTTACTTGCAGGAGCTAACTTTCCGTATTGGCTAAAGCGGTCGTCACTCGTAAAAATAGGGTTCGCACTCCATTTGGCAGAAAAAGGCGGATTGGCAACAATGGCTTCAAAAGGCAATTCTTCTATATGTTGCGGATATTCCAATGTATCTTCTTGCTTAATGTCAAATTGGCGATAATGCACACCGTGCAGAATCATATTCATTCGGGCAAGGTTGTATGTGGTACGGTTCATTTCTTGTCCGTAAAACATTGCCACATCTTTAACTTCTCGGGCTACACGCAACAACAAAGAGCCTGAACCACAAGTAGGGTCGTAAACCGATTTAAGTTTTTGCTTTCCTGTGGTAACAATCTTTGCCAATATTTTAGAAACTTCCTGTGGTGTGTAAAATTCACCTGCTTTTTTACCTGCACCGCTGGCAAATTGTCCAATCAAATATTCGTAGGCATCACCCAAAACATCTAATTCCGTATTTTCTAACTTGAAATCAATCTTGTCAAGGTGCGTTAGCACCTTTGCAATAATTGCATTTCTTGCTTCGGGAGTTTTGCCAAGTTTGGTACTGTTCAAATCCATATCTTCAAAGAGGTTGTCAAAGTCCTCTTCGCTGTCAGTACCCATTGTACTCAGTTGTATGTTGGTCAGTATTTTTTGAAGGTCTTCAAGTATGAAATTTGTTTTGCTGTCGTCAAAAAGGTCAATGTCTTCATTGTTGCCCATTCCTCTTTTAGCCACTTCAGTAAAGAGTTCTTCCGGTCTAAGGAAGTAGCCTAATTTTTCCAAAGCTTCTTCTTTTATAGCTTCTAAAAAGTCATTGGCTTGTGCTGTTTTTGGCGTTATTTCACGAAACTTAATTTTGTCTTGTTTCAAGATGTCATTAGCGAAAATTTCCATTTTCTCGCTCAGGTATTTATAGAAAATGAAGCCCAAAATATAGTCACGGAACTCGTCCGCATTCATTTTGCCTCTCAGCGTATTGGCTATATTCCAAAGTTGTTGTTCTAATACTCGTTTTTGGTCTTCACTCATTTAAAATTCTCTTTATTTATTAGTTCGCTAAATTACTTTTTATTGTCGGTCTTTCTGTCCGTGCGTTGGCTAAAAAATGGCTCTTTTGGTTTTTTGAGCGTTGGCTCGTGCGTTGGAAAAAACCAAATGTGCCATTTGTACGGTGGCAATAGAAATTCAATTTTTTTTGTGCGGTGGGGAAAAAATTAAAACACAGAAGGGTAGGCAATGAGTGTCGGCTTACTCGTTGTCCGTTTGTTGTATCGTTTTTATGTCTGTGTTCACTTGTCAAAATGGTTTACTTTTTCTCGTTTTTAGTCGTCTGTTTCTTGTTGCACGGTCGTTCTTTACGCTTGCACCTAACGTTTTGCGGCTTGGCGAAGGTGGCGGAAATCGAAGCACAAATGTTCAGTTTTGTACAAAAGTTCAATCGAAGAACTGAACTTGAATTTAGCACTAAACCCGCCATTTTGCCAAACTGCTGTTACCTGCTGTGCTTATCGCATTTTGTCATGCCAAATTAACAAATATATTTTCAATTCATGATGATTCCCTAAAATTGTTTGTTCAAATAATGATATTCAATGTTTTCCATATAAGGGAAATAGGGTAAAATTTCTATCATTTCTTTGCATTTTGCTTCATCAATGTCTTTGAATACTAAAATTGCATCTTTTTTGGATACAGAAATATAAAAATTTTCTAATTTAGCTTCGGCTTTCCATTGGTTTACAAATTCTATTTCTTTTTTTGGAAGTTCTGGAGTTGCTTTTAAAGTCTCTATTCCGCTGTCTGATAAGGTGATTATAACTAATATTCTATTCATTGCTACTATTTTTAAAAAAGTTGTTGATACTTATGATTAAATCTTGTGCAGAATGGCTTGAAATATCCAACTGCGTTAAAACGTGTCCTTGTCCGCCATAAATTTTGAGTTGCGAGCTGGGTTGTATTTTATAAATCATATTAAAGAAATTGGTTGCATCGTCAAATAGTATTTCGTTTGTACCCACACCAATAAAAACGGGTGGAAAGATTTCAAAATTCAGTTTGCTTGGGTCAGCTTTTGACAAGTTTTCGCCAGCGTAGGCATAGGCAAAGTTTTGCACCATTTCTTTGTTTAAAATTTGGTCTAAATGTTGCCGATTTTCCGAAGATGGATTATTGGTTTCCAAATTATACCAAGGCGAAATGAGTGCAACTGCTTTTGGCTCTTTAAGATTTCTTTGGCTTATTCCATAAACTGTAGCAATTACTAAACCGCCACCTGCACTGTCTCCAAAAAGATATAAATCTGAATATTTTTGAGTCGCCCATTCGTAGACACTTAATACATCATTTAATCCATTAGGATAGGGTTTTTCAGGTGCTAATGAATATTCCACAAAAAGAATGGTTCGTTCCAAGCCATTTGCAAAATGCGAAACCATTGCTTTGTGTGATTGAAATGAGCCAATCGCATATCCGCCACCATGAACGTAAATGACTAATTCATTCGCTTTTGGGTTTTTAGGTTTAAGCCAATGGCAGGTAATGTTGTTAATGGTTTCAGATGTGATAGTTACATTTTCATTTGCCGGATAAATGTTGCCTACACTATCATATAAGGCTCTGTTTTCTTCAATTATTTGATTGTTGATACTCATTTTTAAAATTTTAAAATTAAGTTACAAAAATAAGTCGACTAAATCTCTAAAAATTGTATCAAATCGCTTTTTGTCGCAGTTTAGAAGGTGAAATCCCAAACATTTGATACATATATTTAATCATTTGCGAAGAATCATAAAAACCGCTTTCCAAGGCAATATTGGTAAGGCTTTTTTCGTTATCGGATAATATAAGAAAAATGGCATTTTTTAATCTTGTCCATAGAATATATTTACCAATACTACTTCCAATTTGTTTTTTAAACAAAGTGGCTAATCGTGAATGTGATAAGAAAATATGATTAGCTATATCCTGTGTTGAAAATTTATTTTTTTTGAAGTTTTCATTGATATATGCAATTGATTTTTCAATTCTAACATCTATCAGTTCTATAAACGTGTTTGATTGGTCGATGTTTAAAATGTTTTGAATAGAAAAATCATTTTTTGTACTATTGAAAAAGCGTTTAAAGTCTAAATTGTCCGAAAAAATATCACCATTTTTATCCCCTAACTTTTCTGAAATATATTTACCTAAAAATGAGTAGGCTTCAATGTTGATAATTATCAAATTGCTATTACTGCATTCACAAGAATGAGCCACTTGTGGTTTGATTACAAATCCATAAATGTTTTGGTATTTCTTGTTTTCTAGTGTTGTATGAAACGGATTATTTTCTGTTAGCACAATTTGATAGGCAGAGTGTTTATGAATTTCTACATCTGATTTTTCAGCTCGTAAAGCAAGTATTAATTTGTTATTTTTTTGCATTGATTTCAATGTTAGCACAGTCGCTCATAGCATAGCAGGTAACGGTATCGGGCTTGGGGAATGGCGTTTCAAAGCACCTCTCTCCAAACACTCACCAAATATAATAATTATCTCTGAACTTCCAAATCTATCTCTTCGCCCAGCCATTTTCCAAACCCGTGTTATGGTTTGCAGCACGCACCACTCAAACCCTGCACTACGCTGGTTAAAAAATTTCCTTTATCAACAATTTTATGAGTTTTTTACCCATTTTTCAGGCGTTTCGACAATTTTTTACTTCACTTAAAGCCGTTTTTCCTACCCAAAATTTCAGCTTGTGTTTTTTGCTAGAGCAGGGAAGAGGTTGTCGCCCAACATTTACGAAGCACTTCGCTTAAAAACCTTTGCCAACCTGTCAACCAGCCACAAAACACTATACATAAACAGCCTTTTTTGCGCACCTCTGCATATAGGTCTGATAAATTCCTCCCTACAACAGATTAACGCACCAATTTGTCTTATTTTTTCCACCTTATTCTCAGCAAAAAATTTAAGCAAAAACACAAGCCACACAGAACACGTAGCACGCCCACACCCACCCACACATAACCAGCGCATGGGAAGAAGAAATTGCAAAAGGTTGAAGAGAAAGCTAAAGGTGGAAGTTTTGCGCCCCGTGCTGTTAACCATAACTCTTTTATATCTTCAGTCAAAACTTCCCTTTAGCCAATATTTTCGTTCTAAAGGGATAAAATGTTTCGCCTATTCATTGTACAATAATAAATAAAAGTATTACAAAATCAAAAGGACTTCTAATTTTTTCAATAAATTTTTGAGAAACGTGTGTATATCTCTTTCATGCGGCTATTATTACTTAGTAACTTTCACCCTTTTCTCTCCAAAACCTCTTTTAGAAACATACCTGTGTAACTTTCTTTGTAGTGTATTAAGTCTTCGGGAGTTCCACTAAATACAATATTACCTCCTAATTCGCCTCCTTCTGGACCTAAATCAATGACCCAATCCGCACATTTGATAACTTCTTTGTTGTGCTCGATGACAATTACAGAATGCCCAACATCAATCAATCGGTTGAGGGCAATGATGAGCTTTTCGATATCGTGAAAATGCAAACCTGTTGTTGGTTCATCAAAAATAAATAGAGTAGGAGTGGCCTTGCTGCCTTTTGATAAGAACGATGCCAGTTTGATGCGTTGTGCTTCACCTCCGCTTAGTGTACTCGATGATTGTCCCATTTTTAGATAGCCCAATCCAACATCAACCAATGGTTGTAGCTTTTCTACGATTTTCTTCTCTAACAAATCATTGCTTTCTTTGAAAAAAGTTAAAGCATTTTCTATGTCCATGTTGAGTAATTGCGAAATATTTACACCTCGGTACTCAACTTCTAATGTTTCGGCCTTATAACGTGTTCCGTGACAAGTTTCACAAGTTAAATGAATGTCTGCCATAAACTGCATACCAACGGTGATACTACCTTCTCCTTCACACATTTCACAACGACCGCCATCCACATTAAAACTAAAAAACCCAGGTTTGTAGCTTCTTAATTTAGCCAATTGTTGTTTGGCGAATAGCTCACGAATGTCATCAAATGCTTTGACATAAGTAACTGGATTGCTTCGCGAAGATTTTCCTATTGGGTTTTGATCCACAAGTTCCACCGCTCCAATTTGCTTCCAATCACCTTCCACTTCAAAACTCTTGGTAGCTAATGCAATTTCGCCTAATTTATTTCTAACAGCTGGATAGACAATGTCTTTAATTAACGTAGATTTTCCGGATCCGCTAACTCCTGTAATGCAAACAAAATTTGTAAGTGGAATTTTAACCGACACATCTTTTAAATTGTGTTTTCTGACACCACTAAAATGCAAATGATTGATTTGTTTTCTTCGCTTTTCTGGGATTGGAATTTTTCGTTTACCAGTTAAATAATCTGCTGTGATGCTATTTTTTGCTTTTATCAATTGTTTGAAATCGCCTTGAAATACAACCTCGCCACCATAAATTCCAGCCATTGGGCCAATATCCAACAGTTCATCGGCAGCTCGCATAATGTCTTCTTCGTGTTCTACAACAATTACAGTGTTGCCTAAATCACGAAGACCGTTTAGTACGTTTATTAATTTTTCGGTATCTCGCGGATGTAAACCAATTGATGGCTCATCCAAAATATACATGGAACCAACCAAACTACTACCCAAAGATGTAGCCAAGTTGATACGTTGAGATTCACCTCCTGAAAGGGAATTGGATTGCCTATTGAGCGTTAGATAACCCAGTCCAACGTTGCATAAAAACTCCAATCGATGAACAATTTCGGGCAGAATGCGTTTAGAAACTTGCTTGTCGTAAGCTTCTAACTGCAATTCTTTAAAAAATGGAACGAGTTGGTGAATGGGAGTTAGCACAATATCAGTAATTGATTTACCATTGATTTTAACGTTGTTGGCATCACTTCTTAAACGTGTTCCTCGACATTCGGGGCAAGTAGTTTTTCCTCGAAAGCGAGAAAGCATCACCCGATAATGAATCTTATAGGTTTGCGATTCAAGGAATTTAAAAAACTCGTTAAGACCTGTGAAATACCGATTTCCTTTCCACAGCAATTCATATTGTTGGGGCGTTAAATCCTTTATTGGTCGATGAATAGGGAAGTCAAACTTTGATGCACTGACAATCAATTCTTGCAAATATTCTTTCATCATTTCACCTTTCCAAGGAACAATTGCACCTTCAAAAACACTTAAATTTTTATTTGGTAACACCAATTCTTCATCAATTCCAATAATCATGCCGTAACCCTCACAAGATTTACATGCGCCAATAGGGTTGTTAAAAGCAAATAAATGATCCGTTGGTAGTTGAAACTCGATACCATCCAACTCAAATCGTGTAGAAAAACGGTGTTCCTCTTGATCACTCATTGTGTAGATGCTACATTCTCCATTTCCTTCGGTAAATGCTAAGTGAACAGAATCTTCAATTCGTCCCAATAATTCTTCGGATGATGTGTCGGCTGTAGCTCTGTCAATAACCAATTTTGTCGTATCAACGTTGATGGAGGTGTCAGGAACTGCTCCAATTTCTGTGATCGTTGAATCAATAAACAAACGAGAATACCCTTGTTGCGTTAAAATTTTTAAGGTTTCGGATATACCATAATTATTAAAAGCAGGAACGGGGGCAAGTATTAGTATTCGTTCATTATCGGGTAGGGTGGTAATAAAATTGATAACATCAGTTACTGTATGTCGTTTTACTTCTTTACCACTAATGGGTGAATAGGTTTTTCCAATTCGAGCAAAAAGCAATTTGAGGTAATCGTAGATTTCTGTTGTTGTACCAACCGTTGATCGTGGGTTGTTTGAAATAACCTTTTGTTCAATGGCGATAGCTGGAGAAATCCCTTTGATGTAATCCGTTTCAGGCTTGTCTAATTTTCCCAAAAATTGGCGTGCATAAGACGAAAGACTTTCAATGTATCGTCGTTGTCCCTCGGCATAAAGCGTATCAAAAGCAAGTGAAGATTTACCAGAGCCCGATAATCCAGTAATGACCGTAAATTTTCCATGTGGAATTTTTACACTTAGATTTTTAAGGTTGTTTACTCTTGCTCCTTTAATTTCGATAAACGACTGCTTTGCCATAGTGCAAAATTAATGGTTGTTTTAGTGAAATACTAGTATTTGATTAGAATAATTTTAGGTGTTACGTTACAAAGGTGTCACTCTACGGAGTTTGATTTGATTGGTGATAATATCATCCTGCAAAGCTATCGCTCCTCTGGAGTTAGTGTTGAATTCGTATTGATTGTCAACAAAGTTGACACTCCAATGGAATTTTGATTAATTAGTCCTGTAGGGACACGACCTTTGTAGAATGATTGTATTTTCATTGATAATAAATCCCGTAGGGATGATACCTTTGTAAATTCGTATGGTTGCTTTTTCACCCCAATAAATCTCTCAATTCGATCAATTCCTTTACTTTTTCGGCGTTGCCTGCTTGTTGAAATGAACTAATGAGATTGGTCAACATTCGTCGGATAATCGTAGTGTTGGAGCAAGGTTCAAAATACTCTCTTGATGAAGTAATGTTTAGTTTTTTTAGAAAATCAACGATTTCACTTTCGTCAAATAAGCTACCTCGTGAAAAAACATTGATATAAAAGAGAACTCCATTTTTATTGTCGGCATTTACAAATTGATTGATGCCGTCTTCATCAATGTAAGCTGCAATAAAATGATTGGGCAAATTAACACCATAAATCGGTAAGTTAAGCGATTGTGCAACAATGCTATAAATGATTGTTAAGCTAAGTGGATTGCCTTTTCGTTGCTCTATTACCGTGTTGATGTATGAATTTAGCGGAGAATGAAAGTTTTTTGAATCGCCTTTGAAGTGGTATTTTTCAAAAAATAGTTTGTTGAGTATGCGTACTTTTTCATAAGCTGTTTGTCGGTGACTCAATTCCAACCAAACTTCTTTGCGAATCGTTTCTATAAACTCTTTGATGTGTTCTTCTACCAAACCTGGATATTGGTACTTGGCAATGATGATTGCACCATCCAACAAATCTTTTTCACTATTCTGCCAATGTTGAATTTGTCGCTTTACATCTTCAAACTGAATGTCGTGAATTAACTGCTCAACACGATTTAAAAAAATCAAGCCATAATCTTTCTCCTCCCAAGAATTTTCAAGATAGGGAATTGCATCAGGTCCATATTGAAGTAAACGATCTCTTACATGCAAGAAAATACCTTCATCGGGATCATCCATCAATTGAATTAAAGCCTCTATGTTTTGAGTGTTTTTCACACTACAAATTTAGAATGGGAATAAGTTGATTTTTTGCAACTTTAAATTCTTTATCAAATAAGCGTTGTTAATTTCAAAAAAAAAGCACCCATTCGGATGCCTTTTCTTAATATACATAGTGCTTGTTTATAACAACAACAACACTGGATTTTCTAAGTAATTTTTTACGGTTTGTAAGAAAGCAGCTCCCGAAGCACCGTCAACCACTCGGTGATCACAAGAAAGTGTTACTTTCATGATGTTGCCTGGCACAACTTGACCATTTTTAACAACAGGTACTTGTTTGATACCCCCAACAGCCATAATGCAACTATCTGGCGGGTTGATGATTGCTGTAAATTCTTCAATTCCAAACATACCTAAATTGGAAATGGTAAATGTATTTCCCTCCCAATCAGCTGGTTGTAATTTTTTATCTTTCGCTTTTTGGGCAAATTCTCTTACTTCATCACCAATTTGTACCAAACCTTTTGTATCTGCAAAACGAACAACTGGAACCAAAAGTCCTTCATCTACAGCAACAGCAACACCAATATGTACGTGGTGGTTTCTACGAATACGATCTTCCAACCAAGAAGAATTAACCGTAGGATGTTGGCGCAATGCAGCAGCCACCGCTTTGATAACTAAATCGTTGAAAGATATTTTTACTCCTTCTGTTGAATTTAATGATTTTCTTGCAGCAATAGCATTGTCCATATCTATTTCCAATGTTAAATAGAAATGTGGAGCAGAAAATTTACTTTCAGCCAATCTTCTTGCTATAGTTTTGCGCATTTGCGAAACATTTTCGTCTGTATATGATTCTACGCCGCTTGAAATAGCAGTATAGTTTGCAGCTCTTGTAGGAGCGTCGTATGGCACATAGTGATCGATGTCTCTTTTAATTATTCGTCCACCATCTCCTGTTCCAATTACACTATTGATGTCAATTCCTTTATCCTCCGCCATTTTTTTAGCAAGTGGAGAAGCAACTACGCGACCGTCAGTAGATACAGGTGTTGAAACAACTGGAGCTGGTTTATTTTCCGTTTTAGCAACTGGAGCAACTTCTTTAACTAGCTCTGGAGTTGGTGTTGCTTTTTCTTCTTTTACTTCAGCTTTTTGCGCTGTTGGAGCTCCTGCACCTGATAATAATTTGGAAATATCCTCACCTTCTTTACCAATAATGGCAAGAACGGCATTAACTGGTGCCGCTTGACCTTTTTCAACGCCTATGTGCAACAATACACCGTCGTAAAAAGATTCAAATTCCATTGTAGCTTTATCCGTTTCGATTTCAGCTAATACTTCTCCTGAGGCAACTTTGTCTCCAACTTTTTTTGTCCATTCAGATACAACACCTTCAGTCATGGTGTCGCTTAATTTTGGCATATATACAATCTCAGCCATAGTATTTTCTAATTTTTAATATTCAACGATATAAGGATAATTTGGCTCAACATATACATCTTTGTACAGTTCATCTGGTGTTGGGAACGGAGATTCTTCTGCAAATTTTACAGATTCTTCCACTTCGTTTTTAACCCATTCTTCCGTTTTTTCTATTTCTTTGTCAGAAAGCCATTTGTTTGCCTTGATGATGTCTAAACAATGTTGAATTGGATCTTTTTCAATCCAATCATTTACTTCTTCTTTTGAACGGTATTTTTGAGGGTCGGACATTGAGTGGCCTTTGTAGCGATAAGTACGAATATCCAATAGTGTAGGACCACCACCTTTGCGAGCTCTTTCTGCCGCTTCTTCAATTGCTTCGTGCACAGATTCTGGTTTCATTCCGTTGACAACAATAGAAGGCATTTCATAAGAAAGACTCATTTTTGACAAATCGTGTACGTTTGTTGTACGTTGAACAGAAGTTCCCATGGCATAATTGTTGTTTTCTATGATGAAAATCACAGGTAATTTCCAATTCATAGCCATGTTAAACGTTTCGTGCAAAATACCTTGTCTTGCAGCACCATCACCCATTGATACAAATACAACATTTTTTGTTTTGTTGTATTTTTCGGCAAAGGCAACACCAGCTCCCATTGCAATTTGCGCACCAACGATACCGTGACCGCCCATAAAATTCTTTTCTTTATCAAAAAAGTGCATAGAACCACCCTTTCCTTTAGAACATCCTGTAGATTTACCATACAATTCGGCCATTAACACGCGAGGGTCTGTTCCTAAAGCTATTGGGTGACCATGGTCTCTGTAGGCTGTCATGTGCTTGTCATCTGGTTTGCATGCACTTGCAGTACCTGCAACGATTGCTTCTTGACCAATGTATAAATGCAAGAAACCACCAAATTTTTGTTGAATGTACAATTGTCCTGCTTTTTCTTCAAATTTTCGAATCAAAAGCATGTCTTTCCACCATTTAATGTAAGTTTCTTTAGAAAACTTTGATGTGCTATCAACTTTACTTTTCTTAGTCGTTGATGTTGGTTTTGTGGAGGTTTTTGCCGCCATGTGATATAAATTTTAATACAAAGAGCAAATATATGTAAAAAATTATGATGGTTGAAAGATAATTCGTGATAAAAATAGAGCAATCATTGAAAAAATCACTTTAAAGAGAGTGCAATCACGTAAAGTTAACAAATGATTGGTTGAAAATCACCATTATTCTTGAAAACTATCTCTTTCGTCGATGATGTTGAAATCGTTTTTAGCTGTGTTTTTCTTTGTTTGATTAAATCTATAAGTAAACACAAGTACAATGCTTCTTTGTCGCCAATGACCTTCTGTTCGACTATATATTTCTGGTGTGTTGGTCATAGATCTCCAAGCACGGGTGTTCAACAAGTCTCGGATGTTTAAGGCAATTGTAGCGTTTCCTTTGAATAAATCTCTAGAAAAACCTAAATCAAAATAGTAAACAGCCAATGATTTTCCTTGCGCTCTGACACTTGGTGCTTGATAGTTAAAGGCAATTTGTGCTTTTATGATTTTTGGAAATGAAAAACTAATGGAAGAACGATTGGTCCAAGTAAAGTTTGATCTTTGTATATGAATGGTGTCAAATTGGCCCTTTATTTCCTCATTGTAAAAATTAAAACCTGTATTTAAGCGCAACCAGTTGATAGGGGTGTAGGTAATGTTAAAT
The DNA here is from genome assembly GCA_023957475.1 of Crocinitomicaceae bacterium. Lineage (GTDB taxonomy): Bacteria > Bacteroidota > Bacteroidia > Flavobacteriales_D > Crocinitomicaceae > Taishania. The sequence continues at coordinate 46,919 of JAMLHA010000013.1, read as the reverse complement.
TCTGCTCCAATAGCGTTTTTAAAAGCAATATTGTAAGGTGTGATGTAAATAATTTCGTCTGCTGCAAACGATGTGATGCGTTCTATTTTGTTGCTAGTAAATCGATAATAAATTGTTCCTAAAAATGTGCCAGATTTCCAGTTTTGCAATATTCCTGCTTCTAACGAATTGGTGTATTCGGGCTTTAAATAGGGATTTCCAACCATTCTTTCTCGATTGTCACCAAAACGCATGTAGGGCATCAAGTTCCATTGTCCAGGCCTACTAATTCTGCGACTATAACTCAGCTGTAATGTTTGATTTTTAGTGGTTTTATAAGAAATAGCTGCACTTGGAAATAAATCGATAAACGATTGTTTGTTTTTGAAAAAGTTGGATTTTTGGAGTGTTGTTATTTGGGTAAATTCTGCTCTTACTCCGACTTGAAGTGAAAACTTGTTCCATGTATTGGAAGCCATGGCATAAGCTGCATAAACTGCTTCGTCATAATTGTAGCGATCATTGTAAATGGATGGATAGTCCCAATTAATGCCATTCCAGTCACCAAATTGAATTTGATTGATCATTTGTCGGAATTGTGTTCTTCCTCCAGTTTCAAATTTTCCAGTTTTTGCAAAAGGTAAACTAAAATCAGTTTGAGCGGTTAAATTCTGTTCATCTGTATTGATTTGTGAAAATTGCAGATTCTCAGAAGATGAATCAGAAAAAGATTCTGTATAGTCTGACTTCGTAATGTTTTGATTGTTAAACCACTTAATACTTGTATCCCATTGAGCCTTGTTTTTAAAAGATTTATTATAAGATAAAGCTGCTTCGAGCATGTCTGTGTATCTTTTTTGATATTCCAAGCGATTGCTGTAGCCAAATAGTGAATCGTTGTTGTCTAAATTTTCATAAAGGCGGTAATAATTACTTCCATTGTTATTGGATTTTATTCCGATAGATGCAGAAAGCGTGTTAAATTCATTGATGTCATAATCAAATCCAACTGTGGCGTAGTGGTTTAAACCTTTTTCCAATTGGCGGTAATTTTGAATATAGGTAAAGGAAGTGTCTTTATTAGTGAGGCTTTGATATGTGGTGCTATAACCTGGATTGTGTGCATAATTAATAGAGTAGGTAGTATAAAAATTAACTTTACCTTTTTTGTAATTTAAACGAATATCACCTCCAATCAAGGGGAAATAACCACCTTTTAACGCAACTGTTCCGTTGAATCCTTTTGTTTTATTCTTTTTGAGTATAATATTGATAATTCCAGCTTCACCTTCAGCATCGTATCTTGCAGAAGCATTGGTTATAACTTCTATTTTTTCAATATTATCACCTTGCAATTGTTGCAAAGCCTCTGCACTTGAGGTAAATCCAGAAAGTTTCCCATCAATTAAGATACGCACATTTGAGTTACCTCTTAAACTTACGTTTCCATCTGCATCTACGGTTACAGAAGGAATGTTTTCCAATATTTGAGTAGCATTAGCACCTTGATTGTTTAAATCAGTGCCAACATTAAAAACACGTTTATCCAATTGAAACTCCATTGTGCTTTGTTGACCAACAATTTCAATGTTTTCTAAGCTTGCAATAGCTCTCATTTGAATAACTCCCAAATCTATTTTTTCTTTATCACTTTCTTTGATGTGGATGGTATCGGCAAAAAGTCCGGTCAACCTAAAAGTAATCGAATACTTACCTGTTGGGATTTTTAATGAAAATTTACCATCTTCGTCAGTGATTTCACCACCGATTAACGTGCTATCTTGTGATGAAGTGTATTGAACGGTAACGTATGCAAGAGGTTGTTTGTTAACATCGATTACTTTACCAGTAATAGTCAAATTTTCTTGCGAAAAAGAATTATTTAGAGAGATCGTGAGAAATAAGAAAAAGAAATACTTCATGTATTGTTATTGAGCTACAAATTTAGTTGGATTTAGCTACTAGCAATAAAAAAAGGGTGTTTTTACACCCTTTAAAATAATTATTTCAGACGATTAATCAGCACTCTGAATATCAATGTCAAAAACTACTTGGTATGTACTAGGTACAGCACGAATAGCAACATAGTTTTCTGTTAATCGCTCTTCTTTACATTTACCACATTGTTTAACTTTAATCGTGTATTTAACGACTCCGTTAACATCATCAATTTTTACATCTCTATCAAATTGAGCAAAGCAACTTGTAGTGATAGGATAACACAATAAACTGTATTCATTGTAATTGATAGATTTCTTTGTTTCGCCTTTATCAAAACTAATTTGATAGCGATCTGCATAGGGATTACTTCCTGTAATTAAATACTCAGATTCCTTCATGAAACTTGTCATATATCCACTTCTAGGATAAATATAAACACCAGTTTTGATTTCACCAGTTGTAACGTTTTCGCCTAAGCTTTTACATCCTTTATTACACCCAGAAGAAAGAATGATTCCAGCTAATAAGAGTGTGAAAAAAGCGGTTCTTTTTACTATATTTTTCATAAATAATTTAGTTTTACACTTAATTAATTGTCTCCAAAGATATAAATTATATTAAAACTAACGAAATTATTTTTTTCTTAGTTCAAATTTTTGTCCCAAATAGACTTTTCTTACTTGTTCATCGGCTGCTAATTCTTCAGCTGTTCCTTGTTTTAAAATAGCTCCTTCAAATAATAAATAAGCTCTATCGGTAATTGAAAGTGTTTCTTGTACGTTGTGATCTGTGATTAAAATACCAATATTTCGTTCTCGCAACTCGGATACGATGCTTTGAATGTCTTCAACTGCAATTGGGTCAACGCCTGCAAATGGTTCGTCCAAGAGTAAAAACTTGGGATTTGTAGCCAATGCTCTTGCTATTTCTGTACGCCTTTTTTCACCTCCAGAAAGTCGATTTCCAAGGTTTTTTCGAACATGATTTAAGCTAAATTCGTTCAATAATTGCTCCAATCGGTCTTCGCGTTCTTGTTTGGCCATATCAGTCATTTCCAAAATAGCCATGATGTTGTCTTCAACGCTAAGTTTTCTAAAAACAGAGATTTCCTGAGGCAAATAGCCAATACCCAATTGAGAACGTTTGTACATAGGCATTGTTGTTATTTCGGTACTATCGATAAAAACCTTGCCAGAATCGGGTTTAACCAAGCCAACAATCATGTAGAATGAAGTTGTTTTTCCAGCACCATTTGGTCCAAGCAATCCAACAATTTCTCCCTGATTTACTTCAACAGATACGCCTTTAACTACGCTTCTGCCTTTGTAATTTTTTTTAATATTTTCTGTATATAATTTCATTTAAAAGAACATATCGATTCGTGCTCTAACTCCAAAAGGTGATGCTCCTGGAATTTGATGCGTAACTCTATAAAAAACGTCAATTCGAATCAAATTTAAAATATTTTCAAGACCTAAAGATACTTCTAAATAAGGAATTTTACCAAATTGTTTTGTGAAAGGTGGTAATAGCATCTCTTTTTCATGTCGTTGGCTAATCATACCCCATGTAGCACGGGCACTTGATACAAATCTCATTTTTAGCTTGTTAACTTTCGGAATGTAGTCCAAAAATAATCCTCCCCAGTGGTTTTCAATGTAAGCATCAACGTATCGATCGGAAATAAATTCAAAATAATTTAATTTATTGAACGTGTTTTTATTCAGGTAAAATGATTGATTTCCTTCGTGCACTTTTAAAAATGGATAAGCTGCAGTACCGTTAATGTAACCAACGGCAAATCCGTAGCGGATATACCCAATAACACCTGCAAGAGCTCGATGATCATAAGTGAATTCGTATTTTTGGTATTTGTAATCACTTTCTAAAGCACCCTTTATTCCAAAAATTGTTTGAAAAGATAAAATAGGGTATTTGGATTTAATCGATACCCGATCAAATACGCCGCTGATAAATTCTTCATTTTTAGCCCATCTTAATCGAAGTGTGACCTCACTGGTGCGAATTTTACTAATCGTGTCATGAACTCCTGTTAATTCATTAACACGAACGTAATTGGCTTTACCTAATGCAACATATTCTTTTAAATCCATTGCGGTAAATAGAACAAAGTCTTTATGGATGTCTTTCTCAAAATTGATTCCTGCTTTTTTTACGAATGTTAACTTATCCAAAGGACCTGTTCTAAACAGTGTACCAAATGTTGAACCAACTTGTGATGCTTTTGGTGATGCTCCAATTTGTTCGATGTCGTATTCATAAAATAGCGATAAAACACCTCTTTTCTTTTGGGATGTATTAATTCTGGCGCTTCCACCATATTTGAATTGATTGTCGCCAAAACCGTAGTATAATTTTCCTCCCAATTCAATGACTTTTGAGAATTTATTGGAAGTGCGAATAGAGAAGCCCAATCTGGTTTTTTCTACGGGATTAAAACTTAATAAACGGTGTAGGTGACCAAATTCAAACCACCCGTATGGCATATAGCCTGTTATAAATAGACGAGCCACACCTTGTAAATTTCGATAAAATGGCAGATTGGTTAGTGAATCTGTCATCTTTGTAATTCCAATTTGTGCCGAAGTGAGAGGAACGTGTCGATGGATTTCCCACCACTCATTTGTTCTTGATTTTGTACTGTCTAAAAGTTCAACAGTACTGCTGCTTCTATAAAAATCATCTGGATGTGGATTGTTTATTCTATAATCTTTTCTGGAAGAGTATTTGCGAACAAATGCGCCAAATGTAGCCGATTTTTTTACAATATTTAAATCAGCTAATACATATTCTTCTGTCAATACCCAAGCCTCATTATTGACTTGATTATAGTTTTGTTCAAATTGCAAGCTTTTGATGTAGTTGATGTTGGCATTTGGAGAAACGATACCTTTAATGGATTTGATGGCAAAAGTGGTGTCGTGAATCCACATGGTTCCTTCAAAGGTTAAATCGCCATCACGTTTTGGTTTAAAAGACATTTGATAACACCATTTATTGTCTATAAAACCCGAATCAATGATTAAAAACTGGTAATAATTGCGTGCAATTGTTGAAATTGGGCTAACAAAAGTGCGGTTAATGATGATTATATTATTGTCATAGACATTCATATCCATGTACATTTCACCCAAAAATTGTTCAAAATTGAGGTTGTCAACCCCAGTTACTTTAGATCCGATTAAAACTTCTTTTTTTCTAATTGGATTGGTGGTGTAATAGTAATTTGAAACACTTTCTGTTAAGAGTAAGGGTAGGTAACTTTTGCCATTGTCAGCAGAATCGAGGTATTGTAAAATAATATCCATTTTTTTTACAATTCCTCTGTCTTTAAATTTATCGCCAATATTGTTTAAGTCAACCTGAATTTTATTGTATGATTCGTATTCGTAAGATGTTAGTTTTTTTATATCGTTTATCGGTTTGTTTTTAATGATTTTCTTAAAAAGTATAACAGAAGGCAATTCATCGGGAGGTAATATGGTTAAATCTTCAATAGTATGCACAGTTGGTTCAAGTGAAAAATCAATTATTTGTGCTTTGTTTGCTTCTATTTTGTGAGCTTGGTAATTGTATCCAGGTAAATTAATAAAAATTGAATCGGATGGTGTGTTTGCCTTAATAAAATATTGTCCTAGGGAATCAGTTAAAGCTCCAGAGTTTGAATGGTTTAATTGAACTTTCACAAAGGGTAAAATCTCTCCTGTATTGGCATCAAAAACGGTACCCATAACAACTAGTTCTTGTGAAAAGAGTGTTAGTGGTAAGAAAAATAGTATGAATACAAGCGTTTTTAACATCAATGCTATTAGATATTTGAAGAGTAAATTTAGAAATAATCAATCATAAATAATAAAACAAAATAAAAAATCATTCAATAGTAGTTGTTAATTGATTAACTCAATTTGTTTTTTCTTTTTTCCACCCTTCTCGAAGCAAAAACACCTATTTCGTATAAAATCGTAATTGGTATAGCTACAATAATTTGACTGATGGCATCAGGTGGTGTAATAACTGCAGAAAGAATTAAAACAACAATAATGGCGTGTTTTCTATATTTTCGAAGAAAATCACTAGTAATGACTCCTAAGCTGGTTAACAAATAAGAGATGATTGGTAATAAAAAAAACAAGCCTGTATAAAAAGTTGTAGAAAGCATCATTCCCATATAGGAATCAATCGTGAAAATGTTTTGAATTTTATCAGACATGCTATAATTGCCAAAAAATTGAATAGCCAAAGGTGTAATGACAAAGTAGCCGAATAGAATTCCCAATAAAAACAAAAGTGAAACGTAGAATATCAATCCGCTAGAAGCTTTTCGTTCATTTTCTTTCAATCCAGGCTTGATGAATAACCACAATTGATAAAAAATGTAAGGGGAAGCAATGACAACGCCTCCCAATATACTTGTCAATAAAGCATAAGAAAACTGGCCAGAAACATTCATGCTTTGGATTTCTACAGAAACAGGCTCTGTGCAAATGCCAAACCATTCACACATAAGTCGGAATGATATGAAATTCGTATCGAGCATAATCAAGAAAACATTGTCCATGATCCAACTTTGTTGCCAAAAAAGTAGGATGGTACATATCAATACAGCAATAGCTGCTCTAACTAATCGCCAGCGTAATTCCTCCAAATGTTGAAGGAAAGGCATGTTTTTCTCATTGTCCATTTCGATGCAAAAGTATAAAAAGTACTTTTATTAAAAGAGTTTATTGAACTTTTATTCTGTTAAATACTTTTAATAATTAATTTTGACGTTTTAATTTAATGAAATGACGAAGTTAAGTGTAAACATCAATAAAGTGGCAACCATTCGAAATGCACGTGGAGGAAATACACCTAATGTTGTTCAAGTAGCAATTGATTGTGAACGATTTGGAGCAGACGGAATCACGGTTCACCCACGACCAGATGAGCGACATATTACCACTGAAGATGTTTATAATTTAAGAGAAGTTGTAAAAACAGAATTTAACATTGAGGGCTATCCTGATAAGCGTTATTTAAATATTATCGAAGATATTCGTCCAGCACAAGCTACATTGGTTCCAGATCCACCATCTGTTCTTACATCAAATGCAGGTTGGGATACAGAATCAAATCTAGATTACTTAACCGATTTAGTTAAGCATTTTAAAACACTTAATGTCCGTAGTTCCATTTTTGTTGACACCAATCTTCAGAATATTGAATATGCAGCTAAGACAGGAGTGGATAGAGTAGAGTTTTACACCGGGCCTTATGCCGAAGATTTTACTAAAAACAGAGAATTAGCAATAAAACCGTATATTGAAGCTGCTCAGTTGGCTCATTCACTTGGTTTGGAAATAAACGCAGGTCACGATTTAAGTTTGGATAATTTGAAATTCTTCAAGCAAAGCATTCCATTTTTAGCAGAAGTGTCCATTGGTCACGCATTGATTTCGGATGCCTTGTATTTTGGATTGGAAAATACTGTGCAGCGGTATAAATATTTATTGAAATAAGCCAAAAATTGAAAATAATTCAGAAAAAAATCATTTTTTTTGTTTTTATAAAAAAATATATACTTAATATTGCAATGCCTAAAAAGCACAATCTTATTTTCATTTTTGAAAAATCCTTTATTATAATTTAAAAATAACACATCTCACTTTATCAATTTTATGGATAAAAAAACGTTAGAAAGTAAAAAACTTTCAGACTTAAAAGAAATAGCTACCACACTAGGTATTGATACAACAAACTTAAAAAAAGCAGACATTATTAATGCAATTATTGGAGGAGGAGAAGAACCTGCACCTGTAAAAGCGCCGAGTAAACCTACAAAAAAAGTAGCGAAAAGCTCCGTTCAAAATGAATTGTTTCAAGAAGAACAACCTGTGGTAGAGAAAGTTGATAGTGAAGATAAAAACGATACCAAACAAGGTGGAAGAAATTTGTTGGATTTGGCAATAAAGCCTAAAAAAGAAGCCGCTATTGATAAAGTAGAGGAAAGTTCTGTTGAATTGCCAACTCCAATAGAAGCAACAACTAAAGTTGAAAGCAATGCTGAAGCTAAAGTTGAATCAATTCCAGTAGAAGCTAAAAATAGTGAAGGACCTTCACGTCATTTTCATCAAAAACATTCAAAACCACATTATAGAGAACAAGAAGTTAAAGACGATTCGTATGATTTAGTTGGAATTGTTTCTGCTGAAGGTGTTTTAGAAGTTATTCAAGATGGATATGGGTTTTTGAGATCATCAGATTTTAATTACTTACCATCTCCAGATGATGTCTATGTTAACCAAAGTCAGATTAAATTATTTGGATTAAAAACAGGTGATACCGTTAAAGGAACTATTCGACCTCCAAAAGAAGGTGAAAAATATTTCCCTCTAGTGAAAGTAGAATCCATTAATGGTAGAGATCCGTCATATATTCGCGATAGAGTTCCTTTCCAATATTTGACACCGTTGTTTCCAGATGAAAAATTTAAATTGACTGGTCACGCTCAAGAAACGTTGTCAACACGTGTGATGGATTTGTTTGCGCCTATTGGTAAAGGACAAAGAGGGATGATTGTTGCGCAACCAAAAACGGGTAAAACCATGTTGCTCAAAGATGTTGCCAATGCCATCGCAGCCAACCATCCAGAAACATATTTGATTGTTTTATTGATTGATGAACGACCTGAGGAGGTAACAGATATGGCTAGAAGCGTAAAAGCAGAAGTAATTGCCTCTACATTTGATGAACCAGCAGAACGCCATGTGAAAGTAGCCAATATGGTGTTGGAAAAAGCCAAAAGAATGGTTGAATGTGGTCACGATGTATGTATTTTGTTAGACTCAATTACACGTTTGGCACGTGCTTATAACACTGTTTCACCTGCTTCTGGTAAAGTGTTGTCAGGTGGGGTTGATGCAAATGCATTGCACAAACCAAAACGATTCTTTGGTTCTGCTCGTAAAATTGAAAATGGAGGTTCGTTATCCATTCTTGCAACAGCGTTGACAGAAACAGGTTCTAAAATGGATGAGGTCATCTTCGAAGAGTTTAAGGGTACGGGTAACATGGAGTTGCAATTGGATAGAAAGATTTCAAACAGAAGAATTTATCCTGCAATTGATATTACGGCTTCGGGTACTCGTAGAGAAGATTTGTTGGTGTCTAAAGACGTGTTGCAACGTGTTTGGTTGATCCGTAAATTTATTGCCGATATGAATCCAGTTGAAGCTATGGAATTCATGAAAGAACGTATGGAAGGTACGCTCTCAAATGAAGAATTCTTGGTTTCAATGAATAGTTAATAATTGAAGATGAAGGTAACATTTAAAATTGCTATAATTTTTGCTGTTACTTGGATTGCATTGAAGATGACCGGTTTTTTAATTGGTTGGAATGTGCCAAGTAATACTCCCTTTTTTGTGTTGTCCAACATGTTTGTTTTGTTAGCAGCTATTTCTGTTGGATTGTATTTGCAAAAGAGAAAGAAAGTAGAAGATGATACCATTTTAAATGATGTTAAAAATGGAATGGCAACAGGTGTTGTTTATTCGATGATTATCAGTGCTTTTCTTTATTTTTATTACGAAAAAATCGACCCGGATTACAACCGAAAAATGATTGCTGAAAGAGAAGCTTATTTTCAATCCATTGTTGATGACCCTGTTCAATTGAAACAAGTAAAGGAAAATAACAAGGATTTGGAGATCATGACAAAAGAGGAGATGCTTCAAGAATTTAGAAAAACGCCTCAAATGCTGTTCTCAGGTGGTTTTATAATGACTTATGGTATTCTCTCCATGATTATGCTATCTACATTTTATAGCATTGTTGTTGCAATTATCTACCGAAAAGTACTGTTTCGATAATTATTCAAACCAAATATCGTTTATAATTTCAAAGCCAGCAAATTGATTCACTCGAAGAATGATGATTTGCTTCCCATTTGCCAATTCTTCTCGCATTACAGAGGAATTTAATTTGATGTGTAGAACTTTGTTCTTAATAAATAGTTTTTCGGTACGGTTGGCAACCGCAACACCCATCATTTCTTCCCAACCATTCAATACATCTAACTCTTTCATTTTACCATCTAAGCGATAAGATTTAAGAAAGCGATCAATTAATTCTTTTAATGGAGCGTTATTTGAGTTGTGTTGATTCATTGTACTGCTTTGAGTTTGTGTTCGATGTTGGGTTGTTTTGTAATAGTACTATTGGCAATTAAGTATAAATTGCCACTAATGTTGTTTTCTTCAAATGTTTGTCTGATTCTTTCTTCATCAGTGTCAGTAACAAGCACTTGACCAAAAAAATCAGAGGAAACAAGGTCCATCAAGCGTTGCACTCGATTTCTGTCTAATTTATCAAAAATATCGTCCAATAATAAAATAGGCTTGATATTTAGGTTTTGCTTTAACCAATCGTATTGAGCCAATCGAAGCGCTATGACAAATGACTTTTGCTGTCCTTGAGAACCAAATTTTTTAACCGGATACCCTTTGATTAAAAAAACTAAATCGTCTTTATGAATACCAGCATTGGTGTATTGAGAATGTGCATCTTTTCGCTCATTCAATTTTAATAATTCGGCAAAAGAGGCTTCATTTAATTGTGAACGGAATTCGATAGTTACATTGTCTGATTCTATACCAATTTGGTTGTAATGATTTTTAAATACAGGGATAAAATCAGCTAAAAAAGCACTTCTTTTTTGATGAATACGGTTTCCAATAAAGATCAATTGCTCATTCCACACATCAATGGATTCGAGTTCAAAAAAACCGTTTTCATACATGTGTTTTAAAAGGGCGTTGCGTTGAGCTAAAATTTTAGCATACTTTTGAATGTCAGCCAAATAGTCTTTGTCAGATTGAGAAATAATACCATCGATCCATTTTCTACGCAATTCGCTACCTCCCGAAATCAAATCTTTGTCATACGGAGAAATGATAACTGTTGGAAACAAACCAATGTGTTCGGCCAACTTTTCGTATTCTTTTTTATTCTTTTTAAATACCTTTTTTGCACCAATTTTAAAGGCACAATGAATGTCGTAGTCTTTATCATCTTTAGAAAAAGATCCAAGAATTGAAAAAAACTGTTGATCAAAGTGGATGTTCTGACGGTCGATAGTGTTTAAATACGATTTGCACATACTTAGGTAATGCACCGCATCCAAGATATTTGTTTTACCGGCACCGTTCATTCCTATAAAGCAATTGATGCCGTCACAAAGAGTTATTTCAGACGCTTCGTAATTTTTAAAATTGATTATTTGTAATGATTTTAGATGCATTGAAACAAAATTAATAAAACTGTTGTGATGTTGTTCTTTTTGTTGATAATTTGTTGATTGGTTGATTGGTTGATTGGTTGACAAAATGAGTCTGGTGGCTGAGCGTAGCCGAAACCACCGTTTATCTCTGAACTCTACACTCTGAACTCTGCACTCTGCAATTTCTTAACATAGATCAATTTTTAAAACATTTTCTGTACTTAATTTTGCAGTGTTAATCAATAGTTAAATGAATTAATTGGACTTTTAAAAAGTAATTAATAATTAAAAAAATAAAATTATGGCAACAAATAAATGGGTAATTGACCCAAGTCACAGTGAAGTAATGTTTAAAGTGAAACATTTAATGATTTCAAATGTTACAGGAGTGTTCAACGGATTTCAAGGAGGTGCGGCAACCGAAGAAGATGATTTTTCAACTGCTCAATTTGAATTTTCTGCTCCAATCAATGCAATTTCAACGAATAATGAACAAAGAGATGGGCATTTAAAAAGTGCTGATTTCTTTGATGCAGAAAATTATCCTGAATTGACGTTTAAGAGCAAGAAAGTAGAGAAAGTTGATGATGATACCTATTCAATCATAGGTGATTTTACGATTAAAGGAGTAACCAACGAAGCAAAATTGAAAATGGAGTTTGGTGGAATTACAAAAGACCCTTATGGAAATACAAAAGCAGGGTTTTCGTTGAATGGCAAAATCAATAGAGCCGATTACGGGTTGACATGGAATGCTGCTTTGGAAACAGGAGGAGTAATGGTTTCAGAAGATGTTCGTTTAAATGCAGATATTCAGCTGGTTAAGCAGTAAATAGTATTTTTTTATAAATTTTAAGTCGCTTTTCTTTGGAGGAGCGACTTTTTATTTGTAAATTAGCAGTATCAGTGCATCTATAGAGTTAGAGCAGTGACTGTATCTCAATTTATTTGAGAGCCCATACGTTGATATTTTGAAGCTTAAAATTTTATCATAAGAAAAAGTTTTTGGCAAACTATGGCGGGCCGCAATCTTCGGATTCGATTTTTTTCGACAGCGGATTACAGAACAGGCTAAGTTTTTTCTAATCGTGTTTTCTGGAGCTTCAGAGAACAAAGCGTATGGGTTTTTTTCTTTGAAAACAATATTTTTTTAAAATAAACGTTAAAAATAGTGTAACCAAAACAAACTTATTTACTTATATAAACAAATGGTCTGCAAGCCATTTCTCTGCTAAGCTAGAAAATAAAACCAGAAACTATGAGTGTGAACCCAGCGTATCACCAATCCAATTCTCGTATGCTAGAGGAATTGGAGTGGGTACAACGAGCAAAAGCTGACCCTGAGCAATTTGCACCGTTGTATAAAAAATACCATGAGCAGATATTTAGATATATCTATCAGCGCATGGATGATGAAGAAATGGCATTTGACATTACTTCTCAGGTTTTTATGAAGGCTATAAAAAATCTTCATAAATACGAGTTTAGAGGTGTGCCTTTTGCTTCGTGGTTGTATCGAATTGCAAAGAGTGAGTTGTATCAGTCTTTTAGGGATAATAAAGCAATTCGAACTGTGAATATTGACACAGTGCAGGTGAATGAATTTATTGATGAGTTTGATCATGAGGAGAGTGAACAAAATAGAAAACGATTGATGGAATGTTTGGCGAAATTAAATGAAGAAGATATGCAACTGTTAGAACTTCGTTATTTTGAAAAGCGCTCTTTCAAAGAAATTGGCGAAATACTTGATGTAACTGAAAACAATGCAAAAGTTAAATCATTTAGAGCAATAGAAAAATTGAAAAAGATATACTTAAATAAGCTGCAATAATGGGAAATTTTAAAATTAATCTGGACCGAAAGAAACTTACGAAAGACTACATTGATTCAAAACAAAACTTTGAATCAGTTCTTACTAAAATTAAAACATCAAACTCCACTTCTCTAATCTCAAAGGGCTGGTTTTATGGTGCTATTGGATTTGCAAGTGTTGCTATTGCCCTTGGAATTTATTTTTCTAAAAATAGCCAACCGATCGATTCAAATGATCAAATAGTACAAAATGTTGATTATGTGAGTTCTGCGGTTGATGTTGCTGTTCCAACTGAAAATTTGAATAATACAGTTACTACTCCTACTGTTGAAATTAGCACAATGCAAACAAGTAAGAAATCACCAGTTGCTGAAAAAATAACTGTTAAACCAAAACAAAACGTAGATTTAGGTGAAAAACAAACGACTAAAGCAAAAGAGGAGCAACAAAAAGTTGAAGAGAACAATCAAAATCCAAAAACAACTTTAAAAAACACAGTTCCTTCTATATCAGGAGTTTTTAATGGGGATATTTCATGGGAAAATTTTAAAAATAGCGAAATTTTAATTGCTGATGGTTACCGAATTAAACAGTTCAGTTTGTATTATACTTCGAGAGCGGGTGACAAAACAGTAACTATTGATGGTTCAAAAGTGCCTCAAAACATTTTAAATGAAATTGAAAATATTGGTTTGAATCAACGGGTATATGTAACAAATATTTTAGCTATAAACACTGACAATGAGGTTGTTAGATGTTTATCGATGGATTTAAATGTTAAATTTAAATAGCTTTTAAACATATTTTTGTTTATATATTTTATCGTTTTTTTAGGTAATTCGAAAAATTACATTAAATTTGCCAATTATGAAGTGATTCTAAACTAAGATTATAAATGAATAAAATATTTACTTATCCACTTGTACTGATTCTTACTCTTGCTTTTACATCAACTGTATCAGCGCAACATACGAATTTCAATACACAACGAAATTGGTCGTTGAATAAAAAAGAAATTTTATTTGGACTTGGTGTGACTCAATTCCTTGGAGATCTTGGAGGTAAAGACAGAATCGGTAAAGACTTTTCATTAGCGGATTTAGACTTTCCATCAACCAATTTTGGAGGGATGGTTGGTTTTAGATACCGTTTTCATCCGTATTTTGCAACTACATCAACATTGTCAATCGGTATGTTGAAAGGTAATGATGCATTGACAAATGAAGTAATTCGTAATTCCAGAAACCTTCACTTTCGTTCATTGTTTGTTGAATTGGCTCAACGTCTAGATATCATTATTTGGGCAAATGAAAAATTTGGAGCTAGATACAAAGTGAGAGGACTTAAATCAATGAAAGACCACAACGATCAATTTTATATTTTTGGTGGAGTAGCTGCTACATTCTTTAACCCTAAAGCAATGTATCAAGGAAAATGGGTAGCTTTACGTCCTTTAAAAACAGAAGGTCAAGGTCTTGATGGGGGTGCTAAACCTTATGGCCCTGTTACTTTTGCTATTCCAATGGGGGTTGGTTTTAGAATTGGTTTGGATAGAATGTGGCGTTTAGGTATCGAAGCTTCTTATGTGAAAACGTTTACAGATTATATTGATGACGTAGGAACAACGTATTACGACCCTGCAAAATTGGCAACAGAAGTTAGTGCAACATCTGCCTACTTGTCAAATCCAAGTTATGAAAACACAACATGGTTTGCTCCAGGTGAACAACGTGGTGATAAACAAAAAGATGCTTATTTTTATATCAATATTGTTGTAACAAGAAATATTACATATAAAGATTACGCTGGTCAAAGAAAACAAGCTACATGGAAAGGAGGACGCTATAAGTTCTAATTTCAAGAAATTTTGTAAAAGTTTTAAAAGGATGTTCAATTTTTTGAATGTCCTTTTTTGTTAAAAAATGCGCATACATAGTATTTTTTTAGCTATATTTGCTATATAAAACCACTTAATACTACTCTTACAACTTATTCCTACGACATAGGCAACCGCATTTACCGCATTTCCTCTACTAACCTTACTCCTCCAGCATTTGGAAACGTGCTGATGGGACATTACTACAGCTACGACAACAACACACCAACGTTTTACAATCCATTTCAAACCTATCAACCACAGTGCGGACACAACTACAATGGCACTATCAACGGAGTGATTAGTAGCTATGATTTTAATGGCGTTTACGGCTCACCACCACCGTTGTTTGATTACCCAAGTGTTTATGGTTACAACTACGACCACCTGAACCGCCTCACCCAAGCTGATGGATTAGTAGGCGACCATGTTGTAAATGCCCTACCACTCGGACAGGAAAACGCTGCCATGGAAATAGGAGACGAAAACTATGTGTATGACAAAATTGGCAATATCCGCCAATTAAAGCGCATCATTCACCATACAGATGTTTCCGACCCAAGTGTGGTGCGCAAAACCGAAGGATGGAACTACACCTACAATGCCCAAAACAGACTTACACAATTAAACGGCATTTTGGACACTCCCAACAGCACCTACACTTATGACGAAAACGGAAACATGCTCACCGATACCAAACGCATGATTTCTCAAACAACTTACAGCCGAGGAAATTTTCCTTACAAATTACTTGCAGACAACAAAGAAATTACGTATCTTTACTCTACAGACGATCAACGCATGTTTAAGAAAACCGTTTCACCCACAGACTCTGTAAGAATTGAAAGAGTAGTGCTCCGAAATGTGTATTTCCCCACTGCTATCCGATGAATTTTTAGTGTTAATCAGGTAACAATAATTATTAGTCACAGATTGAAATATTTGTATTATTAACAATGCATACTATCTTTTTTTAAGTTACTTCTTTTTTGTTTTTGTACATTTGTAGTGTTATATTATTTCTTATGTATAAAATACTTCGCTCAATTTTATTTCTGTTTGATCCAGAAAAAGTTCATTACTTCACAACCAATTTGTTACACTTCGTGTTAGCACTACCTGGTGGGAAATTTTTATTTAAAAAAATCTATTGCGTAGAAGACAAACGCCTGCATCGAGAAGTGTTTGGATTGAAATTTTCAAATCCTGTAGGTTTAGCTGCTGGATTTGATAAAAATGCAACCATGTACAATGATTTAGCTCATTGTGGATTTGGATTTATTGAAATTGGTACAATTACGCCAAAAGGTCAACCTGGGAACGATAAGCCTCGCTTGTTTCGCTTAAAAGCAGATGAAGCAATCATTAATCGAATGGGGTTTAACAATGATGGAGTAGAAGCGGCAATTGGAGAATTGAAAAAGAGAAAAACATCCATTATAATTGGCGGAAATATTGGAAAAAATAAGGTAACTCCAAATGAAGAGGCAGATAGTGATTATCTAAAAGCTTTTGATGCCTTGCATCCTTATGTGGATTATTTTGTTGTCAACGTGTCTTCACCAAATACACCCAATCTTAGAGCTTTACAGGAAAAAGAACCGTTGAAAAAATTGTTGCAAACACTGAAAGATGAAAATTCTACTAAATCTATTCAGCGACCAATTTTATTAAAAATAGCTCCCGACTTAACCAATGAGCAATTAGATGATATTGTAGAAATTGTTTTGGAAACAAAAATTGATGGAGTAATTGCTACAAATACAACCATTGATCGTTCAGATTTAGTAGCTGAAAAACAGCTGGTTGAATCAATCGGTGCAGGTGGTTTATCTGGTAAACCTTTAACCAATCGTTCTACAGAAGTTATTCGCTATTTAGCAACGAAGTCAAATAACGCATTTCCAATTATTGGAGTAGGTGGAATTCACACGGCTAAAGATGCCATTGAAAAATTAAATGCAGGTGCTTCTTTGGTGCAAGTTTATACAGGATTTATTTATGAAGGTCCTGGTATCGTAAAGAAAATTAACAAAGCTTTATTAAAAATAACAAATTAAATTGTATTTTTGGAAGTATGGAATTGAAATTAGTAGAATGCCCTAGAGATGCGATGCAAGGAATACATGAGTTTATTCCTACAGAGAAAAAAGTTGCTTATGTGAACAGTATTTTAAAATGCAATTTTGATACGGTTGATGTAGGAAGTTTTGTTTCTTCAAAAGCAATTCCTCAGATGAAAGACACTGCTGATTTGCTTACTAAAATTGACTTATCGCAATCAACTTCTAAATTGCTCACCATTGTTGCCAATGAAAGAGGAGCAGAGGATGCGGTACAATTTGACGAAGTTACTTATCTAGGTTATCCTTTTTCGGTTTCAGAACAATTTCAATTGCGAAATACCAATAGCACCATTGAAGAATCATTGAAAAGAGTAGAAGCCATTCAAAACATTGCTTCAAAGCACAATAAACAGGTTGTTATTTACCTTTCTATGGGATTCGGAAATCCTTATGGTGAGCATTGGGATGCTGAAACGGTTATAAAATGGAGTGAAAAATTGTACAATGACTTTGGATTTTCCATTCAAGCATTGAGCGATACAATTGGCTGTGCAACGGAAGAAACAGTGACTTACCTGTTCAAAGAGTTGATTCCAGAATTGCCTCATGTTGAGTTTGGAGCACACTTACATACAGTTCGAGAAAATGCTGAAAAAATGGTGGCAGCAGCTTACAATGCCGGTTGTAGAAGATTTGATGGCGCAATTAAAGGTTTTGGGGGGTGCCCAATGGCAAAAGACGATTTGACGGGAAATATGCCAACTGAAATTATGTTGGAATGGTTTGAAAAGCAAAATATCGTGTTACCAATTGATAAAATGGCGTTTATAAAAGCAATGGACGAATCAAATCATGTTTTTTATGCATATCATTAAATATATAGGAGCAGTTATACTCGGTGTTAGTATTCTATACAGTTGTAAAAATAACCAGCCAGAGCCAGAATTAAAAAAAGAAACAGTTGACAATTCAAGTGAGTTTGAAGGTGTCGAAGAATTGTTTAATTCAAAAGAATTTGATGATCCTTCAGCTGTTGAATTATTAAAAGAAATAAATATCTGTAGCGATACACAAATGGATGCAGATGGCAATTTAGTGTCACCATGTACTGCTGAACATTTTAAATTTTTTCCATTAAAAAATGGCACTCCGTTAAAAGATGGATTTATACTTTTGGTAAAAGCCAATACAGGTGGGATTCCGTTGCGTAGAGTATTGGTTTTTGAACGAGAAAATGATGCTTTGATTAAGGTAAACGGGTTCATTGCCAACATCATTGGCTTTAGAAAAAATCCTTCGTCAAACGATGATTTACTTTTGCGCTTTATTGATAAAATTGAAGGTTCTGATGTGTATTACAATTGCATCTTAAAATGGGAAAATCAAAAGTATGTTTTCAAAACGGTAGAAGTGATTGAAGAACCTGCTGGTAATTTTAGAGGATTGGTGAAAGAAAGTGTAAAAGATTCTGTTTCACAGGAAATCTATAAAACATTGGTTGATAACAACATGATTTTCTAACCTGAAATTAAATTATTAATGCATCTTTTGTCTTTTGAGTAGATATTGCAACAATACATCGTTGTAGCCCTTATCTATATCTACTTGCACGAAATCAATTTTGTGGTTCATCATGCGTGTTTTCAACTCATTGAAGTAATTGGTAATCGATTGATGATAAGTTGATTTGATTTCTGCAGGTTGAACCTTCATTTTTTCTCCCGTTTCCATGTCAACCAAGAAATAGGGTCTATTTTCCAAATGAAAATCAATTTCTGTTTTCTTTTGCACCACATGAAAAACAATTACTTCGTGCTTGTTGTGTTTTAAATGCTGCAAAGCATGAAACAACTCATCTATTTTGTCAGGATTATCAATAAAATCTGTAAAAAGAACAATTAAGCTTCTTTTGTGACACAATTCGGCAATGGAGTGCAATGCTGTGATCGTATCATTTGCCTTTTGTTGCTTTTCTGAATACTCGATAAAATGCTTTTCGAGCTCGCTGTACAAATAGCGGTGGTGTGCAGGACTTGATTTTGCTTGGGTGTGCAAGTCAAGTTTGTCTGAAAACAAGCTGATTCCAACAGCATCACGTTGTTTTTTAAGTAATTCGATTAACGAAGCAGCTGCGTACGTTGAAAATTCAAATTTATTGAGATCCGCATCTTTTGGAAAAAACATAGAGCCCGAACAATCAAGAACTATTTGGCAACGTAGATTTGTTTCTTCTTCGTATTTTTTGGTAAATAGTTTTTCGGTTCTACCATACAATTTCCAATCAATATGACGTGTAGATTCTCCTTTGTTGTACAAACGATGTTCAGCAAATTCAACCGAAAAACCATGAAAAGGACTTTTGTGTAATCCAGTAATAAAACCCTCAACCACTTGTTTTGCAAGTAATTCTAAATTGCCAAAATTGGCCAATTTTAAGCGGTCGATGGTTTTGTGATTCATGGTTTATTGAACTTCTGTTTTGGGTTTGTTTTTAAACGACCAAATTAAAATAATGATACCGGCAACTACAAATGGAATCGATAATTGCTGACCTGTGTTGATGGTCAACGATTCGTCATAAGCTGTTTGTCCCATTTTGTAAAATTCTACAATGAAGCGGCCACCAAACAGGAGAATTAGAAAAACACCAAACGTTAAACCAGGTCGTTTCCATGAATCTTTTTTCCAAAATAAGAACAATAAAATTATGAAAATAAAAAAGTACATAATTGCTTCGTACAATTGAGCTGGGTGACGAGGAGTAGGATCGAACTGCCCTGTAGTCTCATTGATGTAATTTACAAATTCAAAAGCCCAAGGTACATCAGTAGGACGGCCCACAATTTCGCTATTCATCAAGTTGCCCAAACGAATAAAAGTTCCAGCAATGGCTATAGGTGCAGAAATGCGGTCGAAAATCCATAAATAGCTTTTTTGCAGTACGAATTTGTTGTAAAGAATGAGTGCAATAACTAAAGCCATAGCTCCACCATGACTGGCCAATCCACCTTCCCAAACTTTAAGAATTTCGCCTGGATGTTGTCTATAATAAGGCCAATCGTAAAAAAATACGTGTCCCAAACGAGCACCAACAATGGTAGCAATAACGACGTACAAAACGAGTTTGTCTAATTTTTCATCCGAAACACCTTCCTTTCGAAACATTTTTCTGATGGTGTAATAGCCAAGAATTAAACCTGTTACGAATAATAAACCATAATAGTTAGGTGTTTTCCAACCTTCTATAATTTCTGGCGTTACGTCCCAATGAATGTACAACATAAGTCTATTTTCTTGTAAAATTAAAAAACAATATAGATTAATCGAAATATCTAACAAATTTTTACTGGGGCAGATTCAAGTTTCAAATGTGACACTCCCTTAAATTTCCCTGACTGAGTCATCGAAATGATGTGTTACAGTGTTCAAAGTAAGAGGATTGCTTGCTGAGCTCGCAAGCAATCCTCTTAGAAATTCTTTTTATTTAGCCTTCCTAAAACTGATTAGGTTTTTGAGAAATCTTTTATATTTTATACATACAATTGATTTCTATCTAATTGCCCAAGTGATCGAGGTTCATATTCTGCAAATAAATCATTTCTTAGGAGCTTGACATAGATTAATTGGATATCTATGTATAAGAGTTATACTGTGTTAAAATCGTGAATTTTTAATTGCAATTTCCTTAGATGTGGCCGTTTAACATTTTTTTTGTCCGTTTCACCTTTTTTATTGTTTGCGAACCATTTTTTATCATCAAATTTGCACTGCCTTTATAAAGAAAATGAAAAATAGAGTAATAAAAATCGCCTTTTGCTTATTCTCCATCACACTTTTTAGTGCATCTGTTTTTTCACAACAGGTTGTAACACTGAGAGATGCGTTGAATTATGCGTTGGAAAATAGTGAGGTAATGAAACAAGCTCGATTAGATATCGAGAATGGAAAAGTTAAGGTTACGGAGTCGATGGCTTCGGCAATGCCTCAAATTAATTTAAATTCATCCATTACAGGAAACCCGATTGTTCAGCAATTTGTTTTGCCAGCTGCATTCATGGGAGGTAGCCCAGATGATTTTGTAGCGATTAGAGCAGGTCAAAATTGGTCGGCAATGACACAGGTAACGTTGAGTCAACAAATTTACAATCAGCAGGTGTTTGCGGGATTAAAAGCAGCTAAAGGTAGTAAACAATTTTATGAGTTGAGTGCTCAATTAAGTGAAGAAAATGTGTTGCAATTAGTAGCTACTAATTATTATCAATTGGTAGTAACTCAAACGAAAATGGGGGTGTTGGAAGCCAATATTGATAGAGTGATTAAATTGGAAGATATCTTGGCTGCTCAATTTGAAAATGGGTTGGTTAAAAAAATTGATGTTGATAGAGTTCGTGTTAACAAGACAAACCTCCAAGCACAGAAGTTGGAATTAGAGAATGCAGTTATTCAAATGAAAAATTTATTGAAATACTACATAGGTATGCCAATGGATCAAGATATAACAGTTCCTGAAACAGCTTTAAACGATATGGAAAATTTTGGGGAATCTATCGATGGTTCTTCTTTAAATACGGATAATTTGCTTTCCATGCAAGTGATGAACAAGCAAGCTGAATTGTTGGCTTTGCAAACAAAGGTTTTTCGTGCTGGTTACATTCCAAGTTTGTATTTAACTGGACATTATACGTACAATACACAAAGCAATAAATTTAACTTATATTCTAAGAAAGCACTTAGTTACGACATGTCCTCTTTTTCGTTAAATCTTTCTATTCCAATTTTTGATGGATTGGCAAGAAGTTCAAAAGTTAAATCATCTGAAATTCAATTAAAACAGTTGAGAGAAGAAATGTCGCGTACAACGAATGCGTTGACAATGGCTTATGAAAATGCACGCATGCAAATTGCAAACAGTATTAAGATGATTGATGCGCAAAAAGCAAACAAAGAATTGGCAAATGAAGTGTTTGAAGTAACACAAAACAATTACCAATTAGGTTTGGCAAGTTTAACGGATTTAATCAATGCAGAAACTGAATTAAGAACTGCTGAAAATAGTTATAGCGAAGCATTGTTGCAATACAAAGTTGCAGAATTGGAATTAATAAAATCAAAAGGAGAAATAAGTTCATTACTGAATAAATAAGATAAAAGATGAAAAAAACAATCATATACATTTTAGTTTTTGCTGTTCTTGGTGTAGGAATTGCAATGAAATTGATTAATAATAAAAAAGAAAATCAATCAAAAGTTGATGTAGTAAGTACTGGTGATGCTAAAATACCAGTAAAAGTGTTTAAAGTTAAGAGCGAGGTAATTGATATCGACTTCTCTGTTAATGGTAAATTAGCAGCCAATCAAGATTTGGTGGTTATTTCGGAAGTAAATGGTAAAGTTTTATCATTATCTGTTAAAGAAGGAGATAAAGTTACTAAAGGTCAAGTGTTGGCTCGTGTAGAAAGCGTTTACAGTGGTTTGGATGAGCAAATAGCTTCAGATGCTTTAGCAAAGTTGAAAAATGATCAAACACGTTTAACAGCAGCATTGAAATCGGGAGGTGTAACACAAGCGCAAGTAGATGAAATCAATTTAGCAGTAAAAAACGCCGAAATTCAATTAAATCAAGCGAGAAAACGTGTTGCTGATGCTGTCATTAAAGCGCCTATTTCTGGTGTGATCAATACACGATTTGTTGAAATTGGTTCTTTTGTTGGTTCTGGTTCTCAATTGTTTAATATTGTTGATATTTCAAGTTTGAAATTAAAAGTTGCAGCCAATGAGCGACAAGTGATTCAACTTGGAGTAGGGCATAAAGTAGCAATCAAAATCCCTGTTTTTCAAGATGAAAACTTTACTGGTAAAATTTCATTCATTGCTCCAAAAGCAGACAATAGCTTGAACTACCCAATTGAAATCGTATTGGATAACTCTTCTGCAAAAAGCAAATTAAAAGCAGGAATGTATGCTTCTGCTTCGTTTGAGTTTGGCGAGCAAAAACCAATCATAGCTATACCTCGTTCGTCTTTTCTTGGTGGAGTTAACAGCGGTCAGATATACGTGATTGAAAAAGAAGGATTTGCAAAAGCTAAGAAAATAGATGCTGGAGCTGTATTTGGTGATATGGTTGAAGTACTTGGTGGTTTAAATGAAGGTGACATTGTCATTATAAGTGGTCAAATTAACTTAGTTGATGGTTCAGTCATAGAGGTTATAGAATAACCATTTATCAATCAATAACATTAATAAAAGATGAAAATTACAGATATATCAATCAAACGACCATCGTTGGTAATCGTTGTTTTTACAGCACTTACAATTTTTGGTGTCATTTCATATTCGCTATTGAATTATGAATTGCTCCCAAAATTTTCTCCAAGTGTCATTTCGATAGCTACGGTTTATCCAGGGGCTTCTCCGTCTGAAGTTGAAAACTCAGTAACGAAAAAGTTAGAAGAAGCCGTTGCATCAATGGAAAAAGTGAAAAAAATTGAAGCGACTTCCTTTGAAAGTTTGTCACTTATCGTTATTCAATTACAGGACAATGCAGATGTTAACTATTCGATGACAGATGCACAGCGGAATATTGACGCCATCATGTCCGATTTGCCAGAAACAATCAAAACACCTTCGTTAAAAAAGTTCTCGTTTGATGATTTGCCTATTGTATCCATAGCGGCAACAACAGATAATTTGTCAGATGTTGAATTCTTTGATTTGATTGAAAAAAGGATTCAGCCTTTATTGGCTCGTGTGGATGGTGTTGCCAGAGTTATTACGATTGGTGGTCGTAAAAGAGAGTTTCAAGTGAACATTGATGCGAAGAAATTAGAAGCCTACAATTTATCAATTCTTCAAGTTCAACAAGCAATTTTGTCTTCCAACATGGATTTTCCTACAGGAAGTATCAAATCGCAAGAACAAAGTATGTTGATTCGTTTGGAAGGAAAATACAAAGATATTGAAGAATTAAGAAACTTGGTCGTTATTCAATCGCAACAAAGCAATGGACAAGTTCGCTTGAGAGACATCGCTGATGTGCAAGAAACGCAACAAGATGCTGAGAAAATTGCTCGTTTGAATAGAAAAGAATCTGTTGCGCTTCAAGTATTAAAGCAAACGGATGCCAACGCTGTTGCGGTGAGTAAAAAAACGCAAAAAGTTATCAAACAAATAGAAGAAGAGTACAAGCAATATGGAGTTAAACTTCAAATAGCGAATGATACTTCCGTTTACACATTGAATTCAGCTGATGCGGTTGTACATGACTTAATTATGGCCATTTTGCTTGTTGCGGCCATTATGTTGTTGTTCCTTCATAGTTTGAGAAATGCATTAATTGTAATGATTGCCATTCCAATTTCGTTAATTTCTACTTTTATTGGAATGTTCTTTTTAGGTTTCTCGTTGAATTTAATGTCGTTGTTGGCGCTTTCCTTAGTGGTAGGTATTCTCGTCGATGATGCCATTGTGGTTATTGAGAATATTTACCGACACATGGAGATGGGAAAAAACCGTGTGAGAGCTTCAATTGATGGTACAAGAGAAATTGGATTTACAGTTATCTCCATTACGTTGGTTATTGTAGTGGTATTCTTACCAATTGGGTTAAGTACCGGTATGGTTGCCAATATCTTGCGTGAGTTTTGTTTAACCATTGTCATCGCAGTATTACTAAGTTTATTTACCTCATTTACAATTGTACCTTGGTTAACATCTCGTTTTGGAACGTTGACTCATTTGACAGGAAAAAACTTGGGTGGTAAAATAATTATCGGTTTTGAAAAATTACTAAAACGATTTACTAAGTGGGTTTCAGGTATTTTGGAATGGTCATTGAGACATAAGATTTCAACATTGGTTATTGTAATTACCTTATTAGTATCTTCTTTTGGACTAGTTATTGGAGGATTTATCGGAGCTGAGTTCTTTGCACAAGGAGATAGAGGAGAGTTGTTGGTGCAAGTTGAGTTACCAAAAGATGCTTCGTTGGAGCAAACCAATCAGATTATCATGAAGGCAGAGGAATATTTGTCTAAAAAACCAGAGGTGAAAACATTGATCACAACCGTTGGACAATCTTCTGATGGTATGTCTGGTATTAGTAAAACGCTATACAAAGGTGAAATTGCCTTGAAATTGGTAGATAAATCTGAACGTGAAGATGCATCAAACATTCTTGCAGCGAAATACAAAAAAGAATTGTCTAAAATATTGGTTGGAGCAAAAGTAAGTACCGCACCGATTAGTATCATGGGTATGGCGGATAAAGCACCGTTAGAAATGGCGATTATCGGTACAGATATCAATGAGGTTTATGCGTATGCCGATCGTGTTTTGGATACACTGAGAACAATACCAGGAGTTGCCGAAGCAATTTTATCTTCTGAATCGGGTACGCCTGAGATAGCAATTGATTTGGATAGAGATAAAATGGCTGCTTTAGGTTTGAGCATGCAAATTGTTGGGGGAACTTTACAAACATCGTTTAATGGTAATATTGACGGTAAGTTTAGAAGGGGAGAATATGAATACGATATCAATATTCGTTTGGATGCATTCAACCGTAAAGATATTGAAGATGTAAAAAATGTTTCATTTATCAATAACATGGGTCAAGTGATTCATTTGTCTCAATTTGCTGATGTAACATTGAAATCTGGACCAAACAAGCTAGAAAGACGAGATAAAACCGCTTCAGTGAAAGTACAATCACAAGCAGTTGGTCGCCCAGTTAGTGATATAGTGAAAGACTTAGAAGCTAAATTATCGAAAATGGACAAGCCTTTAGGTATTGATTATTTATGGGGTGGTGATATGGAACGTCAACAAGATGGTTTTGGTTCGTTAGGAATTGCGTTACTTGTTTCAGTGTTGTTGGTTTATTTCATCATGGTTATGTTGTATGATAGTTTTGTGCATCCATTGGTGGTCATGTTCTCTATTCCGTTAGCAATTATTGGAGCATTCTTAGCATTGGCATTGACCAATAATTTGTTGAGTATCTTTACCATTTTGGGGATGATTATGTTGATTGGTTTGGTGGCGAAAAATGCTATTATCTTGGTTGACTTTACCAATCACCTCAGATCACAAGGCAAATCAACACATGATGCGCTATTATTGGCAAACCATGCACGTTTACGACCAATTTTGATGACAACCATCGCTATGGTATTTGGTATGTTCCCAATTGCCATCGCATCTGGAGCTGGTGCCGAATGGAAAAACGGATTGGCATGGGTTATTATCGGTGGATTGATTTCTTCTTTGTTTTTAACATTGATTGTGGTTCCTGTTGTCTATCAATTGTTTGACAGCATACTAATCAAATTGGGATTAAACAAACCACCATTAGCATTTGATGAATTAATCGCAGAACCTTATGATCACAAAGAGGTGAGTGAATTTTAATAAATTAGAGAT
Organism: Crocinitomicaceae bacterium; assembly: GCA_023957475.1. Lineage (GTDB taxonomy): Bacteria > Bacteroidota > Bacteroidia > Flavobacteriales_D > Crocinitomicaceae > Taishania. Next base: position 20,541 of record JAMLHA010000013.1, on the reverse strand, counting down.
TATAGATAATAGATCGAAGAAGCTACCCAAGAGGTAGCTTTTTTGATTTAAAGAAAAATTTGTTAATAAAGAAATCTAACACTTAACAGACACTGTATAATTGATAGATTAGTAGCGGTGGATAAGACAGAAATATAAAACAAATAAAATAGGTTATTAGATTTTTTCTACTTCATTTATATTGACTTCAATCGAAATTAAGTCAGAGAAATCTAAGAGAACTAATCATAAATTTTGGCATTACTAAATGTTTTGTGGAACGAGGTTTAAATTTCCGAAATAGAATAATGCATTTATCCTAAATCTTTCAAAATTTCTAAATCCTCTTGCTTTTGCAATAACTGATTGAATCGCTCCATTTTTATTTTCATGTTTTGCACTAGAAGTACCAGTAATTATTGCATTTATTATCCCGTTTAAGTGTCTGTCGAATGTAGCAATCACCTTATTTACTGCATTAATTGAAAAAGTCAATGCGTTTTCTTTCCACTGTTTATAGTTACTTTCAACGTTTTGTTTGTCGGCAAATACGTCTTTAAAGTTCTCTCGTATTAACCACGCTTGAGAGGTTTTTAAATTGTCTTTAATCAGCTGTTCAAATATAGCATGCTGAGTTTCAGTTCTATTGTTAGCATTCTTCAAAACAGTGTATTTCAGCCCTTTTAGTTGAGGGTTGTCTTTCACTTCTTTTTTTCTTGTTTTATCAATGGCTTCCGATAACATCTTGAATAAGTGAAATTTATCGTGTACTATTATCGCTTGTGGAGCAATAAACTTTATTGTATTTATAAATGGTTTCCACATATCCATATTCACTCTGTTTAGTTGTGGTTGTTTCGTTTCTCCACTCACATTTACAAAAAGTTTCTTAACATTTTTTTCTTTTCTCCCCTCAACCATATCCAGCACAGTATTAGTATCACTATCTATCAAAATGGTCGCATAATGATGTCCTTTTGTATAAGCTTTTTCGTCTAAACTAATGTTTTTAAAGTCTTTCACTAAACCTCGTTTCTCTAGTCCGCTTTCAACCGCTGATTCCATTATACTTCTAACAATATAGTCGGTTGTTTGGAATAAATCAGCAACAGTTGATTGTACTCGAACTTTCTTTAATGCGAAAATAACTTCTCTGGCAAATAAATGAGTATAGCCTTTCCCGGGAGGAGCAAAATTAATGTCAATAACCTTTGGATTTCCATCTTCAGCAATATATCTAGGCAAAGAACCAATCAAATAACATTTGTATTCAAACCAGTTTAAATGTTGCCACTTGCGAACAGGAGTACGATCGTAAATGGCGTACTCTTTCCCTCTCTTTGAATAGGTCTTGGGTAAATATTCAATGTGAATATTAATCGTTTTATCAAACTCGTTTTTCTCAATTTTGGTAACGGCAAAATCCTTAGTTATGCCCAGCATTTCTCCTAAAAAATCTATGAATTCCATTTTCAATCACTCTTTTTTGACAAAGTAAAGAATTTTTACGCTATATTTGTCTCACAAAACATTTAGTATAACCTAAATTTTAAATGCACTTGCCCTGCAATAGCCTATAGCTCCATCTAATTTTTTAAACTCCATAAAAAAAATAAGGTTGCCTTTCGACAACCTTATTCCTATTTAATTAATCTGATAGATTATCTAACAATCAATTTTTGTTGTTGAATAGAACCATTTCTTTGTAATGTTACAAAATATGTTCCTGCATTGAAATTAGTTGTATTAATTGGCAAACTAACAGTACCGTTTAATTCGTAATTTCTTTCAGCAATTACTTTTCCTGATAAATCAGTAATTGTTAATGTCACATTTTCATTAGACAAATTAACAATATCAATGAAAGCCATACCATTTGTTGGGTTTGGATAGATAACAAAACCAGCTTCTTCAGCAGTGATTTCTGCTACACTAGCAGTTGTACAACTAGCCAACCCATTAGCTACTGCATCAGAAATAGTTGAATATCCCGCATTGTTGATTTTACCATTAGCTTCTATCAACATTCCAACGATGTGCATTTTAGACTCATCCCATGTTGAAGGAAGTGTAAACGTGAAACAAACAGTTTGTTGAGATCCAGCTGTAATACCGCTTTGCAATAAACTACCACCCGCAAAAGAAGGTTCGATTTTTCTTGCTACGTGATTGTAAACCATTTGTGCTGCAGGAACAGAGCTAGGAAGTGATTCATAACCACCCATTACACCAGAGCCACCACCAGCATAATAATTTGATTGATTGTAACCAGAACCTGTTCCTGTTACACCGTCTTCAGTTAACACACAAGCAACTTTCCAAGTAGTTGGAATAGTCGCATTAAAATTGAATGTTAAACTTACTTTCAATTCTCTTGTAGAACTGTCAAAAGAAGCTCCATTTACTACTGTAGCTTTGATTGGTTGTTTAACTCTAGTAATAAAATCATCTTCCATAGCAGAAGGGTCAATTGTTGTGCCACGATCTACTAAAGCACTTGGGTAACCAGAAACCTTAGTAGCCATACCTGCATCGTAAACAGCATCAGCCATTGGATCGGCGTTGTGAACAGCTATTCCAGCCCAGAAACCATCGTATTTATTAGCCATCATGTCCATAAATACAGCTCCTCTAGGGCACCATCCACACCATGTGCCAGTTCCTTCTTCACCAACTACTATTTTACCAGCCGTTGGTACTACTGGATTGATATTAACTGTTTTAGAATCATCAGATGCATCATCATCAGCTCCAGCTCCATTAACGTTAGAAACAGTAACTGTCAACGGTAAATTTCCTGAAACTAAAGTAAGAGGAGTTGTAAATGTATGTTGGTAAAATGCCAATGAAGCGATGTTTACACTTGATACAGTTTCTGTAATTGTATTTCCGTTATAAGTGTATTTAACATCAAAAGAAGTAATCGGATTAGAACCTAAGTTTCTAACTTTTGCAATTACATTGCCACTTTGACCAACCAAGCCATCAATTTGCTCTACATAAGAAACACCTGCGTTTTTAGGATATAACGTTGGTGGTACGTGACTATAACTTACATCGTCAACATAAAAACCTGATTGATTATTCCCTCCTTCAGATGTTGGGTTTACTGGATAAAGATCCCAAATACCGATAGATGTAATTGGATTTGAAAAAGTACCAATACTTGTATTGTCAATAAACACTTCCCATTGATTAGAAGTTAAATTGATGCTTAATTTCAAGTTGAACCATGTATTGGTTGGGTAAGTCCCTTGTAATAATAGTACACTATTGTTATTTCCTTTAAATTTAATAACTCCAGCATTGTTCATATAACAATCCAAAGCCCAAATATTACCAGGTGTATGGTCTTGTTGAAGATTGAAATAAGCCCCTTTTCCTGATTCAACGAAAAAGTTGGATTCTAATGTAAAATTCCCTGAAGTATAAACTTCATCGAACTTTAAAATGATATCAGCAGGGCCACCATTAGCAGCTGTTGAACTAAAATAAATAGAGTTGGGAGCACTTGCTGCTTGTGCACTAGATATTTTTGTGTCTTCGGTGCTACCACCAGCACCACCAGTCCATGTTCTCCATGCTGTAGGGTTAGAACTAACTAGGTAATCTCCAGCAGTGTAGCTATCGAAGTTGTCTGTGAAAACCTGAGAGAATAAAGAGGTGTTGATTAATAACAATCCACCCATTAAAAGTATTTTTTTCTTCATATAATTAAAATTAGTTTCATTTTATTCCATAAATTTAGATAAAAATATCTATTTACAAAATTTTTAATCACTTTTAATTAGCGATGAAGATAATTCCCTAATATTGCACATTATTTGATGCATGGAATTATGAAGTTTGTAAAAAGCAATTGGTTTAGAATGCCTTTCAACATATTATTGTATGGTTTTGCTGCTTATGGATTTTTTCTTGTCATGACTTATTTGGCCATGAAATTTCAATGGACAAAAGAGTCGGGGATGGTTGATAAAAACAACCGCTATTTTCAATCCATGCATGATAAATACAATCAAGGGTTTAAAGTGGATAGTATTTCTGTGGCAAAAAGACGTCATGAAATCATGAATCGAATCATTTTGTTGAATGACTATTACCCAACCAATGCTGAATATATTCTTGCTGTTTATGATCAATCAAAGGACGATAAATTAGCTCTTCAAATGCTAGATGCGGTTGAAATTCGTTTGCAAAATAATGCCAGTTATTTAAAAGATAAAAAAATACTGAATGACAAGCTGAAAACCACTGACCATACAACGGGTTTAAGTGCTTTTGAATGGATGAATATTCAGGAATGGAAGTATTTTAAAGAAGCATTGATTAAAGATAAAAAATGGATCGATTCTGCGGCAAATGTTTCAGGAGTTTCTTCTCGTTTAATAGTTTCTTGTTTAGTCGGAGAGCAAGTACGATTGTTTAATTCTCGTAGAGAGCGATTTAAAGAATACATTGCACCATTAAAAACATTGGCTTTAGAAACCAATTTATCTTACGGTGTAACGGGTATTAAAGAAAGTACAGCCATTAAGATTGAAGACAACTTAAAAAATAAATTATCGCCTTATTATTTAGGTGAAGAATATGAAAATTTGTTGGATTACGATTCGTTATCTGTGTATTCCAATAACCTTAATGACACGATGCATGTTCGATTACAGCGTTTGGTTCAGTTTTCAAACCATTACTATTCTTATTTGTATGCAGCTTTGTTTGTGCGTCAAATTAAAATGCAGTGGGAGAGGGCAGGTTTCCCAATTCACGATCGTCCAGAAATATTAGCTTCTCTTTTCAATTTAGGTTACCACAAATCGAAACCTAAAAAAGATCCTCAAGCTGGTGGCTCGGTATTTTTGATCAATGAAAATGAATACACATTTGGCTCTGTTGCTTTTGAATTCTATTACTCTGGTGAGTTGGCAGAAGAATTTCCATACTACAATCAATTGTTTGATTGGAATAAAGAAAAGAAAATGATGGCCAAAAATGAATAAAATCTAATTCAAAATACTATTTTTGAATAAAATTAACTTACTATGATAAAATCATTTCTGAGCCTTGAATGGAAATCATTCACAAGATCTGCTTCATTTTCAATTAATTTAGTTTTAAAAATTATTCTTGGAATTGCAGTCTTGTTCTATTCAGTATTGATTTTAATGTTGGGTGTTGGTGCGTATTTCCTTCTTGCAGAACAGCAACTTCAACCGCTTAGGACAGTGAATCAATTTTTGTTATTTTGGTGGTTAGCAGATTTAATTTTCCGCTATTTTATGCAAAAAGCCCCCGTTATGTGGGTAAAACCTTTGCTTTCTATGCCTATTTCTAAAACAAAAATCACACATTATTTATTGGGTAAATCAGCTTTTTCATTTTTTAATTTTTATCCTTTCTTGTTCTTTTTACCTTTTTCTTTTGCACTTGTTTACAATGGTTATTCTGCATTCAATGTCATTGGCTGGCATTTGGCAATCTTTTTTATTACTTTTATCAATAATTACATCAACCTAACAGCAAATAACAAAGAATGGTTTTTAGGAGTAATGATTGCCATACTTGCTTCTTTAGGTTTGTCGTATTATCTAAATTTGTTTGATGTAACACATTATTCTTCGCTTATTTTTGGAGCTTTTTACAACTATCCACTCATTTCGATAGCTGTATTAGTGATTTTACTACTCTTGTACTATTACAACTATCGTTATTATTATAAAGCTTTCTATTTGGACGACGCCATAACGGTTAAAACAAAAAAGATTGACTCAATAGACTATTCATGGTTGAATCGTTTTGGATTGATGGGAACGTTCTTGAAGAATGATATGCGTTTGATTTTGAGAAATAAACGTTCTAAAAACACGTTTTTTATGAGTTTATTCTTTTTGTTTTATGGATTGTTGGTTATGACCAGTGAATCGTATCAAAACTCGCTGATTTGGTTAGTGATTATAGGAGTTTTTGTTCCAGGAGGTTTTTTATTTACGTTTGGCGGTTTGGTTCCAAGCTGGGATAGTTCATATTATCCATTAATGATGACCCAAAATGTTCGATACAAGGAGTATTTATTGTCAAAATGGTGGCTAATTGTTGTTGTAACGTTTTTTTCAATGATTGCAAGTTCTTTTTATTGGTGGGTAGAGCCTCGCTATTATTATTCAATACTTGCAGGTGGTTTGTACAACATTGGAATCAATGCCTATATTGTTTTGTTGAGTGGAGCTTATGTGAAAACTCCTATTGATTTGACTTCGGGGCAAAAACCATTTGGTGATAAAAATGCTTTTAACATAAAAACACTCTTGCTTTTAATTCCAAAAATGTTGTTGCCAGTCCTTATTTTTTATTGCTTTTACTGGATAGCAGGCGAAATTGTTGGATTTATTGCTTTAGCAGTGTTAGGGTTGATGGGATTGATTTTTAGAAATGCAGCTTTCGGTTTGATTGAAAAAGTATATAAAATTGAAAAATACGATACCATTCAAGCGTATAAACAAAAAGGATAAAAGAGATGATACAAGTAAGAGAACTTCAAAAGAAATACGGAGGTACAACCGTTTTAGATATTTCTCAATTAGAAATACATAAAGGTCAGAGCTTTGGCTTGGTAGGTAATAATGGAGCTGGTAAAACTACTTTTTTTAGTTTACTATTGGATTTGATTGCGCCTACGAAAGGGAATATTGAATCCAATGGAATAGTTGTCAACAAAAGTGAATCGTGGAAGCCTTTTACTAGTGCTTTTATCGATGATAGTTTTTTGATTACGTATCTTACACCAGAAGAATATTTGTATTTTATTGGAGAATTAAGAGGGGTCAACAAAACCGATGTTGATTCGTTTTTGAGCCAATTTACTGATTTTTTCAATGATGAAATATTGGGAAAAAAGAAATACATACGAGATTTATCGAAGGGAAATCAAAAAAAAGTTGGAATCATTGGTGCTTTGATAGGAAAACCAGATGTGATTGTTTTAGATGAGCCTTTTGCCAATCTTGATCCAACGACTCAATTTCGTTTGAAGGCTATTTTCAAACGAATAGCAGATGAAGGTCAACAAACGTTATTGATTTCTAGCCACGATTTAAGTCATACAACAGAAGTTTGTCAACGCATTGTTGTGCTAGAAAAAGGAACAATTGTAAGAGATATTCAGACTACTCCAGAAACATTGAGAGAATTAGAAGAATTTTTCTCAGGTGTTAAAGAATAAAAAAAGAGGCTTAAGCCTCTTTTTTGTTTATAATAATCTACTTAATTATCAATTTTTCAGTATAAATCTTGTTGTTGTCAACTGATATAATCAACGTATAAATTCCATTTGATAAACCATTGATATTTATTTCAGAAGCATTACTATTTAAAACGAATCTTCCTGATAGATCGATTATTTCAATCGTTTCATTTCCATTTAGACCATCAATATTTACAGTAGTTGTTGCTGGATTTGGATAAATACTAAAGTTCATATCTAAATTTTCAACACTTAGCGAAATACAGGTTGGATCTTCAGTATCTCCACTTATATCCCATAAATTAGTTGTTATCAAATCATTTCTATATGTTGCATCAGCACTTGAATAGTACTTACCATCAGCTTTCATAATAATATTTGAAGGTGTTGTTGCGTTTTGAGACCAACCTTTTAATGTTTTTCCATAGTTAATACAATCCATACCACTATAGCTGAAAGAGATGTGGTTCTCCCACATATATCCTTGGTCTATTTTACTTACATCCCAACCTCCAAGATCTTGATTAAATGAAGCAGCTCCTTTAAACATGTCTTCCATTGATTCTACTTTACTCACATCCCAACCACCAATATCTTGATTAAAATAGATAGCATTTTCAAACATACCTCTCATGCTTACAACTTTACTCACATCCCATCCGCCAATACCATTTGCTTTAGTTGGTAAAGTATTTGAATTAGGAGCTATTCCATTAAATGTAGAAGCAGTATTTGCAAACATATAGGACATGTTTTCAACCATTTCAGTGTTCCAATTACTTAGATCTTGATTAAATGAAGTTGCACCATCAAACATGTTGCTCATATCCATGACTTTACTCACATCCCAACCGCCAATGTCTTGGTTGAAATTAGAAGCATTTTGAAATATTCCTTGCATGTATTGAACTTTACTCACATCCCAGCCACCAATTCCGTTAGCTTTGCTAGGTAAAGAAGTATTTGGCGCTATTCCTGTTATGTTGGAAGAGACACCAGCAAACATATAAGCCATATTCTCAACCTTACTTGTATTCCAAGAACTCAAATCTTGATTGAAAGTAGTTGCATTTTCAAACATGCCATACATGCTTTCAACATTACTCACATCCCAACCGCTTACGTCTGGGTTGAAAGTTGCACCTCTAAACATACCATCAAGGCTAGTCACACTCCCCATATTGGGCATTTCATTAGGAATACTTTGTAAATTTCCGCAATCTGCAAACATTTGATTGAAACTTTCCCAATTGATACTGCCCCAGCTTTCTACGCGAATTAACTTCAGGTTTCCTTCCTCAGGAGCATCTCCTAATGAAATAGAATTAAAAGGAAAACTATTAAAATAAGGATCATGATACATTTTCACAAGATATACTCCATCAGATGGTAAAGTAATTATAGTAGAATTAAATTGACCGCCAAGAATTCCTCCATTTATTACCAAAGTAGAATCTGGAAGCGAATAGACATCATAAATCCCATCTCCCGTAGAATAAAAACCAATGGTTGCATTATAGCCTAAATATGTATCCCAAACAGTAATATAAGGATCTCCTACTCGAGTCAATTGTGCATTTACTTGATTGAGAAAGAAAAAAGGAACAATAAAAACTAAATTTTTAATTAATGTCTTCATAATGAATAAATTTGACTACAAACATACTAAAAATAGGGATAATAGACAAAAATGTGTCTAAAAAGCTCTGAAATCATTTGTAGTATTAGCTTTGCGTACAATCAAAGGTTATGAATAAAAAAACTGCTTATATTGCAAGAGCAAAATAGTACGAAAAAAAGGTTTTTATAAAGACAAGCAACGCTATAAATGTATGGTTTGTGGTCGGAGTTTTGTCGGAGGGTTTAGGTTAAATAGTGAGACAGTATTAGAAGAATATCTTTTAGGTAAGCAGACTTATGCTCAACTAGCAGAGAAATATAACTGCTCAACAAAAACCATTCAACGAAAAATTGATCAAGCTAAGGCATTTCAAAACAAGGATTTTCCTTCTCGAGCTAATATTCTTATGGATACAACGTATTTTGGTAGAAAATTTGGAATCATGGTATTCAAAGATAGTAATACAGGTGTTATCTTATTGAAGAAGTATGTAAAACAGGAAACAAATCTTTTGACGTAATAGACATCATTTGTCAATAATGTTGGTGCAAGTGCCCTTTTAGTTTTTACATTTGGAATTTCAACATTTGGAGTGCTATTGACCCAAGTAGTTCCACCAGAAAAATCTCGAAACCAAGTTTTTAAACCACCACTAACTCCACCTGGAGCTTGAGCTAATGAACAACTAACAATTAGGATAGAACCCATAAAAATAGGCCATTTTATTTTAAGCATAGTAAACTCTTTTTCAAAACTCCGCTAAATTACAAGCAATTGGGGTATAAAAAAAACAATTTAAAACTATGTTATTGTAAACTCATAACCACTAAATGCACACAGAAATGTGAAAATCAAATAGTTAATAATTCATTTGACGGATTCCTAATACTAAAACGATTTAGAGATTCAGTAAAAAACTCATTAGAATAAATATTCATTTATTCCAATGAGTTAAATCCTAATTTAGAATATGATTTTACAAATCATTTATTCTGCGCATCACGTTTTCTGTAATTGCGTTACAATAAATTAAATTGAAGTCATACAATTCCTTAGCAGTATAATTTTTCTCTAATTGCTCTCGTAACATTGTTTTTGCTCTATTCAAGCGAACTTTTACATTTGGTTCGCTAATACCAAGCAATTCTGCTGTTTCTGCAACATTAAACCCGTTGACTTCTCTTAATGAAAAAACCATTCGATAATCTTCTGGAATATTACTTAGAGCATTTTCAATTATATTGCCAAGTTCATGATTGTGAACAATTCTTTCTGTTTCATGCGTTTTATGGCTATACATTGGCGTTGCATTTTCATGAATATCTAAAGCTAATTCGTTTTTGAAACTGGATTTTTCTTTTCTATGATAACAGTTATTCAACATTATTCGAATAATCCAAGTTTTGAATGTTGATCGCCCTTGAAAATTTGACAAACTTTTATATGCATCCACAAATGTATCCTGCATTAAGTCCATCGTATCATCGTGATTGTAATTGTAAGATCTCCCAACTTTATATAAATAAGCATTGTATCTTCTAACAATAATCTCGTACAGAGCTTTTTCTCCGCCTAGAACTCTCTTTACAATTTCTTCTTCGGTAAATTCCTTATAATTAGTCGAAGCCATCATTCACTAAATCTATTATCCGTAAATTACTCATTAACAAATATAAACATTTGTCGCATTTATTAATTGAACTTATTAAAGAATTATCCAAGAACTTTAGCCAATCGAGCCATAGAAAATGCTGAAATAGCCATAACTAAGTCACGCACAGCCACATCAACAAACATCCAACCTGCAAGTAATGACAACGCAATAACTGTCAACCATGCTGCTACTACCAACCCACCTAACTGAGGCTTCAAAAACACGAATATTCCTGCCACAATTTCAATAACCCCAACAATCATCATAAACGTTGCAGCCGAAAATGGCAACATCCCTTCTAATGACGGATTGACATATTGCGTCCAATCTGTTAAAATGTTTGTGAACTTGTCTGCTCCTGCAACAATAGGAACGATAACGAATACATACTTCATTAAGTTGTAAACTTGATTAATCACTTGATTTTTTGCTTCCATAATTTTTATTTTTAAATGTTAAACTTTTAAATTGTTTTATAACCTTTAGGGTAAATGAAAACAAAATAGGTTACAAGAAAATAAAAAATTAATTAAATAAATTATTAAGAAGCTATAAATCAATCGTTTAATTTAATAAATATTTTTTTAAAAATTAAAACAATCCATGTAGCTATCACAAAAGGAAAGGTGAGAACACCACCAAAATTATCAAAACAATGACATTGACGAAGAACTAAATCAATTAAAATGGTTAAAGTAACACCAATAATTGCAAAAATAGCCGATTTAAAGCCTCTCCCAGATAATGCTATAGCCGTTAAAATCGCATTGAATCCAAATACACCTTGTTGAATTATATCCAGTGGTTGGCTAAACAAATAAGCAGCTAATAATGCTAGCCATGAAGCAACTAATCCATACAAAAGAGATAAAGGAGAGTTGATAGCAATTCCAATGATGAATAATAGACTTGAGAGAAGGTTGTCTTGAAAAATAATTTGACCAAAACTTTTAAATATTGGAGCGATATCGAAATATGTCGATATGTTGATATTATTTAAATTTGAGGCAATATCGAAATATGTCGATATAACTTTTTCACCATCTGAAAGTAAATCCTGTTGATTTCCAACAACTAAATTCATAAAATAAAAAACACCCCAAGTAACTACAATAAATGGAAATGTAAAAACTGGAATTTCTTTTTTAATAAAGAAATGTTGCAAACATGTAGCTAAAAAGGCTCCTAGTACAATGAACACCCAAGTCAACAAAGAAGATTGAAAAAAAAACACCAAAGCAACGCCAACAAGTGCAGGGCTAAAACCATACAATCCTCTTTCAATTGCTTGTTGATTAAATTTCAATTGTCTTGCAGTTAGTGTTCCAATTATAGTAGCTAACAATAAAGCAACACCATATTTCCACGAACTGACAAATAAACCTATAAGAAACATCAATCCTGTTTTGCTATTTTCTTGCAGCATGATTTGACCAATTCCTTTTAAAATTTGGTCAACAAATAGGAGCTTGTTACTTGTTTTCAAATGATAAAAAAGAGGGTGTCTGACAATTAGAACACCCTCTATAAAAGTATATTAATTATTTATTAAGCCATTTCGTAAAATTCTACACTTGGACAAGAACAAATTAAATTTCTATCTCCCAAGGCATTATCTACTCTACGAACAGGTACCCAATATTTGAAATCATTCAAATAATCAACTGGATAAGCAGCTTCTTTACGAGAATATGGATAATTCCAATCCAAATTAATCAGACAATCAGCAGTGTGAGGAGCATTTTTCAATAAGTTATTTTCCTTATCTGCTCTACCCTCTTCAATTGCTTGAATTTCCTTACGAATTTGAATCATTGCTGTAATAAAGCGATCCATCTCACCTTTATCTTCCGATTCAGTTGGTTCAATCATCAAAGTACCAGCAACAGGGAAAGAAACTGTAGGTGCATGGAATCCAAAATCAATCAATCGTTTAGCAATATCTGCCACTTCTACTTCAGAAGTTTTCTTCAAATCACGACAATCCAAAATCAACTCGTGAGCTACAGTACCATTTGTTCCAGTATATAGAATTGGATAATATTCTTTTAGTGAAGCAGCAATATAATTAGCATTTAAAATAGCCATTTCAGTTGCATTTCTCAATCCTTTAGCGCCTAACATCTTAATGTATCCATAAGAAATTAGAAGAACCAAAGCACTACCATAAGGAGCTGAAGAAATACCATGAATAGCTTTATCTCCACCTGTTTTAACTACTGCATTTGTTGGCAAGAACTGAACTAAATGTGAAGCCACACCAATTGGTCCAACTCCTGGTCCACCACCTCCGTGAGGAATTGCAAATGTTTTATGCAAATTTAAGTGGCAAACATCCGCACCAATGTTTCCAGGATTTGTTAATCCTACTTGTGCATTCATATTTGCGCCATCCATATAAACTTGTCCACCATTCTCATGGATAATAGAAGTAATATCTTTAATTCCTTCTTCATAAACTCCATGTGTAGAAGGATAAGTCACCATGATACCAGCTAAAACATCTTTCAATTCAGTTGCTTTAGCTCTTAACTCTTCGATATTGATGTTTCCTTTCTCGTCACAACCCGTAACTACCACATCAAATCCAGCCATAACAGCAGAAGCAGGGTTTGTTCCGTGAGCAGACGATGGTATCAATATTTTTGTTCTATGATGATCTCCTCTAGAAGCGTGGTAAGCTTTAATAACCATCAAACCAGCATATTCACCTTGAGCTCCAGAGTTAGGCTGAACAGAAACTCCCGCAAAACCAGTTGAAGCACATAAATCTTTTTCCAACTGTTTAATCATTTCTACCATACCTGTAACTTGGTCAGCAGGAGCAAATGGGTGAAGATTAGCAAATTTAGGGTTTGTTATAGGCATCATCTCAGAAGCTGCATTTAGCTTCATTGTACAAGAACCTAAAGAAATCATAGAATGCACCAATGATAAATCTTTATTTTCCAAACGCTTCAAATAACGCATCATTAATGATTCTGAATGATAAGTATTGAACGTTGGGTGAGTCAACACTGCATCAGTTCTTAACAAAGATGCTGGCAATGAAGCAGAGGCATTTAATGAACTTGTTGCTGTTTTATTTTCTGCAGCAGCAAATACATCAATGATTGCTTTAACATCACTCTCAGTATGTGTTTCTCCAAAGCTAATTGTCACCTCCGAATCTGAAAGGTAATTAAAATTCATTCCTTTTTCTTCAGATAATGCCTTGATTTTAGAAGCATTCACTCCTTTAACCCATACAGTATCAAAGAAAGGTTGATCATTAACTGCGATTCCCATCGCTTTCAAACCATTTGAGGTTTTACTCGCTAATTCATTGATTGATTGTGCAATGTGTTTTAATCCTTTAGGTCCGTGATAAACAGCATACATACCAGCCATAACAGCCAATAATGCTTGTGCAGTACAAATATTCGAAGTTGCTTTATCTCTCTTAATGTGTTGTTCACGCGTTTGCAATGCCATTCTTAATGCAATATTATCATCAGCATCTCTTGAAACACCAATGATTCTACCAGGAATGTGACGCTTATAATCTTCTTTTGTTGCATAGAAAGCTGCATGAGGTCCACCAAATCCCATTGGCACACCAAAACGTTGAGAAGATCCGCAAACTACGTCTGCTCCAAATTTCCCTGGTGCTTCAAGTAAAACAAGAGAAAGAATATCTGCAACAACAGCCACTTTCACTCCATTGTTTTGCATTTTAGCTGTAAAACCTTTAACATCTCTAACAACTCCGTTTTTATTCGGATATTGAACAATTGAACCAAAGAAACTTCCGTCTGTTTCAAATGTATCCAAATCGCCTTCTACCAATTCAATACCTAAATTTTTAGCACGTCCATAAACAACATCTTTTGTTTGAGGAAAAACATCATTGGCAATAAAAAATTTATTTACCCCATTTTTCACCTCATCACGTGTTCTTGAATTATAGAACATAATCATAGCTTCTGATGCCGCCGATCCTTCATCTAACAATGAAGCATTTGCTAATTTCAAGCCGGTTAAATCCAAAATCATTGTTTGAAAATTCAACAAAGCTTCTAAACGTCCTTGAGAAATTTCAGCTTGATATGGAGTGTAAGCAGTGTACCATCCTGGGTTTTCTAATACATTTCTTAAAATAACAGAAGGTGTAATGGTTTCATTATACCCCATTCCAATAAATGATTTGAAAACTTTATTTTTTTCAGCCATTTTAGAAATGTGTTCTAAATACTCTTGTTCAGTCATGGCATCACTGATAGCCAACTCACCATTCAAACGAATATGCGACGGTATTGTTTTATCAATCAACTCTGAAATAGATGCTACACCTACTTTTTTTAACATAGCCGATTGTTCAACTTCATTCGGCCCTATGTGACGACGAGAAAAATTATTCATTTTGGACGTTTCTTTTTGATTAAAAATTTGACTGCAAAGATACGAAATATAAAAGAATAAACTCATTGAAGTTTTTAACCAAAAGTGTGAAATTATCAACTAAAAAATAAAAGTAAAACTAATCACCAATCAGAATACTCATTCACAACTACACTTTATTCATTCACAAGTACATTATACATAATCTACCTATAAAAAATGTAACTTATAAAAAATGAATCGTTATAAAAGTATTAAACTGGTTATTTAATTATTTTCTTCTAGCAAAGAGAGAAAAAAGGGTTGAACAAATTATTGTACAACCCTTTTTTATTTGAATTTAACTAACTAATTGTAATTAACTATGCGCTTAAATTCATCAATAATTTTATTGAAATCGTTTTTCAATTTCTCATTTTTAATTTCATTTTTAGATAAATCAAAATTTTCATTAAAATCTGGTAATAAAAATGAACATTTAACATCGGCTCCTAATAGTGGGAAAAAAGTATTCGCTGTTTTTAATACATTTACACTTCCATTCTCAACTGTCGTTGTTGACATCAACAACATCGGCTTATCACTAAAAAATTTTGAATTTGCTCTAAACGCCCAATCCAAAACATTTTTATATCCAGTGCAATAGGTCCGATTATGTTCTGCTAATGAACAAATAACCACATCTGCATTTTCAATATTTTTTATAAATTCATAAACCTTATCAGGAAAACCGTTTTTTTCTCTATCTTCTGAATAGATTGGCATTTCAAAATCATTTAAATCCAATAAATTTATTTCTGCATTTTTAAAATTATTCAATGCATACTTTACCATTTTTTTATTAATTGAAGTGGAAGAAATACTCCCAGCAAATGCAACAATTTTCATATTCAACTACTTTAATATTGAGGCGAAAGTACAACACAAACAAAAATAGGACAAAATTATCTTACATAATTTATCAACAAAAAAACTGCCCCATAAAATGAGGCAGTTAAAACAAAAAAGTTAATAACTAATTCAGTACTAACTATTATATCATCTTTTTAGGATCAACCCAGGCATCATAATCTTCAGATGTTACATATCCTAAGCTTAATGCTGCTTCTTTTAACGTTGTCCCTTCAGCATGTGCTTTATTTGCAATTTCTGCTGCTTTATAATAACCAATTTTGGTATTTAAAGCCGTTACCAACATTAAAGAATTATTCACCAAATCATCAATTCTCTTGTAGTTTGGTTCAATCCCTACAGCACAATGTTCATCAAAAGAACGACATGCATCACCAAGTAATCGAGCAGATTGTAAGAAATTTGCTGCCATCACTGGTTTAAATACATTTAATTCATAATGACCTTGCGTTCCTCCAATTGTGATTGTTACATCATTCCCCATCACTTGAGCACAAACCATTGTCATCGCTTCACATTGAGTTGGATTAACTTTACCTGGCATTATTGAAGATCCAGGTTCATTAGCTGGGATGATTATTTCACCAATACCAGAGCGTGGGCCAGAAGCCATCATTCGAATATCATTCGCAATTTTATTTAATGAAACAGCCAATTGTTTCAATGCTCCATGTGATTCAACAAGTGCATCATGTGCTGCCAAAGCTTCAAACTTATTTTCTGCTGTAACAAAAGGTAACTTAGTAAATTCAGCAATTTTTTTAGCAACCAATACATCATAACCTTTTGGTGTATTCAAACCTGTACCAACGGCTGTACCACCCAATGCCAATTCTGACAAATGAGTCAATGTATTTTTCAAAGCTTTTATTCCATGATTTAATTGAGCTACATATCCTGAAAATTCTTGACCCAAAGTCAATGGTGTTGCATCCATTAAATGCGTTCTTCCAATTTTCACTACATCTTTAAATGCTTCTGATTTCTTTTTTAATGTATCTCTCAATTGTTCAACAGAAGGGATAGTATTTTCGATCACTATTTTATAGCACGCAATGTGCATAGCAGTTGGATACGTATCGTTTGATGATTGAGATTTGTTCACATCATCATTTGGCTGCAACGTTTTTTCTCCTTCACCAATTTGTTTTCCTGCCAAAACGTGTGCTCTATGTGCCACAACTTCGTTGACATTCATGTTGCTTTGAGTACCTGAACCCGTTTGCCAAATAACCAAAGGGAATTGATCATCCAACTTTCCCGCTAAAATTTCATCACACACTTGAGATATAGCATCTCTTTTTTCAATTGGAAGAACTCCTAATTCGTGATTTGCATGAGCTGCTGCCTTTTTTAAATATGCAAATGCTTCGATAATCTCTTTAGGCATCGAACCTTCCTCTCCAATTTTAAAATTATTTCTTGAACGTTCTGTTTGTGCTCCCCAATACTTATCTGAAGGAACTTGCACCTCACCAATTGTATCTTTCTCTGTTCTATAATTACTCATAATACTATATTTAATAAAATTTTCTAGTTAAAAAAGCAATGCAAATATACCTATTAAACAGATAAAGTTGTCCAACATTTTAGAATAAATATAAACAATATTTCAACCTATTTAACAGATTCAAATTCTTGTTTCAATTCTGTGAAAATCGTTTTTATGGATCTTATTTCTTTCACTCTCTCAATTGAAGGCCCTGCGCACCATACAGTTTTATACGTGGCACTAAAAGCTGATTTTTGAAGTTGCTTCATTCCTTTTGAAAACACAAAAGCTTTAACCCACTTTTTAAGTTTTTTATTTCTATTCAACAACTTTTCTAACCACCCTTGTTCTGTACCAATAGATTTCACGTAGGGAGTATTAATAACTGTACAAGGTGTTCCAGATAATTTTGTTGTCATAACAATATCCTTAGCTCCATAATCAATACATGCTTGCTTATATTCTTGTGTAACATCACATTCATCTGTTGCTATAAACACACTACCCATAGAAACACCTGCCACTCCCATATCTAACATTTTCTTGATATCTTGACCAGTAGTTACTCCACCTGCTGAAATAATAGGAGTAGAACAATTTTCTACTAACAATGGAATTAAATCTTTGTAAGAAATGTTACCTGCATGTCCACCAGCTTCTTTATTTACAGCAATAATAGCATCACATCCTAATGCCTCAACTTTTTTGGCAAATTTCAAATCGGTTACATCACAAAATACTTTAACACCATGTTTGTGGCATTCATTAATTGTTTCTTCTGGAGAGCCTAATGATGTAATTACAAAATCTACACCCTCATTGCAAACAACATCTAATTGTTTTTTAAAGAAAATATTAGATTTGTTCACAATCAAATTAATCCCAAAAGGTTTGTTTGTTTTTGATTTAATTTCTCGAATTGCTGCTATTAATTCCTCCGTTGTTCGATAATTTAGCGCAGGAATTGCTCCTGTTGCTCCTGATTCAATAGCTGCCAACACCATTTTTGTATTAGAAACTAAAAACATTGGCGCAACTATAACCGGAAAATCAATTCCTAACAAATCTTTCAACCCTATTTTACTCATTATTGTATGATTTATATCTTTAACTGATTATTCTTTACCATAACCAATCATATCGTAATATATTTCTTTTCCTGAAGATACATTTGTAATATCAAAATTATTGATATTTAAATGCTGATAATGTTTTTTTACTAATCCAATTCCTTTTGCATAGATTTCGTATTTTTTACGGTATTGAATCAAATTAGAAATATCTTCTTGCATTACCTTAACAGTAGAATCTAATTGAAAACCATTTACATTAAATGGTTCATGTATTCCATTGTAGGTGTATTCCAATGCATCATCCGTATTAAATGCATTCCCATTCCATGATTTATTTTTTGTTGGTGCAAAAACTAATTTAATTACACGTTGATTTTCTTCCACTAATTCACCTTTATAATCTGCAATGATAATAAACCAAACATCTTTTAACTGCCATTCATCCATCGGATCTATGCGCTTATATCGGAAAAATTTATTTCCTATTCTACCCGAATTATCATGCACCGTATCACCAATAACTGTTTTTAATTGATAATTGGTATAATTCTTGCTTCCATCCGATAGATGCGTAATTTCTTGCACATCATACATTACATATCTACCTTGCTCATCTCCAAAATAATCAAAATGAAAGTTAACTTCCTTGGTTTCCTTTTTACAAGAAACCAACCCAATAGCAATCAGTAATATAAGTGCAAAATACTTCATTTTACTCCTTCAATAAGTTCCTTAATTGGTTTACCTTTTCCTGTTGGCATATCAATGTGCATCATATAAGCAATTGTAGCAGATATATCAATCAATCCATAATTAGTACTTACTTCTTTATTCTTTTCAAAATCTGGTCCAAGTGCTAACAAACTTATATGTCGGCAACCTTCACAATTATCTCCATGGCTTTCAAATCCTTTTTTTACCCCTTCTAAATGTCGCCCATGATCATTTGTAATATATATAGCCGTTTGATCTTTTAACTCTGGATCGCTTTGAATTGTTCTCCATAAATCTAAAACAATTTCATCTAAATCTTTAATTGAACCAATATATCGATCCCATTTTCCTTGATGCGCCCATGCATCAATATTTAACAAATTGATAAGCGCTAATTTGGGCTTATTTTCTAATAAAATTTTTTTAAAATTAGTTATTGTCATTTTATCATCGGGGTACCCAACCCCTGTTCCGTCAATTCCACAATAAGTAGATGGCATATATTTATTCCACCACTTTTTATTCTTTGTATTAGACAATATCTCAAGTTTACCTTTACTTGTTAATATCCACGCATCTCGTTTATCAGCTTTTTTTTGTTTTAAAAAGTACTGAAATATTGAAGGATTCTTCGGCAATTGCTTGCCTACGTTTGAAATACGTTGATAAACACCTGTACATATTGCTGTATGTCCAGAATTTGTATATGTCGGCCCATTATTTCTAAAATTCGTAAAGAATGTTCCTTCTTTTTTTAAAAAATTTGCTTGATTTGGTATGTATTGATGTGTTTCATCCCCCCATGTTTCTGACCATCTGGGTCCATCAACTACAATAATAATATGATGTTTCGTTTTATACTCTTTGCCGCGATCATCTACTCCTTCATTTTGAAAAACAAAAGATGAAGCTAAAATAAAAATTGAAGTATAAATTAAACTTTTCATTTTGTAAAATTATAAATATTAATTCGATTATTTTAAGTTAAATATGAATTAATAAAATGATGGTTTAATAATTTATACTTGGAGTAGAACGATTCATCCTTATTTTCTCTACAATACTCTTGTATTTTCTTGAGTATTTGAGTTAAAGCAAACAATGTTTCTTTATTCGCACGATAGACTTGTTGATTGGTTTTATTCATCTTAATTACTTTTGTTGCAATCAAACCTGTATCAGCTAATATTTTTAAATGCCTTGAAATAGACAATTGACTCAAATCTATTTTATCCAATAATTCAGCTGTTGTCATAAACCCTTCTTTTTCTTTATCTACGATTAACATTAAAGCTTTTAATCTTGCGGGATGAGAAAGTGCCTTGAATAGTTCTGCAAAATCATTGATTTCTTTAGAAAAAACTTCGTGTTTAGTTGCTCCCATGGTATGTTTTTTAATTAGTTATTACATAAATATAACCCGTTTAGTGGATTAAATTGTTGATAACTAAAAAGTAAAAAAGCCATGCATTAAAC
>JAMLHA010000012.1 GCA_023957475.1 Crocinitomicaceae bacterium | reverse complement strand
TAATACTAATCTTCTGCTTTTATTCCGTTTTCTGAAAATTTACCAGTGTATTTACTCAATCTTTTCTTGATTTCAATGATATCAGCATCAATGTTTCCTGTTGGTTCAAACAAACTATCCCAACCACCTGTTTTGTTTTTATAATCGATATACGCAACGTAAATAGGAACTTTTGCTTCAATGGCAATGTGATAAAATCCTTTTTTCCAATTGGGATTGTATTTCCGTGTCCCTTCAGGAGTAAAAACCAAAAACAAATTTTCTTCCTTTCGAAAAGCTTCAATAGCTGTTTTTGTCATATTATTTTTGTGTTTTCTATCTACAGGGATTCCACCCATTCGCTTCATCAATCCTCCAAATGGTGGGCGAAACAATTCTTTCTTGATTAAAAATTTAGTATTTACTTTATAGTAGGAAAATGTAAGTCGTCCAATTACAAAATCCCAATTAGAGGTATGCGGCCCCATACAAACAACACATTTGTTAACCAATGGCGGAGTTTTGTCAATTTTCCAACCAAATAATGAAAGAATAAATAAACCAATTTTTCCCATGGCGTCAAAATTAATTTTTTTAATTGACACAAAATGTTAAAGAGTGCTATTTTTCAAAGTAAATAACCCAAACAAACACAATACAAACCTGTTTTTTGATTTTAAAAGAATAATATAAAACACCTTTGATAAATAAGATTTTTTTGATTATATTTGATTAAATCCCTTGTTAGAAAGAAACCAATAAAAGTTTTTTTCAATAAGTTAGTACTAACATTATCAACACGTTACAAATAATTAAAATTAAATAAAAATTGATATGAAATATAACCCTGAAAAACATCATCGTCGTAGTATCCGTCTAAAGAATTATGATTATTCGCAAAAAGGGATGTATTTTATTACAATTTGTTGCCAAGATAGAATTTGTAGATTTGGTAGAATTGAAAATTCCAAAATGATATTGAATGACGCCGGGCAAATGATTGAAAAATGGTATTACGCATTAGAAAGTAAATTTCCAGATATCAAATGTCACGAAATGATAATAATGCCCAATCATTTCCATTGTATCATAGAAAACGTTGGTCCCCCCGTAGAGGTAGACCAACGTGTCTGCCTCAATAAATTGAACATTCCCCCGATATTGAATGAACATTCAATATCAAACAATCATCCAACACCAAACAATCAAATCACACCCTACAACCAATCAATATTGAATAACCATGTGATGTTAAATAAATACGATACACCAAATAACCAAATGGTATCGGACGAACATTCAATGGCGGACGAACACCCGATGGCGGACGAACACCCGATGGCGGACGAACACGTAGGTTCGTCCGCTACATCGGGTGATACAATGGTTCAAAACAATGTCCACCAATGAATATATTCGTGGTGTTAAAAATTTGGGCTGGGAACCATTTAATGGAAAATTGTGGCAACGAAATTATTGGGAACATATAATTCGTAATGAACAATCTTACCACCGCATTTCTGAATACATTATCAATAACCCTACAAAATGGATTAATGATAAATTTCATAGAAATTAAAACAAAATCATCATCATTTTTTGTCAACAAAATAAACATTGATGGAGGATACAATTAAATAAATAAAACGCAATCCCTTTTATCAATTAAAAATATATCGTTAATAAGTCTTGATAACTTATTTAAAAGATAGACCTAAATTGATTAATTTTGTAGTACAAACAACAGACTCAATAGTTTTATGAAACAATACCACGATTTACTCCAACACATTTTAGATCATGGAGTAAAGAAAGAAGATCGAACAGGAACAGGCACATTGTCTGTTTTTGGTTATCAATCTCGTTATGATTTATCAGAAGGTTTTCCTGTTATAACAACAAAAAAACTGCATTTGCGTTCCATTATCCATGAATTGTTGTGGTTCTTGCAAGGAGATACAAATATCAAGTACTTAAAGGACAATGGTGTAAGTATTTGGGATGAATGGGCGGATGAGAATGGAAATTTAGGTCCCGTTTACGGTCATCAATGGAGAAGTTGGCCAGGAAAAAATGGTGAAACAATAGACCAAATCACAAAATTGATTGATCAAATTAAGAAAAACCCTGATTCAAGAAGGTTGATCGTTTCTGCTTGGAACGTTGCTGATGTGGACAATATGGCTTTACCTCCTTGTCACACACTGTTTCAATTTTATGTAGCAGAAGGAAAATTGAGTTGCCAGTTGTACCAACGTAGTGCTGATACATTTCTCGGAGTTCCGTTTAACATCGCTTCTTATGCATTATTGACAATGATGGTAGCTCAAGTTTGTGGTTTGAAACCAGGTGATTTTGTACACACTTTAGGTGACGCACACTTGTATTCCAACCACATTGAACAAGCTAAATTGCAATTATCAAGAGAGTTAAGATCGTTGCCAACAATGAAAATTAATCCAAAAGTAAAAGACATTTTTTCGTTTAAATACGAAGACTTTGAGTTGATTAATTACGATCCACATCCTCATATTAAAGCTGCTGTTGCTGTATAATTATGAAAATTTCTTTAGTAGTTGCTGTTGATAAAGATGGAGGCATAGGCAAAAACAATGACTTGCCGTGGCACATGCCCGATGATATGAAGTTTTTTAAGGAAACGACTACAGGACACATCGTTGTTATGGGTAGAAAGAATTTTGAATCTATTCCTGAGCGTTTCCGACCACTTCCTAATCGTGAAAATGCCGTTTTATCAAGAAACAAGTCTTTTGTAGCTTCTGGATGCAAAGTGTTTAATTCCTTAGAAGAATGTATCAAAGAGTATGCCAAACAAAATGATAAAATTGTTTATATCATTGGGGGTGGAGAAATATTTAAACAAGCACTAGAATTAGGTGTTGTGGATGAAATGTATATCACACACATTAATCATTCATTCAATTGTGATGTTTTTTTTCCTCAATTTGACACGTCTCTTTGGAAACAAGAAACAATCTTACAGCACACTCAAGATGATCGACATATTGCTGACTTTGAAATTATTAAGTATTTCAAGTGATAATAATGCAATGCAACCTTTAATTTGATTTATTCGTCTTAGTTTTAATTAGTTAAAAATGATTTGTTTTTAAACTACCTTTTTCAATTGATTGGTTTCAGATTGAAGTGCATTTTTTTAAATGCACTTTTATTTTATTTCAACAAAATGTTAAATAATATTTTTTTTGTTAAAATTAAAATTTTATATAGTTTTGCAATCTTTTCAAATTATCTTTAAATGAAAGTATTAAAATTTGGTGGCACTTCAATAGGTTCACCTGAAAGATTAAAGAAATTAATTAAATTAATTGGTAGAAATGAAACGAAATTGGTTGTTTTGTCAGCAATGGCAGGAACTACAAATGCATTAATAGAAATAAATTCAAATTTAGCAATCAACAAAAGAGTAGAAGCACACCAACAAATAGCAGATTTAAAATCAAATTATTA
This sequence comes from Crocinitomicaceae bacterium, assembly GCA_023957475.1. Taxonomy (GTDB): domain Bacteria; phylum Bacteroidota; class Bacteroidia; order Flavobacteriales_D; family Crocinitomicaceae; genus Taishania. Next base: position 101,468 of record JAMLHA010000012.1, on the reverse strand, counting down.
CAGATGGATTGATGAACTTTTTGATGCTGTAACAATCGGAAAATGTAGAGCATTAATTGACTATCATTTTGATGTCATTTATACATTGTCAAATGATTTATTTACGCCAATTGAAGAAAAAATAATTGTAGCACAAGGTGAATTAATTTCAACAACTTTGTTTCATTACTATTTGGAAGAAATAAATGTAAAATCGGTACTACTTCCTGCATTGGATTTCATAAAAACGGATGAAAACAATGAGCCAATAATTGAATCAATCAAACAAAATCTATCTCCATTATTGCAAACAAACACCAATGAACCAGTTATTTACATTACACAAGGATTTATTTGTAGAAATGCTTTTGGCGAGGTTGATAACTTACAACGTGGTGGGTCTGATTATACTGCCTCATTAATTGGAGCTGCAATTCAAGCTGAAGAAATTCAAATATGGACAGATATTGATGGTATGCACAACAACGATCCTCGAATTATTGACAACACACAACCAATTGCTCGATTAAGTTTTGAAGAAGCAGCCGAATTAGCCTATTTTGGTGCAAAAATACTACATCCACAAAGTATTTTTCCAGCACAAAAATACAATATACCAGTTAGAATATTAAACACTCTTGCTCCTCAGTTATCAGGCACATTGATCAGTAAAATCGGAGACACATCCGTATTTGGCGTGAAGGCAATCGCTGCAAAAGACAATATTACAGCAATTCGTATTCAATCTTCTCGAATGCTCTTGGCTTATGGTTTTTTACGTCGTGTATTTGAAGTTTTTGAACGTTACAAAACTCCAATTGACATGATTACAACTTCGGAGGTTGCGATTTCATTAACCATTGACAATACACACTATCTAAATGAAATATTAGAAGATTTGGGTGATTTTGGAACGGTTCATGTAGATACCAATCAATCAATTATTTGTGTTGTTGGTACGTTTGAATTAGATTCTGTCGGTTACGCTGCAAAAATACTTGACGGTATCAATCATTTACCTATTCGAATGATTTCTTACGGAGGTTCTAATCACAACATTTCTTTATTAGTTGATTCTAAGGATAAAAAAGAAGCGCTTCAATCTTTGCACAACCATTTATTTTAAATAAGGATGAATAACGAATTAATAAAAGCATTGAAAGAAATAGAAACACCTTTTTATTTCTATGACATCAATTTGTTAAATGAAACTTTATCGGTTGTGAAAGAAGCTGCTGAAAAAAGAAATTTCCACGTACATTATGCTTACAAAGCAAATTACAACGATGTGCTATTGCAAACAATAAAAAAATTTGGTTTTGGAGCCGACTGTGTTTCTGGAAATGAAATTAAAAAAGCAATCGAAATTGGTGTTGCTGCATCAAAGATTACGTTTGCTGGTGTTGGAAAAACAGAAAAGGAAATTATTTTTGCTTTAAATAATGAGATTTTTGCTTTCAATGTTGAATCTATCGAAGAATTAATTGTCATCGGTGAATTAGCTGCTAAATTGCAACTAAAAGCAAATATTGCTCTACGTATCAACCCAAATGTTGACGCTCAAACACATCACTACATTACAACAGGATTGGATGAAAATAAATTTGGTATTTTGCCAAGTAATATTCAAACGTGTATTTCTCTTGTAAAATCAAATCCTTTTTTGGAATTGCAGGGCATTCATTTCCATATTGGCTCACAAATCTTAGAAATGAATGTTTTTAAAAGCTTGTGCGTAAAAGTAAACGAATGGAACACTTGGTTTGAAGAAAGAGGTATTTACCTGAAAACAATAAACGTTGGTGGTGGGTTAGGGGTTGACTATAAAAACCCTGATACAAATGCTATCACTGATTTTGAAACCTATTTTGCAATCTTTGAGAAGTTTTTGGAAGTCAGACCAAATCAAGAAGTTCATTTTGAATTAGGAAGATCATTAGTTGCGCAATGTGGTTCACTTATTACATCTGTTCAATATGTGAAATCGGGTATAAAAAAACGATTTGCAATCGTTGATGCCGGAATGACAGAATTAATTCGACCAGCATTGTATCAAGCGTATCATAAAATTGAAAAATTAAGCACCCAAGCATTATCAACTTCTATGATGTATGATGTGGTTGGTCCAATTTGTGAAAGTTCTGACACATTTGCAAAAGAGATTGAATTGCCAGAACTTTCCAGAGGAGATTACTTAGCGATACGCTCAGCAGGGGCTTATGGAGAGGTAATGGCTTCCCGTTACAATCTAAGAGACGCGATCAAAAGTTATTTCAAAATGGATTCTACACCAATCCTTGCTACAGGGTGGTAGTTCTTTTTGGCTTCTTGATAAATTTTTAATGCCAATTCTTTATCGCCAGGATATTGACTCGTGTATAAGCTTTCGTAAATTGGCTCTAAATATTTCATTCGACCTGTTTTATTGAGGAATTTCTCAATATTCGGTTGAGCCAATGTATAACCTCTTTTGACTGCTACAATGTACCATTCACACATTATTTCGGAATTTCCACAATTTTTGAAATTCAATTTATCATCTATAGCTTTCATTGTTTTAGCACTGATGTCTTTAGGTAATTTTCGAATAAATGACATCCATTCTTGCGTTACTAAATCTTTTAATTGATAATTTTTTAATTTTTCAATTTTCCCCTGACCAACATCTTTTGCTAATTTTTCAACCTTTTCCAATCGCTTAGAAGTAATTTTTATGCAATTAGAAGGGATATTTTCACCATAAATCCATTCTTCTACATTAAATCGAACATGATTGGGTTTTAATAAATTCTTCTCTAAATAATTAACAAAGTCTTCTGTAGAAAGTGTTTTAAATGAAAAATGAGCAAAATAACTATTCAAAAACTTATCAAATTTTGAGCGACCAACTTCATTTTCCAATGTTTTTAAGAAATAAGCGCCTTTAATATACGCCACATCAGTCATCGCATCATCTGGATTTCTTCCTTCAAGATTTAACTTTAATCGGGTGTCATCCAAATCAATGTGCTCCAATGTTCTTTGCAATTCCTGAAATTCAATCACGGTATGAATATCTGCAACATCTTTACCATAAATACTCTCCATGATTCTGTTTTCCAAATAAACAGTAAATCCTTCGTTTAACCAAAAATCTTCCCACGAAGCATTCGTTACCAAATTACCCGACCAAGAATGAGCCAATTCATGTGCAATTACCGTTACCAAAGATTTGTCGCCTGTTATCAATGTTGGATTTGCAAATGTTAAGCGTGGATTCTCCATACCTCCAAAAGGAAAAGAATATGGTAAAACTATTACATCGTATTGTTCCCATTGGTATTTGCCAAATAAATTTTCTGCAGCATGAATCATTTTTGGTAAATCTTCCAATTCATTCGCACAAGCATCTAATAATTCTGGTTCCGAGTAAACTCCACAGTTACTTCCCAAAGATTTGTAATCAATATTTCCAACAGCAATAGCAATTAAATAGGCTGGAATAGGTTGATTCATTTCAAAATGATACATACCTGTATCGTTTTTCTTTTGTGGGTTTTGAGCACTCATTATGGCTAAAAACTCTTTTGGAACTTTCACATCAGCAGAGTAAGTAATTCTATTTGAAGGACTTCCTTGAATAGGTATCCAAGAACGTGTTAAGATACTTTCACCTTGCGAATACAAAAACGGATATTTTTTTCCTTCAGTCAACTCAGGATCCAACCAATCCAAAGCTTCTGTTTTATCCGTTGTTTTATAATAAATGTTGATGTATTTCACTGTTGAATCAATAGCAATCATCAACGGTGCTCCAAGAATAGAATCATTTTTACCAATAACGTAATCGGCATCTTTTTCTTTATCCTTACCTGTAGTCACCTTTTGAATATCCAAATATTTGATATCAAAAATGGCTGTATCGGTGTCTTTCAAACGCTCCATTTGATGTCGTGCAACACCATAAATTGTCTTATTGGAAAAATTTACATCTAAATCTAAATGCAAATGTTTGGTTCTTATTTGATCTAAATTGGCATAAGAATGAATGTCACCAACCCTTGCTACGTGTTGTTTGACAATCGATAACGTGTCATCAGAATCAACAGAACAAGAAGAAAATAACGAAATAGTTGATAAAATAATAAACAGCGTTCTTACTGAAAATTTCATTCTCTAATTTTAAAAAAGATTCCAAAGATAAATAATTAATGATTATCTAGTTAAACGATTTAATAAAAAAGATTCAACATTTTATAAACAATTGTTTATCTTTTAATAACAGAACTTTTGGTACTCCGAGACCTACTTTCTTATTTGATTTCTCTTAGTAAATATTGAAAAGATTCTACAGTCAAAAAAACGTTCACTTTATCAAAAAAACCAAGCAAATACTCATTTAAAATCATTTATTTTTTAGATTTGCATTGTTACATTACTTTATGAGAATAGTATTACTTGTATTAATTTTTCTTTCACCTATTTTAGCCATTTCACAAGGATGGATTCCAATAGGTTCTCGATCAAATTCATTGGCCAATGCATCTGTAACATTGGTTGATGCGTGGTCATACCATCACAATCCTGGTGCTTTGGGCGAAATTACACAACCAACAGTGGGTATTAGTTACGAAAACAGATTCTTACTGAAAGAATTTCAAAGTCAAGGAATAGCGTATGCTCATCCTCTAAAGTATGGTGTTATTTCTGTTGGTGCTCAATTGTACGGTTACAAATTATTTAGAACACAACGAGTAGGTGTGGGCTATAGTTTACCGCTTACAAAACGCTTGTTTGCAGGTGTACAATTGAATTATCAGGGATTGCAATTAAATGCAAATTATGGCAATAAAAATACAGTTACTGGAGAATTCGGACTACAAGCATTACTAACAGATAATTGGAAATTAGGTTTTAGTGTATTAAACATTGGAGCATCAAAATTAAATTCCTATCAAAACGAACGATTTTCAACTCATTTTCGATTAGGAATGAGCTATTTATTAGCAGAAAAAGTACTATTTTTATTAGAAGGATCAAAAACAATTGTCGATAAAATACGAATCAAAGGAGCAATTGAATACCAAGCTGTGAAAAACTTTTTTATACGAGCAGGTATTGCAAGTGCGCCACTTGAGTTTTCTTTTGGATTTGGGTACAAATGGAAAATCATCTCTTTCGATATAGGTTCTTCCTATCATCAAGTCCTTGGATGGTCGCCAAATATTTCGTTAACATATACTGCAAATAAAAAGAAAGTGGATGCTGAATAAGGTGCTTCTAATCGTTTTTTTAGTACTCAATTTTCTTGTATTCAGCCAGGAGAAAGAACTTGTAATTCAGCAACGTATAGAATTTATATCTGAACAATACGAATCAGAGGATATTGACTTGACTGATGTTATGCAAGTACTTCAATTTAGAATCTCAAATCCGCTAAATTTAAATAGTGCGACTAAAGAAGATTTGGAAGAATTGAACTTGTTAACAGAAATTCAAATCAAAGATTTGTTACAACACAGAGTCAATTACGGTAAATTAATCAATATCTATGAATTACAGAGTTTGAAATATTGGGATTTAGAGACCATTCAATTAATACTTCCATTTGTCAAAGTAGAAGATCGAACAGAACAATTGCATGTTTCATTCAAAGAAATGTTAAAAAAAGGTCGATTTGATTGGTTTGGAAGGTATCAACGTATATTGGAAACAAAAAAAGGCTATACAGCACCCAATGATTCTGTGTTAAAATCCAGCAATTCATTTTACTATGGTAATCCTGATAAATATTACACTCGATTTCGCTATTCATACAGAAACAACATAAGTATTGGATTGACAGCAGAAAAAGATCCTGGAGAACAGTTTTTTAAAGGTGCTCAAAAACAAGGTTTTGATTTCTATTCTGCACATGCTTTCTACAAAGGAGGAAAGTATTTAAAAGCTGTTGCTATAGGTGATTTCCAAGTGCAAATTGGTCAAGGATTGAATTTATGGACAGGTTATGCAATGGGCAAAACCACCGATGTTGTAACCACCAAAAAGAGCGCAACTCCATTAAAGCCTTATACTTCATCTGATGAAATGCGATTTTTGCGTGGAGCAGGGGTTGACTTGGCTTACAAAAGTTTTCAATTAACACTTTTTGGATCTATTAAGAAAATTGATGGAGCTGTTCAATCTGTTGACACAACCTCTATTAATGATTTGGAGGTTTACTCACCAGAAGAAAGTATTTCAAGTATTAGTACAAGTGGATTGCACCGAACAAATACAGAAATAGCAAAGAAAGGATCTCTTACAGAATTTATTTATGGTGGAAATTTACGGTTTGAAAGAAGAAACTTACACATTGGAATTGCGGCAGTGAATTGGGGATACAACAAGTCTTATGCAAAACCCATTCAAGCATACAATCAATTTGACTTTAGAGGAAAAAACACAACATCTATTTCTTTGGATTACAATTATTTAATTCAAAATTTTAATTTCTTTGGAGAGGTTAGCTATTCATCATTTACAAATAGTTGGGCTACAATTCATGGAGTTATCATAGCATTGGACAATAGAGCAAGTTTGAGTTTTGTGTATCGAAACTACCAAAAAGGATACAATACATTTTACAATGCTGCTTTTGCAGAATCTGGAAGATCCGAAAATACAAACAATGAAAATGGAATTTTTTCAGGATTAAATTTAACAATCACCAATTACCTCTTTTTAAATACCTATTTTGATTTGTTTCAATTTCCTTGGTTAAAATACCAAGTCAATAAACCAAGTTACGGACATGATTTTTTAGTGCAACCAATATTCAAACCCAATAAACGAATTGAAATTTATGTGCGTTTCCGTCAGCATTTAAGACAAAAAAACAGTTTGCTTTCTGATGGTTCAATCAAAGAAGTTGAAGAAGTTATGCAACGCAATTACCGTTTCAATATCAGCTACAAAGTTTCAGGAGCATTTACTTTAAAAAGTAGAGTGGAATTTTTAACACTTAACCGATTAAGTAACAAAACTGAAAAGGGTATTTTATTGACACAAGACATCAGTTACAAACCCAAAAAAGCACCAATTGAACTAGCAGTACGTTACGCACTATTTGATACAGATAGTTATAATTCACGTATTTATGCGGTCGAATCAAATGCGTTATACACTTATTCAGTCCCTGCTTATTATTATCAAGGAAGTCGAGCGTATTTACTGTTTCGACTTCATTTATTTAAGCATATTGATTTATGGGTGAAATATGGAGTGTTTTTATACAACAACAGAAAAAACTTAGGCTCTGGTGCTGAAATGATTAACAATAATCGCAAGCAAGATTTAACGATACAACTAAGAGTTAAATTTTAAAAGAGAAATGGTTATTTTTTGTTAATCTACAGTTTAAATTTAAAAAGTTCTTATTTTTGCAGAGCTTTAAAGATGAAAAACAGAAAAAATATACTTTTGGTTGTGGTTATTTTCTTAATGACCACATCTTTTAATTTGAACCAAAGTGTTGAGTTTTTCTCACCTATTGGAGAATTAATAAAAGATGTAGAAGCTGGTTTTTATGAACATGTTGAAGATATTGAGTATGAATGTACGCTAAACACAAACTTTAGACGGGTTAATGTTAAGACATACGATTGCATCAAACAATTTGTTTACATTCTTAAAACCAATTATTCAACACTAAAAGAAAACAAAGGAAATTTCATTAATCAATGCCAATTTGAGCTTTGGCACCACAATGAGATTTCATTTCTGCATCGATTTCGATTGTTTTAGAACATTTATTTTGAGTTAGCTAACTTAATAATGAATGTTGTTTAATAATTAATCGAAATTTTAAAGTGAAAAAAACTGTAATTTATTTTTTTATACTTGCTATTGCCGCATCGTGTGGTGATAAAAACACCAATCCAGATGAAGTAAAAATACTTCCTGTATATAAAGTGTTTAAAAAGGATACAATCGTATCCAATAAGTTTGTAGCAGATATTCAAGCATTGAAAAATGTTGAGATCCACGCCCGAATCAATGGTTTAATGGAAGACGTGTTAGCAAACGAAGGACAAATGGTTAAAAAAGATCAAGTATTGTTCAAAATCAGTGATGTAGAACTCCAAATAGAGCTACTAAAAGCTAAAGCTACATTAAAATCAGCTCAAGCAGAATTAAAAATGTCGGCAGTTGAATTGTCACAAATGCAAACACTGTTTGATAAGAAAGTGGTGGCTAAAAATGAATTGGAGTTAGCAAAAGCAAAATACGAAGCGTCAGAAGCAAAGGTGTCGTTTGCGAATGCAGAAAAAAACGCCATTGAACAACAAATCAGTTTTACAACGATTAAATCTCCATTCGATGGTGTTATTAATAGAATTCCTCTAAAAGAAGGTAGTTTGATTCAAAGCGGTTCATTGTTGACCACCATTTCTGAATTAAAAGAAGTTTTGGCGTATTTCTCAATACCTGAGAGTATTTATTTTCAATTAATCAAAGAGAATAGATTGAAAAATCAAGATAATATTGAGTTAATCTTACCAAATGGTGTAATTTATGATCAAAAAGGAAAAATAGAAACAGCTGAAGGTGAAATTGACAAACAAACAGGTTCAATTCAGTTTAAAGCTCGTTTTTTCAATCCAAACAATTTGATCAAACACGGAACTTCTGGAAAACTGTTGATCTCCGAAAATAAGCCTAACGCTATTTTAGTCCCCAAAAAATCAGTATTTTCAATTCAAGACAAGCATTTTGTATTTCTTGTAAACATGGAAAATAAAGTTAAAATGAAATCCATCGAAATAGGAAGTGTATTAGATGATTTTTACTTGGTATCTAAAGGATTAAAAGAAAATGATCTTATCGTAAAGGAGGGTACGCAATCACTCCGAGATGGTGATAAAATAAAACCTAAAAAGTAATCTTTCAAATTTAAATCAAACAGTATGGTTGAGTTATTTATTAAGCGAAAGATACTTTCTTTGGTTATTTCGCTATTTTTTCTTCTTCTTGGTTTATTAGCAATTTTTCAGTTGCCAATAACACAATTTCCAGACATCGTTCCACCTTCGGTAATTGTTCAAGCAAAATATACTGGAGCAAATGCCGAAGTTTCAGCAGAAGCTGTTGCATTACCTCTTGAACGCGCTATCAATGGTGTGCCTGGTATGACTTACATGTCAACTGTAACATCAAATGACGGTTTGACAATGATTCAAATATTCTTTGAAGTTGGCACCGACCCAGATGTTGCTGCTGTAAACGTGCAAAATAGGGTAACAACAGTTTTAGATGAGTTACCTGAAGAAGTTATTCGTGCAGGTGTTACAACCGAGAAGGAAGTAAATAGTATGTTGATGTACTTAAACATCACAAGTACAGAGGATGAACAAGACGAACAGTTTATTTTTAACTATACCGATATCAACATTCTTCAAGAATTAAAACGTATCAAAGGTGTTGGTAGAGCCGAAATAATGGGGCAAAAGGAGTATTCCATGCGGGTATGGTTAGATCCAGAACAAATGGTGGCTTATTCCATTTCAGCCGATGAAGTCATCAATGCCTTGCAAAAACAAAATATTGCAGCTGCGCCAGGTAAAGTAGGCGAAGGCTCTGGTAAAATCGTCAATGATTTGCAATATGTCATTAAATACACTGGTAAATTTTCTGAACCAAAACAATATGAAGAAGTAGCAATTCGCTCCAATGAAGAAGGAGAAATACTTAAATTAAAGGACATTGCTAAAATAGAATTTGGTGCCATGAGTTATGGAATGGTATCAAAAACAGATGGTCGCCCATCAGCTTCTATCATGATGAAACAACGTCCGGGTTCCAATGCGTCTGAAGTTATCAAGGAAGTGAAAAACAAAATGGAAGAGTTGAAAAACACTTCATTTCCTCCAGGTATGGACTACAACTTGGCGTATGATGTATCTCGTTTTCTTGATGCCTCAATTCACGAAGTACTGAAAACATTAATTGAAGCCTTTATTTTGGTAAGTTTAGTCGTGTTTTTATTTCTACAAGATTGGCGTTCAACATTAATCCCAGTACTTGCCGTTCCTGTAGCACTTATCGGTACATTTGCATTCATGTCAATGCTTGGTTTTTCCATCAACCTTTTGACATTATTTGCGATGGTATTAGCAATTGGCATAGTTGTTGATAATGCTATTGTAGTAGTTGAAGCTGTCCACGTCAAAATAACAGAGGAGCATTTATCTCCTTATGAAGCTACTGTAAAGGCAACAAAAGAAATTGCCGGAGCTGTCGTAGCCATTACATTGGTTATGTCCGCAGTATTTATTCCTGTTGCCTTTTTGGATGGACCTGTTGGTGTGTTTTACCGACAATTTTCACTAACATTGGCTATTAGTATTGTCATTTCAGGAATCAACGCATTGACGTTAACACCAGCATTGTGTGCCATTATTTTAAGACCACATCAAACAACTGCTAAAAAAGGATTATTGAATCGCTTTTTTAGTGGCTTCAACAATTGGTTTGATAAAGTAACCAATGGTTACACTTCGCTTTTGTCGAAGTTTGCAACCAAAACAAGTATCACATTTGGCGTGTTAATTGTCTTTATAGGGCTTACTTGGTTTACAACTAGTATATTACCTTCTGGATTTATACCCTTAGAAGATCAAGGAATGTTGTATGTTAATGTAACCACACCACAAGGAGCAACAGTTGAGCGAACAGAAAAGGTACTAGACGAAGTAGCGCACAAAGCTGCTAAAATTGAAGGTTTTGAAAACATTACAACCTTAGCAGGTTACAGTATCATTACAGAAATTGCTGGTGCATCTTATGGAATGGGGATGATAAATTTAAAAGAATGGAACGAAAGAAGTATTTCCATAGATGAGTACATTGCCAAATTGGAAAAAGTTACAGATGAAATTTCAGATGCTCAAATAGAAATTTTCTCACCTCCAACAGTACCTGGTTTTGGTAATTCAAGTGGATATGAAATGCGTTTGATTGATAAATCTGGAGGAAGTTTAACGAATACAGATGATGTAGCAAAACAATTCGTTACCAGTTTAAATGCTTCGTCTCTATTGAAAAACAATTATTCCAGTTTTGATGCTTCGTATCCACAATATTTAATTCATATCGATTACGATATGGCTTCCAAAAAAGGCGTTTCGGTTGATAATGCTATGTCAACTTTACAAACACTTCTAGGTTCATTTTATGCGACAAATTTCATTCGTTTTGCACAGATGTATAAAGTAATGGTGCAAGCAGGTCCAGAGTTTAGAAAAAACCCAGAAAGTATTTTAGAAATGTATGTTAAAAACGATAAAGGAGAAATGATACCTTTTTCAACGTTTATAACGATTGAACGAGTTTATGGCCCTGAAATTTTAACACGTTACAACATGTATATGTCGGCAATGATAACTGGTGAACCAAATGCTGGGTACAGCTCTGGCGATGCTATTAATGAAATCAATCGTATTGCTGAAAAAACACTACCTAGAGGGTTTACGATAGAATGGTCGGGAATGACAAGAGAGGAAATTCTTTCTGGTAATCAAACTATCTATATTTTTGGACTTTGTTTATTGTTTGTATATCTATTATTGGCAGCGCAATACGAGAGCTTTTTGCTTCCGCTTCCTGTGTTATTAAGTTTACCAATTGGTGTTTTTGGTTCTTACATTGCACTCGTTCTTGCAGGCCTTGAAAACAACATCTATGCGCAAGTAGCACTGGTAATGCTCATCGGTTTATTAGCTAAGAATGCTATTTTGATTGTTGAATTTGCTATTCAACGTGGAAATGACGGATTTGAAATCGTTGAATCAGCCATTGAAGGAGCCCGACAACGTTTTAGACCTATTCTTATGACTTCCTTTGCATTTATTGCTGGGCTAATTCCTTTAGTGATTGCATCAGGTGCTGGAGCCATTGGAAACAGATCTATTGGTACAGCCGCAGCAGGAGGGATGTTAATAGGCACTGTGTTTGGTATTATTGTAATACCTGGTTTATATATCGTATTTGCCAAGCTTGGCGCAAAAAATCAAAAGAAATGAAAGTTCAATTCTATCAATTCATCTTATTAAGTTTGGTAATATCTACAACATTGAGTTGTGGTTCATTAAAAGTTACCAATATGTCAACAAATGATTTAAATACATTTCCCGAGTGTTTTGATAACCAGTACTCACTTAACAATGAGGAATTTAAATCAATAACAATAAACAATTACTTTAATGATAAATTATTGCTTAAATTGTTTAATGATTTAAAAAATTCCAATTTAGATTATCAAATTCTAGAGCAACGTGTTTTAATTGCAAATGCACATTTGAAACAAGCAAAATTAGCTATGTTGCCATCACTTGATTTCTTAATCAATGCTTCTGGAACACGTTATGGTGATTACACAATTGATGGTGTTGGTAATTTTGACACCAATTTATCTGGCAACATCAACGATAAACAGAAAGTTCGAACAGATATTACTCCCAACTATTTCGTTGGCTTAAACACATCATGGGAAATTGATATTTGGGGAAGATTAAAGAACCAAAAAAAGGCTGCTAAAGAACGTTATCTAGCATCCCATGAAGGAAGAAAACTTCTGTTGACTCAAATTTTTACAGATGCCGCTGATTTGTATTATCAGTTAGTTGCGCTCGATAAAAAACTCAAGATTTACCAAGAAAATTACTTGATTCAATACAAAGCATTTGAGATTATTTCATCGCAACGAGATATTGGTAAAGCCACTGAATTAGCCGTGCAACAATTCAATGCTCAAAACAAAAATCTACTTGTAGAAATAGAGGTAACAAATATTGAAATTACAGCTATTGAAAAGGCATTGTTGTCCATGTTGGGTAAATTTGAAGGAGAAATAGTCAGAAGCAATGATTTCTTAACCAATCACATCGAATTATTGAATCAAAAAATGGATGTAGATTCAGTAATCCATCACCGTCCAGATGTTGCTGAAAGTTATTTTGAATTGCAAGCCACAAATGCCGATGCACGTTCAGCAAGGGCTGCATTTTTTCCAAAATTACAATTAGGAGGTTCGTTTGGGTTGAATTCATTTTCAATTGCTACATTTTTTAATCCAGGCTCCATTGCATGGCAATTATTAGGTGGGCTAACGAGCCCTATCTTTAATCAAGGGCAAATTAAAAGAGATTTCTACATTTCAAAAAGAAATCAAGAGATAGCCTTTTTTAATTATCAAAAGAATGTAGTCAATGCGTTCAATGAAATAAGTTTTTTATTATCAAAAGTAGGTGCTTATCAACAGATTTTAGCATTGAAAGATGATGAAGTTGTATTATTAGAAAGAGCTGTTGATGTTTCTTCTGATTTGTATTTGGCTGGTAACGCCAATTACCTAGAAATCATTAATTCTCAAAAATTGAAATTGCAAGCAGAATTAAATTACGTGGATTATCAATACCAAAATTCTCACAATTTAATACTTCTTTTCAAAGCATTGGGAGGTGAAATGAAATAAGGTGAAAACAGTTTCGAAAACAAATTTACGAACAAACTAAATATCAACAAATTGTGTTTGGTTGTTTAATTATTTAGTCTTTTTATTTGTGTTTTTTTAACAACTATTAATCATGAGTTTTATTTATCTTTGTTGTGTAAAATTTAATTCTAATAACTAAAAACAAATGGCCTCAGGACTATTTGCATTATTGGATGACATTGTTGCTTTAATGGATGATATTGCAGTAACAACTAAAATTGCATCTAAAAAAGCAGCAGGTATTTTAGGAGATGATTTAGCTGTAAATGCTGAAAAATCAACTGGATTTATTTCTGACAAGGAACTTCCTGTGTTATGGGCAATTACCAAAGGCTCGTTTTTGAATAAATTAATCATTGTTCCGCTTGTACTCGTTCTAAATGTATATTTTCCAATTGTAATTAAGATTGTTTTAATGATTGGTGGTGCTTATTTGGCTTACGAGGGAGTAGAGAAAATCATCCATTTTTTATTCAAACGACATGAGCGTACGGTTATTTCTGGCGATTCAGATATTAACCAAGAAGAAATTGATCAAAAGAAAATTAGAAATGCCATTCAAACTGATTTTATTCTTTCGTTGGAGATAGTTATAATCGCCTTGAGTGCTGTATTAAATCAAGATGTTTGGTTGCAAATTACTACGGTTTGTATTGTGGCATTTATTGCTACAGTTGGTGTTTACGGTACCGTTGCCCTAATTGTACGTTTGGATGATGTTGGTTTTATGCTGATTGAAAAATCAAACAACAAAGGTTTTTTAAAACAAATTGGCACAATTCTTGTTAAATCATTACCAGTGATTATTAAGTTATTGAGCGTTATTGGAACCATTGCGTTGATTACTGTTGCTGGTGGTTTGTTTTTACACAACATTGATTATTTCCATCATTTATTTGATGAAATACCTACTTTTTTAGCAAGTATATTGCTTGGAATAGTTGTTGGATTAATTGTTTACATTGCTATTTCAACTATTTCTAAATTCATTCATCTTATAAAAAATAAAAACTAAATGGATATATTATTTGATTTTTTTCAACATCTAATTGATCCTGATTGGATTATGAAAAACGGAGGACTCTATTTAGTTGTTTTAATTTTATTTATAGAAACAGGCGTCATTTTTGGGTTTATTTTACCTGGAGATCCTTTATTGTTTATCTCTGGAATGGTTATTGCTTCTGCAAAAGAAATGCATTATCCATTTAGTGAAGGGATGTTCAATCTTCCTTTCTGGATGATATTGTTTATGATTTCTACAATTTTAGGTAATTACTTTGGCTATTGGTTTGGTTATCGATTTAAGTATTTAATAGATAGGGAAAAAGATTCTTGGTTGATAAAAAAGAAACATGTAGCAACTGCTAAAGAATTTTATGAAAAAAAGGGTGGATTTACAATTGCTATTGCTCGCTTTTTACCAATCATTCGGACATTTGCACCAATTATAGCTGGAACTGTAAAAATGGACATAAAAAAATTCAGCTATTACAATATTATTGGGGCAACACTTTGGGTGGGCAGTTTAATGTCGTTAGGATATATATTAGGTGATAGTCCATGGGTAAAGAGAAATTTGGAATATATCATTTTAGGGATTATCTTACTTGTGACTCTCCCTGTAATAACTAAATTTATTTTTAAAAGAAAATCGTGATTAACTCGTTTACCAATGTGCTAGCATTCAATACACAAAATCAGAAAGCAGGCACAATCCATTTAATTTTAACTTTCCTATTGCTGACATACAGTACGCTAACCATTGGTCAAATTGTTCCTCCTGCTTTGGGTGATACTTATACATCCACTTGGATTGGGATAGGTGTTAAACAAAAACTCAATACAGAAAACAAACTTGGATGGCTATCTGATACGTATTTTGGAGTTGGAAGAATTAGTGGAAAGGGGAGTTTCAATCCTTTTCAAAAACAAGGAATCATCATTTTAAATCAAGAATTTTATCATCAATTCCATAAAAATTGGGAGTATTCTTTAGCGGCTAGCTACCGCAATCAAGACCTTTATGAAAAAAACGAGCCTTACAATCATGCAAATCCACGATTTAAACATGAGTTTCGTTTTTATACACGGTTTTCATACAAATTAAAGTTTAAACGGTATGAATTTGTACCAACGTTGCGTCAAGAATTTATTAAATACAACAATCCTGATTTAAGCAATTATAAAGAGAACATACGTTACCGCTTGCGTTTTCGATTAAAATTCTCAGTTACTTTGGACGAACAAAAACTACACAAATTGACTGTTTATTCAGAACAATTATTCTACACAGCTTGGATGAGTAATGGCACTACTAAAAAGTTCAACTATTCGGATAGCCGTTTTTCTTTTTATTATTCCTATTCACCAGCAAAAGCGCCAATAATAATTGATATTGGTTACATGAACAACCTAATGGGGAGTAAAAAAGCAAAATCAGGGCATTACTTAGCTATAGATGTTATTTGGCTAAACCCATTTAAAAAGTAAATCATTCAAACAATTTACCTTGATTTTCGTCTTCATCATCTTTGGTCAAATCCCATTCCATAGTTGTTGCTGATTCATCATCTCCCAAGCCTTCTTGCTCATCTGTTTCCAACTCAATAGGAATATCCATTTTCACTTCCTCTGGCCAAGGTTCTTCACCTCCTTCAGGAATTTCCAAAACAACTTCTTTCACTTTCAATTTTGTTAACTGATTTCCTTGCGCTTTCATTCCTTTGACTTCAATAAAATCAGCAAGTTCAACAATCGTATCTGGAAGATTTTTAGTTGCTTTTAATAATTTATTGTAAATAATTCGAGCTTTTGGACGGTATCCTGTTGTTGCTAAATCAAGCAAAGAACCTTCAGATTCACTAATGAATGAAACACGCTTATCCATTGTCACTTCACACAAGAATCGTTTCACAAAGTGTAAATCCTTTTCTGCATCGTAATAAACTGCAGAAATTGGTCGATCTGGATGCCATTTTTCAATATGCATCATATCTTCATCAAAGTGAGTTGCCAAATCAAAACTAGATAAACGATAGTCACCATTCTTATACAACGTTAGTATTTTATCATTTCCTTTAAATTGACCTAAGAAAGTTCCTCTACCATCGTCATTTAATCGTCCAACAATGCTATCATACCATATTTTTCGAGCGGCTAGGGTAGAGCCACCCACTTCTTTTTGTATGATTTTCTGAACAATTTCTTTTGTAACACGATTTCCTGCAGCACTTCTACCTTTAATAAGCAATGCGCCAAAATCAATATCAAAACGCAAACGTTTAATGTGTGGACGCGGACGTAACATAACTGTAACGATTTCTCTTTCTCCATTAGGATGAACAGAGAAATACAACATTTTAGAACCTTTTGTACCTCTTGTTAAATCATATTCGGTATCTCGGGTAATAGAATCTACTGTAAAACGTTTCATCATGGTAGCTCCGCCAATACCATCTTGATAAATCATGTGGTAGATGGTACGTTTATCGCCTTTTTTCCAAACATTTGCATACACAATGCCTTTTCCAACAAATTTCTTTTCACTGACTTTGGAAACCATCATCTTGCCAGAGGCAAAAAAGATAATGACATCATCAATTTCTGAACAATCGGAGATGTATTCTGCTTTTTTCAATCCGTAACCAACAAATCCTTCATCATAATCTACATATAATTTACGATTAGCAATAATTACTTTTGTGGCGTTGATTGAATCAAATGTTTTAATTTCTGTTTTTCGTTCTCTTCCTTCACCAAAACGTTTTTTCAAATCCTTGAAATACTCAATAGCATATTCAATCAGATTTTCCAAATTGTTTTTAATTTCTACCATTTCGGCTTCAATCTTAGCAATTAGATCATCAGCTTTTGACGAATCGAAGCGAGTAATACGAATCATTGGAATTTGTGTCAATTTTTGCAAATCTTCGTCAACAATTTCTCTAATTAACTGTTTTTTAAATGGTTCAAATGATTTGTACAAATAAGCAAATAACGATTCCTTATCCGCATAATGTTTAAAATCAATGTACATTTCGTGATTAATGAACAATTTTTCAAGTGAAGAAAAATGCCATTGACGTTGCAATTCATCCAATCTTATTTCTAATTCACGACGCAACAAATTAACCGTATTATCTGTGTTAATCTTTAAAATCTCACTTACACCAATAAAACGAGGTTTATCACCATCAATAATGGAAGCATTTGGAGAAATAGAAACTTCACAATCTGTAAATGCATACAACGCATCTATAGTCTTGTCGGGAGAAACTCCAGGAGCTAAATGAATGATAATTTCTACGTTTGCAGCAGTATTGTCTTCAATCTTTTTAATTTTAATTTTCCCCTTATCATTTGCTTTTAAGATGGAGTCAATCAAAGAAGTTGTTGTTCCTACCGGTATTTCATGAATAATTAGCGTTTTGGAGTCTTCCTTTTTGATTTTAGCCCTCAAACGAACTTTTCCACCTCTCAATCCATCGTTGTAATTAGAGAAATCTATCATTCCACCATTTGGAAAATCGGGGAAAATCTCTACTTTTTTCCCTCTCAAATGGTTAATGGATTGGTCTATTAATTCGATAAAGTTATGCGGTAAAATTTTACAAGCCATACCAACAGCAATACCTTCGGCACCTTGAGCCAAAAGCAGTGGGAATTTTACGGGTAATTGATCTGGTTCATCATTACGACCGTCGTAACTTTTTAACCAATTGGTTGTTTTGGGGTTAAAGACTACGTGATTTGCAAATTTTGTCAAACGAGCCTCAATGTAACGAGGTGCAGCAGCACCATCACCTGTCAATGTATTTCCCCAGTTTCCTTGACAATCGATTAATAAGTCCTTTTGACCAAGTTGAACAAGTGCATCACCAATTGAAGCATCTCCATGAGGGTGATATTTCATGGTGTTACCAATGATGTTTGCCACTTTATTGTAGCGACCATCATCCATTTCTTTCATCGAATGAAGAATTCTACGTTGCACTGGCTTTAGTCCATCATGAACAGATGGAACAGCACGCTCAAGTATTACATAAGAGGCGTAATCTAAAAACCAATTTTCATATAAACCACTAACAGGAATAATATTCCCACTCTCAACAGCATCATTTCTCGAGTGAAGGTTTCCAAAATCTGCATTATTTTCATTTGAGAGATTTTCACCATTCTCTAAATTATCATCCAATTCCTCTTCGTTATCTTTCATATATAGCTTGTGTCATATTTTAAACCAAAACTTCTTCTTTCAAGCCCTCAATCGCTGCATCGGATCGAAGATTACTTATTATGAAATCTTGTCTTTCTTGTGTGTTTTTACCCATGTAGTAAGATAATATAGTGTCAATTGTTGATTCTTTAGAAAGAACAACAGGTTCCAACCGAATATCTTCTCCAATAAAATTCTTAAATTCATCAGGTGAGATTTCTCCTAAACCTTTGAATCGTGTTATTTCTGGATTACGACCAAGTTTATCAATGGCTGCAATACGTTCTTCTTCTGAATAACAATAAATTGTTTCTTTTTTATTTCTAACTCGAAACAACGGTGTTTGCAATACATATACATGGTTGCGTTTTACCAAATCGGGAAAGAATTGCAAGAAAAACGTAAGCAACAACATGCGAATGTGCATACCATCCACATCGGCATCAGTAGCGATAACAATTTTATTGAATCGAAGATTATCCATTTCTTCTTCAATATCTAAAGCTGCTTGAAGCAAGTTGAATTCCTCGTTTTCATAAACTACTTTTTTGGTCAAACCATAACAGTTCAAAGGCTTACCACGTAATGAGAAGACAGCTTGCGTATTGACATTTCTAGATTTAGTAATTGAACCACTTGCAGAGTCACCCTCGGTAATAAACAAAGTTGTTTCATCGTAACGTTCATCTTTTGTATCAGTATAGTGAATGCGGCAGTCACGTAATTTACGGTTGTGCAACGATGCTTTTTTAGCTCTATCTCTTGCTATTTTACGAATACCTGAAAGTTCTTTACGTTCACGCTCTGATTGTTTAATTTTCTTTTCAATGGATTCAGCAATATCTGGGTTTCGGTGCAAGTAATTATCCAACTTCTCTTTTAAAAAGTCGTTGACAAAAGCACGCATTGATTTTCCATTGGGCTCAATTTCTTGTGAGCCTAATTTCGTCTTTGTTTGTGATTCAAATACTGGTTCGATTACTTTTACAGCAATAGATGCTACAATGGATTGACGAATATCGGATGCTTCGTAATTTTTACCATAGAAATCACGAATAACTTTTGCAACCGATTCTCTAAAAGCACTTTGATGTGTACCACCTTGTGTTGTGTGCTGGCCATTAACAAATGAATAATAATCTTCTCCATAGGTACGTCCATGTGTAAACGCCACTTCAATGTCTTCACCTTCCAAATGAATAATAGGGTAGAGTGGATCACCATCCATATTGTCTTCCAACAAATCTTTCAATCCATTTTTAGATTGAAGGCGTTCTCCATTAAAATGTATTGCCAACTCTCTATTCAAGTAGCAATAATTCCACATCATTTTATTTAAATAAGCCGTTTTAAAGCCATATTTCTTAAAAATCTGCTCATCTGGAATGAACTCAACATATGTACCGTTTTTCTCATCCGTTTTTTCGATTGGGTATTCTTTGGTAACATTGCCTCGTTCAAATTCAACTTGCTTTTTTTCACCTTCTCGAACCGCATAAACCATGAAATAACTAGAAAGAGCGTTCACAGCTTTGGTACCAACACCATTTAAGCCAACTGATTTCTTAAACGCTTTTGAATCATACTTACCTCCAGTATTCATTTTAGAAACAACTTCAACAACTTTTCCTAATGGAATACCACGGCCATAATCTCTAACAGAAACTTTGCCATCTTTGATTTTGACTTCAATTTTTTTTCCGTTACCCATCACAAACTCATCGATAC
Source organism: Crocinitomicaceae bacterium (assembly GCA_023957475.1). GTDB lineage: Bacteria > Bacteroidota > Bacteroidia > Flavobacteriales_D > Crocinitomicaceae > Taishania. The sequence goes on along the minus strand of JAMLHA010000012.1, from coordinate 81,030 downwards.
AATTATCGATAACTTCTTTGACAAGCACGTATATACCATCATCTGCAGAGCTACCATCTCCAAGCTTACCGATGTACATTCCTGGACGTAATCGTATGTGTTCTTTCCAATCTAATGACCGAATATTATCTTCGGTATATTGCGTTTCTGCCATGCTACTTCATCGATTTTATCTGTTGCAAACAAATTTAATAAAGATACGAACTGGTTTTACTATTTATTTTGAGTAATTATTCACGTACTGATGTGAATAATGATATATCTTAAAAACGTGAAAGGGATAATACTTCCGTAGAATCCCTTTCAAACCTAACCTAACCTACCTTTTACAACTAAACCTGGTACAAATATAGCAATTTTATTTATTACAATCACAATTTTTAAATAAATTAAGTTTATTATTTAACTTTTAAGTCAATAAATGTTAATTATTTAATAATAAAACAATATTAATCAGAATAAATTCTTTGTAATCATCATAAAATTAATGCATTTAGAATACTGTTTGTAAAAACACATCAAAAAATAGTATTCTAACAATAACAAAAAAAATAAAGTAAGACCTATTTATAAATGTTATGAACAAAAAAAATGAATTTGTTTAAAAAAAAATAACCCTGTTTTTTTACAAATAATTAAATTTGCGTTCAGTTTGTTCGTAACGATTGCGTTCAGGCAACAAATTGAAACATATAATAAATGCCAAAAGATAATTCTATTAAGTCCGTTTTAATTATAGGTAGCGGACCAATTGTAATCGGCCAAGCATGCGAATTCGATTACTCAGGCTCTCAAGCATCACGTTCTCTTCGTGAAGAAGGCATTGAAGTCACTTTAATTAATTCTAACCCAGCAACAATCATGACGGATAAGGTGGTTGCAGATAATGTTTACTTACTTCCGTTAGAGCCTAATTCCATTATTGAAATTCTCCAAAAACACAAAATTGATGCTGTTTTACCAACAATGGGTGGACAAACAGGATTGAATCTTGCCATGAAATGCGAAGAAATGGGTATTTGGGAAGAATTCGGTGTGCGAATGATTGGAGTTGATACAACAGCTATCGCTATCACAGAAGATCGAGAGCAATTTCGGGAGTTAATGGGTAAAATTGACGTACCAATGGCACCGCAAAAAACAGCCAAATCGTTCTTAGAAGGAAAGGAAATTGCTCAAGAATTTGGATTTCCTCTTTGTATTCGTGCTTCCTATACGCTAGGTGGAGCAGGCGCTTCTATTGTTTACGATCCAAAAGAATTTGATAGCTTATTGGAAAGAGGTTTGCAATTATCTCCTATTCACGAGGTGATGATTGATAAAGCAATGATGGGATGGAAGGAATTTGAATTGGAACTATTGCGCGATGCCAATGACAACGTTGTAATTGTTTGTTCAATAGAAAATTTTGATCCAATGGGGATTCATACTGGAGATTCAATTACTGTTGCTCCTGCAATGACGCTTTCGGATACAACTTTTCAAAAAATGCGTGACATGGCCATCAAAATGATGCGTTCCATTGGTAATTTTGCTGGTGGTTGCAACGTTCAATTTGCCGTAAGTCCAGATGCAAATGAAGATATTATTGCCATTGAAATCAACCCACGCGTGTCCCGTTCTTCGGCATTGGCATCAAAAGCTACGGGTTATCCAATTGCTAAAATCGCTTCCAAGTTAGCTCTCGGTTATCGTTTGGACGAATTGAAAAATCAAATTACTAAAACAACTTCGGCAATGTTCGAACCAACGTTGGATTACGTGATCGTAAAAATCCCTCGTTGGAATTTTAATAAATTCCCTGGAACAGATCGCAGATTGGGTTTGCAAATGAAATCTGTTGGCGAAGTGATGGGTATTGGTCGCTCATTTCAAGAAGCACTTCAAAAAGCATGCCAATCATTGGAGATTAATCGAAATGGATTGGGTGCAGACGGAAAAGAATTAACCAACCAACAAGAAATTCTATATTCTTTAGAAAATGCTTCATGGAATCGTTTGTTTCACATCTATGATGCTATCAAATTAGGTATTCCATTTAAAACCATTCAAGAAAAAACAAAAATCGATCTTTGGTTTTTGAAACAAATTGAAGAGTTGATTGAATTGGAGCGTAAAGTGGAAAAACACCATTTAGATACCATTCCAAAAGAATTATTGTTTGAGGCCAAACAAAAAGGATATGCCGATCGTCAAATTGCGCACTTATTGAAATGCTTGGAATCAGAAGTACACAAAAAACGGGATGAGCTTGGAATCAACCGTGTCTATAAATTAGTAGATACTTGTGCTGGTGAATTTGAAGCACAAACACCTTATTATTATTCCACTTTTGAATACGAAAACGAAAGCGTTGTTTCAACTAAGAAAAAAATTGTTGTACTTGGTTCAGGCCCCAACCGAATTGGACAAGGTATTGAGTTTGATTATTCTTGTGTGCATGGCGTACTTGCAGCAAAAGAATGCGGTTATGAAACCATCATGATTAACTGCAACCCAGAAACTGTTTCTACGGATTTTGATACAGCCGATAAATTGTATTTCGAACCCGTGTTTTGGGAACATATTTACGATATTATCCAACATGAAAAACCAGTAGGTGTCATTGTCCAATTGGGTGGTCAAACGGCGTTGAAATTAGCCGAAAAACTAAATCGTTACGGCATTCCAATTATTGGCACGAGTTTTGAAGCATTAGATTTAGCAGAAGATAGAGGACGCTTTTCTAAATTATTAGAAGAAAATGACATACTTTTTCCTAAATATGGTGTAGTTGAAAGTGCAGAACAAGCACTGGAGCTTTCTCAAGACTTGGGATTTCCGTTGTTGGTTCGACCTTCTTACGTGTTGGGTGGACAAAAGATGAAAATTGTCATCAATGAAGAAGAATTGGAGCAGCATGTTGTGGACATCATTGGAGAAATGGGAGCCAATCACATCTTGTTGGATCACTTTATTGGTGGTGCCATCGAATGTGAAGCAGATGCCATTTGTGATGGAGAAGATGTTTACATCATAGGTATCATGCAACACATCGAACCTGCGGGTATCCATTCTGGAGATTCTTATGCTGTTCTTCCACCATACAATTTGGGAGATTTGGTGATGACACAAATAGAAGAAATCACGAAAAAAGTTGCAAAAGCATTAAAAACAGTTGGATTAATCAATATACAATACGCCGTAAAAGACGATAAAGTCTATGTGATTGAAGCCAATCCACGTGCATCAAGAACCGTTCCTTTTATCGCTAAGGCTTACGATGAACCGTATGTGAATTACGCAACGAAAGTTATGCTAGGAGAAAAGAAAGTGAAAGATTTTAATTTTAATCCTAGAAAAGAAGGATATGCTGTAAAAATCCCTGTTTTTTCTTATGAAAAATTCCCAGATGTAAAAAAAGAATTAGGCCCAGAAATGAAATCAACAGGTGAAGGCATTCGATTTATAAAAGATTTAAGAGATCCATTCTTTATGAAGATTTATGCAGAAAGAAACATGCATTTATCAAAATAATAACAACAAAAGACAATGAGCCTTTTTGGGCTTATACTAAATATTAAGAAATGAAAAACGAGACAGCAGCAGTATTGATTTTGGAGGACGGAACAATATTCCATGGAAAACCCATAGGTAAAATTGGAACAACTACCGGAGAAATTGCATTCAACACAGGAATGACAGGGTATCAAGAAGTTTTTACCGATCCTTCTTATTATGGTCAGATATTGGTTATGACAACAGCTCATATAGGAAACTATGGTGTGCATGACGATGAAATAGAATCCGACTCAATGATGATTGCCGGTTTGGTTACAAAAAACTTTTCCAAAACATTTTCTCGTGTAGCTGCAAATGATTCAATGGAAAACTTAATGCTAAAAAACAATAAAGTTGGTATTTCTGATATTGATACAAGAGCATTGGTTCGACATATTCGAAGCAGAGGAGCAATGAATGCGATTATTTCTTCTGATGGTACTTCTATTGAAGATTTAAAAACTCAATTATCCAAAGTTCCGTCTATGAGTGGATTGGAATTATCTTCTAAAGTATGCACAAAAACAGCTTACGAAGTTAAACCAGAAAATCCCATTTGTAAAATTTCTGTAGTTGATTTTGGAATTAAGAAAAATATTATTCGTTGCTTAGTTGAACGAGGAGCACATGTAAAAGTATTTCCAATGCATACTTCTTTACAAGAATTAGACACTTTTGAACCAGATGGATACATGTTATCAAATGGACCTGGTGATCCTGGAGTAATGGCTGATTCCATTCAATTAGTGAAAGAAGTTTCAAACGCAGGAAAACCCGTATTTGGCATCTGTTTGGGACATCAATTATTAGGATTGTCACTAGGTTTAAAAACCGAAAAAATGTTTAATGGTCACAGAGGAATCAACCACCCAATTTTAAATTTAAAGACTGGAAAATGTGAAATCACTTCCCAAAATCATGGGTTTGTAGTATCAAAAGAAAGTATTGAATCCAATCCAATTGTGGAGTTGACACATATTCATCTAAATGACAACACTGTAGCTGGATTAGCAATTAAAGACAAACCTGTTTTTTCTGTTCAATACCATCCAGAAGCATCTGCTGGGCCACACGATTCTCGTTATTTGTTTGATCAATTTATTGCAAATATTTTGAAAGCAAAAGTTTAAAAAACACTCATTTCATTCAACTTAACTGATAATAATATAACAAACACAGACTTATGGCTCGCTGTTTTTAGTTTTCAACAATTTTACTTATTTTGTTAAAAAACTTTTTAAGTATTTCCTTCAATCAATGTTGTTTTAAATTAAATTTGTACTCAATTTGTTTGTAACGTAGCAAACATCAAATTGAAAAACCTTAGTTAAATGCCAAAAAATAATTCAATTAAGTCTGTTCTTATTATAGGGAGCGGACCAATCGTTATCGGCCAAGCGTGTGAGTTCGATTACTCTGGAACTCAAGCAGCCAAAGCACTTAGAGAAGAGGGTATTGAGGTTACCTTAATCAATTCAAATCCAGCAACTATCATGACGGACAAAATGACCGCTGATAATGTTTATTTGAAACCTCTTGAACCTGAATCAATTATTGAGATTCTTAAAACACATAAGATTGATGCGGTTTTACCTACAATGGGTGGACAAACAGCGTTAAATCTTTCGATGAAGTGTGACGAAATGGGTATTTGGGAAGAATACAACGTTCAAATGATAGGTGCTGATGTCGATGCAATCAAAATTGCTGAAGATAGAGAATTGTTTAAAGAAGCAATGGAAAAAATTGGAATGAAACTTCCAGCTCAAAAAACAGCTCGATCATTCTTAGAAGGTAAAGAAATTGCTCAAAAATTTGGTTTTCCATTGTGTGTTCGTTCCTCTTTTACACTTGGTGGAGCAGGAGCAGCATTTGTTCACACAAAAGAAGAATTTGACACATTATTAGAAAGAGGTTTAGAACTTTCTCCTATCCACGAAGTAATGATTGACAAAGCGTTAATTGGTTGGAGAGAATATGAATATGAAGTTATTCGAGATGCAGAAGACAACATGATGGTGGTTTGCTGCATTGAGAATTTTGACCCAATGGGGATCCACACTGGTGATTCCATAACAGTTGCCCCAGCTTTGGCTTTGGCTGAAGAGACATACGAAAAAATGAGAGAACAAGCCTTTAAAATGGTTCGTTCAATGGGTGAATTTGTGGGTGGTTGCAATGTTCAATTTGCCGTTAGTCCAGATGATTCTGAAGTTTTGGTAGTTGAAATCAATCCACGTGTTTCTCGCTCATCAGCATTGGCTTCAAAAGCAACAGGTTTTCCTATTGCCAAAATCGCTACTAAATTAGCCTTAGGATACACACTTAGAGAGGTATTGAAAAAGAGTGGAGGTGCTGAATTTAATTTCAAAGAACCTAACTTTGATTACGTTATCGTTAAGATTCCTCGTTGGAATTTCAATAAATTCAAAGGTGCTAATCGTGAACTTGGCCTTCAAATGAAATCTGTTGGTGAGGTCATGGGAATCGGTCGCAACTTCCAAGAAGCGCTACAAAAAGCATGTCAATCACTTGAAATAGGAAGAAATGGATTGGGTGCAGACGGAAAAGAATTGACCAATCAACAAGAAATCTTACAATCATTGGAAAATCCTTCTTGGAATCGTCTTTTCCATATCTACGATGCCATTAAATTAGGTATTCCGTTTAAAACAATTCAAGACAAAACTAAAATCGATATTTGGTACTTACGTCAGATTGAAGAACTTATTGACTTGGAACGAAAAATTGAAAAACACCGCATTGATGATATTTCTCGTGAGTTAATGCTTGAAGCAAAAGAACGAGGATACGCTGATCGTCAGATTGCTCATTTATTGAGATGTTTGGAATCAGAAGTTTATAAAAAGCGAGAGGAATTGGGTGTAAAACGTGTATTCAACGTAGTGGATCCATTTGCACCTGAATTAGAAGAATATTCTCCTTTTTATTATTCAACATTCGGTGTTGCTGATGAAAGCCCTGTCACTCCAAAGAAAAAAGTGGTTATCTTGGGTTCTGGACCCAATAGAATCGGTCAAGGTATTGAATTTGATTATTCTTGTGTTCATGGTGTACTTGCCGCAAAAGAATGTGGTTATGAAACCATCATGATCAACTGTAATCCAGAAACTGTTTCAACCGATGCTGATACCGCTGATAAATTGTATTTTGAACCAGTGTTTTGGGAACATATTTACGACATCATTCAACACGAGAAACCAGAAGGTGTAATCGTTCAGTTGGGAGGTCAGACAGCGTTGAAATTAGCTGAGAAGTTAAATCGCTACGGTATTCCAATTATTGGCACGAGTTTTGAAGCTTTAGATTTAGCTGAAGATAGAGGACGTTTTTCTAAAATGCTGGAAGAAAACAATGTACTATTCCCTAAATACGGAGTAGTAGAAAGTGCCGAACAAGCGTTGGAGCTATCAAAAGATTTAGGCTTTCCATTATTGGTTCGCCCTTCTTATGTATTGGGTGGACAAAAGATGAAAATCGTCATCAATGAAGAGGAGTTAGAGCAACACGTTGTTGATATTATTGGAGAAATGGGTGCAAATCACATTCTATTGGATCACTTTATTGGTGGTGCTGTTGAATGCGAAGCTGATGCTATTTGTGATGGAGAAAATGTTTATATCATTGGTATTATGCAACACATCGAGCCAGCTGGGATTCACTCAGGTGATTCTTATGCCGTTCTCCCACCATATAATTTAGGAGATTTAGTGATGACACAAATCATTGAGATTACTAAAAAGGTGGCTGTAGCATTGAAAACTGTTGGTTTAATCAATATTCAATACGTTGTAAAAGATGATAAAGTATATGTAATTGAAGCCAATCCACGTGCTTCAAGAACAGTACCTTTCATTGCAAAAGCTTATGACGAGCCGTATGTGAACTATGCAACAAAAATAATGTTGGGTGAGAAAAAGGTTACAGATTTTACTTTCAATCCGAAAAAAGAAGGATATGCTATCAAAATACCTGTATTCTCATACAATAAGTTCCCTGAAGTGAAAAAAGAACTAGGTCCTGAAATGAAATCTACTGGTGAAGCAATCCAGTTTATAAAAGACCTCAGAGATCCTTTCTTTATGGATATTTATGCAAAAAGAAACATGCACTTATCAAGGTAATACGAAGAAAAATATAGACGGGCATTTATTTGCCCGTTTTTTATTTCAACATTTTTGTGAATACAGATTACTATATCATAGAGAAACTACTAACAGAACATCAGATCTTCTCTAAATCAGAAAAATTGATTAATTCCGTTTGTGTACAGTTAAATTGTACCGAAAACGAAATTTATCAAGCAGTAAAAAAATGGTCAGGAGTTGAATTTGATGATTTCATAAAGCTAACAACTGGTAACTTCATAAAATCTAAAATTACTTCAACTATTCAGTTAGATATATTTAGTTTAAAAACTGAAAATCAATACATTGAATTACCAAACTTTAAAATCATTCCACTCAACACAGAAGCTATTTCTTCATTGAACATTCATTACTCGTTTAATGAAACTCAATTTGGGAAAGTGGTAATTGCATCAACAGATAGTGGCGTATGTTATATTCATTTTGAAGAGAATAAGGTTGAAGCGATTAATAAACTAAAATCACATTTTACAAACGCAAATTTTATTGAGCAACAAGCTATTTTCCATCAACTTTATGCAGATTTCATAAATTACAAAATTGATAAAAACAAGCCAATTACATTCCATTTGATGGGTACCAATTTTCAATTAAAAGTATGGAATGCGCTTTTGCAAATTCAATTTGGATCTATTACAACTTACAAAGAAATTGCAAATTTAATTCATCAACCGTCCGAGCTGTCGGAACTGCTATTGGAAGTAATCCTATTGCTATTTTAATTCCTTGTCATCGTGTTGTCCAATCATCTGGTTTAATCAGTGGATTTAGATGGGGAAGTGCCCGTAAACTGGCAATTCTAATCAAAGAAAGTTTGATTAATTTTAAATAAGACAATTTTGTCCTTATTAAGAATGATTCTGTATTAGTCGTAATTTCTATTGAAATCCGTTATGTATTTTAAAATACAACTATTTTTAGGACGAAAACTAAGTTAAATCACTAAAATTAAGTCAAATGGATAGTAAGAAAACTGACGAAATAGTAAATGTTCTTATCTACATGGGATCCTATAAATCAAAACTTCCGATTAGAGACATTTTAATTCGAGGATTTCAATCGGGAGCTTTATTAGGAATATCAACTGTTTTAGCCTATACAGTTGCGATACAATCAAGTATGTACTTTTTAGGAGCACTTGCATTTCCTGTTGGGTTTGCAATTATCATCCTAATAGGTTATGAACTTGTAACAAGTAATTTTGCAATTGTACCAATGTCAGTCATGGACGGACAAAGCACACTGAAAGACTTACTCCATAGTTGGGTATGGGCTTTTACAGGCAATCTAATTGGAAGCATCTTTTTTGGAATGTTGTTTTTTGTGTATATCACACAGTTAGGCAGAAATTATGACCATGATATCATTGATAAAATCATTCATGTTGCTCAAGATAAAACATTGGCATACAAGTCACTTGGTTCAATTGGATTGGTTATTGTATTTACAAAAGCATTTTTATGCAATTGGATGGTAACTATGGGCGGTGTTATGGGAACTGTTTCAACATCAACAATTGGGAGAATTGTAGCTCTTTGGTTGCCCATATTCTTATTCTTTGCACTAGGCTTAGAACACAGCGTTGTAAATATGTTTGTAATCCCAACAGCTATTCTATTAAAAGCAGAGATAACAATATCGGATTGGTGGTTGTGGAATCAAATTCCAGCAACACTCGGCAACATTGTTGGTGGTGTTTTGATGACTGCTATTCCTCTATATCTAACATTTAAGAAAAAAGCGCATCATTAATGATTTTTAATCGGTGTTTTTGGATTCAATGGACGAAGAGTAATCTCATCGATTAATAAATTATCAGCTGTTTCAAGTACATGAAGAATTGTTTTTGCCAATTCTTTAGGTTGCAACATATTTGCATGCGCTTTTATACCTGACGTTTCAAAGAAATCAGTTTCAATTGATCCTGGATTTATACACGTCACTTTTATATTAAAGAAACGCAATTCCAAGTTCAATGACTGGCTAAAACCTTGCACACCAAATTTTGTTGTACAATAAGCAGCACTATCGGCTCTTCCGACTTTACCTAAAATTGAACCAATATTGATAATGTGTGAAGAATCAGTATTATTTTTCATAAAAGGTGTTAGCAAGGAAGTGATGTAATACATACCATTCAAATTTGTATTCACCATTTCTTCCCATACTTCAGACGTTGTTTCTTCAATTTTATGAAAAGAACCAACACCAGCATTGTTGATTAAAACAGCTGGAGAATTAGTAGAGGAGAAGGTTGTTTTCACCCAATTTGCTACTTCTTTTTTGTTTGAAATATCGCACTGAACTTTTTTAAAAGAAGCACCCAAACGTTCTGACAACTGGTTTAATTTCAATTCATTTCTACCTATACCATAAACAGTAGCTCCTTTTTTTATAAGAGCCGAAGCAACTGCAGTGCCTAAGCCTCCAGTTACTCCGGTTAATACAACTATTTTTCCTTTAAGTTTCATGCTGGTTGATAAGTTCCTGCTTCAACATGAAATGCTATTGCCAAACGGTTCCAGCTATTGATAGCATTGATAATCATTGTTAAATCCACCAATTCTTTTTCAGAAAAATTTTTCAAAGCTTCTTCGTACAATTCATCTGTTACTTGATGTTTATGAATAAGGGTAACAGCTTCAGTCCAAGCCAATGCAGCTCTTTCTCTATCTGAATAGTACGGTGCTTCTCTCCAAGCAGAAAGCCCATACAAACGTTGCTCTGTTTCACCAGCTTTTCTTGCGTCTTTGGTATGCATATCCAAGCAATAAGCACAGCCGTTGATTTGAGAAGCTCTTGTTTTGACCAATTCATACAAACTAGTTTCAATGCCACATTTTTTAGCATATATCTCTAGTTCAATTAATCCTTTTGTTGCTTCAGGAGAAGCTTTGTAGTAATCTAATCTCTTCTTCATATAATTTTTTTATAAATTTAATCAATCATTGCATCTACAGCAATCGTTGCGTGGGCATAAGCTGCTCCTGAACGCATTTCTGCGGCAACCCAAATTGCTTCCATGATTTCTTCTTTAGATGCGCCTGCTTTTTGAGCATCCGGCACATGCGATTTAATGCAATATGGACATTGAGTAACATGGGCTACTGCCACAGCAATCAACTGCTTTGTTTTTTCATCCAAAACTCCTTCTTTAAAAACAGTTTTACTGAAATTACGCCATGCATCCATTTGTTTTGGCGCTAATGAAGCCTTTAATTTTCTAATTTCAGAAGTGGCTTCAGGATACATTTCTTTATGATCACTCATGACTTATTAATTATAGTAAAGTTGCTTCCATTGAGATAGGGAAGGTCAACGCTTTACTGATTGGACAATTATCTTTTGCAGCATTTGCGCATTCTAAAAATACTTCTTGAGAAATTGCTGGAATTTTTGCTTTTAAAGTCAAATGCGAACCTGTTAACTCTAATTTTTCAGGATCCATAGTTATTTCGGCTTTAACATTAATTGAATCAGGAGTATAACCATGTTTCCCTAAAATCAAACTTAACGCCATAGCAAAACACCCTGCGTGTGATGCTGCCATTAATTCATCTGGGTTTGTTCCTGCACCATCCTCAAATCGTGTTTTGAACGAGTAATTACTGTTGTCTAAAACTTTACTCTTTGTTGTAATTGTTCCTTTTCCTTCTTTAATTGAACCATTCCATACGGCATTTGCGACATGTTTTTTCATAATTATTATTTTTAGTTACTAAAATTAGACTGATAATCAATAAAATAAGCGCAATAAAAATATCAAACCCATCTTATTTAGAATCATTCAAAATTAACCAATTATAATTAAAATAACAATTAAAAAAGAAATTTTATTTTTTGTGTTTTTTAGAAATTCTCAATGCAATAACAGCTGGAATACCAATTAAAAAGGCAACAGCAAGAGCATATCCTGATGGTTTTAAATAAAATGTTTTAACATTATCCAAATCACCCTCATTTAAACCCAAACCAATAAAATGGGACAAACTCAAAGGTGCGTCAATTTTTAATTCTTGCATTCCACTTTCATACTCAATGACACCTGGAAATAACTGAATAGGCAAAGTCCAAAGAGGAATTGATATTAATAAAAAGAAAATCAAAAAAATTAAAAACGGTTTTTGTCTAAGTTGATCCATTGTACTCAAATATGTTGGAAAATTAATCAAAAAATAGCAAAACAAACAAATAAAAATGTACATTTATCGTTTTGCTATAAAAAGTATGAATTTATATTCAAACAAACAAAAATGGAAGATTGTATTGCTAATAGTTGCTTTATTATTAGTAGGAGCTTCGTTGTTTGTTTCCAATCAAATTGTTTCAAAAGTTGCCAGTCAGGAGCGTCAACGTGCTCAACAATGGGCTGGAATGATTAAAAAACGTGTTGAATTAATACAATTAACCGATCGAACTTTTAGCCAATTACGTGAAAAAGAAAAAGAAAAAATGAAACTTTGGGTAGAAGCATCTAAAGAGATTGCCAAGCCAACCGCTTTTTCAATACCAGAGTTTCCAATGCAAATTGTGAAAGACAACAACGATATTCCTGTTATTTTATTGGACAATCACTTAAACATTTCTGGTTATCGAAATATCAATATTGATATAGAAACCATTAAAAAAAAACATCCGCAACTTTCAAAAAAAGAGTTGAATAAAGCACTGGATGATTCGCTCAGAAGTCTTGCGCTTTTATGGGAACAAAAAAACCCTGCTTTTACAGTAGAGGTTTACCAAGGTTTATTTATGAAATATGTGTATGATGACTCCAAAGACATTGCTCGCTTAGAAAGAGAACGTGACTCTCTGTTTAAATCTTTCAATAAAGAAATTATTGACGACGAAGGATTAATACCAGTTTTGTTACTCAATCAAGAAAGCAGACAAATCATTGGAACAAACATTAAAGATTCAATCCTATTAAACAAAGATATTCAAGTTATTACCCGAGAAATGACACGCAACAACGATTCAATCGTTATTGATTTTAACAATGGTGAAAGAAATGTTTTGTACTTCGACAGTAGTCCGGTAATCAAACAATTGCAATATTTTCCGTACATTCAATTTTTAATCATTGGGTTGTTTGTTTTTATTGGCTACTTGTTATTTAGCACATTTAGAAAAGCCGAACAAAATCAAGTTTGGGCAGGTATGGCAAAAGAAACAGCGCACCAATTAGGAACACCTATATCGTCTTTAATGGCATGGATTGAATTACTCAAATCCAATGAGGTAGATGCAATGATTGTTTCCGAAATGCAGAAGGACATTGACCGTTTAAACAAAGTTACTGATCGTTTCTCAAAAATTGGAAGTGAGGCAAACTTAGACAATACCAATTTATCAGAAACAGTTCTGGATATCGTTAATTATCTTCAGCACCGTATTTCAAAACAAATTAATTTTATTACTCAAATTGAAAATAACGTACATGCACCTCACAGTTCATCACTCATTTCTTGGGTTATTGAAAATATTGCTAAAAATGCCATTGATGCAATGGAAGGAAAAGGCGAACTACAAATTCAGTTAAAAACCACACCCGAATTTGCAAATATTTACATCATCGACACTGGAAAGGGCATGACACCACAACAAATTCGTTCTATTTTCAAACCTGGTTATACAACTAAAAAAAGGGGATGGGGATTAGGACTAACTTTAGTAAAACGAATCATAGAAGAATACCACAATGGGAAAGTTATAGTAGAAAAATCGCAAGTAGGAGAGGGCACTACGTTTAAAGTAAGTATCCCAATGTAATTTTTTTAGAAAAAAATAATATATTTGCATTCCTGAAAGAATTATCAATCAAAATATAAAATTTAAAAAATGGCTACAACGGCAGATATTAAAAATGGATTATGTATCAAGCACAACGATAAATTGTGTCAAATAATTGAATTCCAACACGTAAAACCAGGTAAAGGACCAGCATTTGTACGTACAAAAATGCGTCAAATTGAATCTGGAAAAATTCTTGACTATACTTTTTCAGCTGGTCACAAAATTGAACCTGTTCGTATTGAAAACAGAGAATACCAATATCTTTATGAAGAAGCGGATGCATTTGTTTTTATGAATAATGAAACATTTGAACAAGTTCATATACCAAGAAACATGATTGAAAAACCTTTGTTTTTACAAGAAGGGTTGGTATGTAACATTTTATTCCATGCAGAAGAAGAAATGCCTTTGGTTGTTGAACTTCCAATTTACATCATTTCTGAAATTACTTATACAGAACCAGGTGTAAAAGGAGATACAGCTACAAACTCAATGAAACCAGCAACAATTGCTACAGGTGCAGAAGTAAGAGTTCCTCTTTTTATCGACAACGGGGAAGTTGTAAAAATTGATACAAGAACTGGAACATACGTTGAACGCGTGAAAGGATAGTTGTTGATTGAATTTATTATTAAAGAGGGTGGTTATTCAAGTTAAAACCACCCTCTTTTCTTTTTTTATTCCACTCTATTGATTTCTATACTTTTTAGCCAATACACATGACGAGGGCCTGTTTTAATGTCATTTCTACAAATTAAAATCATTTCACCTTGTCGTTGAATTGGTTCTCCATTCTCTTCAAATAAAACAAACACTTCATCTCCTGTTGGGTTATTAAAAATCTCCGCCCAAGAAAATGTGGCCTTATAGTCATCTGAAGCTCTCGCAACAATATAAAAATTTCTATCTTTATGATTGTTTTGAATTATTTCTGCTTTCTCTAAAATATCCCGTAATAGAACTCCTTTACACGTTTTATCCTCTTTCATATTTGCTCCACTTTGACATACTACAGTAAAATTCTCTATAGTATGTATTTTCATTAACTTTAAGGAATCAACAGTTAAAAGTAACTGATTTTTCACATCTCCATTAACTTCAACTGTTTTACTGATATATTTTAAACTATCCTCACGAGATAATGGAATCCCACAAGCAACTTCTTTATTTGAATGGCTGTGTTCTTTACTTTCTTTTACAGGAATTGCATTTTCTTTTTTTTCTGTACACATTGTAAAGAAAAATGGTAGAGCAAGAACCATGATTGAAATGTTTACTTTTTTCATGATAATTATATTTAGAATGATTATTTATTAAAAAATCTTAGAGTTACAGATAAATTCCGACCCTCTTGAGGATATCCTTCAACAATGGTGTAATTTCTATCAAAAACATTATTTAGACCAATATCAACTCTCATAAAATCACACACCTTTGTTGAAAAACCTAAATTTAACAATGTGAAATCTGGTGATTTCGTTCCGTACTATGCCTCCATTTGCTCAATTATCCGAAGATGAAATAAAAGATTTCATTTCTTATATAACCAACAATCAAGAAGTTTCAACAAACACTGATAACGTGTCAAATGCTGAGGCAGTTAGCCAAAATAATAAGGCAACTAGTTCTAATTCAATATTCATTTTTGGTGCCTCAGCATTGATTTTATTTATTTTTGTTTGGTTATTTAGGTATAAAAGAAAAATGAATAACCTAATTAAAGAAATGGGCTATCATTCTGAACCTCATTCAATCCCTAATTATTCATTAATATTCCTAGCTTATTTTGTATTAGCAATACTTATAATCTATTTCTTAGTTCAAGGATTGAATTCAAAAACAAGTATGTTAGGAATTTTAATGTTTGTAGTATTGCCATATTTATCATTTTTAATTTTCTTAATTGGAAGCATTTATCGTTATAAAAAGAGAGGTTTTCAAGTTTCCTCATTATCATCCCAATTTTTAGAAGGTAAAAAATTGTATTGGGGAAGTTTACCTTTCCATTGGGGAATAATCATTCTTTTCTTTGGCCACTTGATTGCATTTCTTTTTCCAAGAGCTGTTATCGCATGGAATGGTGAACCTGTTAGATTATTAATTTTAGAAATTTCTTCATTTGCATTTGGTTTATCAGCATTTCTAGGTCTTATTCTATTAATTAAAAGAAGATTAGGCTCACAAAAACTACTTGTTGTTGCTAATAAAATGGATATGCTGGTATATACTGTTTTATTTACTCAAATTATTTCAGGTTTAGGAGTTGCTTTCTTTGTAAGATGGGGGTCTTCTTGGTTTTCAAGTGTTTTAACACCTTATTTGAGATCAATCTTTTCATTTAATCCAGATATTAACGCAGTTGTAGAAATGCCTTGGTTGATTCAAGTTCATATTATTTCTGCATTTTTAATTATTGGTATAATTCCATTTACCAGATTTGTTCACTTTTTGGTTGCTCCAATAGATTATATATGGAGAAAATATCAAATTGTCGTTTGGAATTGGAATCCAAAGATAATCAGGGTGTCTCGCAAATACAATTTCGGTAAAAAACCGAGAAACCATTGATTTAACTTAGTAGGTTAGGTAAAAAAAATGGGGCATTCTTTGAATACCCCATTTTTTTTATGATATACATCATATATTAAAATCTATCCATTTAGTTACTTTACGATGTATTTTAAAATAAATAACGTTAAATAATGAAATTAATATCACGTTTTTTTAACACAAACGAGTTCGCAGGATCTATAGGAGATTTAGGAGTTATACTTCCTTTAGTTATTGGAATGCTATCTGTATCGAATTTTAATGTAACCATTGTTTTTTTTAACTTATGGTCTTTTGATGATTTTGACAGGTATTATATACGGGACTCCAATGGCTGTCCAGCCGCTTAAAGCTGTCGCAACAATTGTAATAGCAAATCAATTAAATGCTGATGTAGTATGGGCTGGTGGATTAGTCATTGCATGCATCATGTTGCTATTAACAATTACTGGCTTTCTTGATTTTTTAGCTAAATTCATACACAAATCTGTAATTAGAGGGATACAACTAGGGCTTGGAATTACTTTAGCTCAAGTTGCTTTTAAAAATTACATTTCAATTAGTAATGGTTGGCTAGAATGGTTACTTGTAATTGTTGGGTTTTCAATTGTTTTTATTTTTTTAAAAAACAAACGTTATCCAGCAGCTTTAATTCTGTTAATCATTGGAATATCTTTTGCTTTATTTTTTAAAAGTAAGCTCTCTTTTATTTCATTAGATTTAATGAGTAATTCAACAGTATTTAAGCTCAATAAATTTACACTAGAAAACTTGATGCAAGGATTTTTATTATTAGCATTACCTCAAATTCCATTGTCTTTAGGAAACTCTGTGTTAGCTAGTAAGCAATTAGTGAACGATTTATTTCCCGAAAAAAAAATAACCATAAAAAAAATAGGTTTCACCTATTCCTTTATGAACTTTATAAGTTCAATTTTTGGGGGTATCCCAGTTTGTCATGGTTCAAATGGTATTATTGGTCAATATACTTTTGGAGGTAGGGCAGGTGGTTCAGTTATAATTCAAGGGATATTCTTCATACTTATAGGATTGTTATTCAGTAATAATTTACATGTAATTTTAAACTTGTTTCCCAAACAAATTTTAGGCATATTACTATTAGTTGAATCAATGGCGTTAATCGCTTTAATTCAAGATTTGAATCATTCTAAAAGAGAATTTTGGATTGCTATTACTGTTGGAATGATTTCGTTTGGATTACCTTATGGTTTCCTAATAGGTATAATTGTTGGGGTAATATTATACAAATCCAATCTTAAATTAACAGATTAATCAATTTACATCAACTCTTCAATAATTCGTTCCATAGAATATCCTTCCGCTTCTGCTCGATAATTTCTAACCAATCGATGGCGTAAAATTGGTTTCGCAACTGCCTTTACATCTTCGATATCAGGAGAATATTTTCCATTCAACGCTGCGTGACATTTAGCTCCGATAATTAAATATTGAGATGCACGAGGGCCCGCTCCCCATGTTATATAGTCTTTTGTAATTGGGGTTACATAATCCGAATTTATTCGGGTTTTTGCAACCAACTTTACTGCATATTCCAACACATTGTCCGCAACAGGAATTCTTCGAATCAACTCTTGGTAACGAACAATTTGCTCGGCTGTCAATACCTGATTCAATTGGACAGTGTTGTCAATTGTTGTTGCTCTTACAATAGCCATTTCTTCAACAAAAGTAGGGTAGTCCACCCAAATATTAAAAATAAAACGGTCTAATTGAGCTTCTGGCAATGGATATGTCCCTTCTTGTTCAATTGGGTTTTGAGTGGCCAATACAAAAAATGGCGCATCCAATTTGTATGTTTTCCCTGCTGCTGTTACTGATCGCTCTTGCATAGCTTCCAATAATGCAGACTGTGTTTTGGGTGGCGTACGGTTGATTTCGTCTGCCAAAATAATGTTATTAAAAATTGGTCCTTTTATAAATTTAAAATTACGCGATTCATCCAAAATTTCGGAGCCAATAATATCAGAAGGCATTAAATCGGGTGTAAATTGAATACGGTTAAATGAAAGTCCCAATGTTTGTGCAATGGTATTCACCAACAATGTTTTTGCTAATCCGGGTACACCAACCAATAAACAGTGACCGCGTGAAAAAATGGAAATCAACACTTGATCCACAACTTCATCTTGACCGACAATCACTTTGTGAATTTCGTTTTTTAAAGCTTTATAATGGCTGACCAATTGGTCTAATTCTTCTTTTTCAGACATTTGAATCAATTTTTATTATTACTTAATTAACCAATCATATTTAAACTGACAATCCTTGTATTCATCATTAACTCTAACATACGCTTGTTGGATTTTAGATTTCATCCAATCATCAATCATTTTTTGATGTTTTACGCTTTCAGCAGCTTTCTGAATCAACGGATAATCTTCTTTAATATTTGCCTTATGTGGTTCTGTTCGTTGTGCCAAGCGAAGTATTCTAACACCTTCTTTACGTGTCATCATATCTTCGTATAAATTGGGTTCTGTGATTTGTCCAACACTCAATCGGTCGGTTAACAAATAAATTTGTTGGTCAATTTCACTTAGATCAGCAGCATCCCATTTTTGTTCACCTGTATAAGGATTTGAAATAATTCCTTTATTTTGCATCGTTGCTTCATCGTTTGAAAAACGTTTAACAGCGTCTTCCCATGTAATTTCATTGGCTTTTAATAAACGGTAACACGTATCCAAACGCAATGCCGCTTTTTCCAATTCTTCCGATGTATATGTTGGTATTTTCAACACGTGAGCGCAGACATAATTATCTCCTTTTCGAGAAATTAATTTCACAATGTGGTAACCATATTCCGATTCAAAAACCTCTGATATTTCACCTTCTTTCAAACTAAATACTGCCGCTTCAAATGGCGCAACCATCATACCTCTTCTTGCCGAAATTTCACCTCCTTTAGAAGCACTTCCTCTGTCATCTGAATACAAACGAGCCAAAGTACCAAAGTTTTTACCTTCTCGAGCTTGTTTTAAAATATCTTCCAATTCAGTTCTTGCACGAAGTTTATCCGATTTTGTAATATCTGGATAGAGTACAATTTGCTGAAACATGGTTTGCGAATTGATAAAAGGAATACTATCTGCAGGTAAACTTTCAAAAAATTCTTTTACTTCTCGAGGCGTAATGGTAATATTTTCGGTAATGGTTCTTTCCATTTCATCTGCTAACATACGCTGACGGATAACCTCTCTAAATTCTTCTTTTATTTGAGAAATTGTTTTTCCATAGAATTGTTCCATTTTTTCACGGCTACCAATTTGAGCTTCAATCGCACGTATTCTATTCTCCATTTCTGCATCTACCTGTTGATCCGTAACTTCCAAACTGTCCAATTTAGCTTGGTTAATCAACAAGTTTTGATACATGATTCCTTCTAAAACTGTACAACGAAAGTCAGGAGAGATGGTTAAACCCGCTTGTTGCGCCTGCAATACTTGTGCTTCAATATCTGATTGCAACACAACATTGTCACCAATCTGTGCCACAACACCATTTAAAGCCACTCTGTTTTGTTGTCCAAAACTGAATCCTAAAGAGGCAATTATAAAACTAATACTTACTAATAACTTCATGTTTTTTTCTAATTGTTTGTATTAAAGAGGCATTCTCTTTTTGCTTTAAATTACTTAATTTTTGATTGATCAATGCTTGTTTGATAATCGGCTTCAAGAAATCAAAAGGAGGCGCTTCATTTTTTAATTTGTAATCTATAATGTTTAAATAATAAGTGTAATTATCGTCCGAAAAATAAGTTTTTGTCCGATTCAATACAACATTATCTTTGTTAAAATTTTCAACAGGAGCATCCTTTGTTAATTCATCAAAATACACCCAAGCACTGTCATTGTAATAAAAATTTTCTGCATATTTATTGGCATAGCTAACAATTTTTGAAAAATCCTTATTCTTTTTCAATAAATACAACTCTTTTAATTTATCTTGATCAGGAGCTGCTTTTGGAATTTTTAGATACAACGCACGAACAATGTAATCACTAAGTGAATATTCATTGCTATGTTGTTCATAATACAACTGCACCAAACTATCCGAAATTTTTGTATCCAATTCTTCTCTTATTCTTCCTTCTTCCAAAAAATAACGTGCCAAATCACCTTTTGACCATTCAGATTTCAACAACATTAATTGTGCTTTATCGGGATATGATCGCTCCATTTCTCGAATGTACAATTGTTGTTCAATCCATTTGTTTATAAACTCCTTTTGATCTGTTTTATTGTTTGATTGGTAACCCAAACTTTCCATTAAAACAATGGCATCATCTTCTAATAACTCAATTTTGTCAACAGAAGCCCATACCGTTTTCTTTTCACTACAACTAATGAGTGTAGCAATAAAAAAAAGGCTGACTAGAATGCCAGCCCAATATATTTTATATGTTTTATTATTTACCAATTGAGTATAAAACGTCTTCGTAAACAACAACCTTGTGTTTTTTCTCTAACTCATTCAACCATTCTTTTTCAAGATATGTTTGATAGTCTGATGTAATCAATCCCTTCGCTTCGGATATTTCTTTGCTTCTTGGTTCAATTACTTCATTTAATTGAATCACATAGTTTTTACCATCGTAAACATAAGGTTTGTTTACTCCTTTTTTCAACGGTTGGTTCACCAAATAAGGAGCTTTTGAAGCTTCAAATTTACCTGTTCTAACTTTTAAATTTAGTTCCGTGTTATTATTAATGATGTGAGAAATGCTATCAGAAGAAATTTTCTTTTTAGCTAATTTGTAAACTTTTTTAGCGTTATCAGCAGACATTAATTCGTATGCAGTCACATCAAAACGTTTTTCCCACATGTATTTTCCTTTGTTTTTCTCATAAAATGCTTTTAAACCAACTGTATCAGTCATGGCTTTATTCCACACTTCATCACTCATGATTTCATACAACAAAATTCCATCGTGGTATTCTTTCATCAATGCTTTGTATTCTGGATATTTCACTTCCAATCTTGATTTTTCATAATCAATTACGGTAGTATGCACCCAATCATTGAATTGTTTTTTTGCTACTTCTTTTAACGGTGTACCTCTTGAAATACGTGGATTTTCATTCATGTATTGAACAAAATCTTTTTCCGTATAGGTTGTACCTGCTAACGTAAACAATGCATTGTTTGTTTTTAATTTAGTTGCATCAAATTCTCCTTTGTAGATAGAAGAATCTAAATTCTTATTGTACCAAGTCAAAAGTTTATCAATATTTTCTTCCTTATAGTTGTATTCTTTTTTCAATTTATCAACGTAACTATTTTGAGTTAAATTAGCACGTTCATCTCTATTTACGCGGCTTTCAATTTCTTTTCTCAATTCATCCAACGGCTTCAAAGGCGTTAATTGAATACGTCTAATAATGTGAAAACCAAAATTTGATTGAACTGGCTCACTGAAATCCCCATCATTGTGCAAACCAAATGCTGCATCTTCAAACTCTGGAATCATACGAGTTGTTGCTCCTGTTCCAAATACTGGCAACAAACCACCATTATTAGCAGAAGAAGGATCATCTGAATAAGCACGAACCAAGTCATCAAATTTTTCTCCAGCTTTCAATTTTTCATAAATTTCTTGCGCTTTTCCAGCAGCTTTTAAAATTGTTTCAGGAGAATCTGTTTCCTTATTTGCCGCAATCATTAAATGAGCTGCTTTCATTGTTCCACGAGCAGGACGTTTATCAGTTACTTTTAAAATATGGTAACCAAAACGAGTTTTGATGGGCATTGAAACATCACCAACTTTTAGGTTATATGCTGCTTCTTCAAACGGATAAACCATTTGAAATGCTGTAAAAAATCCCAAATCTCCTTTATTTGTCTTTGCAGACGGATCTTCAGAGTATTCACTTGCCAATTTATCAAAATCACCACCTTTTAGTAGTTTAGTACGAATATCCATTGCTTTTTTGTAAGCAGCCAACGTATCTTCTGGAGATGGGTTAGTAGGCAATTTAACCAAGATATGAGAAGCTCTTACTTCTGTTTTCATGCGTTCATAGGCTTGTTGCACCAATGACTCATTCATGCTTTTATCCGTTAAATACGGTTGTGCCAATTGTTTCTGATAACCCGCTAATTCATTTTTCAATTTTGGAATGGTATCATATCCCAAAGCTTCTGCTTCAGCAACCTTTAATTGAAATTTCTTAAACAATTCCACATATTCATCAAGCGATTGCTTATCGTACTTAGGATTGTTATTGTTTTTCAAATAGATTTGAAGAAATTCTGATTTAGTGATCTTCTTTCCATCTATATCCATTAATGTTGGGTCTTGCTGTGCATAACTCACTGCTCCCATAGTTGAGATTAATCCTAAAGCTATTAAAAAATGTTTTTTCATAGGTTTCTTTTAAATTACAATTACATCAAAAATAATGCTAACTATTTAATAAGGGGATAAATTTAAGAATAATTTAAGTTTTTTTAAGGTTTGCATAAGAATATAACGCCCCTTCTTTTAATGAATAAGGTGATATATAGAACTTTGTAGCGCCTAATTGTTTGAATAACCAATTTATTTTAACCGCAGCAATTGGCATCATTAACTGTCGAATAGGTATAATCAACGGGTTTTTTCTTCTTTCTTCCAAAGTTGAATCTACAATTTCTTGAATAACTTTCTTTAAATCTTCACTTTTCATGTGAATACTCTTATCAGATAGAGGAAAGGATTCATTGTAAAAAACTTGATACAATGTTTCAAAAGCACCCGAAGCACCAATTACAGCTGTACATTGCACTTGTTTTAGCTTATCTTTCACATGGTTGTCCAACCAATTTTCAATTAAGTCAACATCAGAAGAGGTGAGAGGGTCGTTCAATTGTAGTTCTTGATACATTCTCGAAATCCCTATATTTAAACTGATAGAATCAATTACCTTATTTGCATCTACAAAAATAAATTCTGTACTTCCACCACCAATATCAACAATAGTTGTTGGCTGTGTAAAATCATGAGTCCATTTTACACCTTGATAGATTAATTGCGCTTCCTCTAAACCAGAAATCACCTCAATAGAAATGGAAGTTTCTTCAAGTATTTTACGACAAAAAGCTTCTTTATTATGTGCATCTCGTATTGCAGAAGTGCCAAAAGCCCTTATTTCATTCACTTTATACGCATCACATGATGACTTAAATGAATTCAACGCTTGAATTGAACGCACAATGGCATCTTCAGAAATTTTGTTTTCATTTATTCCTCCCAAACCCAGCGCCACGCCTGATTTAGCACTATATAGAACCTCAAAATTATCTGTTGCAACGGATGCAATCAATAAATTGAATGTATTTGTACCTAGATCAATAATAGCTATACGCTTCATCTACATCTACTTAATCCTCAACCACTGAAAAATATGCTTTAATCGCAATCGGTGGCCAAACTGTAAAATTCCGTTTTTATACAATTTAGAAGCAATTGACAAACAAATAATCGCAGACAACAATAAGATTATCAGTGACAACCAAATTTGATATGCTTCTCCGTTTGCATATCCATAAGTCAATTTCACCATTACAACTACTGGTGAAGTGAACGGGATAAAATGCAACCAAAACGCCAATTCACTTTCTGGATTAGCAACGGTATAATAACCAGCATAAGCAGATAAGGAAAGAATTAGCAATATAGGCAACACAAATTGTTGACCATCATTTTCTGTACCTACAGTTGAACCAATAGCTGCAAAAAATGAACCGTAAAATAGATAACCACCAATAAAAAACAGCAAGAAAAAGGTCAACATAACAGAGAAATTTACCCGTTCATAAACCAAATCTACAATCGCATTAAAAGTATTTCCTTCGTATAGTTTTTCTTGCACGGACATGATTTTACCACTATCCGTCAATTGCACAACATTCATTGCAGAGGGGTCATAAATACTTGGAAATAGAAATGCCCTCATTAGGTACAACCCAACACCAATAACCAAAATCCACAGTATAAACTGAATAAATGCAGCAATGCCAATACCCGTCATTTTTCCCACCAATAATTGGCGAGGTTTGACAGATGCTAACAATACTTCAACAATGCGATTGCTTTTTTCGGAGGTTACACTTCGCAAAATTGTCATTCCAAACAAGGCTATAAAAACGAGAATAATCGTACCAAAGAAAAATCCAACCCAAGTGCGTATATCCGATGTTTGATCATAGGGATCATACACATTTCTAAAGTTGAATTTGAGTGGTTGTTTTATTTCTCTAAATTTTTCAACAGACAAGGTTGTAAATTGCTTTATCATCACTTCCTCCAAGCGACGTTCCACTTGGTATTGCACTTTGGTTTGCAAATTAAACGACGGCTTGTTGCGGTAAAAAACATAAGCAATTTTATTACTCAATACTTTTTCGTTGATTTCAACAATCGCATCAAACTTTTGATAGCGTTTACCAGCAGCAAAATCCGTATGCTCAATGTAATCGTTGGCAAAGGAGTAGCTAACATTTGCATCGGGATGCGCCAAAAGTTTATTGTCTAAAATTCCCGCTTTATCAGTAATTAATACATTCCATTTTTCTGATTCACTTCCTCCAAATTTAAACATCAGGTATATCAAACCCAATATAATCAATGGCCCGAAAATAGAAAACAGCACGAATGAGCGAGAAGCAACACGTTCTTTTATTTCACGAAGTATTATGATCCAAGTATTTCTCATTTATTACGCTGTTTTAGGTTGAACAATATCAATAAATATATCTTGCATAGACGGCAATACTTCCCATGCAGCTTCAATTTGTACTTGTCCGAGCAATACCCGTAGCAAACTCTCGAAATTGCTATCATTGCGCATTTTTACTTTTACGACAAACAAATTATCTGAAGGGTTTTCTGTTTCAATCACATCATAACCCGTCCACAAGGCATTGACAAAAGCAATCATGTTGCCTCTAAATTTGATAGCATAAATCCCTGCTTTCTTTTCTCCTTGAATGGTTGCAACATTGCCATCCAACAGTTTTTTAGAATTGTGAATCAACGCTACACTGTCACAAACTTCTTCTACACTTTTCATGTTGTGCGTAGATAAAACAATCGTTTTACCTTTATTGCGCATAGCAATCAATTCATTTTTAACCAATTCCATATTGATTGGGTCAAAACCACTGTATGGCTCGTCCAAAATCAACAATTCTGGCTCATGAAGAACGGTACAAATAAATTGCACTTTTTGCGCCATTCCTTTTGACAATTCTTCAATTCTTTTCTTTTTCCAATTGGAGATTTCAAATTTATCCAACCAATAATTGACCATTTTGGAAGCATCTTGCTTTGACAATCCACGTAGGCGACCGAGAAATAGCGCATGTTCTTCCACTGTCATAGTTTTATACAATCCACGCTCTTCGGGCATGTAGCCAATAGTTGCCAAATGCTTTCTTGTCACAATATCATTGTTGATGCGAATAATTCCAGCATCAGGCTCAATAATTTGATTGATGATGCGAATTAAAGTCGTTTTCCCAGCTCCATTAGGCCCCAAAAGACCAAAAACTGAGCCTTTTTCAACTTTAAACGAAACATCGTCTAAAGCTTGTTTTCTTAAAAAACTCTTTGATATATTTTCAACAGATAGCATACCGATAATTAACTATGATTTCAAAAATAAAAAGAATAAAAACTCAAACAAAAGTGATTCTATGTAGTTAACCACAATGAAATGTTAAGAAAGCGTATTGAAACAAACTATTTCAACTCCATATAGTACATATCCAAACCTTCTGCCCAATAGTTCTCAACTATTTCTTTCAATTGAAAACCATTTTTTTCATAAAACTGATACACCAATTGAGAAGTTCTCACAACAATTTGTTCAACTTGTTTCACTGATTTCAACTTTTTTACTCGGTATTTTAGTAAGTGTGTACCAATTCCCTTCCCTTGAAAATCAGGATGAATAATAGCCCAACTCAATTTTCCTAAACGTCCATTTTCTGCGTAATTTACACCACCACAACCAACAACCTTGTTGCCTACTTTTACAATGGAATAATCTTCCACAAATTGCTCTAAATACGCTTCAAAATCTGCTTTTTCTTCAGGCGCAAAATAGTGAGGAGTATTCAGTTCTAACAAATGAAGCAACGATAATTTATAAGAAGAATCATACGGTAAAATTTCGATTTGATTGTTTTCTACTAAGAAATTAATGACTTTATTGATTGCAAGATTTATACGCTCTTCGTTTTGACTATAAACAATTTCAAATGGAGTAGGGAGTTGTTGCAATTCAGCTATATAAATAGCAAACAAATCTTGACGCAACTCTGGATGCTCCCGCAATTCATCTTCTTCCCAATCAATATCGGGTTTACACACCAAAAACAAATCTATTTGTTGCTCTTGATATGCTTGTTGAATAAATGAACTCAATTGGTGGTATTTAAACTCTGACCAGATTTTCATTACAAGCATTTCCGTATCGTAAAAACACAATTTTTCACCATCTTTTTCTCCCCACAATTCAAGCTGTCCTTTTGCAATAGCATCCAAATCCACCACTTGATACACACCATTTCTCTCCATCAAATAGCTTCGTGCATATTCTTCCACCCAACAAACATCAAAATAGGCAGCTAATTGCTTGGCTAAAGACGTTTTACCCGTTGATTCAGGTCCTGTTACAGCTATTCGTATCATCCAATGAGTTGTTTTTTGTAGTGATTTCGCCATGAAAAATAGCCTTTTATAGCCAATATTGTGTAAATCAACATCAATATACTTGAAAGTTTTAAATCACGAGTAAAATACAGGTAAACCATTACTGCATCTATCGCAATCCAATACATCCAATTTTCCAGCACTTTTTTAGCCACCATAAATGTTGCAACCAAACTAAAACACGTTGTAAAAGCATCTAAGTAAGGGCTTTTTTGAGGAGTGTGTTTTTGAAATAAATAACCTAAAGTAATACTCAAAACAATTGTCAATAAAATATTGATTAAATGATAATTAATTTTCCATCTTATTATTTTATTTTCATCTTTTTGTTTGTTCCAATTAAGAAAACCTACAACCGCCGTAACAACATAAAAGAAATGTAAAAATGCATCCAAATAAAGATGTACAGAATAACTGACATACACATAGATGGACGCTCCAAGAAACGCAAATAACCAACAAGCCATTCGTTGTTGAATCGCTAAAATCAAATAACAAATATTACATAATACTGCCAACCATTCCCAAATGGTTGTTTGATACACACCTTGAATAAAATCTATGATAAAGGATTCCATTTGATAAAAATACTATTTTTTCTGTTTTAAGAAGTTTTTTGTAATTTATTCTCTTCAGCAAATTAATCACAAATCCCAAAAGAGCATAAAAAAAGCTATCGTGAGATAGCTTTAATAATCATAAAAAAAATGAAAGAATTAATCTTTCAAAACATTTCTAGAAATAACGATTTTTTGAACTTCTGAAGTTCCTTCGTATATCTGAGTAATCTTAGCATCACGCATTAAACGTTCCACATGGTATTCTTTCACATAACCATATCCACCGTGTATTTGAACAGCTTCTACTGTATGTTTCATAGCCACTTGTGAAGCATATAACTTCGCCATTGCGGATGATTGATCATAATTTCTATGTGCATCTTTATCTAAAGCAGCACGGTAAACTAACAAACGAGCAGCTTCAATATCTGTAGCCATGTCTGCTAATTTGAATGCGATTGCTTGGTGTTGACCAATAGGTTTTCCAAAAGCGGCTCTTTCTTTTGCGTAAGCCGTTGCCAATTCAAAAGCACCTGCAGCAATTCCTAAAGCTTGAGCAGCGATACCAATACGTCCACCAGAAAGTACCTTCATAGCAAACGTAAATCCAAATCCATCGTCACCGATGCGATTTGCTTTTGGAACTTTAACATTGTTAAACAACAACGTGTGCGTATCACTTCCACGGATACCCATTTTATCTTCTTTTGCACCAACTTCAAATCCTTCCATCCCTCTCTCAATAATCAACGCATTGATTCCTTTGTGTCCTTTTTCTGTGTGTGTTTGAGCAATTACCAAGTACGTTGATGCTGTTTTACCATTTGTAATCCAGTTTTTAACACCATTTACTAGGTAATAATCACCCATATCGATGGCTGTTGTACGTTGTGAAGTTGCATCAGAACCTGCTTCTGGTTCAGACAAACAAAAAGCACCAATTTTTTCACCTTTTGCAAGCGGAACTAAATATTTTTGTTTTTGTTCTTCTGTTCCATATTCTTCTAAGCCCCAACAAACAAGGGAATTGTTAACAGACATACAAACAGATGTTGAAGCATCTACTTTAGAAATTTCTTCCATAGCCAATACATAAGAAAGCGCATCCATACCACTTCCTCCATACTTAGGATCAACCATCATCCCTAGAAATCCTAGTTCTGCTAATTGCTTCATTTCCTCAACAGGGAAGCGTTGCTCTCTATCTCGTTCAATCACTCCTGGCTTCAAAACGTTTTGAGCAAAATCTCTAGCAGCAGCTTTTACTGCTAAATGTTCTTCTGATAATTCAAAATTCATAGTTATATTTATGGTTTCATTTTCGATTTAATGCAAAATTAAACATTTTATAAAATTATGCAACAGAAAGTAAAAAGAAGTTATAAAATTATAGGATTAATGTCAGGAACTTCCTTAGATGGACTTGATATTTGCTACGCATCTTTTTCATTATCAATGAATAACGATTGGAGTTTCAAAATTATTCAAACTGATTTTTTTACATATCCGACTGAATTGTTGAAGAAATTAAAACATTCAACAACATTATCAGGGCTAGATTTAATGCTTTTGGACAAAGAATTGGGTAAATTTTATGGTGAAATGGTAAATCGGTTTATCAAAAATAGTGAGATTCAAAAAAATGAGGTTGATACAATTGCTTCACATGGACAAACAATTTTTCACCAACCAGAACGCAATTTCACTTGTCAAATCGGTTGTGGACAATCTATTGCCATTCAAACAGGAATAAAAACCATCAATGATTTTCGAAAAAAAGACGTGCTTTTGGGTGGACAAGGCGCTCCATTGGTGTCAATTGGAGATAAATTACTGTTTTCCGCCTTTGCTGATACATTTTTAAACATTGGCGGTTTCGCAAATTTATCAAACATCGACAAAAACAATCGAATAGTGGCTTTTGATATTTGTCCCGCAAACATTTTAATCAATCATTTTACCCAACAATTAAATTTGGCGTATGACAACAATGGTGATCTTGCAAAAAACAACAGTATTCACCAAGAATTATTAGTACAATTAAACAATTTATCGTTGTACCAACAAGAAAAACCTCATTCTTTGGGTTGGGAATGGGTAGATACATCCGTTTTACCAATTATAGCCAATACACCCATTTCAATTGAGGGAAAAATTGCAACAATTACCGAACACGTGGCTATTCAAATTGCTCAACGTCTAAATAAAATAGGAAGCAAATCGGTTTACACAACTGGGGGAGGAGCTAAAAACACTTTTTTAATAAATAGGCTACAACATTATTTTAATGGAAAAATAGACGTGCCTTCAAAAGAAATCATTGATTTTAAAGAAGCTTTAATATTTGGATTTCTTGGAGCATTACACCTTGAGAACCAACCCAATTGTTTACCCGAAGTAACTGGCGCTTCTCGCAAAGTAATTGGAGGAACGGTGTATTTACCATAACAAAAAAGAGGATACTCAATATGAATATCCTCTCTATAAACTTAGTACCGCAATTAATCAACGTGCAATGGTCTATTCCCCATCAATGCAACAACGTCTTTTTTAACCGATTCGATAACTGTATCGTTGTTCATATTCATCAATACTTTATCCATCAAATCTACGATTGTCGGAATTTCATTTTCTTTCACACCTCTTGAAGTGATTGCTGGTGTTCCAACACGAATACCAGAAGTAACAAACGGAGATTCTGTATCAAATGGCACCATGTTTTTATTCACGGTTATATCAGCTTTAACCAATGCGTTTTCAGCATCTTTTCCATTCAATCCTTTTGAGCGCAAATCAATCAACATGCAGTGATTGTCTGTGCCTCCAGAAATAATTTTGTATCCTTTTTTTACAAATTCAGCAGCCATTAAACGGGCATTTGTTTGAACTTGCTTCATATACGTTTTGTAATTATCTGTCAACGCTTCACCAAAAGCCACTGCTTTAGAAGCAATTACGTGTTCCAACGGTCCACCTTGATTACCTGGAAAAACAGATGCATCCAACAAAGCTCCCATTGATTTCAAGTTACCATTGTTCCATTTCAATCCAAAAGGATTATCGATATTATTTCGCATCATAATCACACCACCTCTTGGTCCACGCAATGTTTTGTGCGTTGTTGATGTCACAATCTGACAATGATCAAATGGGTCGCTCAACAAACCAGCAGCAATCAATCCAGCAGGGTGGGAGATATCCGCTAATACCAATGCACCAACTTCATCAGCAATTTTACGAATGCGTACATAATCCCAATCACGGCTATAAGCAGAAGCGCCACAAATAATCATTTTCGGTTTTTCTCGACGAGCTACTTCTTCCATCATATCGTAATCAATCAATTCTGTATCCTTATTGACGCCATAAAATGATGTTTTGTACAATTTACCAGAAAAGTTAACCGGAGAACCATGCGTTAAATGGCCACCATGCGATAAATCGAACCCTAAAATTTTATCGCCCGGTTGAATACAAGCTGCATAAACAGAAACATTGGCTTGAGAACCTGAGTGAGGTTGCACGTTTGCCCATGAAATATTAAATAGTTTACACAAACGGTCAATTGCTAATTGTTCAACTTTATCAACAACTTGGCAACCACCATAATATCTTTTACCAGGATATCCTTCTGCATATTTATTTGTCAACACACTTCCCATTGCTTGCATTACTTCTTCGCTTACAAAGTTTTCAGATGCAATCAATTCAATTCCATTAATTTGACGGTGTTTTTCCTCTTCAATTAAATTGAAAATTTCATTATCTCTAGCCATATTATTTATTGTAATTTATTTTATATATTTTTTTTAATCCTTCGCTGAGGCTTGTATTCGGTCTATAACCTGTTAATTCAAATAATTTATCAGAACTACCAACTCTTCGCTCAACCTCGTAATCGTATCGTTTCTTAGGTGCATCAATAAATGATGTTTCGGAAGATGAGCCCGTAATTTCAACAATTTCTTTTGCAACATCATCAATACACCATTCGTGCTCATTGGCAATGTTTACGATATGAAATCCTTTTGTATTCAAAAGTCGCACACAAGCTTCAACTGTATCGTCAATGTAAGTAAAATCACGTGTTTGTTTTCCAGTTCCAAAAACAGTTAACGCTTCTCCTTTTGTAGCTTGTTCAAAGAAACGAGGCACCACCATGCGATTATCTTGATTGTGCCCATAAACATTAAAAAAACGTACAGCGATTGCATCAATTCCTTTTTCTTCGTGGTGTGACGCTAAATAAATTTCATTGTAACGCTTCGCCATAGCATACGAAGTTCTTGGATCAACAAGCACCTCTTCTGTTAAAGCGTTTCCAATAGCCGAGTGACCGTAAATACCACTTGTAGAAGCGTACATGATTTTCTTGATGTTATTTATTTGCGATGCAAGAATAACATTTCTTGTACCAATCACTTCTGTATCCATTGTATCTACAGGGTTATCGGCAACGATATCCACGCCTAAAATTGCTGCAAAATGAACAACAATGTCACATCCTTTACTAGCGTTTAATACAGTATCAAAGTCACGAACATCACCTTTAATAAATTTTATTTTTTCAAAAGTAGATGAATCAATTTTATTTCCTCTCAGTAAATTATCTATCACTGTTACA
The DNA here is from genome assembly GCA_023957475.1 of Crocinitomicaceae bacterium. GTDB lineage: Bacteria > Bacteroidota > Bacteroidia > Flavobacteriales_D > Crocinitomicaceae > Taishania. The sequence continues at coordinate 49,047 of JAMLHA010000012.1, read as the reverse complement.
GTATGTCCCTCGTCTACTAATCGTTTAGTCAAGTTGCTACCAATAAAACCAGCGCCTCCTGTTATAAGTATGTGCATTGTCAATTGTTTGGTTAATTTTTGTCAAATATATAAAATATTTAGGCACATTATTTGTAAGTGTTTAAAAGAAGTAAATTTTTGATTGAAAAAATGGGCAATTGACCGATAGATTGGTTTATCAAAAACAAATTGTGTAAAATTTTAAACAAATTGCTTTGAAATTTAAAAAATAGTACTTAATTTTATTATCAGCTAAAACTAATAAAACATGCGCTCCTTATTTTTTATACCATTTTGTGGTTTAATTGCATTTTATTCTTGCAGTCAAACTTCCTATGAACATGAAAAAATTGAAGTTGTACAAAATAATGAGTACACTATTCTAATTGACGCTTCAAAATTATATCAAGAACGCTGGAGTGAGTTGCCACAAGCAAAATTTTGGATGGAAATCATGAAACTCCCTCCTGATTCGTGCATTATCAATGTCGCATCTTCTCGTCAGATATTGAAAAAAACCTCATTAAAAGCATGGAATAGCCAATCCGACTTGCAAAAATCAAATTATAGAGATAGTTTGCGCTTGGCTTTTGGATTAGATTCAGTCGAAAAAATATTTGTTACTACCGGAAAAAGCGATTTTTACAAATTCAATGCTGTTTACCCAAGTTTATCTAAAGGAATAGAAGCTTTTGAAAAAAACAACGTTGACCCGTGGTATGCTCAAGCAATCTTATTAATAGAATCTCCGGGGCAACTTAAAAAATCAATTGCTGGTGCTTATGGTGCGTTTCAATTAATGCCTGGTGTAGCTCGAAATCAAGGTTTAATCGTCAACAAAACCGTTGATGAACGTAAAGATTTTGACCGCTCAGCTTTTGCTGCATCAAACTTATTAAAACGTGTTTGCATTCCCGAAGCAAGAAAGATTGTTGCAAAATATGGATTAAAGTACCAAGAAACAGATATTTGGTTTCGCTTATTAGTGCTTCATGTCTATCATGCTGGTGCATTAAATGTTGCTGCTGCAATTGATAAAATCAACCCAGAAAGAGCTGGACAAGACATTATAACTCGATTGTGGCAAACAACAGCTGCTAATTTTGGAAACAATTCACAGAATTACTCACAATTGGCATTGGCTTCTCAGTTAATTTTGGATAATTTAATCCACTCCAATTGCGATTACATTCACTCTTGTAGCAATGAAAAGGATTTGGCAGAAAATTTAGATTAATTTTTTAGTGGATGTTTCCCAACTGAAATGTTGTTTCACAAATTCACTTCCTGCTTGACCAATACGTGTTCTTTCTGACTCATTCTGCAACAGCAGATTAAGAGCTATAATAGCCGTTTCTGTGGAATCACACACAACAATTGATTCTTTATTAACTGCTCCAATGGCATTATTGGCTAGGGTAGAAGTGATGCACGGAAGTCCCATTGCCATTGCTTCCAGTAACTTATTTTGCATTCCTGTACCCGTTTTCATTGGAGCCAAAAATACTTTTGCACTGGCATAGGCATCTCGAATATCTTCCATCCAACCAGAAACTGTAATCATTGGGTTTTGCTCAGCCAATCGCTTCAATTTTGGATGAGGATTTGCTCCAGCAATTAAAAATTTTGAACTTGAAAATGTTGGCAATATTTCTTTGATGATGTAGGTTACAGCTTCAATATTGGGAGGATAATTCATGTTGCCAACAAATACAAAATCGTACTCTTTTTTACGATTATTTGATTCAAAAAAAGATTCATCAATGCCATTTGGTACACAAATAATCTTTTCTCTTTCAGGATGAAAAATATACCGTTTATCTTGCTCGGAAATGATTGTTTTTTTATCAAAATAATCAAACATAATTCGCTCATACACCAATAATCGTCGATGTTCCAATTCATAGAACCATTTCGAATACCAAGGAGCTTTTTCTGCTCGTCGTTCAAAACCTTTTGAAAAAGCATCCATGTAATCAAGTGTTTTTGGGCAATCTAAGTAGTTTTTGGTATATTCTGTTGTTCTAATTAATTGCGAAAAGATATGAGTTGGCTTTATTTTTTCAAGTTGCTTTTGAATTTTTCGATAAATGAAATAATTGTAAAAGTACCCCACTTGAATCGGTTTATTGCCCAACAATGCCATGCTTGAATTGAACAAAATAGACCATTTCGAGATTTTATAAATCGTGATTGTCTTGCAATATTGCTCCAATTCCTTAACATCCGATTCTTTTACAACAACATCGCTAATAGCTATAAGATGAATCGCATACCTATTTGTTAACTCCCTAATCTGATAATAAGAGCGCAATTTATCTCCTTTCTCCAATGGATAAGGAAATCGGGATAAAACAATGACTAACGATGGCAATTCACTCACTATTGTTTAATTTTTGAGAATAAATCTATGTATTTTTTTGTTACCGCTTTGTTTTCATAATGAGAATTTGCCAAATCAAGTGCATTTGCTTCAATAGCCATTCGCTCATTTTGGTGCTCTAAATAATAGCAAATTGCATCAATCCATTCTTCTGGCGTATCTGCTATTACGATATTTTTTCTATCCGAATAATCAATCCCTTCCGCACCAATGGTAGTGCTAATTATACACTTACCCAATGCCAAACCTTCTACAATTTTAACACGCATTCCACCACCCGAAAGAAGTGGTACCAACATCAATTGATAAGTTTGTTTAAACACTGCTGCATCATCAACAAAACCGTGAATAGTCGTGTTTGGATAATTGGTGTTTAACAACCAATCTGGCGTTGATTTACCAGCAATATGCAATTGAACCGAGGGCTTTCTTTCCAATACTCCATTCCAAATAGTTTCAAAAAACCAATTCAATCCTTCAATGTTTGGTATCCAATCTAATGCGCTGATTGAAAACACAGTATCATTCTTTTGTTCAATTTTTAATTTAAATGAATTTAATTGAACTCCTGCTGGAATCACTTCAATTGGAGTCGTTACATTTAACCCCTGCAAGCGTTCTTTATCTTCTTCTGTGATTGCAGCAATACCATCTGCTTTATTGTAATAGACGGATTCAAACCTCTTTAGTCTTTTTGCCAAATGCCCATAAAAATACCGTTTGATCCAATTGGATTCATTAAGCGATAATCGTTCCCAAATGACGTATTCAATATTGTGCGTTCGAACAATAATTGGTGCAGTGGTTTGTTTTTTGATTTCATCAATGTAATACGCTACAAATGCGCCTTCGATTTGAATAAAATCGTAATTATTCTCTGTTAAAAGTTGCTTTAATTCATCGCTTACAGCTTTTGAAATAAAACGTTCAATGTTGTAGGGAATAGAACGAAACAAAACATTTCGAATCAATTTAAACACAGAAATTGAAGTATCAACAAACACATCAACTTGCTTGTTTACCATACCCAACATAGCATCTGCTGGCTGTGTATGCTTGGGGGTATTGATGGCAATTAAATCTATTTCGCAACCATTATCCGACAATCCTTTTGTGATATTATAGATTCCAATCGCTCCACCATCAGTCGGCGGAAAAGGTACTCTATATGTCAGTTGCAGGACCTTCATTAGTCAAGTTGCTTTGAAACTTCTTCCAAAATAACTTCAGGTGAAATATCTTTCATACAAGATTCTCCGTGAATACAAGTCCCGTCAAAGTAACAATCGCATACTTTTGTTGGTTCTACAATTACACCTCTGCCATACAACTCAAATTCATGTGGATTGAAAATATTGTTCATCAAAACAATTTTCTTTTGTAGAGCAACAGTAATGTGCATAGCCATCGTAACTTGCGTAACTACGATGTCCATTTGATAAATTAAGTTTATAAATTGCGGCAAACTGAAATGACCTAAATACAAAGCACCAGTTTGTTTTGCTAATTCCGAATTTTTTTGATGTTCTTGTTCGCCACCCAACAATACGGGTTCATAACCTTTTGCTTGTAAAAGTTGAATGAGTTGAATCCAATTGGCATCAGCCCATAAACGAGTTGTCCAGCGATCACCACATCCTGTATTTAGTCCAACTAATTTTTTACTTTTATCTAAATTCCATGTGTACCCATCTTGTTCATGGTTTTCAAAGACATATTCTTCGCCATTGAATTGCCATCCAACCATTTCAAAGATTTCTTGAACATAGGATTTGGTATTTGATTTACTGATATCGTCAAATAAACCAGTAGAATACTTATGATTTGCCAAGTCATTCATTGGATAAGGAACACCGTTGTAAAGTGTATATCCAAATTTTTCTTTTGCGTTAATTGTCAGCGACAGCGCACAAGCATCTTTGTCTTTGTCCAAATTAAAAAACACATCAAACTGCACTTGTTGGATGTATAAAATGGATTTAAAATCGTATTTCAAAATCTCATCCACAGCATCAGCAGGCAAAATAGATGGTGTATGCGTTACCCATGTAATTTTGGCATTGGGATATTCTTTTCTTATTCTTCTCAACAATGGAGTGGTGCGAATTACATCACCGATAGCTCCAAGTTTAACGATTAATATTCTTGTTTCTATTTTTTGGTAAGCAGGACAATCCTTGCAATGATAACCGTGTTTTTTATGTGGTTTACAAGGTAAATCTCCTCTAAAATGGATGCAGTCAGTATGTATTTCTAATTCGTTAATTTTTTCCATATTTCGATTGAAACTTCAAAAATAGTATTTTTCCTTATGCTTGCGTCTTTTTGCGTTTAAAACTACGTATTCTAAACAATTTTGCCCATGTTTCTTTCGATGCAATTGGCAAATCATTTGCTGCCGCATACATTAAGAATATAGCAATTGGTGTCAACACAACCGATGAAAACCACATGCCCCAAAAAGGAGTTAAGGCATCCGATTCAACAAGGCTTTCACCAATAGTTATCAATATAAAATAGAGCATAAACAACAATGCTGCAATAACAACAGGAGCACCAAAACCACCTTTACGGACAATTGCTCCAAGTGGAGCTCCAACAAAGAATAGCACAACAATGGCGTAAGTCAGCGCAAATTTTCGGTGAAATTCTACCCAATACCTATTGGAATTTCGATTCAATGCGTCAAGGTACTGGAATTGTACTGACATTGAATTAATTCGGTTATCAATCTTTAAAATTGCCGCCTCGTAAACCATACGTTTTTCAGAAGCTGTCATTTCATCTACAATCAATCGAGTAGAGGCAGTATCCGCTTCTTCTTGTCTTAAGGAATCGGCTAATTTCCGATAATTTGTAGCTTGAAAATATTCGTGACTATTTTCGGTACTTGCCACAAACCCATTCATTGTTGAGCCTATTTTTCGCTTCATTGAATCAAGTGCATCGTGAATCTGAAAAACAGTCAACATTTCATAATCATCTTTGAACGATTCATCGTCACCACGATCCATTGTAAACCCAATTAAATCAACTTTATAAGTTGCTTCATCAAATGTGGAACGTCGTGTTTCTCGCTTTTCAAATGTATCCGGATTGCGGTTTCCTTGTCCATCAAAAGTAGGAGGGTAGGTAGCCAATTCTTCAACGATAATGCCGTTTTTTAAGTTAAAAAACAAGTATTTGCCATTATCGGATTTATAAAGTGTTCCTTTTTTAGCTTTTACAATTTTTAATTCGTTCGGCTTTGTTTTATCGTGAATAGTAATTCCTTCCATCGAACCATCGGCATTTTTTTTATTTGCCTTAATTGCATAGCCATCAATTTCTTTAGTGTAAACGCCTGGAACAATAATAGAAGCTATCTTGGTATTTTGAAAATCATAAATCAGAGAACGCCATTTGTAATTGGCTACAGGAATCACATAATTGGCAAATAAAAACGTAGAAAAAGCCAAAATCAATACTATTACCGTCAATGGTCTTAAAATTCGATACAAAGACAAGCCACTTGATTTTAAAGCTGTTAACTCATTAAATTCAGCTAAATTCCCCAAGGTCATGATGGACGAAAGCAACATTGCCAATGGCAACGCTAATGGTATTAAACTCGCCGAAACATAAAAAAGCAATTCAAGAATGTAAATTGTTTCGATTCCTTTGCCCATTAAATCATCAATGTATTTCCAAAAAAATTGCATGATAAGAATAAACATGGCTATAGCAAAGGTCACAATAAAAGGACCTATAAAAGAACGAATACTAAAAACCGTTAATCTCTTCAAAAGTGTTTTTCTTGCAAATTTAATGTTTCTTATGAGATGTCATTAATTAAATCAGAGTGTTTTTAACGTATTTTCTCAAAAAAACACTAGGATAAACACAATTATAATCACAAAAAAAGAGGTTAACAAATTTTTTGCCAACCTCTAAAACAATAAAAACAAATTTTTAATTTTAATTTATAATCAATTTGCCACTTTTTCTTTGCCCATTATTGGCTTTAATTTGGTAGATATAAACGCCATTTTGTAACTGCTTGACATCAATTTGTTTTTGGCTGATTTGCTTTACTTCTTCAGTATAAACATTCTTACCAGTTAAGTCAAATAGCTCAATTGTACCGTTGATTTGCTCAAAAAAACGGATAATTACATAATCTTTTGCCGGATTTGGGAAAACAGAAATATCATTTAATTTTTCAATTTTTGAAACAGATAAATCATTTGCTAATTTGTTGGTAGTAAAATTAGTGATAACTGGCTCGTTTGTATCAAAATAAATGGCTGCTTTATTTTTGATGATTGTCCCAATAGGTAAATTATCTTTTAAATTCACTTTAAATCGCACAAAACCATGACTTTCAGGTTCGTTACTTGAACTATCTGCTAAATGAATATTAGGGAAATTAAACTTTACAACAGAGTCATTAATCCAAGTTGGAGTCATGTTGTGACTATTCGCTAATATTTGCAAAGATTTCGGATCAATTGAAGCCGTCAATGTGTCTAATACAAATATATTTATCGCTTCGGCTGTTCCAGTGTTTTGAAAGTGAATGGTGTATGTAAGTGCTTCTGTTTCCATAGGAATAAGTCCTTCAATTCCAACTCCTTTTGGTGAAACTTCTTTAATATTTGGATCAAACGAATTAACAATTGGAATGCCAAAATGCAAATGGTTGTTTGCAGGATTTACATCACCAGTTGCAACTGAAGTACTCAAATCAAACCAAAGTGTATCACCAATATTAACAGAAAGGGAAGGGGTTAGGTGGATTCCTCCCAAAAACTGATCAAAATAAGGAGTATTATTTGCCAAGTTGTTCAGATTCGTAAAATTCCAAACCAAGGTATCGCCATTTATGTAGTCAGCAGGATGAGAACTAAGCGTGGAATTATAGGTAACATTTTGGTCTAATTTTAGTTTTAACGTTCCTGAAACAGCATCACAACCAATATTAAAAACTCGAGGTGATAATGTGAATGGAATTGCAGGACGTGCCGGAGTAGAATAATATTGAACATGTGTATCAAAATCAGCGCATTGCAAAGGAAAATCAACACCAGTTTGTGGTAGATTTGTAAACGAATAACTAGTTTGAAAACAAGGACTAGCTGGAAAAACAAAAGCATAGATGGATGGTATGCTAACGGTATAATCAATTAAATGATTTTCTTGAACAAAAAATTTATAATTTCCATTCGCATTTCCATTAGAAAATGGATTTTGAAAAGGGTCGTAGATATAATTCCCATTAATAACTGGCGTTATGTAGGTTATTCCAACATCACCTGAATTATTGATACAATCACCATTGTTATCAACATATATAAAACCTTCTACAGATTTGTAAACACATGGTGTAAAATTCAAGGGTTCTTGTACTAAAATAATTGGATTATACATAGTATCTTGTTCACAAATTATTTTATAGACATCATTAGGCATTGCAAAAGAATTCAACATATTTCCATTAACACAATTATAATCCGATTGTACATTAAATCCTGTCATCACAAAGTTTGGTTGCCAGTTTACAGCACCAGTTGAATTAATTTCAGTATAAATTACTTGCCCATTAAAATCAATAAATTTAGCTTCATCATTTAAAGAAGAATTTGATATCAAAGCCACTGCATTGGCATTAATGTTAACCGAACAATCATTGTCATTGTGATTGATAGATGTTCCAATAGTCATTAATGATATATTGGTTTGAGTGTTTGCATTAGTAAATATTATTGTGCAAACAAAAAAAGTTAATAGAGTTTTCATAATTATTAATTTATTATTAGTTTATTATTAATACGTAATAAAATACAAATTAGTTGCTTTGATAACAATGTCCTATAATTAATATTATGTTAAATAGAATACAATCTGTACGGTCAATCAATTTTTCCATCATGTATTTCCAACCTTCTGGGCCGTGCGTCATTAAAATCATCCAAACAGCGACTGCATTAGCACCCGAGCTATTCCACATAATGTAAAATCAGTTCTTTGTACGTATGCAGCTTCTTGTGTTTGTGAATACTCAATTAATCCTTTTCTACATAAAAATATTCCTGTTCCATATGGAGCTTGTAATATTTTATGTCCATCGATTGTTATGGAACAAATTTCCTTGTTTTTAAAAGATAAGTCAGTTGCATCACTTGTAAAAGGATAATTAAATCCACCAAAAGCTGCATCTACATGGACAAAATAATCTTTGTATTGTTTTTTTACTACTTCAAGTATTTCTTTAGGTAAATCAACACTTCCAAACATTGTTGTCCCCATTGACAAATGGATAATTAGGTATTTAATACCATTTTCTTTAGCATGATTTAATTTTAACGTAAAATCATCTAAATCTCACAATTTATTATCTAAATCCTTAATTTCTATCGGTTTAATTCCCAATAAATTACTCCTCACCTTATGAGTATGTATGACATCCGATATGATTGGGATTATTAATCAATACAGAAAGAAATGCTGCATCTTTTAGAAAAGGTGCATTAAAATAAAATTGTTCCTGAACTAAATACGTAGCAGGAATACCAAGTATGTTTTCTTTGTAGTTAATGTTTTGGTTAAGAGCTTCAAAAACACGTTGTTTCACTTCCCTAATAAGTAATTTTTACCAATACATTTCTATTTGTTTTTTTAATTTGACCGCAAAATTAACACTAATTCATTGGATAGTCTAAAATTTATTAAATAAGATTCTACGTTTTTTAAAAATTAAATAGATTTGCACTATGGCAATTCAACAAATTTCTATTGAAGAATTCATAGCGTTAACCGAAACTAATTTAGTCGTTGATGTTAGAAGTGACTCTGAATTTTCACACGCTCACATACCTAATGCTGTTTCAATTCCAATTTTTAATGATGAAGAACGCAAAGTTGTTGGAACTGCTTACAAACAAAGAAATAGAGAAGATGCAATTAAAATAGGATTAGATTACTATGGTGTTAAAATGCGAGCCATAGTTGAGCAAGTTGAAAACCTATGCTTAGTGCATAATTCTAAAACTGTTTTAGTTCATTGTTGGCGTGGAGGAATGAGAAGTCAAGCTGTAGCATGGCTTCTTGATTTGTATGGCTTTAAGGTTTTTACTTTAAAAGGTGGTTACAAAGTTTATAGAAATTGGGTTTTGAATCAATTAGAAAAACCTTGGCCATTAGTTGTTTTAAGTGGTTTTACTGGCTCTGGAAAAACAGAGATTATTCACGAATTAGCAAAACTTGGTCAAGCAACAATTGATTTGGAGGGGGGGGCTCATCACAAAGGGTCTTCTTTTGGTGCTTTAGGTATGCCTCCTCAACCCAGTAATGAACAATTTGAAAATAATTTAGTAAAACAGCTGACTCATTTACCTAAGAATACAAAATCGATAATTGTGGAAAGTGAAAGTGCTCGCATTGGAAATATCAATATTCACCATTTGTTTTTTAATCAAATGAAGAGTGCAAAAAGACTTCGAATAGTTGTTCCCTTAGAAGCTCGTTTAGAAAAAATAGCCAAAGATTATGGCTATTTTGATAAAAACGATTTAGTTGCTGCTGTTGAACGAATTCAAAAAAGGCTTGGTGGCTTAGAGGCAAAACGTGCAATTGATTTGATAAATGAAGGAAGCATCAAAGAAGCTTTTAGGATACTATTAAATTACTACGATAGAAATTATTTATCCCACTCCCCTTTTCAATCACCATATAATGAAATTGAATTATCAAACACAGATGCTATTCAAAATGCATCGATTATTTATAATGAATTAATAAAGAATCAATGAGTGAAGAACAAATAAAACTGACTAAATTTTCGCATGGTGGTGGTTGTGGATGTAAAATAGCTCCTCAAATTTTAGATGAAATTTTGCAAAGCAGTGCGTCCATGCATGGAAGCTACGATAAATTAATCGTTGGAAACAACACAAAAGACGATGCTGCAGTTTATCAATTAAACGATACCGATGCATTGATTTCAACAACCGATTTTTTTACTCCAATTGTAAATGATCCATACATTTTTGGCAAAGTTGCTGCGGCCAATGCCATTAGTGATGTTTATGCAATGGGTGGCACGCCTATTTTTGCTTTAGCTATTTTGGGTTGGCCTATCAACAAATTACCAACCGCAATTGCAAACCAAGTGATGGAAGGTGCGAAAACTATTTGTCAAGAAGCAAATATTCCATTGGCTGGTGGTCATAGCATCGACACACTTGAACCGGTATTTGGATTAGCTGTTAACGGATTGGCTAAAATCAATCAATTGAAGCAAAATAGCAAAGCGCAACCAGGCGATTTATTGCTATTGACCAAACCCTTGGGTATAGGAATATTGTCAACCGCTGCAAAGCGAGAAGTTATTGAAGAAACAGATTTGACTACTTTTCATGAATTGATTACACAATTAAATAAAATCGGTGCTCAATTAGGTGAAATTGATGGTGTTCATGCCATGACTGACGTAACAGGCTTTGGTCTTGCTGGACATTTGATTGAAATGTGCGAAGGATCAAATCTATCTGCTATTTTACACTACCAATCGCTTCCAAAAATTAAAGGAATTGAAAATTATTTAAAAAACAACGTCATTCCTGATGCAACTTACCGCAATTGGAATGCTTATAGTGAAAAAATTAAAATAAATAATTCATCTATAGCTTTAGAAGCCTTTCAACTCCTACCCGACCCACAAACAAATGGAGGATTGTTGATAGCTGTTACCCCAGAAAGCCTTTCAGAGGTTCAAGAATTGCTTAAAAACAATGGTTATGCCAGTCGAGTTCAACCAATAGGTGTTTTAATTGATTCGGATGAGAAAATGCTTTATATTGAATAATTCACATCAGTAAGCAAGCATTTCACATGTTCATTTCAGCACTCCAATCAATGAATCAAAGATTGTAGCAACTTTGCATTCATTTTTTGCGTCTTATTTTTGGCATGCAAATTGATTTATACTAAACAAATGAATACTAAAACATAGAAATCATGAAGAAAAACAACACAAAACCGGCAAGATTAACTTCTCTTCATAGTTTAGAGCAAGAACTAAAAGAGAAAAAAGGAACTGTAACCTTTGATACAGCAATTCAAGGGTTGGGAGTAACTATCCAAACAGAAAAAGAAGTTAAAAAGAAGAAAAAGGTTGCTGAAGTTTAGAAGTCACCTCCTCCACCTTCGTTTTCTTTTGGCAATTGTTTTTGAGAAAATTCTAATTTTCCGAATTTATACGTCAATGTTAAATAGACTCTTCTTGTTTGGAAATCAAACTTAGATGTTTGTTGCAAATCAGCTCGGTCTATTTTCATTCTGAAATTTTTGGTATTGAACACATCCGCTAATTTCAATCCAATGGTCAACTTTTTATTAAAGAAGTTTTTTTGCACAGAAATATCCACAAAATTCCACGTAAACACTTTTCCTTGAGGTGTAACACGTGGTGCATTGTACACCGCATTTAATTGTACTGTTGCTGTTTTCTTCCAAAAATCGAATGAACCTGTGTATTTCAACCCCCAGTTAAACCCTTTGTTGTTCAAATCTGCTGATTTACTTCTAAAATCAATGTAATTACCATTTAAAGAAAGGGTATTTCTCCACCAAGAAGTTGGTCGTATTTGAAAAACCAATTCTCCACCCGTAGTCTGACTATTGCTAATGTTTGCCATCGTAACAGCAGCCGTATTGTTATCAATAAACGTTTTTACCCTACTAATCACGTCACTTGTGTAACGATAATAAACACTTGCAGTAATTGAGACAATCTTCATAGTTTGCGTATAACCCAAGTCAACTGAGTGGATGTATTCAGGCTTTAAATCAGGATTTCCCATTCTTAAATTAAACGGATCTGAATAAATAGCAAATGGATTCAAATTCCACGATTGTGGTCGGTTGATTCTTCTGGAATATCCCAAGCTGATTTCACCATTTTTAGCTACTTCATAACGTATATGTGCTGAAGGATACAATTGAAAATACTCTTTTTTATAATTCTGCGAAGAAGTCGCCAACTTAGGGTCCTGCAATGCATATTCAGCTCTTAGACCAATTTGGTATTTAATTTTTCCTAATTCTTGACCAAATACACCATAAGCACTATACACATCTTCACGGTATTTGTAGTTATAAATCGCAAAAGTATCGGGCACCATTTCATTTAAAGAAAAATCGTAATTGGTTGAATTAGAAACCAAATATTCATTGCTAAATGATCCTTTCATACCAACTTCATAACGAGCCTTAATGCGAGCTATAACGCGTTCAAAATCAACTTGAGCAGTCAAAATCCCTTTGTCATTATTTGCAGACTGTTGTTTATAAGAAGAATTCAAATTGGAATAAATGCCATTTTCAATATCGTAATACTGCTCAAAATTCCCTTTTTCCAAACGGTTTGAAAGCGAATAATACACATTAGAAGATAATTTACCCGTTTCGTCTTTCAAATTGTGGTTGTAAAACAAATTGGCATCAATTCCTTTTCTGTCTTCAGGTTCAAACGACTTTCTCACCCATCTATTTGTTACCAAATCTGATGAAATGTACTGCGTATTCATTTGATCTCCTCCTCTCCTATCAGCATTCAGTTGTCCATTTACAAAAAAACCAAGAGTATTATTATTATTCACATACCAATCCAATCCAACACGGGCAACATGACCACGTTTTAAGTGATTCCCTTCCCTTGTTTGATCCAATTTCATAAACGATGTATCACTTAATTTACGGTCAATTGAGCTGTAATTATTTCTATAACCTTGCATGAAATTAAATCCATACGAACCATAAATATTCACTTTATCGTTTCTAAAACTCAATGCTGCATTTAATTTATGGTCATTTCCAGGTATTCCTCCAGAACCAGACACTTGTCCGTTAATCCCTTTTAATTTATTCTTTTTAAGAACGATGTTGATTATACCAGATGTTCCATCGGGACTGTATTTTGCCGAAGGATTGGTTACCACTTCAATGCGTTCAATAGAACTTGCAGGAATGGAACTCAAAAAATTCCCTCCTTCACCCGTCATATTGCTCGGCTGACCATCAATAAGAATAGTAACACTTCCATCACCTCTTAAAGACACCCTGCCGTCTTCATCCAAGGTAATAGATGGAATGTTATTCAACACTTCATCAGCTCCTGCCCCACGCGAAGAAATATCTTGATCCACATTGTAAATCTTCTTATCTATTCCCGCTTTCAACGTTTCCAACTTTCCTTCAATCACAACATCTTCAATATTTTGAATCTGAATCGTTTGAAGTTTAATTTTTCCAATATTAAAAGTAGGTTGACCTGTCAAATTAATGGAATTAATATATCTATCTTCGTATCCAGAGAATGAAATAACGCCATAATAAGTGCCACTTTTGATATTTTCTATAATGAATTTACCTTTTTCATCGGTATAAGCTCCTGTTCTTAATACAGAATCTTTACTTGAAAACAATTTAAACGATGCATATTCAATAGCATTACCAGAAACACTATCCGAAATTTCACCAGTTAAAATTGTCTGATTAAACGATAGAAAGGGAATTAGAATAAGGAAGAAACAACTAATTTTTTGCATAAATAAAACAGCTTAATTTTACAAAGATAGTTTCAAAAAGCCATTTAAACACCTATGAAAATTAGATATTGGTGTTTTTAACAATAAACTAACTAAACTTTTTGTTCATTAAGTTGTGAAATAATTCATTTTTGAAATAAAAAATTTGAGTATTCACAAACATACCACTCTTAACTTTAAAAATGGTAAAAATAAAGTTTTCTCCACGTTTCACGTGTCGAAATGACAAATCGCAATAAGTGTCTATTTCGCACGTAGCGCTATAATAATCTCACTAGAATGAAGTCATTTCGAGAAACTTGTTTGGAGAGATCCCTTTTAAAAAACACAAGTGGTATATTAGCGACTATTCATAAAAAATAAAATCGTCTTTACCTTAAAACATTATCAGCATCAATCTTTTGTTTAGATTAACAAAGAATATCAGGTTAGTTAATAAAACAAAATAAATTACTTAATTTAGCAGTATGAGAATATTCAATAGCGCATTTCTTTTCCTTATTATCGTTCTCTGTGGTTGCTCCTACCCTGAAAAAAGTGTTGAAGCTCAAATCACAGAAAACAATATGAATCTCCCTGATTTAAAACCTATTCATATTTACGGAATTACATTTGATTTATCCTCAATTTTAGTAAAGGACAATTATCAAAATATTACCGTAAAAGCTGCTAATGACAATTCATTTTCAAGCGTTGATTATTCCATTCGTTTTTCCGTAGAACAATTTACAAACTCAGAATTAACAACCATTCAATTTGTAGATACTATTCAACAAAATACCATTTTAACCCTTCAAAACTATTACATTCAAAACATCGTTAAAGATAAATTTACAATTTCCGAACCAGATGATTTGCTTACAAAAGTTGGTAAAAAAGGATTTATTCAAACCGTAATGGAGTACCGTGAGGATAAAAGTTATGGTATTCAATACCTTATTGCAACGGTTAGCATTAAAGGAAAATACTTTGTTTTTCAGTTGGTTTCAAGCAAGCAAATTTCCCCATTTTTATACGATGATTTCTTAACCATTTTAAAATCTGTTCGATGATATGCAAGCAGAAGAGTTTTTAAATAAAATCAATGATTCTTTTCAACATCCTTTACCAGGAATAGATGCACATCGACTACTTTTAACAGGAAAACGAGCTTTGAGTAGAGATGAAGTAAATGACATTGATACATACAAAGATTCTGCCGTTGCTGTTATCTGTTTTCCAAAAGACAAAAATATTCACTGTGTTTTGATTCAACGACCAAATTACAATGGAAGTCACGGCGGACAAGTTAGTTTTCCCGGAGGAAAAAAAGAACACACCGACTCTTCTCTTGAATACACAGCCAGAAGAGAAACATTTGAAGAGATTGGTTGGCAACTCAATGAAAACCATTTATTAGGTGGGCTAACTGAATTGTTTATTCCCGTTAGTCAGTTCACCGTTAAACCGCACTTATATTATTGTGAGCAAGAGCAATTGTACATTCCCGATAAACGTGAAGTGGATCAGATTTTTCAATTTCCTATTGAACTTTTGACAGATGATTCCATCTTAAAAATTAAAAACATTCAAACAAACAATGGATTAATCATAAAAGATGTACCCTATTTTGAAATCAATCAACACGTTGTTTGGGGAGCAACAGCTATTATTTTAAGCGAACTAAGAGCTATGATAAAATAAAAAAAGGATTACTCCTTCAACCAATTCAAAAATGGTGTCATTTTTTCTTTACTGACGATGATTTGATTTGGCAAATCAATGCTTGTATTTATCAAGTATTTACGATTTATCAATGTTGAAACATCTTTCACAACTTCTTTATTGACAATATTCTGACGATTCGCTCTAAAAAACTGTTTTCCCAATAAATTATCCAATTCATCCAAAGTCTTATTGATTGTGTAACTCACACCATTAAAAGTATAAATCAACACTTGCTCATTGTAAATACTAACCACAGCGATTTCTTTTGGTGTAATCGGAATTATTTTATCACGATGGTGCACAAGAATAACATTGCTTTTTAACTCCTCTCCTATTATTTGTTCATCAAAATTTAATTCATTCGTCACACCAATAAAATTACTTTTAAGCGACTTGTATCTATCCAAAGCTGCTTTTATTGTTTTAGTTGAAAATGGTTTTAACACATAATCTATTCCATTGGCCTTAAACGCATTGATAGCATATTCGTTAAAGGCTGTGCAGAAAATAACAGGTGTATCAATTGATTGATTTTTTAACAAATCAAA
The DNA here is from genome assembly GCA_023957475.1 of Crocinitomicaceae bacterium. Classification (GTDB taxonomy): domain Bacteria; phylum Bacteroidota; class Bacteroidia; order Flavobacteriales_D; family Crocinitomicaceae; genus Taishania. Next base: position 32,801 of record JAMLHA010000012.1, on the reverse strand, counting down.
ACTTAAACCATCTCCCAATTGGATGTCACTAAAAATCAAATCGATCATTGTTTGGTTCTGAGAAAAAAACTCTTTTCCTTCCTTTAATGTTGAAATCTGAGCAACAATATCTATAGAATCATCAATTTCTTGAATGATTTCTTTTAAATCATCAGCAATAAGCTGTTCATCTTCAATTATGACTATTTTCATTTTGAAATTAGCTTTAAATGAACACTGAATTTAGCGTTGTCTTGCACTACTAATACATCTTCGTTACACAATATTTTATAACGTTCTTTTAGATTTTTTAGCCCATTTCCAGTGGAAACTTCCACATCTTTTCTTTTCTGAAGATTGTTTTCAACAACTATAGCATCTCCATCTAAAAATAAGTGAATCACCAATGGCTTCTCTTTTGTCAATTCATTGTGTTTTATAGCATTTTCCAACAAAGGTTGCAGCGAAAAAAACGGAATACAATCATCATGTCGTTCCAATACAGTTGAAGAAACATTGTACAGCAAAGCTTCTCCAAATCTAATCTTTTGCATTTCCATGTAATTTGAACACAACTCCAACTCTTCTGCAAGACTAACTACATCCGATCGATGTTCGGAAATAGATGCTCTTAAAAAATCGGATAACTGAATTAAATAATTTTCAGCCACAACTGGTTGTTTTTTAATCAATGATTTTAATGTGTTCAAGGCATTAAATAAGAAATGAGGTTGAATCTGTTGCTTCAACAATTGATTTAATGTTTCAGTGTTAATAATTTGAAGACGAGATACTTCCAATTCGGTTTGACGAGTTCTATAAGCCAAAATTACAAAACGGTGAAAGAAATGAACAATTGAAAATATCATCGTTGCAAGAAAAGGAATGAACAAAAACATTCTCCAACTCGTAAAAATCTCAACAATCCTTTGATCATTTAATTCACCAGATAACCAACCTATTTTCATTAAGTATTGTGAAAAAAAAGTGGTAAAAAAGATTAAAATCATCGTAAGTAATATCCCATAAAGTGCTTTTATTCGTTCATTAACTTGTCGATTTTTTTTAGTTAATACCGAATACAAAAAAATATTTATATTGAAACTCACATAAAAGTGAACAAAAGCCATTAAAGATCTAAAAATAATAGTTTCTGTCTTATTTTCCATTACATAAATACTCACAAAAGCAATCATCATAATAAACAATGAAAACCTCAAACTGTAACGGCGCAATTCATCTATAGGCATTGCATATTGCATAACACAAATATAACAAAACTGATACAAATAGCTTCCTTATTGATTTAATTTTAATTTACACGATTCTAAAACCATCAATTTATCTTGTTTTTTTTATCTTTACACTCTTTAACCTTTAAAAGGTATTATCTTTTTTATCAATGAAAAATAAAGCACTCTTAATTACGTATTATTGGCCACCTGCTGGAGGACCTGGAGTGCATCGTTGGTTGCGTTTTTCTAATTATTTCAAAGAAAACAATTGGGATTTAGTTGTTTATTGCCCTAAAGATGCTGCTTGGCCAATTATAGATCAAGAATTAATACACGAAATACCGCAAAACATAGAGGTTATTCATCAACCAATTTTTGAACCCCAAAAATACATTCAAAAAAAAACTGGCTTTACAGGAGGAGCTGGACTTGGAACAACAAAAAACAAAAGCTTTTTCAAGCAATTCATTATTTGGATTCGCGGAAATTTATTCATCCCCGATGCCAGACGTTTTTGGATCAAACCAAGTGCTCGATTTTTGACGAAATACCTTACAGAACATCCAGAAATTACACACATTATTTCTACAGGACCACCACACAGCATGCATCTAATTGGAAAGAAATTAAAACAACAATTTCCTTACATCAAATGGGTTGCTGATTTTCGAGATCCTTGGACAGAAATTGATTTTTATTCAGAATTAAACATAGGCAAATGGGCCGATAAGCAACAAAAAAAATTAGAAAAAACTGTTCTAACAAATGCTGACCTTGTGCTTGCTATTGGCGACGATTGCGCAAAAGGATTGGAACGAATTGGAGGCAGAAAGGTTGAAATCATTACAAATGGATATCAATTCCCCGACTTTGATCCTTACAAAGAACAACTAGATACAAAATTCACCATTTCTCACTTTGGCTCCATGGCGCCTTCAAGAAATCCAACAGAACTTTGGGAAGCCTTGCGACAATTACTGGACGAACTACCTGAATTAAAAAATTATTTGCAGATTCAACTATTTGGCTCTGTTGATTTTAGTATCATCGAAAGCATCAATCTAGCTGGATTATCCGATTTTTTTACTGGTGTTCAACAACTTAGTCACGCAGAAAGCATCCAACATCAACGAAAATCACAAGTATTACTTTTAGTAGCCAATAAAGCGGTAAATTCAAAAGGAATATTAACCGGGAAGTTCTTCGAATACCTTGGTGCAAAACGACCTATGTTGGTAATTGGTGAATTGGAAAGTGATTTAGAAAAAATTGTTACCGTTACCCAAAGTGGCTACTTCGTTGACTACACTAACGTTGAAAAAGCAAAAATATCCATCAAAGAATGTTTTTCAAAATTTTCACTCCAACAATTGTACGTTAATTCTAAAAATACTGAACAATTTCATTCATCAACATTAACAAAAAAAATGCTGCAACTTTTTGAAGGGTTGTAATTGAGGTGATTCAAGAGTAATCACTTACTAATTAATCTTGAATAAATACTTTTTGGGTACTTCCATCATCAAATATATATATCAAAGGAGTATTTGATTGTTCATGAACTTCTTGCCCCATAAAATTAATAATTTTCACACGTTTTTTAGTCCTTTCAAATTGTAACTTTTCAATATCCAAACGTCCACACATGTTAATGTAATAATTATCCAAATGACCATATTGAGTGCAATAACTGTTTCCATTACTATTGGCTATGTATAAATGATTCATATCTTCTAAAACTGGAATAGTAAATTGAGAAAAAGCTAGTACATTATTTAAACTGTAATCTGAATAAATAGTAATAATTGCAGTTGTTTGATTCATAACTTCTAACTTAACCCAATAAGATGTATTAGCCGTTAAATGGAATGCAGGTGACATTGACTGAATTGATACATTTGTAGTATTACTTGCTGTATGATTAAAAAAGCGTAATTCATTGCTAAAAATTTCAATTGCTATAAAATCTACACTTTGAACTGGACCTGCAGTATTCGAATTAATTTTATTTTTTCTCCAAGGATGAATATCAGATCCTGTTACTTGATTAGGTGTTAAAATTAAAGGAAAAAATGTGTTGTAATTATTAGCATTTGTTGGTGTTATTTCAAATACAATACAATAATTCTTACTTAAAGGATTTGATAATTGTGTGTGTAGAAAACTTACTTCAACTGATGTATTTAATGAATAATTAATTCGTTCATTAATAGCGTCGTATGTAAACCCAGCATTTGGAGATGAATTATAATCATCATAATAATTCCAACCACTACTAAATGGATTATTACTGAAATCGTAAATTGTTTGTGAATGTGACTCAAACAAAAGTAAACTTACAATAATTTGAATTAGAATCTTCATAAAAAGTGGATATTTAATTCAAAGATAACAAATAATAATAAAAAAAAAATTCTTTACTTACTTATTGTGTTTGCAAAAGATTTTTGATGTTTTTTGCTCTAATCATTCCAATTTAACTGTATATTTGAAACGCTAAAGTTTTATATGGAAAATATCACACCAGAAAAAGTTACTGAATTTTACGATGATTTTGTAAAAAACCAAAAGAAAGTAGGTGTTTCGATTCGTCATCGGTTGATTTTTAAAAAATTAAAATCAATGGGGTTAAGCAAAAACTCAAATGTGCTTGAAATAGGTTGTGGCATTGGTACGGTCAGTAGTTTAATCATCAATCATTGTTCTGAAGGACAGTTTTTAGGATGTGACATTTCACCAGAAAGCATCCGATTTGCCAATGAAAAATACGGATCAAAAAATGTGAAATTTATTGTTGACGACATGTCACAATTTACTTCCTCTACCCTTTTTGATTTCGTTGTTTTTCCAGATGTTTTAGAGCATATTCCTGTTGAACAGCATTCTAAAATATTTGAAAACATTTCTAAAGTTTGTAAAAGCGATGCAAAGGTTTTAATAAACATACCACACCTAAACGCAACTGAGTGGTACCGAAAACACAAACCAGAAGTTCTGCAGATTATTGATCAGGAATTGTCTTTGCAAGATTTATTAAACAATGTTTATCCACATGGATTTTATTTACACAGCATCATTCCTTACGCTATTCACACTCACAATCCATGTTATTTCAGTATCGTATTATTAAAGAACCCAACTTACAACAATATGAATAGAACTAGCGGATTTGCTAAGTTGATTCAAAACATAAAGTCTTATTTCTAATTTGAATGGACAAAAAGAAACTACTATATTTTTATCCAAACTGGTCTACTTTTGTTCAAAAGGACATAGAAATACTTGAAAGTGAGTTTACATTAATCAAAAGTGAATTCAACATAACAAGTAAATGGAAATTACCATTTGAATTTATTAAGCAATTTATTTTTATCCTAAAACATATACGAAAAACAAAAGCCGTTGTAGTCCAATTTGGTGGCTACCAATCATTCCTTCCTGTTTTTTTATCTAAGCCCCTAAATTATAAATCAATTATCATTTTGGGCGGAACAGATACAGTGAGCTTTCCATCCATTAAATATGGCTATTTTAGAAACAACTACATCAAGCCATTTCTAACTTTCAGCTTAAAACATGCCGATTTATTACTACCTGTTTCAGAAACATTAATTGAAACAGATTACACCTATCAAAACAACGATTTTCCTAAACAAGGATATGCTTATTTCATTCCTTCCATCAAAACAAAAACCAAAACAATTTACAATGGTTTTGAAATTGATAAATGGTACATTAAGGAGAAAGAATTGTTGTCATTTATTACAGTTGGTGCTAACTTAGGAACGCGTTTTGGTGTTGAATTGAAAGGAATTGATTTAATCATAGAATGTGCCAAACGATTTCCAACTTGCAAATTTTACGTTGTTGGAGGTCAAGCGATAAAGCAAGAAACACCTTCCAATTTTATTAAAATAGGACAATTAAACGGAACTCAACTTGCAGAAATGTTGGCTACCAAGAGTTATTATTTGCAACTATCCATGTCTGAAGGGTTTCCAAACGGTTTGTGTGAAGCAATGTTAGCCGGTTGCATTCCAATTGTTTCAACTGTTGGTGCTATGCCAATGATTGTTGAATCTAGAGGCTATGTATTACCACAAAAAAATAGCGATTTGTTAGAGCAAACAATAAAATTAGCTATAGACAATTACGATACAGTGCAACATCAAGCTGCGCGTGACAGAATCAAAAACACATTTCCACTAGAAAGAAGAAAAAAAGAATTAATAGAAGCTATTTATCAAGAAATTAATGATTAATTCTCACTAATTCTATTGCCTTTTTTCTTCCTCTCATTGTAAAACCCACCTGCTAATAGCAAAATCAACATCAAAGAACCAATCAATGAGACAGTGTTCAATGTATGGTATTTTGGTAAATCAAATGTCATTTCCAATTGATGTTTTCCTGCAGGAACTTCTGCTCCTCTTAATAAGTAGTTTACCTTCAAAATGGGTACTTCCTTACCATCAACAGTCAATTTCCATCCTTCATCGTAAAATACTTCAGAAAAAACAACCAATTGCTTATCTTTTAAATCAGCAGTGTATTTCATTTTATTTGGAAGGTAATCAGTCATTGTGACAACACCTTCTCCAGAATAAGATTTGGCAGATAGCTTACTTGCTTCACTTTCAAGCATAACCACCTCATCTTTCAAATCAAATGTTTCTTCCACTTTAATTGAAGCCAACTTTAAAAAGGATTGTTTTCCTTCTTCAGTATCAAACACTGATGGCATAACCAAATCTGTTTTACCATTAGCATCCATAACGAAAGCCACTTCCATACCTTCACGCATACCATTGCTCAACGGCACCGAAATTGAATCAGACGTACCTTTTATAATGTATTGCAATTTCTCACTTCCATATACTGTTGCGTTTTTCACTTCAGTACCATTTACAAACAAAGCTCCAGTACCAGTATTTTCAACATTAAACGTTGTTCCCAAAGCCAAAATTTCTTCATTTGGCGTTTTGTAGGTACGAACATTTTTCACAACCCAAGCATTGCCTGCTGCATTTGGATTTAATCGAGCAATTCTTTCACCATTAGCACCTTGTTGGATAAAATATTTGGTGTTTAACATGTCAAATGCTGTATTATTACCTTTTGCAATGTGGAAATCAACCAAATTTTGAAAATTTCTCAATTTAGCACCGTGATAACCTCCTATTGCTTTGTGAAAATAAGATGAACGGCTACTGTTGAATCCATCTTGCTGGTCAAACACTCTATAACTAGAAGCAAAATTCAAAGCAGAGAATTTTGCAGCATCAACCAAATTTGTTCTAGCTTGCCCTGTGTAACTTAAATCAATAGCCAACGCATTTGCTTCTTTTCCTGCTTTATCAATCTTATCCCCAATGGCTTTATTATTTGCCAATTCCATTTCCATAATTTGATAATCACCCTCATTGGCCATCACCGGGTATTTTATCAATCCAACTTCTTCCCAATACTTATAATTATCATTCACATCCTTCTGACTACCCAAATAATCATAAGCAACAGGAATTAAATCAATCGTTGTTAATAGCAACAATGACAAACTTAAAACAATAGGTGTCATTGAAGTAGATACAAACAAAAACAATGCCAATCCAGTGAAAAAGGCAAATGCAGCAGATCTTGTCCAAGAATCTTTGTAAATCTGTTGTCGTACTACCCGAAGATCCGACATCTTATCTTCTACTTGCTTGACTTGCATATCAACAAATTGCTTGACTTGTTGCGCATTGTTTACATCCAACTGATAGTTACTCATTAACACTTGAGGATCCATCGACATGATTTGAGCCGTGTATTGACTACTTATATTTGCCAATTGCTCTTTTTCAGAAGCTCCAGAAAATGAATCTATCGAATTACCAATTGAACGCATCACAAGAGAGAAAACAACCAAACCACCAAGTACGATCAGTAATTTCTTTTTGTTTTCGACATAAGTTGCTCTATTTTTTATAAAATCATCCACAAAAAACAATGCCAAAGCAACCGCACACAATTCCACTAAAATCAAAATAATGGTAACCGCTCTAAACATACTGTAAGCAGGAACATAATCAATAAAGAAATTGGTTAATCCCATAAAGTTTTTTCCCCACGATAAAGCAACAGCCAAAATAGAAACAGCTAAGAAAACCCATTTCATTTTTGATTTCCAGAAAAACAATCCTAAAAATGCCAATACAAAAACAACCATACCAATATACACTGGACCACTTGTAAAAGGCTGATCACCCCAATAAGCACCATAATTGCCAATTTCTTGTTTTGACTGAGATGAAATATCTACATTGTCTAAAACACTTTCAAACTGACTCCCTGCCAAAGCAAACGAACCACCACCTTTAATGTTTGGTGAAATCAACGTAAATGTTTCACCAATACCATAAGACCATTGGGTAATATAATCTCTATCCAAACCAGCAGATTGATTTTTCACAGGCGTACCATCAGGATTAATTGTCACATCGTTTTTACCTCGAATAGTATGTTTCGCATAATCATTGGTCAATAATAAATTGCCCGAATTAATTATTCCGGCCAATAAAAAGATGCCTATTAAAGCAATTGTTTTCACAAAGAAATCTTTTAATCCTTTATCTTTAAATGCTTTAACAAAGAAATAAATTCCCAAACCTATCAATAAGAAAGCCAAATAATAAGTAACTTGCACGTGATTACTAGCTATTTCAAAAGCCATAAACAAACCAGCTAAGGACAATATCCACAGTGAGAATTTATCTCGATAATAGCGTATAAATGCACCTAAAATTGGCGCCATAAATGCAGATGCCATTGCCTTCGCATTATGTCCGGCCTGAATAATAATGATTTCATAACTTGCAAAAGCCATTGAAATAGCGCCAATTAGCCCTAGAACAGGATTCATACCCAACAACATAGCAAAAAGATAGAATCCTAGCATGTGCATAAAGATGATATCAACAGGGCGACCAAAAGTTGTGGTATAATACACATTCAAAGCCTTTGCAATTAGATTCCCCGAATACGTTACCGAAATCTGCATCAACGGCATTCCACCAAACATCGAATTGGTCCACAAAGGTTCATCTGAAAATTGATTTTTATATTCTTTTGCTTCATGCGACATTCCTTGATACTGAACAATATCGTGTTGTTTTACACCATATCCTTCGGTTACAGGTTTGCAATAAATAATCGTTACAATATACATTATTGCAATTGCGGCAAAATGGATCCAATTCTTTTGAAAAAATGCTTTCATATTAATAATTTCTAATTAGTTTTTTATAGCTTTAGGATTAGCAAACAACGACACATCATTACCAGTGATGGTATCACCACATAAAATAACCAATCGCTCAACAATATTTCTCAATTCACGAATATTTCCTGTCCAATCAGTATTTTTCAACGCTTCAAGTGCATCTTTAGAAAAACTTTTACGCTGAATACCATGCTCACCACACACCATTGTTAAGAAATGATCTGCTAAAATTGGAATATCTTCTTTTCTATCATTCAATGAAGGAACATGAATCAATATAACAGCTAAACGATGGTATAAATCTTCACGAAAACGCCCATCTTCAATTTCTTTTCTTAAATCTTTGTTTGTAGCAGCAACAACACGTGTATTGATTTTTATATCACGCTCACCTCCTACTCGTTGAATCGTATTTTCTTGCAATGCTCTCAATACTTTGGCTTGAGCAGAAGCTGACATATCGCCAATTTCATCTAAAAACAACGTCCCACCTTCAGCCAATTCAAATTTTCCTTTCTTTTGCTTTATAGCAGATGTAAATGCACCTTTTTCATGACCAAACAGCTCACTTTCAATTAATTCTGAAGGTATTGCAGCACAATTCACCTCAACAAAAGGATTTTCCTTACGGTTGGATTGCTCATGAAGCGAACGAGCCACCAACTCCTTCCCTGTTCCGTTGCCACCTGTTATCAACACCCTTGCATCAGAAGGAGCAACTTTTTCAATCATTGCTTTTATTTGCATAATTGCAGGTGATTCACCAATGATAATATCTCCTTTAATGCGTTGAACCGTTTTTTTAAGAATTTTTCGTTCTTCAACCAAAGCGGTTTTATCAGAAGCATTACGAACTGTTACAAGAATACGGTTTAAATCCAACGGCTTTTCAATAAAATCAAACGCACCTTTTTTCAATGCTTGAACCGCAGTATCAATAGTACCGTGACCACTAATCATAATAACTGGAGTATCTACAGATGCGGCAGAAAGTGCATCCAACACCTCCATACCGTCCATATTCGGCATTTTAATATCACAAAAAATAATATCAAAAACTTCGGCTGTAGCTTTTTCTACACCTTGCTTACCGTCCTCAGCTTCATCTACTTCAAAATCTTCAAATTCTAAAATTTCTCTTAATGCTCTGCGAATAGCACGCTCATCATCAATGATTAATATTTTGCTCATTCTTTTAATTGTTTGGTGTAAAGATAATAAGAAGGATATAAAATAAAAGACTCAAATGAATTTTCAATTAAAATTTATTCATTTATCAACTTAAATAAGTAACTATCATCTGATTGAATAAGTTGCACAAAATACAAAACTCCTTTAGTCAATAACGACAAATCAAACTCATCTATTGCTTGCATTTGTTGAACAACCCTCCCTTGACTATCAACTATATTTAATGTTGTATTTTTATGATTCATCACTTTAATCACCTGTTTTTCAATTCTAAACACTTGATTATCTTCCAAAAATTCAACAGACAATGGATTTACAATAAAATGAAAATGAATAGTGTCTTTATCATTTGTCGCTGGATCTGATATTTCAAACGAAATAGTACCATTTACCGCAACACCATTAAAATTAGCACCAATGATTAACTTCTGAGGAAAATCTAAACCATAAAACAAAGTAAAGTTTGATTCATCTCCATGGTGAACTGGCAAATGATTTTGTGTTTGATCATCAAAATTCACAGTCCACTCATTTGGTATATTGTCAAAAATTGCTTTCCATTTTAATGTTTTTTCAATCGATAAATTGGAATAAATCTCAATGTACCAATGTGCTGGAGTTTGATTTACCGACTTTATCAATGTTGTTTCCTTGTTATTAAAATAAAAATCTTGTGAATTTGCTTTCAGCGATAATAAAACAGTGCTAATAAACAGAATAGATTGAAATAATTTCATGTTTTTTTGTGATTTATCGCTATAAAGATAAGTTATTTTTGTTTTTATAGCGTATTAGAATTAATTTTGCACCAAATTAGACAAGACTTTGCAAACACCAAAAAAATATTTGGAACAAATTGACACCCCCGAAGATTTAAGAGCTAAATTTTCATTGGAGGATTTACCACAAATTTCCACGGAATTGCGCCAATTCATCATTGATGTTATCTCAGAAATTGGCAACAGTCATTTTAGCGCAAGTCTTGGTGTGATTGAACTTACTGTTGCATTACATTTTGTGTACAACACACCTATTGATCAAATTATTTGGGACACTGGCCACCAAGCTTATGGACACAAAATATTGACAGACAGACGAAAAATATTCCACACCAATAGAATTAAAGGAGGCATTTCGGGTTTTCCAAAAATCTCCGAAAGTAAGTACGATGCATTTGGAGTTGGTCATTCATCAACATCCATATCGGCTGCACTTGGTATGGCTATAGCAGAAAATTACAAAAAGAATAAAGACATCCATCATATTGCCGTAATTGGCGATGGTGCATTGAGCGCTGGTTTAGCATTTGAAGGATTAAACAACGCAAGTATTGAAAATGATGCCAATCTATTGATAATCATTAATGATAACAACATGTCTATCGATCCAAGTGTTGGCGCTTTAAATAAAATATTAAACAAATTAACCAATTCTAAATCAGATAGTAAATGCAATTTATTTAAAGAATTACTTTACAATTATTATGGTCAAATTAATGGAAATGATGCAGTAGAAGTTGCAACTACTTTAATGAAAATAAAAGACATTCCTGGACCAAAAATCCTTCATTGCACAACAAAAAAAGGGAGTGGTTACAAATATTCGGAAGAAGGAAATCCACCACAATGGCATGCACCAGGAGTTTTTAACAAGGAAACAGGAGAAATTGCAACAAAAAGAGACAATTTCCCTTTAAAATACCAAACTGTTTTTGGCGAAACCATACTTGAATTAGCACAAAAAAACGAACAAATTATAGGTATTACACCAGCCATGGCTTCAGGCTCATCGCTTGATAAAATGATGCAATTAATGCCCGATCGTGTTTTTGATGTTGGAATTGCCGAGCAACATGCTATCACTTTTTCTGCCGGATTGGCAATCAAAGGACTACTTCCATTTTGTTCTATTTATTCCACTTTTTTGCAAAGAGGATACGATCAATTGATTCACGACGTTGCACTTCAAAACCTAAACGTAGTTTTTTGTATTGACAGAGCTGGGTTGGTTGGTGCAGATGGAGCAACACATCACGGAGTTTTTGATTTAGCATATTTACGCATCATCCCAAACATGATTGTGGCAGCACCGATGGATGAGCAGGAATTGAGAAATCTACTATATACAGCACAATTAAAAAAACATGGTCCATTTGCCATTCGATATCCAAGAGGAAAAGGAGTAATCAATCACCCACTTTCTGAATTTACAAAGATAGAAATAGGAAAAGGTAGAGAAATCACTTCTGGAAGTGATTTGGCATTGCTAACCATTGGTCACGTTGGAAATTTTGCACAAACAGCAATCCAGCAGGTACAAAATAGTTCAATTGCACATTACGACATGCGATTTGTCAAACCACTTGACACAGAATTGCTACACAAAGTTTTTTCACAACACAAAAAAATTATCACTATTGAAGATGGGTGTACAACAGGAGGCTTTGGATCTGCTATAATTGAATTCATGGTAGAACACAATTACAATACTCAAATTATTCGATTAGGTGTTCCTGATCAATTCATACATCACGGTACGCAAGAGGAATTACACGAAGAATGTCACTACGATAGCAATTCAATTATTGAGACCATTCATAAGATTTTGCGAAATTGATTCACAACTCCATTTTACTCATTCAACCCCCCATTTTGATAATTCACAATCCACTTTTGATAAATAAATTAAAAAATAAAATGCTACTTCATATTTTTTTTCTATTTTAGCATAAAAATAAGCCACAAATTATTTTTACTAATGAATGAAAAAGAGCATCAAGCTTATGAGACACTTCTTTTATATACTTATTGCCATATTTATTGTAAGTTGTTCCAATAAAAATAAATCTGAGCTTAGTGGTGGAGAAATACGCATGTGTATTAACTCTGAACCTATCACACATATTTCTTACGAAGTATCTGATTATTATTCTGCAATTGTATTTGGGCAAGTCATGGAAGGATTGGTTAGCTTAGATCCACACACTTTAAAAGTCACACCTCAAATTGCTTCTTCATGGAAAATAAGTGATGATGGCATGACTTACACATTTGACATTCGAAACGATGTTTATTTTCACAATCACCCAGCTTTCGGAAGCAAAAGCGAACGTTTATTAAAGATTAGTGACATTATTAAAACATTTGAAGTAATTTGTACTCCAACACAAAAAGGAACGGAAACAGTTTCGTATAGCTATTTATTAAAAGAAAATTTACTAGGGGCTGAAGATTATTTCAATAAAAAAGAAAAAACAATAAAAGGAATTAAAGAGGTTGATGGGAAATTACAAATCACTTTAACACAAAAAGATGATAATTTCCTTAATAAATTAGCTCAAATTCAGCTAGCAATTCAATCTGAAAAAATCATCAATGCGGATGCAATTACTGATATTGTTGGCACAGGTCCATTCTACTTTAACAAATATGTGAATGGCGAACCTCCATACATTTCACTTGCAAAAAACGAAGACTACTATGAATTAGACGAACAAGGAAAGCAGCTACCATACCTTGATTCAATTAAATTTTATATTCAAAATAGAAAACTCGAGCAATTGGATATGTTCGAGAACAAAGAAATTGATTTAATATTAGAATTACCAACAAGCAAGATTACGAAAATGGTTGAAGGTCGCTTAGCTGACTTTAATTCAACCCCTCCATTATTAATGTTGTACAAAAATCCAACATTAAACACACATTATTTTAATTTCAACATGAACGACCCCCGATTTGCAGATGTTCGTGTTAGACAAGCTTTTATTTATGCTTTTGATAAAGAAAGACTTGGTCGAGAAGTATTGAAAAACCAATACAACGAATTGGGTTATTATGGAATTGTTCCTCCTCTATCTTCTGTATTCAAAGGATATGATTTTAATGAAGTAAAAAAATACGGATACAATTACAACCCAGAAAAAGCCAAAAAATTATTGGCAGAAGCTGGATATCCTAATGGAAAAGGATTTGGAAGTGTCAACCTTAGATTTAGTATTGGTGACGTTAACTCAGCTGTTGCTGATGAATTTGCGCAACAAATATTCCAAGTTTTAGGTATTAATGTCAATATTGATGGTTCAACATTTGAACAATTAAATACTGACGCTATTGAAGGAAATGGTGATTTATTTAAGAGTAGTTGGATTGCTGATTATCCAAAGCCAGAAAACTTCTTGATGAATTTCATTAGCTCAAACATTCCAACAGCTGAAAGAACTGCTGGGTTAAACTATTCAAAATACAGCAACCCTACTTTTGATAAATATGTTGAAGAAGGAAATAGAGAAAGTAATATCGGAAAAAAACTCAATCTCTACTCAAAAGCTGAAATAGAAATGTTGAAAAATCCACCGCTCATTCCTTTGTGGTACACAGGTGATATTGAAATTGCTTATTCAAATGTTAGAAATTTGTACTTTAATTCTTTGAGTTATTTTAACTTTAAAAAGGTATATTTGAAGCCTTGGACTGCCGAAGAGTACCAAAAAGAAATAACTAGTAAGAAATAAAGCGCAATAACTATGCAAAAAATATACTTCCTGTTAGCCTCTATTTTACTAACAGTAACTTCAATTGCTCAACCAACTCAAAATGTTAGAGGAAAGGTATTTGATTCAGAAACATTCTCCCCTATCACTGCTGCAAAAGTACAAATACCAACAAAAGATTCAACCAATCTTTATAGAGCTATAACAGACGATGATGGGAGCTTTTTGATCAGCAACGTACCTGTTGGAAAATATTCTTTAATTGTTACATTTTTTGGTTACGACGATAAAACTGTTCATATTGAAGTTAATTCGGGTAAAGAAACAATTCTTGATATCCCAATGACAGAGGCATATTACACAAATGCTGAAGAAGTTGTGGTTACTGCTCGTAAATCAGGTGAAGTAATCAATGAATTGGCACTTATTTCTGCTCGTCAATTCAGTGTGGAAGAAACAAATCGATATGCAGGTTCTCGCTCTGACCCTGCTCGTATGGCCTCTAATTTTGCTGGTGTACAAGGTGCTGATGATTCAAGAAACGACATCGTTGTTAGAGGAAACTCCCCACTCGGAGTGGTCTGGAAAGTAGAAGGAATTGACATTCCAAATCCCTCGCACTTTGCTACTTCTGGAAGTACAGGTGGACCCGTTACCATTTTAAACAATAAACTCTTAGGTAATTCTGATTTTTTCATGAGTGCCTTCCCTGCCGAATATGGAAACAGTACTGCTGCTGTATTTGACTTAAAACTAAGAAACGGAAACAATAGTAACCATGAATTTACTGGTCAATTTGGTTTTTTAGGAACAGAGCTATTAGCTGAAGGTCCGATGAGTAAAACAGGTAACTCTAGTTATCTGATAATGGGGCGCTACTCTACTTTAAGTATTTTCAAAGCGATGGGCATCAAAATCGGTACAGATGCTGTGCCCGAATATGGCGATGGAGCTTTTAAATTTAATTGGAGATTTAAAAATGGTGGTAATCTTTCATTCTTCGGTATTGGTGGTAAAAGCAATATCCAAATCATGATTTCTGAACAAACAAAGGTGTCAACAGAAATGTATGGCGAAGGAGATCGCGATCAGTATTTTGGAACATCAATGCTCGTTTCAGGGTTTAATTACAAACAATCATTATCCGATAAAACATTTTTAACAACAACATTGGCTTATAGTTATGATGAACAACATTCACACCACAATTACTTATTAAGACATGTTGATACGTTGTTAAAAGGAACTCCTGATGAATTTCAAAACATTACCATTGATTCTGCTTATCAATTAATGGGGTATCAATTTCAATTTCACAAAGTTGCTTATCACATAGCTGTTACACATAAATTCAACACTCGACATCTAATTAAAGCGGGAATAAACACCGATTTATATTATACCATTCAACGAGATTCTGCGCTAGCACTAGTTACCGACAAAAATTTCCAATTACGATGGGATTACAGCGGTGCTTATACCTTGATTCAACCGTTTATCCAATGGAAATGGAGAGCTACTGAGAACATGGATGTGACAGCTGGTTTACATGCGCAGTATTTCTCTTTGAGTAATCGTTTTAGTGGTATTGAACCTCGTATTGGTTGGCGTTGGAAAATCAAAAACAACCACAGTATCTTTGCTGGAGCTGGAATGCATAGTCAAACACAACCTCTCTACACCTATACTTACAATAAATTTGATGCAAACGGAGATAAAATTTACCATAACAAGAATATGGATTTCAGCAAAAGTATCCACACAGGTATTGGATATGAATCTTTCTTAGGAAAAAGTTGGAATCTAAAATTTGAAACGTATTATCAATATTTATACAGCATTCCTGTTACCATTCAACCTTCATCATTTTCCCTTATTAATATGGGGGCAGGATTTCAACGATTCTTCCCAGATTCATTATCAAATAAAGGAACTGGTAGGAACTATGGACTTGAAGTTACCGTTCAAAAATTCTTTGATAAATCATTTTTTGTATTGGTTACTGCATCACTTTATGATTCACAATACAAAGGAAGTGATGGCGTTATGCGAAATACTTCGTACAACGGAAACTACGTTTTTAATGTATTAGGTGGTAAAGAATTCAAATTAGGTGTAAAACAATCCATCTCTTTAGGTATAAAAGCAACTTATGCTGGTGGACAAAGATATGGTTATGTAGATTTAGTTGAAACAGAAAAATACCATGAATTGGTTTTTGTAGATGAAGGCTTTAATTCACGTCGTTTCAAAAACTATTTTAGATTGGATTTGAAATTAAGCTGGAAATACAATGCTAGAAAGCTAACACACGAAATTGGGTTGGATTTAGTGAATATATTGAATACCAAAAACGTTTTAAGTTTAGCGTATGCTCCAAACTTAGTTGATCCAACAGCAGAACCTATTGCAACAAAAAATCAACTTGGTTTCTTACCTCTGTTTTATTATAAAATAGACTTTAGATTCACTAAAAAGACAAATTAATCTCGACCTGATAAGATTGTTTTAAAAAGTTGAACATTAATTACTTTAAAGATCAATAAACAAAAAATTAAAAATATTCCTTGATAAAATAAATTTAGGGAATATTTTTCTGCTAACCAACAACCAGAAAAAACAACTGTTGTATAAATTACAAAAGACAACGATGTCCAAAAAGTATAAACAATTTGTAAGCGTTTAACAACTACAATGGTTTCTGCTATAGCCACTGCAAATTGGGTAAACAATGTTGCAATAGCAGCTCCATAAGCTCCATATTTAGGAATCAAATAGATATTGCAAGCCACATTGATAAGCAAACCTACAAACGCAATAATATTCAACGTTTTCATTTCACCCAAAGCCGTGAGATAAGTTCCAAAAATCAACGTTATACACATAGCAACAAAAGTCAACATCAACAATTGAAAAGGAGGTGTGCTCAATGCCAAGTCATTGCTATAAATAATTGATAAGATATTCTCTGCATTCCAATAACACAATGCTGCCAAAGCAATAGCCCCCCAAACAAGTAACTTAGAAGAAAGTTGAAACAACGGTTTTACTGGCATTTTATCGCCAATCATTTTTGAGAAAATTGGAAGCAATAGATTAGAAAACAACATTGCAAACATAAAGCTCGCATCCAAAAGACGAAATCCCTGAGCATATACGCCCGCTTGTCTTGCACCATCAGGTAACATTCGCTCTAACATTACAGAATCTACACGTGAAAACAAAGCCATTAAAATAATTAATAAAGCATACGGATAACTTTCTCTTGTAATTAAATAGATAATCGGTTTATTAAACTTAATTTTAATCGTTCCA
This sequence comes from Crocinitomicaceae bacterium, assembly GCA_023957475.1. GTDB lineage: Bacteria > Bacteroidota > Bacteroidia > Flavobacteriales_D > Crocinitomicaceae > Taishania. The sequence continues at coordinate 15,325 of JAMLHA010000012.1, read as the reverse complement.
ATGTGCTTCAATACCAATAAAAGTCCAACAAAGAAAGAAATTAAGTAACAAATAAATTGAATAAAGATGTAGTGCTCAATAGTAAATGAATTGGCATAAGTTGTGAAATAAAGAGTCAATCCACAAATGATTATCAACATAAACCGATCCAATACAGACAACAAAGCATCCAATTTAAACAGCAACATTCCAGATAAATAACTCCTAAAATAAGCTATCATACCAATAACAAACTGCTGAATAACAAGTATTAGCAAAATTGGATAAACTTTATTTTCATATTGCAAAACAAAAGCTATACCAAAAGTAAAAATTGCATAAATAAAGAATAAAACGATGCGCACTGCAGAGATTTTACCAATATATTTCTGCATAAGAGCTGGATACTGAGCAACATTTTTGGTCATGTAATTATTAATACCAAAATCCAATAAGATATTAAATAAATACGTAAAATTCAACAAACTGAAATACAGACCATAATCCTCCGACCCTACTCGATTTTGCACCGTAGCATCAATTCCAAAAATGGCTATTGGCTTAATTAATAAATTAAGTAAAGCTAATAGTACCAGATTGGAAATGAATTTTTTTTGCAATGTAGAAGCTATTTATTTGAAAATAAAATTCTGAGTGATATGTTTATTATCTTCATACAAAACCAATTGATCATTATCAACAACGTAAATAGAATAACCAATATTTTGTAAGAAGTCAAAACTGTTCTTTCTATTTTCATTATCCCAAAGCTCTGCATAGATAATGGGTTTGTTATTTTTTAAGAGATTTTCACCACCTTTAAAAACAAAATATTCAAAATTTTCGACATCAATTTTAATCGCTTGAATTTTGGTATTTGCAAATAATTCATCTAAAGTTTTAACCGCAACTTCGTATTGATCACCTTCGTTAAAAACATCAATTGATTCATGTATAACGTGCGATAAGCCTTGCATCTTCGTCTTTCCATCATACGGCATAATCATTTTAATTTTCCCAAGAGTTTGACCGAGAGCAAAAGGGTAAAGTTCAACATTACCTAATTGAAACTTTGTTACGATTTTTTTTAATGTAATAAAATTAATTGGAATTGGTTCAAAAGCATGCACTGTTGATTTTGGAAAAGAAGATGCTAAATAATAGGTCATAATACCAATATTTGCACCAATATCAATCATATCTCCTTCTTTGTCTTTAATAAGATTCAAAAAATGGAAAAAATCCTTTTCATTGGCATCATTAGAAAGCGTTTTTATTTTAAATTTTGAGAAAATGTATAAATATCGCTCAAAACCAAGTACTTTCTGTAATATATATTTTATTTTATTTTTCAATTTATTTTTAAAAGAGCAAATTTAAAAATAATCTCATACAATAATTGAGATTTGAATAATATCAAGAAAAATCAGCTTTTATATTTTAAAGTAAAAATATTCACAATATTTTATTTCTAACATAATTTTATACGACTTATTATTTTTAGTTTTGTAAAAATTAAAACAATTGATATATGAGCACAGAAACAGATGTTAATGTTGTTACAGTTTCTAAGTTAGCTGACAACATTATTGGTTCGGAAATTATAAAAATAGCTTCAGAAGTTAATGAAAAAATTAAACAAGGAGAAAAAATATACAATTTAACAATTGGTGATTTTAATCCGAAACACTTCCCTATTCCAAATGAATTAAAACAGTATATAGTTGATGAATACAATGCTGATTCTACCAATTACCCTGAAGCAAATGGAATGACTGCTCTCCGTCAAGCTGTCTCTAATTTTTTAAAAGTTAGAGGTAATTTAAATTACAATCCAGATGAAATTTTAATTTCTGGTGGCGCTCGACCTATTATTTATTCGATTTATAGAGTAATTGTAGATCCACAAGACACTGTTGTTTTTGCTGTTCCTTCTTGGAATAACAATCACTACTCCTACTTAAACAATGCAAAAGCAGTTGTTATCGAAGCAGATGTAGCAACAAATTTTATGCCTTCTGCAAATGACATTCGTCCATACATTGGTGAAGCAAGTCTTATTGCCTTGTGTTCTCCTCAAAACCCAACAGGAACAGTTTTTACAAAAGAAGGGTTGGAAGAAATTTGCGACATGATTCTTGAAGAGAACAAAAAAAGAGAAGGTGTACGCAAACCTGTCTATTTAATGTATGACCAAATTTATTGGGCTTTGACGCACAATGGAAATGAGCATCAAAATCCGGTAGTGCTTCGTCCAGAAATGAAAAACTACACCATTTTTGTTGATGGAGTTTCAAAATCACTTTCTGCAACAGGAATCAGAGTTGGTTGGACTATGGGACCAAAATTCTTGATTGATAAGATGAAGGCTATTTTAACTCACATTGGTGCTTGGGCTCCAAAAGCAGAGCAACTTGCTGTTGCTAAATACATCAGTAATCTTGATCTGTACAATAGCTTTTTAACTGTTCAAAAAGATAAAATTTACACCCGTTTAAAAGGATTCTATGATGGTTTCCAAACATTGAAAGCAGAAGGACACAATGTTGATGCCATTGCACCACAGGCTGCGATTTATTTAACTGTACAGTTAGCATTAAATGGCAAAAAAACTGCTGACGGAAAAGTATTGGAAACAACGCAAGATATTACATCTTACATCTTAAATGAAGCAAAATTAGCCATCGTGCCATTTTATGCATTTGGTGCTTCTAAATCTTCAACATGGTATAGAATGTCTGTTGGAACATGCAGCATTGATGACGTAGATGGAGTAATTTCAAACTTAAGAGCTGCTTTAAATAAATTAAGTTAATCTTTTTCATAATCATAAAAAAAACCAATGAAATTATTTCATCGGTTTTTTTTATGATTTGAAATCTATGAGAATTACATTCCCATAGATTTCAAATCATCAATAGATACTTCTTCATATCCATCAGGAATACTTAAGCTAAATAAAGATGCTTTATCTCCCTTGATTTCTTTTAAAACTTCAGTTGCAGTAAACTTCATCAAAAGTCCGTTTGTAGAAAGTTCAAATGCCAATGGAAAACCTTCCACTTTATCATTCATAAATTTATTACCTGTCTTAGCTGCAGTTAATTCTGTAGTTGTCCAGTAATTCATTGTTGCACCTTCTTCAGTTGTCAACACATATTGAGAACATTTAAAACCAGCAATTTTCTTTGTTTTACCAGTTTTTTCAACTTCAATTTTAGGCTCATCACCATCTTCTTCAGATTTACCAAGTTCATCAATATTTCCTTTCACAGCTTTTTTACCCATCATTCCTTCCATCAACATCACTGATTCTTTTGATTTTAAATCAATAACTGTAGAATTATTCATAAACATACCCATATTCGTCTGAATACGAGAAAAATTTGGTGTGAAATACTGTGTCATAGTCGAACCGCCCAACATAGACAATTGAGCTTGTACCTGAGGGTCTGAGCTACTAAACTCGATAGAATATTTAATCGTACCCTCTGTGGATTGTGCATAAGAATAAGCAAGTGATGCTAATCCAATAAATAAAGAAAATAGTTTTTTCATTTTATTAGTTTTAAATTTGTTTTCGAAATTAGTAACAAATATCGAACCAAAATTTAATTTTAACTATATTTTTCATTATATGAATAAATTAAAAGAAAATTTAACGAACGAAATTCGTGCGTTTAACGCCAAAGGATGGTCGCCTGCCACATCTACAAATTATTCATTTTTAGATGAATCATCTACTATTTGGGTTTCTCGAAGTGGTGTGGATAAATCACAATTTACTGCCGATGATTTTATAACCGTTGACAAAAATGGGCGACCAACCGGACAATATGCTTCCATCAAACCTTCCGCAGAAACATTGATTCATTGTGTTTTATACGATTTATTTCCAAATACAAAGGTTATTTTGCACAGTCACTCGGTTTTTCCCGTGCTTCTCTCTGCAAAATATGAGAATTCAGTTGAATTTACTGGATATGAAGTGCAAAAAGGTTTTGCAGGACAAACAACGCACGATGCAACAGTATCTATTCCAATTTTTGAAAACACACAGGACATGGCAGAATTTTCTAAAACTATGGTAGAAAGCAACCATTTATTAGAAAATCATTGTTTCATCATCAGAAAACACGGTATTTATGCTTGGGGAACTTCCTTATTTGAAGCTAAGCGACATTTGGAAACTCTGGAATACCTTTCGGAAGTGAAGTATAGAGAACTGAGTTTATAAATTTCTGTTTATCAGCGGTCGAATGAGAGGCTCTAAGCCATTTACTTTTATTTCATAAATGATTTGAAGTTGCTCACCTAATTTTCCATTTGGAAATCCATTGTTTTTGTACCACACAACGTAATATTCAGGTAAATCTACCAGATAATAACCTTTGTATTTTCCAAAAGGCATTTTTGCATTTGCCAACTCTATCAACTGTTGGTTATTTTGTTCTTTGTTCACGTTGAAAATAAAATACCAAAAATACTGTTTTGTTTTTAAGAACCAACTTATCGAATTGATTATCCCGAAATTTTCCTTATATTCTAAACAAACATCCAATAAATATTCTATTTTTAGTTATCTTTGCACATTATTTTAACTAAATGGCGCACAAAGCAGGTTTTGTAAATATTGTCGGAAGTCCAAACGTAGGTAAATCTACCCTAATGAATCAATTAGTCGGCGAACGATTGTCAATAGTTACGTCGAAAGCACAAACAACTCGTCACCGCATTTTAGGAATTGTAAACGATGAGGATTATCAAATAGTTTTCTCTGATACTCCTGGCGTTGTAAATGTTTCTTACAAGTTACACGAGCAAATGATGGAATATGTCAACATCTCATTAAAAGATGCTGATGTTCTATTGTTTATTACAGATATGCATGAAACTGACATGAATCACAAGGAAACATTGGAGAAAATTTCCAAATTAAGCATTCCCGTTTTGTGTCTTATAAATAAAATAGATTTAGGCGATCAACAAAAAGTGTTTGACCGCATTGATTATTGGAAAAACAAGTTACCAAATGCAGAAGTATTTCCTATTTCTGCTTTACACAACTTTAATATTGACGCTGTATGGAGTAAAATTTTGGACTTGATACCTGAATCTCCAGCATACTATGACAAAGATGCGTTAACCGATCGTCCTATGCGCTTTTTTGTATCTGAAATCATTCGAGAAAAGATTTTCTTGAATTGTCAAAAAGAAGTTCCATACTCTTGCCAAGTTGAAGTTGAAGAATATTTAGAAGAACCAACTATAACTAAAATAAGAGCGGTTATTATTGTAGAGCGTGATTCACAAAAAGGAATCATTATTGGTAAAGGAGGAACAATGTTAAAACGCATTGGAAAAGATGCGCGAATTGAAATAGAAAAGTTTATTGAAGGAAAAGTCTTTTTGGAAACATTTGTAAAAGTTGACAAAGATTGGAGAGTTTCCGAACAAAAATTAAAGAAATACGGATATTAATGGGGAATATTGTAGCAATTGTTGGGAGACCAAATGTTGGAAAATCTACCTTATTTAATCGTTTAGTTGAATCAAGGCAAGCGATTGTAAAAGAGGTAAGTGGAGTGACACGTGACAGACTTTATGGGCGTGGTGAATGGAACGGCTACGAATTCTCTGTTATCGATACAGGAGGATACATTCGTGGCTCCGATGATATTTTTGAAGGTGAAATCAGAAAACAAGTAGAAATTGCAATCAACGAAGCTTCTGTAATTCTTTTTGTGGTGGATGTCATGGCTGGAATTATTGATTTGGACGAAATTGTTGCTCAAATTTTGAGAAAAACAAAAAAGCCGGTATTTATTGTTGCAAACAAAGTAGATAACACAGAAAGAGTTGGATTATCTTCCGAATTCTACGCTTTAGGATTGGGTGATGTTTACGATATCTCTGCGGTAAATGGAAGTGGAACAGGAGATTTATTAGATGAATTAGTTAAACATTTTGATAAAGATGATAAAACTGTAAACGAAAAAGATCATTTACCTCGTTTTGCTATTGTTGGTAAACCAAACGTTGGAAAATCATCATTAATTAATGCTTTAATTGGTGAAGAAAGAAACATTGTTACAAATATTTCTGGAACAACTAGAGATTCAATAGACACACGTTACAAAGCGTTTGGATTTGACTTCATGCTCGTTGATACTGCTGGTATCCGCAAAAAAGCAAAAGTAACCGAAGATATTGAGTATTATTCTGTATTACGCTCTGTTAGAGCAATTGAAGAATCTGATGTTTGTATTTTTATGATCGACGCAACAGAAGGTTTGCAAAAGCAAGACTTACATATTTTTTATATCATCGAAAAAAATTCAAAAGGTGTTGTTGTTTTGGTCAACAAATGGGATTTGGTTGAAAAAGACCACATGACAATGAAGCATTACGAAGATAAGATTAGAGAACAATTAGCTCCTTTTAATGATGTTCCGATATTATTTACTTCCACTATCAACAAACAACGTATCCATAAAACATTGGAAACGGCAATGGATGTTTATGAAAATAGGACAAAGAAAATTCCTACATCAGAATTCAATGAATTGATGTTGGATATTGTTCACCAAACTCCTCCTCCAGCAATGAAAGGTAAATACATTAAAATAAAGTATTGCCAGCAATTACCAACACATGCACCTTCATTCGCTTTTTTCTGTAATTTACCTCAATACATCGGTGATTCTTACAAGCGATTTATTGAAAACAAATTGCGAGAACATTATAATTTTAGCGGAGTTCCAATTAAAATATTTTTTAGAAAAAAATAATCATGAAGTTTGGTGCGATTGATGTAGGTACAAATGCCGCCAGATTACTAATTGGTGAAGTAATCAAAGATGGTGGTAATAAATTTATCAATAAAGTATCTTATACACGCATCCCTTTACGTTTAGGTGAAAGTGTTTTTGTGGATGGACTAATCAATCCAAAAAAAGCGGAACAATTTATTAAAACAATTCACGCTTTTCAATTGATTTCTGAATTGTTTGAGGTTAAAGAATTAAGAGCTTGTGCAACATCTGCAATGCGTAACGCTAGCAATAGTAACGATATTAAAAACCTTATTTTAAATAATACTGGAATTGAAATTGAAACAATTTCTGGCGATGAAGAAGCCCGATTGATTTCTGGTACATTCAAATTAATGAAACTTGAAAAATCCAATCCATACATTATTGTCGATGTGGGTGGTGGTAGTACAGAGATTAGCGTTTTTATTGAAGGAAAGAAAAAAATTGCCAGTTCTTTTGAAATCGGGACAATACGAATGCTTTTTGGATTAGTTAACCCTACTATTTGGGAAGATATCTATAAATGGTTAGACAAAAATGTTATACCGATTAAAAGCAACATCACTTTTTATGCTACAGGTGGAAATATTAACAAAGCACACAAAATTATTGGCGCTTTCAACAATGAACCGATAGGGTATAAAAAATTAAAAAAATTAAAAGATAATTTGGCTGTATTAAGTATCCACCAACGAATGGATCAATACCAATTAAAAAGCGATAGAGCTGATGTTTTAGTACCTGCATTGGAAATTTATTGCAACATCATGAAACATTTAAATTGTGATAAAATATGTGTTCCAAAAATTGGTTTGTCTGATGGAATTATTTACGATTTACATAAAAAACACAACTCTAAAAGGTAATTCTCTTGAAAGGAAAAGTCTTAAAATCAACCGGTAAGTGGTACATTGTTGAACTCAACAACGGCGAAACTGTTAATTGCCGAATAAGAGGAAAAATAAGACTTGAAGGCTTAAGCACAACAAACCCAGTATCAGTTGGTGACAATGTCATTCTTTCTGAAAATAGCGATGAAGAAGGTAATCATGTTATCACTGAAATTGAAAAGAGAACCAATTACATTGTACGAAAATCAACCAATTTAAGCAAGCAAATGCAAATTCTTGCAGCAAATATTGATCGAGCATATCTAGTTATCACCATTAAAAATCCAGTTACACAACTTGCTTTTATTGATCGATTTTTGGTTTCAGCAGAATCATTTAGAATACCAACAACTATTTTGATTAATAAAATAGACCTATACAGCGAAGATGAATTGGAATATGCTAAAGCATTAGCTTTTATGTATGAACAAATTGGATACCCTACCCGATTAATAAATGCAGAAAATGCAGCATCATTGAGTTTTTTAAAAGATGAAATCAATGGAAAACAAGTAATGGTATCAGGTCATTCTGGCGTTGGTAAAAGCACATTAATCAACAACTTAGACCCGAACTTATTCTTAAAAACGGGAGAAATTTCGGATATCCATTTGCAAGGTAAACATACCACAACCTTTGCAGAAATGCATAAACTAAGTTCTGGTGGATATATTATTGATACACCTGGAATTAGAGCTTTTGGAATTATTGAAATTGAAAAAGAACACATTTCTCACTACTTTCCAGAAATGAGAGAACTTCTAAATGAATGCAAGTTTCACAATTGCAAACATTTGAACGAACCCAAATGCAAAGTAAAAGAAGCTGTAGAAAATGGTGAAATTTACGAATCTCGCTATCATACTTATTATCAATTAATGACTGAAGATAGCTCTGAAATTTATCGGAAAAACGAGTACTAATGAGATTGGTTATTCAACGAGCAAAAAATGCATCTGTTACAATTGATGATAAAATTAATGGAAGTATTGATTCTGGATTAGTTGTGCTTATTGGAATAGAACATGATGACACACTTGACGATATTTCTTGGCTTGTTGCAAAATTGGTAAATCTTCGTATATTTTCTGATGAAGACGGCAAGATGAATAAAAGTATTCAAGAAATAAATGGTCAGTTTTTGATAATCAGTCAATTTACTTTGCACGCATCAACAAAAAAAGGCAATCGACCAAGCTACATCAAAGCCGCACGACCAGAAGTAGCTATTCCACTATACAATCAATTTATTCAAGAATTGAAAATTCAAAGTCAATTAACTGTTGAAACTGGGATTTTTGGTACCGATATGCAAGTTCAATTAATAAACGACGGTCCTGTAACAATTTTTATAGATTCAAAGAATAAGGAATAATTCTATTTCTTTTTGTATTTAAAACCTATAAAAATTAATGAACCAATTATTGATCCCAACAATCCAATGATAAACAAATACCAATAAAATTTTATTCTAGGAGGTTCAAATTGAAATTCAACAACATGCCTACCTCTTTTTACCGGAATTGACATGTAATTTTCTTTTATTCTAGTGATTTTAACCTCTTTCTCATCAACTCTAGCTTTCCAATGAGGATAATAATTATGGTTAAAGACGATAAATCCATTTTGTTTTGCAACAGATTTTAATTTAAAATAATTTGGATTCACATTCTTAACAACTAGTTCCGAATCTAATTGAAAATTTATAACATTTTCATTTTCAGAATAATTCATAAAAAACAATGGATATTTATTAAAAACAGTGTCGTATCCTTTTATGTAAGCTTTACCCTGAGTTAATAATACATAAGGACTTGAACCATCATTTGAAGGTTTTTTACTAAATATCGGTAGATTTTTCCATAAATAGTTAAAATTATGTTGATAAACATCATTATTAAATTGATACATAGGTTTTAGTTCAGGAATTGGAAAATGTTTAGGAGAATTTTCTAAACCTTTTGAAGCAAATTTTACGCTTTTGTCGCTAAAAACAGTTCCGTATCGTTGCAACCATACAACAGAAGATATATCAACTACACAAACAATGAATAAAACATAAAAGAATGATTTTTTAAAATAGAAATAACTTATTATCAAACTAGCAATCAGTATTATAAATATGATTAGTTGCAATACAATTAATTCATTAAATCCACTCGATTCTAGAAAATTAATGTAACCATTTTTAAATAAATCTATAAATCTCCATCTTTCAATACGTGGTAAATAAAAAACAAACATTCCTGCAAAAATAACTCCTACTCCAATGATCCAATAAATAAATCTTTTTGCAGCAGATTGATTATTTACGATATCGTTTAAAGCAAACGCCGCTGCTAGTATAAAATAGAAATCTCCGAATAATCGAAATACACTTGGGAAACGAAACATATCAAGCAATGGTAATTTAGCAATCCAACTTCTAACAGGTAAGTCATAACCAAGTGTACAAGAGAAAAAGAATAACCCAATTACTACATATTTAACTACAGATTTATTTGGCTTCTTTGTTATTAATTGGGACAAAAGTGCTACGAAAACAAAAAAACCAATAAATACACTAATCATAGAAGAATCTTGTTTCCAAAAAGTATCCAATTCTTTTAATGATGATAACGGAAAAATAAACGTTAAAAATGAATTATAAGACAATGAGCCAACTAAATAATTCCATTGACCAGAAGCATCCACAACATTTGCACCTCTATTTATATGTTGAGCCATATCAAAAGAAGATGAAATGACAATAGCTGATAACGAAAGAAATACTATCCCAAATAAAAGTAATTTATTCAAAGGATAAAATACTTCTAATTTGTTACTAGTCTTAACAATATTAGTGATAAATAAAAAAAGTAAAATATAAATTGTAATAAAAAATAAAGCGGGATATCCTCCTGATAACTGGAAGAAAAGTACTAGAGCTAATGAAAATGATGAGAATCTCTCTCCTTTTATCCATAAATTAAAAAAGAATAAAACCCACGGAAACCAAGCGGCTCCAACTATCCAACCAATATGTTGTGCATTTGAAATAAAAACCCCTGAAAATAAATAAGAACAAGCAATGACTAACGCAATACTTGATTTATTTATTTTTTGATGAATTAGAAAAAACATCCCTATTCCAGCAATAAAAAGATGAAATAAGTATTCTATATGTACACTCATAATTGAATACCCATTAGTTATCCAACCAATTAACCAACTTATTGGATACCATGTACCTGGATCTCCCATTTGTGGAAACCCTCCATTTAAAGAAAAATTCCATAAAGGTAAATAGCCATCTTTTAGTGATTCTGTAATAAAAAATTTCCATGGCAAATACAAGTCCATTGCATCCCATTTCATTGAGGTACTCCCTGATAATAATGGAAAGAATACAACTACCTCTATAAGAAAGATTATTAAAAGAAAGTATATTAAATGTTTTTTATTCAATTTTGGTTAAATTATATTCAAAGTTAAAATAAATAATCTTTGTTTTCTTAACTTCGTAAAAAACAAATAGAATGACAATACAACAAGCTCAAGAAATTATTGATAAATGGATAAAAGAATACGGTGTACGTTACTTTAATGAATTAACAAACACTGCCATTTTAATGGAAGAAGTTGGTGAAGTTGCACGTATTATGGCTCGACGTTATGGAGAGCAAAGCGAAAAAGAATCTGATAAAAATAAGGATTTAGGAGATGAATTAGCTGATGTGCTTTTTGTTGTAATGTGTATAGCTAATCAAACTGGCATAAAATTAGATGAAGCTTTACAAAAGAACATAGAGAAAAAAACAAATAGAGATTTCGATCGACACAAAAACAATAATAAGTTGGCTTAATTATGAAGCACTTAATCCATTCAATATTAACTCTAGTATTTACATTAATGATTCAATCATTTACTTATTCATTTGACAAAACCTTAACATGGAGTTTCACTAATCCGAGAGATAATTCTGTTGTATTCCTTGGAGAAAAAGGAAGTGTGCAAGAAGCTTTAATTCGTGATGGTGTACTCCCCGATCCATTTATTGGAATGAATGAAAAACAATTTGATTGGATAGAAGATTATGAATGGACTTTTACAAGTGATTTTTTTCTGACAGAAAATGATTTAAAAGATCATTACATTGATATTGAACTCCCAAATGTTGACACTTATGCAAAGATTTATTTGAATGGTTCATTGATTTTAACTTGTAAAAACGCTTTTTTACCTTATAGATTAACTATTAAACATCATTTAAAAATTGGTAAAAATGAACTAAAAGCTGTTTTTACACCTCCAGTATTATATCACAAAGATGCTTATTTAAAGGCTTCCTATAAATTACCTGCCCCAAACGATGTAAACAAAAAAATAGCAATTGCACCATATACTAGAAAGCCACAGTATCAATTTGGTTGGGATTGGGCGTTACGAATGAATACTATTGGCTTTAATAAACCGGTGAAAATTATAAGCTATAATGAAAATAAAATCATTCAAACTTCTATACAAACAATTAGTGTTGAAAATAATAAAGCTGTAATTGATATAGCCATATTATTAGCGCAACATCCTTCTGAAAAACTTCAGTGGAAAAGTAAGTTATTTGGAACAATTGATTGGAAAAAAGAAGATAAATGGCTGAAAGCAACTGTTATTCTTAATAATCCTCAATTATGGTGGCCTATAAATTTTGGAGAACAACATCTATATAATGATGAATGGACACTACTTTCTAAAGAAGATAAATTAATAGAAACGATATCCAAAGGTTTCGGTGTTCGAACCTCAAAGCTGATACAAAATACTGATGAATACGGTACTTCTTATGAAATTGAAGTAAATGGTAAAGTCATCTTTTGTAAAGGTGGAGATGTTATTCCGCAAGAAATATTCCCTGCTAAAGTTACCAATGAAAGTATTCAAAAGTTAGTTGAACAAATGAGTGTAGCTAATTTCAACATGGTACGTGTTTGGGGAGGCGGTTACTATCCAGATGAATACTTCTTTGAACAATGTGATAAAAAAGGTATCATGGTTTGGCAAGATTTTATGTTTGCATGTTCAATGTATCCCGGATCTGATGAATTTTTGGACAACGTAAAACAAGAAATTGATTATCATATTCCTCGCATGACTTCTCACCCATCTGTTGTTTTATTAAATGGAAACAATGAAGTGGATGTTGCTTGGAAAAATTGGGGATTTCAAATTCAATATGGTCTGGTTGGAAAATCAGTTAAAGAAATCGAAAAAGCGTATGATGATTTATTTAAAAAGTTAATACCAGAAAGAGTTCTTTATTATTCCAACACACCATATATACATACAAGTCCCTTAAGTAACTGGGGTAAAGCTGAATACTATAATCATGGTTCACAGCATTATTGGGGTGTTTGGCACGGAAAAGACCCAATAGAAGATTTTGGTAAGAAAATCGGGCGATTTAATGCAGAATATGGTTTTCAAAGCTTTCCTGAATACTCAACTTTATCAAAAGTAATCGATAAAAAAGATTGGAATTTAGATTCTGATGTAATGAAGTTACGTCAGAAAAGCTACGTTGGAAATGGAATGATAAAAAAACAGTCAGATATTTTGTTTGGCAAAACAAATGATTTCGATACTTTTATCTACTATTCACAATTAACACAAGCAAAAGCAGTTGGTATTGCAATTTCTGGTCATCGCGTTGATTGGCCACGTTGCTCAGGTACACTTTATTGGCAAGTAAATGATTGTTGGCCAGCACCGACTTGGTCAAGTGTTGACTATTATAATAATTGGAAAGCATTGCATTATGAGGTTCAAAAAGATTTTGAAAACATTGCTGTTTTAGCTGTAGAGCGTGAGCTTAATCAAAAGCAATTTTATTTAGTCGCCGACGCATGCAATGAATATACCACTTTTGTATCCTTTGATTTTTATGATTTAAAAGGCAATTGGCTAGAACAAGATTCTATTAAAATCAATGTAAAATCACAATCTGTCAATTCATTACCTATTTTTGACATGATTCAAAACAAACCTACTGATTATATTGTAGTTGCAAAATGGAATGATGATAAAAATAAACTACATAAACGCACTTTTTATAATTTGACAAACAAAAAATTAATTGCAAAAGAGCCCCAAACTAAGTTGGAATTGCAAAAAGGAGTGAATAATTCTTATGAAATAATTCTAACTACAGATAAACCATTATTAAATTGTTGGATTTATTCTGAAAATAAATCCTTTCATTTGAATCAAAATTTTGAAACATTATTGCCTGGAGTTCATCGATTTTCTTTTAATTCAGAAAATGATTTGACGATTGATGAGATTAAAATAATGTACGGACGCGATTAATCGCGTCCATTCCAATTTGTATGCACAAAAAAAGCCCAACCAATTTCTTGATTGAGCTTTTTAAAAAGTGGCATCGACTTACTCTCCCACTAGCAACCTAGCAGTACCATCAGCGCTGGCGGGCTTAACTTCTCTGTTCGGAATGGGAAGAGGTGGACCTCGCCGCAATAGACACCTAAAATCATACTAGTTATGAGTTAGGAGTGATGAGTGCAGAAACTCTGAACTCTAAACTCTAAACTCTGAACTAAAAAATGTCTTATATCGGACGATCGGAGCAAAAAGATTTTAAACAATCAAGTAAAGGTTATAAGTTTACGGGTAATTAGTACTACTCGACTTTGACATTACTGTCTTTACATCTGTAGCCTATCAACGTGGTAGTCTTCCACGGCCCTTAAAAGAAATCTCATCTCAAGGTGAGTTTCGTGCTTAGATGCTTTCAGCGCTTATCTCATCCGTACGTAGCTACCCTGCGATGCAGCTGGCGCCACAACAGGTACACTAGAGGTACGTCCACCCCGGTCCTCTCGTACTAGAGGCAGGTCCTTTCAAATTTCTAACGCCCACAACAGATAGGGACCGAACTGTCTCACGACGTTCTGAACCCAGCTCGCGTGCCACTTTAATGGGCGAACAGCCCAACCCTTGGGACCTTCTCCAGCCCCAGGATGTGACGAGCCGACATCGAGGTGCCAAACCACTCCGTCGATGTGAGCTCTTGGGAGTGATCAGCCTGTTATCCCCGGAGTACCTTTTATCCTTTGAGCGATGGCCCTTCCATGCGGAACCACCGGATCACTATGCTCTAGTTTCCTACCTGGTCGACTTGTCGGTCTCTCAGTCAAGCACCCTTATGCCATTACACTCTACGCACGGTTACCAAGCGTGCTGAGGGTACCTTTAGGAGCCTCCGTTACTCTTTTGGAGGCGACCACCCCAGTCAAACTACCCACCACGCAATGTCCCCACCGGCTGGCGGGTTAGACGTCGGATAATTAAAGGGTGGTATTTCAACGACGGCTAAACTACGCCTAGCGACGCAGCATCAAAGCCTCCCACCTATCCTACACATCAATTACCCAACGACAATGCGAAGCTATAGTAAAGGTTCACGGGGTCTTTCCGTCCCGTTGCGGGTAATCGGCATCTTCACCGATACTACAATTTCACCGAGCTCATGGCTGAGACAGTGCCCAGATCGTTACACCATTCGTGCAGGTCGGAACTTACCCGACAAGGAATTTCGCTACCTTAGGACCGTTATAGTTACGGCCGCCGTTTACTGGGGCTTC
>JAMLHA010000011.1 GCA_023957475.1 Crocinitomicaceae bacterium | reverse complement strand
CTTTGTTTCTCGACTTTGTAAAAATGCCCATTGAAAACAAAGGGATACAGAAGATTATTGTCTAAAATTGGAAAAATTACGGATGAATGTGTAATTCCTATTTTATTTTTTTACTTAGCAGTTACCAATAATTTATACTTACTGAAGTTACTCTATTCTGATCATCAAAATAAATTTCTAACACTTCGTGATCAATAGAAAATCCCTCTACAGGCTCGTATGTAGAATAACCAATACAATCTTTACAAGGCCCATGTTCAATATCATTTCCTAATAATGCTATAACTTCATTTTTTGTCTTACCAATCAAAACATTATTCTTAAGAATATCGTTTTTCATGCGGTACCTATATTTATCATTATTTTGCCATTTTTTAGAATCAAATTTTTCCGAGTGAAGCCAAGGAGAAATGTACTGATTGTTGATGTTAACAAACACACAAGTAAATATAATTGGAAACAAAATGGTGCACAAAAAAGAGTATGCTTTTACAGCTACCAATTTTGTCTTACTAAATATCCAACTGTAAAAATAAAATGATGGAATCAATAATATTACTTGAACCAAAATGAAGTATAGAACAAAATCATTCATTGATTAATTAAATTTTAGACAAAAATTACATCACCACATAATTATTTGTAGCAGACAACAATTTAACCACGTTCATTAGAAGACAAATATACAAAAACGAAGTATTTATTTCACTTTTTTTGAATCAAAAAAAGG
Organism: Crocinitomicaceae bacterium; assembly: GCA_023957475.1. Taxonomy (GTDB): domain Bacteria; phylum Bacteroidota; class Bacteroidia; order Flavobacteriales_D; family Crocinitomicaceae; genus Taishania. The sequence goes on along the minus strand of JAMLHA010000011.1, from coordinate 110,289 downwards.
TTTCTCCCCAACTTCGTTGGTGCGAAATGACGGTAATCAAGTGGATGAAAAGAGGAAGGAAGGTGACGACTTTCTCATCATCTTCCCTCTTCTAAATCCCAATAGGAACAAGTAAGTTTATCCCGATAAAACCACTTAGGGTTTTGAGAAATCTTTTTTTTATTAACGCCTCATCAAAATAAAAAACCTCTGCTTAAAATTTAAACAGAGGTCTTTTTTACCTAACTAAACTACTACTACTTTTTAACAAAGATCTTTATAGAATGCAATTATTCTTTAATCAATTTCATTGTTGCAAATTGTCCTTCACTTTGAATTTTCAAAAAGTAAACACCACTTGCTAAGTTATTAATCGAGAAAGATGCTGCGTTCAATTCTTTTTCGGATGAGAAAAAACGTGTTTGAACAACATCTCCTGCTATATTTTGAATACTTACTACCACATGTTTCCACTCATTGTTTAATTGAAGTTGAAAATCTCCTTTTGTTGGATTAGGGTAAACTGTTGCTTCCAAATCATTTTGAATAGTCAAATGCTCTGTTGACAAAACAAATGGAACATTGCTATACTTAATTACATAACTCCCAACTCGGTAATATGGGTTGTAAGAATCGTTGCAATCTGTACAAGTTACACCAGACACACAATTTGGGTTGTTTGGGTGACAATTATCCATGTATGATTCTTGAAAAATATAATCCAATTGAACAGATGGTTGATTCATAAACGCATCTAAATCATAGTTAAATACCATTCCCATACTTCCTGGACACCAACCTGCTCTATTGTATTGCCAAGTTCCTTGTTGTCCTGTACAGTTTGCTGGATTTGGGTTGCAATTTTGCCACAAATCTTGGTCAAACATATTTACACCATCCACATCAATGTGGTGCAAAGCATGGTAAAATTCTGCTGCATTTGACGTGTTGTTATTTCCCCAACCATGTCCTGTAGAAACCAAGCGTATCTTAGCTCCAGCTAATTCTGGTTCAAAAGCAACTGTTCTAGCTCCTGTTGGTTGAAGATTTGCAGGATTTCCAAATGAATAATCACCGTGCCACAATTCTTCAACACTTGAATACTTGTATTCAGGAGTACCAGCTTCATAGTTCAACTTAAGATTCAATTTCCAACCTCCTGTTCCCCACGTTTCAATGTACATTCTAAATTCTACATTTCCTTGCAAAATAGAAGCAAAATCCATCAAATCAATTGATTGCGAACAAGGAACACCATACGGCGTAATGTATCGAATGACTTCTACCCAATCACCATTCGGAGCTTTAACCTCAATCCATCCCAAACGATCCCAATCATCACATCCACCAGGTACACTTGGGCAAGAAATAGCAAAATCGGCTATAATTTTATTGTAAGCAGCTGTAAATTGCGGCAATTCATACGAACCATAGAACCATTGCGAACCAATTGTTCCCATATCAATCACATCTCCATTAAATGTCTGTGCCAATGTATTTGCTATGGTGTTGCTAACATTTAAGGTTAGATTTTCTGTAAACGATTGTCCATTGCTTGCAGTTGCTTTTACTTGAACCGTATGTGCACCGTACTGACTTGGTGTCCACCAATACTGCCATGAATTATTTTTAAATATTGCAGGGTAACTTGTACCATCAATAATGTATTCCAATGAAGTTACACTCAATTGAGTTGGTTCGTCAATCGTAGTAAATGCATGCAAAAGATATGCATCCAATTGTGGCATTTGAATATCTTTATTGACTGTAAAACGTGTTGTAATCTGCGGTTGAATTGTTGTCAAATCCACTACTTCAAACGTTCTTGTTTGTTCCCACGGATAAAAAGTAGCATCCCCTGATTGAGCAGCTTTTACCACAACTGTTCCTCCTGTTCCGTTTAACGTAATGGTGTTTCCAGCAATAGTTGCAGGGCCAGAAACAATGGTATAATTGATAGGCAAACCAGAGTTGGTTGTTGCATTCACCGTAAAAGGAACGTCGTTTGTGTATTTTTTTGGAATCGCATCAAACGTAGCCAATTGATTGTTTTGACCTGTTGCAGGACAAGTCAAATTTTCATAAATATCTATTTCAGAAATAACTGAATAATAGTAATTGCCATAAGATGACAACAATTTAATACGAACATATTGTGCTGCTACAGCTCCAAAAAAGACATAAGTTCGTTGAGCAGCAGCATTGACATTTGGATAAGTGAAATCACCAGTCGATTGAGCTACTTGCCAATTTGTGCCATCGTTGCTTAAATAAATTTCATATTGTTTGGCTTTACCATAAGGATTATCATATCTACTTAATAACGAAATACCACTCACATCATGGCTTGACCCTAAATTGATTTGAATTTCATGCGGATAACCAGGTTGCGCACCTTGCCATTGCGTGTGCCAAAACTTGGTAGAATCTCCGTCGATAGCATAAATTGCTTTTCCGTTATTTGCACCTTCTCCAGCTGCTTCCTCACTATCAAAATAATGTACATTCCATCCACTTTTGGGTATTTTTGAATCTACACATTGTGCAGAGCTATATTCACCATACAATAGGATTCCTAATAAGAGAAAAAGAAGTTTGAAATTTGTCATTTTATATGTAGCGATAATTATTTACTTTTATTTTACACTGACTAAGAAGTAGCACTTAATCGGTTAACAAAGGTCTTAATAAAAATCTATCAAACAAAATTTTACCTTTCCAAAAACAACCTCATTATTGGAATCTCAAAAAAAAATTATAAAAATGATTGAACAGCTATTTCGTATGATTTTAAACCAAAACCCATAACACATCCTACACAAACTGGTGTTAGCAGTGATTCATGACGAAAAGATTCTCGTCCGGCAATATTAGAAATATGCACCTCAACAACAGGCGTTTTAAGAACATCAATGCAATCCCGAATGGCAACACTTGTATGAGTATATCCTCCAGCATTAAGAACGATGCCATCTACCGCTGCTTGCTGCATAGTATCAATGATCTCTCCTTCACTATTGGATTGAAAACTCAAAAGTTCAATTGTTGGAAACTTACTTTTTAATTCCAAAAAATAGCTTTCAAATGATTGAGTACCGTATATTTGTGTATCTCTTTGGCCAAGTAAGTTTAAATTTGGTCCGTTTATTATTAAAAGTTTCATACCATGTCAAATTGGGAGCACTATATTAATGATTTTATTGCATATTTAAAAATCGAAAAAGGTTTGGTAGAAAATTCTGTCGATGCATACACGAGAGATGTAAAGAAATTACACGATTTTTTTGAGGCTAAAAAAACAAGCCCCATTGCTGTCACACACAACGATTTAGTTCAATTCATTGCTGCTCTTTATGACTTAGGATTAAGCAGTAGAACGCAAGCTCGAATTGTATCGGGTATAAAACAATTTTACAATTATTTATTTTTAGAAGATGAAATAAAAGACAATCCTTCGGAACTTATTGAACTCCCCTCTATCGGTAGGAAATTGCCTGCTGTTTTATCTATAGAAGAAATTGATGCAATGATTGCCTCCATTGACCTATCCAAAGCTGAAGGAGAACGCAATAGAGCTATTTTAGAAACGCTTTATAGTTGTGGATTACGTGTTTCCGAACTTGTTAATTTGAGATTTGAGGATCTTCATTTTGACAAAGGGTTTGTAAGAGTAATTGGTAAAGGAAATAAAGAAAGATTGGTTCCTGCTAGTCCAACTGTGATAAAAGAAATAACCAATTACCGTGCCAATTCAAGGGCACTTCTTCCGATACAGCCACAAGCAGAAAAATTTGTTTTTTTAAACCGAAGAGGCGCACAACTAACACGTGTTATGATTTTTACCATCATCAAACAAACAGCACTCAATGCTGGAATAAAAAAGACGGTTTCTCCACACACATTTAGACATTCTTTTGCCACCCATTTATTGGAAGGTGGAGCAAATTTACGTGCCATACAAGAAATGCTTGGTCATGAATCCATTACCACAACTGAAATATACACACACTTAGACGAACGTTTTTTAAGAGATGCCATTTTATCATATCATCCTCGAAACAATCATTCTGACAGTTAAATCTTAAGCTTTTAAAATTGGTACAATATTTGATAGATAAACGATAAAAACAACGTAAAATGAAAATAGTAGTATTTTTAGCAATTAGCGCATTCTTTTTAGCTTGTGGAACAAAGAAAAACACAAGTAGTGATACAATTAAAAAAGAAGCGGCCATAAACAAAACGGATTTGGAAACAATGAAAATGAAAGCAACCATCGGAAAATTTGCAAAAGAATCCGATCCAATTATGAGTATTGATGCTATTGAAGTAAATGAAAATACGCTCTACATTGACATCACGTATGGCGGTGGATGCAAAGATCATGAATTTGAAATCATTGGTAGTGAAGCAATTGCGAAATCTCTTCCCCCAATTCGTGCTGTGCAAATTGTACACCATGCAAATGAAGACAATTGTCGCTCTATCGTTAAAAAACGCTTGGAAGTTGACATCACCGACTTAGCTTATTTAAAAGAAAAAGACAGTGAGATATACCTAACTTTTGAAAATTGGGAAGGTAGAGTTTTATACAAATACAAGAAATAAATCATGGATTTAACATCATTATTAAACAACGATTCTGTAAAAGGTATTTTATCGAATTTAGGCATTGAAGAAAGCAAACAATCTGGAGTAATTAATCAATTAACAGAAGTAATTCACTCTAAAGCTAGTAATAATCCTAAGGAATTATCTAGTTTAGCTTCTTCAAAGCCAAACACTTCAAATGACAATGCATTTCAATCAGCTATGCAAAATGATTTTGTCAAGAATTTAGTTTCTAAAGTAGGATTATCCGACACACAAGCAAAAAGTGTTGCTGGTGCACTACCTGATTTGATGAAAAATATAGATTTCAACTCTATTACTTCAATTATTTCAATGCTTTCAAATTCATCTTCAAAAAAGGGTGGATTATCTGGAATGCTAGGTGGCATTTTAGGTGGATTTCTAAAGAAATAAAAAAAAGCTGCAAATGCAGCTTTTTTTACGGAAATTTTGGAAATTTCGAAAAGTCTCTCTTTCGTTTCTCTAAAAATGCGTTTCTTCCTTCTACAGCTTCTTCTGTTCCGTAAATTAAACGTGTTGCCTCGCCAGCATAAACTTGCTGACCAACAAGACCATCGTCAATGAGATTAAAGGCAAATTTTGCCATTTTTACAGCGGTTGGACTCTTGGTTAATATTTCTTGTGCCCAATCGTAAGCAGTTTGCTCCAATTCATCGTGTGGCACAACTGCATTAACCATTCCCATGTCATAGGCTTCTTGAGCAGTATATGATTTTCCTAAAAAGAATACCTCTCTGGCTCTTTTTTGTCCAACTTGACGTGCCAAATATGCAGAACCAAAGCCACCATCAACACTGGCAACATCAACATCTGTTTGCTTAAATACAGCATGTTCTTTACTTGCCAACGTTAAATCACACACCACATGCAAACTATGACCACCACCAACTGCCCAACCTGGCACAACAGCAATCACTACTTTATTCATAAAACGAATTTGACGTTGCACATCCAAAATATTGAAACGATTAACACCATCTTCCCCTTTGTAACCAGTTGTTGAACGCACACGTTGATCGCCACCAGAACAAAAAGCCCATCCACCATCTTTTGGCGAAGGCCCTTCTCCAGAAATCAAAACAACACCAATTTCTTGTGATTCATGAGCTATTATCAACGCTTCAAGCAATTCAGACACTGTTTTGGGTCTAAAAGCATTTCTGCATTCAGGTCGATTAAAAGCTATTCGGGCAACGCCATTGCATTGCTTAAAAGTAATGTCTTGATATTCTTTGATTGTTTGCCAATTCATATTGTCTTATTTCTTTACCCAGTAGTTACCTACCTGTTTTAATTGTTCACTATTTGCTTGATATTCCTCCATGGAGCTAAAAGATGCTACTGTCACCACAAACAAATTACCTTGATTTATAATTGCTGCTGGAAATCCCATTGATTTTAACTTATCCACCAAACGATTAGCGTTGTCTTCCACACCAAAAGAACCAACAATGATTTGAATAGGTAACGATTGATCAACTCTTAAATTTCCTGAAGCAACTACTTTTGGTTGAGGTTTTTCAACAGTCGGTTCTTTCTTTTCTTCTTGAACAAAAGTTTCCTGCTCTTCATTTGAATTGGATTCATCAGCAATTTCTTCTTCTTGTGTCACTTCCTCTTCCACCTCGTCATTTTTGGTGTTTTCTCCAACTACTTGTTCAGCATTCGTAGTTTTTGACGCTAAAAATGGTATTTTATTTCTAAAATCTTTATTAAATCCTAAAAAAGCAGCTCCTCCAACTATTAAAATTGCCAACAAGAAGAATAGCACTGTTTTTCTTTTATGTGGTGTAAGTCCATCTTTTTTTGCTTTTTCTAAAATCGGCTTCTTTGGTCGTTCCGGTTGATAATTCAATGGAGGTAAATCCAAATCATCGTTCCATTGCTCTTCTTCTGAAACTGGTGTTTCTTTTGAGGTGGGAGTTTCAACAATGGTTGTTGCTATTTTATCGCTAACTATCGGAGTAATTGGCTCTTCCTTTACTTCTTTTTCTTCGACAACTTCTTCGACAACTTCAGTCACTTTTTCTTCAACTTCAGTTAACGCTTCTTCTACCTCCGCCACCTTTTCTTCTACAACCACTTCTTCCTTTGGTTCTTCCTTTATAGTAATGGTGTTTTGAGCGGATTCTGCTGATAAATCATTTTGAGAAAACGAAACATCGCCCGCATTGTCTTTAGAAAAAGAACCAACACCTGGTATATCGAACACTTTACCGTTATCGATAGCATTTTTTATGTCATCAACATAAGCAACTAATTTAGCCATAGCAGTAGCTTCATCTACCCCGTCTTTTGATGCGATGTATTTTACCAATGTTCCATCGTTGTGTTTCATAAACCCCATAAACATCAACTCATTTTTCGCTCTATTTACCATAGTAAGAGCTCCAAACCCAGGAATAATTACCGTGTTCTCTTCTTTAAATAATTCAATTAAATAGTTATTCATGTAGTATAATTTAGTTTCCAAAAATTTCGTTAAAAGAGAATCTTTGATCCAATCGTATTCCCTTTTCGGTTTCTTTTACGGTACATAATTCGTTGACACTATCGTGCTCTAAAAACAAATAATATCCGTTATCGGCTGCTTCTTTTAAGAATTTTGCTTTTTCTTTCAACGTTTCCAAAGGTCGTGTATCATATCCCATCACGTAAGGCAATGGAATGTGACCAACACTTGGCAACAAGTCGGCCATAAACACCACTGTCTTTTCTTTGTATTGAATATGCGGAATCATCATACTTTCGGTATGTCCATCCACAAATAGCACGTCAATATTTGGTATGGCGTTGCGAGTAAAATCACCTATACGTTGCACAAACTTCAACTGACGGCTATCCTGAATCGGTAGGATATTTTCGGATAAAAACGATGCTTTTTCTCGTTCATTTGGAATAGTTGCCCATTTCCAATGATCGGCATTACTCCAATAAACTGCCTTTTTAAAAACAGGTTCGAACCTTGTTCGGTCGTTGTTCCATTTTATAGCACCACCACAATGGTCAAAATGTAAATGTGTTAAAAAAACATCGGTAATATCGTCTTCGTGAAAACCCAATTTATGTAAATTTCCTATCAATGAATCATTGCCATGTAAGTGATAATGTGAAAAAAACTTTTCGCTTTGCTTGTCGCCAATACCTGTATCAATCAACATCAAGCGTCCGCTATCCTCAATCAACATACTTCTCATCGACCAGTTGCACATATTGTTTTCATCAGCTGGATTTGTTTTTGACCAAATGGTTTTTGGGACAACACCAAACATTGCTCCGCCATCTAATTTAAAATCACCTGTATTTAATGGATAAATTTTCATTTTACTTGTATCTTTTGAAGTTTTACAAAAATGCATTTTTTAATCGAATTTCAACTCGTTTTGACTAAGATTTTATTAACGTATATAGATATTTCATTTTTTTAGTTAATTTCTTTTTCTAACATTGTATATTTGTATCCTAAAATTTACAATTTGACAATGAAAAGCGTTTATCTTGATAATGCAGCAACTACACCAATGGCACCAGAAGTTATTGAAGCAATGACTGCAACAATGCAAAACAATTTTGGCAATCCGTCATCCACTCATGCTTATGGTCGCTCCACAAAAGCCTTACTCGAAAATTCAAGAAGAACCGTTGCAAAATTATTAAATTGTGAACCTGCTGAAATTATTTTCACAAGTTGCGGTACCGAAGCTGATAACATGGCAATTGATTCTGCCGTTGAACTATTAGGCGCAAAAAGAATTATTTCTACTCCGCTTGAGCACCATGCAGTAGATCATACAATCAATGCTTTAGTACAAAAAGGAGAAGTTGAAATTGCATACGTTCGAACAAACGATAAAGGAATTGTAGATTTAGCTCATTTAGAAGAATTATTGAGCGATACTTCAAAGAAAACAATTGTTTCACTCATGCACGCAAACAATGAAATTGGTGTGTTACTTCCTATTGAAAAAGTCAGCCATTTGTGTTGTAAATACAATGCATTTTTTCATTCCGACACAGTGCAAACAATGGGACATTACGCTTTTGATTTAAAACAACTTGATATTGACTATTTGACTTGTTCTGCCCATAAATTTCACGGACCAAAAGGTGTTGGATTTTTATATGTCAACAAAAAAGCAAAAGTCCAAAACTTAATTCAAGGTGGTAGCCAAGAAAGAGGTCACAGAGGAGGCACAGAAAATATTTATGGTATTGTTGGTTTGGCCAAAGCACTTGAGATGGCTTACGAAAACTTGGAGGAACATCAACGACACGTGCAAGAGCTTAAATCGCACATGATTCAACGTTTGCAAAATGAAATCCCTGGAGTTAGCTTTCATGGAACAGTTTTACCCGAAGAGTCACTTTATACAGTATTAAATGTTTCTCTTCCAGAAACAGAAAAAGGCGGAATGCTATTGTTTACACTCGACTTAAAAGGTGTAGCTTGTAGTGGAGGTAGTGCTTGTACTTCGGGAGCTAAAACAGAATCTCATGTATTAAAAGGTATTAACGCAGATACTTCTCGACCAAATGCCCGTTTTTCTTTTTCTCGTTACACAACAAAAGAAGAAATTGATTATGCGGTAGATGTACTTGTAGAAGTGTATCAAAAAGTGTTGGCTTAATTATTTTTGCAATATTCTCCAACGGACTTCATCCATTCGAGTTTTTACTCGTTGAAAAAAGTTTTTACCTTCCATATTGATGTAATTTCGAGTAAACAAACTTGGGTTTAACATCCATTTTACTGCTCTTTTAGGAAAAGGAAGTGATCCATAAGGAAATTTCTTTAAATCAAAATGAGGTTTTAATTTAGGGCAAATATCATTGAAAAATGCATTGCGATTGTGCCAATAAAATGCATTGTTTCGTGGAACCAAAACATCCATTCCGATATGAAAAGTCAAATGTGCATCAGGAACAAACAATGGATTTTCTGCAAAAGAGAATATATTGTGCACCAATGTAGCTTCTAAAAAAGAAATTCCGACGCAGACATCTCCCATCACAAATTGATCAATCAATGAACGTTTGATGACAAAACAATCAAATCCAGGATGAGATTTCCCCATATCTGCATACAAAAGAGGTAAATCTTCAATTGACCTCAGTTTATCAGACACTCGTCGTCTATTTATTACAACTGCATCGTGACCTTGCTCAATGTACGAAAAAACAGCATCATAAAAGTACGGTTGAACAGCAATATCCATATTGGTAAACACCAAATAATCGGCATCTGGTACTTCACTTCTTTTAGCTAAAATATCGGCAATTAACGGTAGTTTTCTCTTTGTTAAAGCCGGATTTACATCCAAAACCGAGCGTTCCAAATTCGATAAAACAGTAAAACCATCGGGAATAATTGATTTGTCTTCCTCAAATTGAGTGGTATATAACTGAATTGCATTTTTTTTAGACGAAAAAAGGCGTGCCCGCAACATTGTTTCAAAAGTTATGGGCTGAGCGTAGTGTAAATCAGAAAATTCGTTTACCTTTACGGGATTAATTATATGTGCTACTTGAATCAAATATGAAAGTTTTATTCAACAACATTGGTAAATCTACAAATTATCTGAAGAATATTGAATTATTACATTCAAATTATAATTTTTTTAGAAAAAAACATTTTTCCAATTTGTGTATTTCTCAATTGCAAAAAACCCTTCCTGATTCAAAATTATTCCTTACACACTCTGCAACAGGTGGGTTGGAAATAATTGCTGAATTGATAAAAATAGAAAAAGGTGATGAAGTTATCATGCCTTCTTTTACATTTGTTTCTACTGCCAACGCATTTGTTACAAAAGGTGCAATTCCAGTTTTTGTTGATATAGAAAAAGAACGTCTAAACATTGATTTGAACTTAATTGAAAACTTAATTACACCTAAAACAAAAGCAATCGTTGCTGTTCATTATGCCGGTCATCCGTGTGATTTAAACAAAATAAAAGCATTGTGCAAAAAACACCATCTTTACCTCATCGAAGATGCTGCAATGGCGTATGGAAATAAATACGAAGGTAAACAATTGGGTTCTATTGGTGACTTTGGTGTTATCAGCTTTGATATTACCAAACAAATATCTGCCGTTCAAGGAGGTCTATTAATCATCAACAACCCTGATTTTATTAGAAGAGCTGGATATTTGTATCATATTGGAACAAATCGAGAAGATTTTATCGACGGAAGTGTTCCTTACTATGAATGGGTTGATGTTGGGTCAAAATACCAAATGAATGAATTAAGTGCTGCCGTGCTATACGATCAACTTTTGAGAAGTGAGGAAATTTTAGCACACAGAAATATTTTGAGCAAACTGTACCATTATTATTTAAAACCATTGGAATTGCAAGGGAAAATCCAATTAATGTCAGATGATTTAATTGAAACCAATTACCACGAGTTTTACATTCTATTAAAGAATCAAGTTGAGCGAGATCAACTTTCTACTTTTTTATTAGCACAAGGCGTTGAAACCATGTTTCACTATATTCCATTGCACAATTCTTCAAAAGGAAGCGATTTTGGACTAAAAGATTTACCCAATACGATTGCAATATCAGAATCTCTATTGCGTTTACCAATGCACACTGAACTGGGTGAAAACCACGTTCAATACATTGTTGAAAAAATTATAACTTTTTTTGAAAAAGAATGAGTGAGGAACTACATATCATTTCATCGAAAGACGATACTTTTAAAAGTTTCATAACTAAAATATGGAATTTCAAAACACTTATATGGGTTTTTGCAAAAAGAGATTTAAAAGTTAAGTACTCACAAACTTTTATAGGCTTAGGATGGACGGTTTTACAGCCATTAACTGCCCTGCTAATATTTACATTTTTCTTTGGATTTCTTTTAAATTGGGAAACCGAAGGAATACCCTACCCTATCTATGTATTGAGTGGATTATTGGGTTGGAATTTTTTTTCCTATATTGTGAGTGCTGGAGCCAATGGCTTACAAGAATCACAACATCTTATCAAAAAGATTTATTTTCCCAAAAGCATTATTCCGTTATCAAAAGCTATAATAGCACTGATTGAGTTAGGCATTAGCATGGTTTTGTTAATTTTATTGATGCTTTATTACCACCAAGGTATTTCATGGAAGATTTTATTATTACCACTCATTATCAGTTACAACACAATACTTGCGCTCTGCTTTGTTTATTGGATTTCCATTCTATCATTAAAGAAGAGAGATATTTTGCACCTCATTCCATTTATGCTTTATTTTGGAATTTGGTTTTCCCCTGTTTTTTTTAGCAATACTTTACTTCCCGAGCAGTATCGCTACTTACTTGATTACAATCCAATCGCAAACGTAGTTGAAATGTGGAGGTGGTCGTTATTTGGATATGGAGAATTTAAACTAATTTGGGTTTTCAATGCATTAATAATCTGTGTTATTTTTACTATTGGATTGTTTTATTACAATAAAAAAGAAGGGGTGTTTGCAGACAATATTTAGTTCCATTCTAAATAAGGATTTCTTTTTTATAATCTCATGTTTTTTGATTTAAAATAGGTTAATTTTGTATCATTCTTACTTTTATAAGTTAGCAACTTTATTCTGTTCATATTTATAGGAGGTTGTTTAACTATTTAAAGAAAAGAATTAGCACATTTGCCTTATATATAAAACATTGAGTTATGCGACAAAAGTTTGTAATTGTTTCAAGTTTAGCATTAGGAATATCACTTGCACTATCCATTTATTTTAGTCACAATTGGTATGTACTTTTTGTGATTGTTCTGATACTCACATTGATGGGATATCAAGATATGTTTCAAAAAAAACATTCTATTCGTAGAATTTTCCCTTTATTAGGACGATTAAGATATGTTTTAGAAGAATTGCGCCCAAAAATGTATCAATACTTTATTGAATCTGATACAGATGGTAAACCAATTAGCAGAATTGAACGCTCAACAATATACCAACGAGCTAAGAAAGAATTAGAAACAGTTCCTTTTGGTACACAACTAGATGTATATGCCGAAGGTTATGAATGGATGTGTCACTCTATTTCTCCCAAGCATTTTGATGAATTAAATCCCAATCCTCGTGTACAAGTTGGAAATAAAGGTTGTAGTCAACCATATTCAGCAAGTATTTTAAACATTTCTGCAATGAGTTTTGGAGCATTAAGTGCTCAAGCGGTTGAGGCATTTAACGGTGGAGCTAAATTAGGTGGATTTGCACAAAATACGGGTGAAGGTGGAATCAGCCCTTACCACTTGAAATTTGGAGGTGACTTAATCTGGCAAATTGGTACAGGATATTTTGGTTGTCGTGACAAAGACGGAAATTTTAGTCCCGAACTATACGCTGAAAAAGCGAAACTTCCTGAAGTAAAAATGATCGAATTAAAAATTTCTCAAGGTGCAAAACCTGGTCATGGAGGGATATTACCAGCTGTGAAAAATACCGAAGAAATTGCAAAAATACGTCATGTTGAACCACACACAAAAGTAGCTTCTCCGCCATACCACACAGCGTTCAACACACCTACTGAAATGGTTAAATTCATTCAACAGTTGAGAGAATTATCAGGAGGAAAACCTGTTGGATTCAAATTGTGTATTGGACATAAAGCTGAATTTATTTCTATTTGCAAAGCAATGATTGAGTTGGATATCTATCCAGATTATATTGCTGTTGACGGAGGTGAAGGTGGAACAGGTGCTGCACCACAAGAGTTTACCAATTACTTGGGGGCTCCAATGCTTGATGGCGTTGCATTTGTTCACAACATTTTGAATGGCTTAGACATACGAAAACACATTAAAGTAGCTGCTTCTGGTAAAATTAGTTCTGCTTTCCACATTGCTCGTGTAATGGCTTTAGGTGCTGATTTCTGCTATTCTGCAAGAGGTATGATGATGTCAATTGGTTGTATTCAAGCATTGTTATGTAATACAAACAGATGTCCAACTGGAATTACAACACACGACCCTAAGTTAACCATCGGATTAGATGTTACAGACAAAAAAGTTCGTTGTGCTAATTACCACGCAGGAACAATCAAAAATTTCATCGAATTAATGGGTGCTTGCGGTATTGAAGACATGAGTAAAATTACACGTTCTCATATCTATCGTAGAGTTTCCTTAAATGACATGGATACCTATGAAGAGATTTTCCCTTCTATTAAAGTAGGTTCTTTTCTAAATGGAGAAATTCCTGATCGCTACAAATGGGATTTTGATCATGCAAGTGCCAATCATTGGGGAGTAGTTATCGAATAGTTTGATTCAAACTAAGATTATTTCAAAAGAACGGAATCTTATTACAAGTTTTTTTAACAATTCATTAATTGTAAGGAAGCACTATTTCATTTGGATTGTTAGTACTTTTGTACTTTCAAACTAAGGAGATGCAGGAGAAACTTTGGAGTAGAGATTTTATAATAGCTTGTTTGGCAAACTTTTTTATTGCAAGCTCTTTTTATCTCCTCATGCCAACAATTCCCATCTACTTGTCTGAGCAACTAAATGTGCCTCATTCTCAAATTGGCATCGTTTTATCTTCTTACGTAATTGCATTGTTACTAATTCGTCCTTTTAGTGGCTACATTGTTGATGTTTACCCCAGAAAATTGCTCTATTTATTTGGTGCAGGTATGTTTGTATTGATTTACATAGGATATTATTTTGCTGCAACCATCATTTTCTTTTTTATTCTTCGTTTTATTCATGGATTGTTTTGGGGACTTACAGCAGTATCTGCCAACACTGTTGCTATTGACATTATCCCATCATCAAGGAGAGCTGAGGGAATTGGTTTCTTTGGTGTAACCCTCAACTTAGCGATGGCTATTGCACCTTTCATTGCAGTTAAAATATATGACAATTACAGTTTTAATGCTTTAATTTCATTTGCATTAATAATGGGTACTATTGCGATTATTTCCATTAGCCTTATTCATGTACCCAAACGAGAATGCGTAGGTAAAAAACCACCTATTTCACTGGACAGATTTATTTTAGTTAAAGGTATTCCGATCTTTTTCAACCAACTATTTTTAGCCTTTGGCTATGGCACTTTGGTCGCTTATGCTGTGCTTTATGGGAAACACATTGGCATTGACAATCCTGGTATCTTCTTTTTATTCATTGCATTAGGCACTATTCTAACAAGAATATTTTCAGGAAGATTGGTGGACAAAGGACATTTACACAAAGTGATGCTTTTTGCGATAGTTGCCATTGGAATTGGCTTTTACAGTTTTGCTACTTTTCAAGAAATATATTCATTCTGTATTTCTGCCTTTATTTTAGGGGTGGGATATGGCACGCTCTTCCCTGCTCTACAAATGATGTATGTAAATATGGCCCCAGCATCTCAACGAGGAACAGCCAATTCAACTTATTTAACAGGTTTTGATTTAGGAATAGGCGCTGGTATGTTAATAGGTGCTTACTTAGAAGATCATTACGGTTTTGAAAAAATGTATCTCATTACAGCTGCACTCTGTTTTATAGCGCTACTTATTTACTGGTTCAATTCTAGAAAAGTCTATGAAAGAAATAGGCTTTAAAAGCCATTTTTTATTTTAAAATTATTTCCAAATGATAAAAAATTGTATTTTTGACTAAAAACTGACTCATTGGAAGATACCATAGCCATAAAAGTTGAAAATGTTTCGAAAGTATTCCCTCTACGTCAACCACGAGTTGATAGTGAAGGAAATACCACAAACGAGCATTGGGCGTTGAAGGATGTATCTTTTGAAATAAAAAAAGGAGAGAGCGTTGGCATAATTGGTCCGAACGGTAGTGGTAAAAGCACATTATTACAGCTATTGGCAGGAATAACAAAGCCTACAACTGGCCAAATTACCATAAGAGGTAAAGTAGCGAGTATTTTAGACATTGGAGCTGGCTTCCACCCAGAATTAAGTGGTAGGGAAAATGTCTATTTGAATGGTCAAATACATGGTTTTTCCAAAAAAGAAATAAAATCAAAATTTGATGAGATTGTAGAATTTTCTGGAATCGAAAAATTCATCGATGAACCAGTAAAAAACTATTCCAACGGAATGTATTTGCGTTTGGCATTTTCTATTATGGCACATTTAGATTTTGATGTATATTTATTGGACGAAGTGTTGAGTGTGGGGGATGAGGAGTTCAGAGAGAAAATCCATAATCTTACAAAAAGTTGGACAGGAAAAAAAACTCAACTAGTTGTTACGCATGATTTAATTCAAACACATTCTTTATTTAATCGAATCATTTCCTTTAAAGGATTGCAAATTGTAGAAGAAAATCTAAATAAATTCAATCCCGTTGAATTTCTATTAAAAGAATATATTGGAAATAGCTACGTTCAACAAGATGAATTTGATTTTCAATTAGAAACAAAACAATATAACTTAACAATTATGTGTCGTAAAAAGTGTTAGTATTCAAGAATAAAATTATCTTTGTTTCATTAAAACACACTTATTATGATTATTACATTGATTGGAGCTTCAGGATTAGCAAAAGATTTAATTGATATTTTTAGATATGAAAATTATATTAGAGGCATTGCTCTCTTTGATAACATTTCCGATGTTAAAGAAAAAAAATTATACAACCAATTTGATATTATCACATCAATTGATGAATTAAAAAAACGTTTTATAGAAGTATCTCCATTTTTTGTAACTGCTATTGGTTCTCCAAGAAAAAGAAAGGAAATCAATCAACAATTAGAAGCAATTGGTGGTTATAATTTTTCTTATATATGTTCTCAATCGTTAATTAGTCAATATTCAACCATTGCTGAAAAAGGAGTGATTATTCAAATGAATTGTCAAATTTCAAGTGATGTTATCATAGAAGAAGGGGTTTTCTTAAACGTCAGATGCATGATTGGTCACGATGTGAAAATTGGAAAATACACTACTCTTTCACCTGATGTCAAATTACTTGGCAACGCTGATATTGGTGAAAATTGTGTTTTAGCAACTGGTGTTACAGTTATGCCCAACGTAAAAATTGGAAACAATGTAAAAATTGGCATGAATAAATTGGTTACAGAAGATGTACCTGACGGTACTATGCTAATTTAACACATAACCTCAGGTTATTCAACTTCAAACAATCGCAATTCTAAGGCAACTCTAGAACTGTTTTCTTGTTCATTTAGAGCAAGACCATGAACTAAGTACGGTGAAAACAGCAATGCTTCGTTGTATTTGACATTGGAGCGAATTAATTCGTTTTGATTATTCCAAGATTTAATGGTATTTACTCGATATTGATTATCTTCAAATACACTTCCTGCTTTTGTTCTTAGTATTTTATTTTCAGTTAAAAGATGACTTGAAGGCGCAATTGGCAAAGAAGATTTGTTGGATACTCCAGCAATTGGTATCCAAACATTAATCATTTTCGGAGTTAAGCCGTAGCCATCATAAAATTCATAGATATCTTTGTGTGGAGGGTTGTAATCTTTTGAAAAAGGTCGATTAATTCGAATAATAATATGCAATTGATGGTTTGTTCCAGGAACAATATCGGTTAATGAGCAATTTAAAATGCTTTCGAATTTTGCAATTAATTTTTGAGCATTAAAAGAAATGTCTTTTTGAAACAAATCACGTGTTTTAGAGACAATTTGAAAATGCTCATCTTCATTACTCACATATTTGTGATAGTCTTCAAGAGAGAAGTTATTAATCGTTTTATCTATCGTAGAAGAAATAATTGTTTTAACATTTTGAGTAATTTCGTTTTTTAATTGATAAAACTCGTCATCTGTCAGAAAAGGAATGGAAGAAAATCCTTCTTTGTACCATTTTTGATCAAATGATATGTCTGAATCTTTAGTTGATAGTATAACATTTTCACCAAAACTAAAATCTGCATCTTTAATTGAAAAAGAATATTCTTTATCGTCTAAGATGTAAGTAATTTTATTTTTAATTGGCAACTCCATAAGTATTAATAGTATAAAATAGTTTGTACCTTTGAATGTTTAACAAATATACTAAAATCATCTTCATTTAATGAAACTTACTATCTTACTTTTTTGTTACAATCTAGAAATGTTAATTGAACAAGCTATTGAAAGTGTATTAAATCAAAAAACGGATTTTGAATTTCAGTTAGTTGTTGCCGATGATGGTTCTACGGATAATACCATGAATATTGTTAATGATTATGCGAAAATATTTCCCACTACCATATTGCCATTAACATCTTCAAAAGTAGATTTTTTTGAGAATGTTTATAGAACGGAAAACGCAATTAAATGCGAGTACATAGCCTTACTTGACAGAGATGATTTTGGTAATTTGAAGGAAAATTACAACAGCAGATTGATTTTTTAGAGACGAATAAAGACTATAAATACTATATTTACAAAGCTATTTCACATGAATTTGTTGTTATTTTGGATTCTTGTGATGGTGTAAATAAGCGAAAATTATTTCGAAAACACCTAATCAAATGAATTAAAACGATTTTGGTGGTATAGAAAGGAAATATAAACAAATAAAGATATATGTTGTCATTTCTATTTAAAAAGACTTCTGCTTGTGAAGCTCCTATTAGGAGTTTGCGTTTCAATCATTCAGGTAATGTTTTAGCTTGTTGTTTTAATAGAGGATATGTTTTTGGTAAGTTCCCAGAACAATCTATCAACGAGATTTGGTTTGGAGATAAAAAAAACAAGCTAACAAAAGCGTTATTTAAAAACGACTTCAGTTTAGGGTGTTTGAATTGCGAATATTATGTGAAAGACAATCGAAAATCTTCTGGCGCATTTCAATATGATTATTTAAAAGAGCAAAAACAGTATAAAAATTATCCAACAATGTTTGACTTTGAGTTGGGGAGTTCTTGTAATTTTGAATGTATTATGTGCTCTGGAGAATATTCTTCTGCTATTAGAAAAAATAGAGAGAATAAAAAACCTTATTATTCTCCTTATGAGGAATTTTCAGGTCAATTTATTGAGCAACTAGTGCCATTTATTCCTCATTTAACAGAAATGAGATTTTTGGGTGGAGAACCTTTTTTAATGAACATATACTATAAGATATGAGATAGAGTTATCGAGTTAAATCCAAATATTACACTTACATTAACTACTAATGGGAGTATATTAAATAAAAAAGTAGAAACACTTTTAGATAAAGGAAATTTTAACATCTCCATTTCTATAGATTCAATTGTTAAAGAAACGTATGAATCTATTCGCATAAATGGAAAGTATGATGAAGTTTTAGCTAACATTTTTAAATTTCAAAAATACAATTCTCAAAGAGGATACGTTACAATACTCAATATTTGTGTAATGAAACAAAATTGGAGGGAAATACCAAACTTTTTTAATTTTTGCAATAAACATAATTTTCGGGTAATTACACATACCGTAGAATACCCATTGCATACTTCAATATGGAATCTACCATCAGATGAGCTTCAAGATATTTATAATTTCTTTAATTCTTCTATTCTAAAAGACAATAATTCTTCTACTATTTATTCAGAAAACTTAAAAACCTTTAATACTTTGATTATACAAGTAAAAAATTGGATAGACAAAGCAATTAAAAGAGAAGCAACAGAAAAAGAAAACATAAGCTCATATAAAAATACCTTCTTTGAGAGTTTGGCAAAACAAAAAGGCTACAAAAACTATAAAGAAGATATTGATTATAAAAAGTTTATAACATCAGTATTAGATAGATTTCCTCTAGAATATCATGAGAAAATATACAAAGAACTTTTAACTATTGATATGTATTTAATTATTGATGAGATTAACATTAGTTCTGAAGAACGAATTTATGAACGATTGAAATTAATGCTACAAAAATAAATAACGCTACTTTTATAAGGAAAATTTACAATTGATTGATTTAATTCTTGCTCAACTTTTTGTTGAATATTTTGAGTAACTTCATCTTTTAATTTATCAAACTCCGATTTCTTTAAAAAAATCTGTTTCAATAAATCCAGAAGGATACCAATCTTGATTGAATTTCTTGAGACAAAATCTCTTGTTTTCCAGTAGCAAAAAGAGCATCATATACATTGAAATCGTAAAACTGATTATCAATCATAATTTTAATAGCAAGTATTCATATTATAAAATAAATTGTAAATATACTTTCTTTTTTTATCTTTGATAAACAAAGTTAATTTTCAGCAAGATTTATCTATGAAATTAAGTGTTTTACTATTTACATATAATCAAGAACAATATATTCATCAAGCAATTGATAACATACTGTATCAGAAGGTTAATTTTAATTACCAGGTAATAATTGCCGATGATGGTTCAACAGACAACACCCCATCAATACTGAACGAATACCAACAAAAACACCCTGACAAAATTCTTCTTCTTGAATCAAAAAAGAACGGTATTATAGAAAATATTTTCCGAATGGAAAACAGTATTCAAGGAGAATATATTGCAATTTTAGATGGTGATGATTATTGGAATTACGAATACAAATTACAATCACAAATCGATTTTTTGGACAAACATCCTGATTATATAGCAACTTTTCACGATGCATCAATTATTTCTTCACAAAACATTGAACACAATTACTTTCAATCTGCTAAAACCTATTCACAATACTATCAATACAATGAAACTATTTATCCAAGTGATTTATTAACTAGATTGATTATTCCGACTGGAGCTGTTGTTTTTAGAAAACAAGGTCTTACAAAGGTTTTAACTAAAAAAGAATTAATTGACGATTTTTACTCTTTAGACTGGAAAATCTATTGCTTATTAATTTCTGATTCAAAGTTTCATTACTTTAACGAAGTTTGGTCAATTTATAGAAATCATTCTAAAGGTATTTCCAAAAACAATAAGGAATTATTTCATTTTTCACATATAAAATTCTTAAACAATTTATTAAAAGACCCTTATTATCAGTATTTCAGACATGATATTTACAGCTCTATTTCAAATGAATATCGTATTTTACTCTATGATAAAAACATAAAGAACAAACCTTCATTATTTAGAAGTTATTTCATCAATGAGCTAAAAAGGATAAAATATTTCAGAAAAATTATTTTTGAATAAATGTGCGGAATTACAGGATATATTAATTTAAAAGAACCAGTTTCTAAAGACATCATTCAACAAATGACGGACACCTTAACTCACCGTGGACCAGATGGAGAAGGTATTTATGTTAATGAACAACAAAACTTAGCATTTGGACATAGAAGATTATCCTTTTTAGATTTGAGTGAACAAGGCGCACAACCAATGAAAGATTCTTCAACACAAGTTGTAATTACTTTTAACGGTGAAATCTACAATTTTTTAGATTTAAGAGAAGATCTGAAAAATAGTTATTCATTTAAAACCAACACCGATACTGAAGTCATTCTAGCTGCTTATAAAAAATGGGGAATCGATTGTATCAATCACTTAAAGGGAATGTTTGCATTTGCACTTTATGATATTAATTTAAACAAATTATTTTTGATTCGAGATAGATTTGGCATCAAACCATTATACTATACCATTCAAGAAGGGAAATGTTTGTTCGCATCTGAATTAAAGGCTATTCATAAAGTAAATTTAATTCCACAAAAAATTGATTTTTCTAGTTTTGCAGATTATTTCGTATATCGCTATATTCCTTCTCCTAAAACCATTTGGGAAGGTGTCAACAAATTACCTGCTGCTCATTATGTAGAGATTAATTTATCTGATTTGTCTATTCAATTAAAAGAATATTGGAAATTAAATCTTAATAGCTTAAATAATTCTCCAAAAACTGAAGTCATCAAAAAAACTGGAGAATTATTAAAAGAATCGATTAAAGAGCATATTTATGCTGATGTCCCAATAGGTTCTTTTTTAAGTGGTGGATACGACAGCAGTGCACTTGTTCATTACATGCGTGAATTAGACCAAAAACCCAACACTTTTTCTATCGGTTTTTCAAAATGGGAAAAAAGTGAAGATCAATATGCGAAAATTGTAGCCAATCATTTGGGTGTTGAAAATAAATCTGTAATTGCAGATGAGCATAGTTTGAATCTTGTGGACAAAATGGCAATGGTATATGATGAACCAATTGCTGACATTTCAATTGTTCCAACTTTTATGGTAAGTCAACTAGCAAGAGAAAAAGTGAAAGCTGTTGTAAGTGGTGAAGGTGCGGATGAATTATTTGGAGGTTACACTTGGCAACATGACTTTTTTCATCGCAGTTATCCCTCTTCATTTAGAAGTAAAGTTGCCCGATTTTTTAAACCCAAACAACATCCAGTCGATTTTTACGCACAAGCAATGGCAATGGGTTGGTTTGACAAAAACGAACTAAAAAAAATGCTACAACCACATCTACATTCATATATTCCTGATGATGTACATTGGTTTTATCGTCAACATTTTGACAAAACCGCAACCCCTTTAAAGTCCATTCAATTGATGGATATTAAATGCTTTATGGGAGAGTTGGTGCTCACAAAAATAGATCGTGCAAGTATGGCAAATTCACTCGAAGTGAGAGTTCCTTTCTTAAATCACAAATTGTTTGAATATATTTTCTCTTTACCAGAAAAACAGTATTTCAAACCTACTCAAACGAAGTATTTATTGTACGAAAATATCAAAAACCATCTTCCAACTTCCATTTTAAATCGCAAAAAACAAGGATTTGTCGGTCCAGATGCTTATTACATGGATATTGATTGGTACCGAACACAACTAAAAAACAGTAAATTAGTTGAATTAAACATTGTCAAACAATCTTACATTGACAACTTATTGAAAGAGACATACAATTGGAAATTATGGAAGCTTTTGATCATGGAAAAATGGGTTCAAAAATGGATGTGAATTTAAAACAAATTAAATCTTCACCTCATTTAACACTAAAGAAGAATACTCATTACACACCCTAATCCATTGTTCTCACTGTATTCTTCCTAAAAAACTTTTAAATCTTATAGATGATATAATGTGATTTTATCAAATTAATTGATATACTTAAATAAAAACCCTATTTTAGTAGCACTAAATAATCATACTAGAACAAATATAATAAGTTCTCAAATAAGTAATTGAAAATGATAAAGATTACTAATTATGGGGAAATAAACAAAAAATCATTCATTGTTCTCTCCACAATGTTTGTATTATTTCTCAACCACAACATTCATGCGCAAGACTATCAACTCGATACGTCACTAATACTTACGTACCAAAACAACTCTATTGTTATTCAAAACAACAATGATTTTGACGCTTTTTTTAACTTAAAAATAAACCATTTCTTTCCGATGACTATGGAAGACATTATGGATTCCATTAAAAAAATTGAATTTGAAGAAAATAAATCAGATTATAACGCAGCATGGAAATTTGTTGCTCGTTCAACATTTTGGACCAAGCCCATTTCTGGTGAAAATTGGCAACATGATCCAATTATTTTTATCAATTCAATCGGTGGAGGATTATGCGATGATAAAGCTTCAATATTAGCAAAAATATGGAGAACACAAGGTTATGATGCTAGAGTTATCAATATTGAAGGACACGTTGTGTCAGAAATAAAAATAAACAATCATTGGGAAATGTATGATCCAACGCTTTATATTTATTACAAAAATGACAATAAAATACTTTCTGTAAAAGATTTAGAAAAAAACAGTGACATTATAAAAAAAGGAGAATTAAGAGGTTGGAGATATAAACAAAAGTACCAATCAATAGAAGACAACAGAGATATCACAGAATGGGCTTTAAAGCAAAAAAATATTGATGCTGCATTTACAATTCCGAGCCACTCAAAACTTATTTTCACAGCTTATAAAGACAAAACTTATGTCATTATCCAACTAAATAAAAAAAGTAAAGGAACCATATCAACTCCATTAATTCCTTCTTTCATTCATGGGAAAATTGTTCTTTCTACTGATAATAAAAATTCTTACATTCAAACAGATGAAGAATATACCTTTAATTGCGATAAAAACAATCACACAACTATTATTTCACAAGTTTTTAATCAATCAACCATCTTTTTTTACATAAATCCATTATTAGAGATATTAAAAGATACTAACATACTTCAATTAACATCAACGCAGAATTATAAGAAAGACTCAATTAAAATATACTCAGATTATATAAAACTATCAAAAAAAGAAATAAAATCAGTAATTTTCTACCCTAATAGACTAATTCGGTTACAAAATAGGCTTGAGAAAAGAAGTAAAAAACCAATGTATAAATCGTAAATGAGAGTTTTAATTACAGGTATAGCTGGATTTATTGGATTTCATCTGAAAGAGAAATTAGAAAG
The DNA here is from genome assembly GCA_023957475.1 of Crocinitomicaceae bacterium. Taxonomy (GTDB): domain Bacteria; phylum Bacteroidota; class Bacteroidia; order Flavobacteriales_D; family Crocinitomicaceae; genus Taishania. Next base: position 86,366 of record JAMLHA010000011.1, on the reverse strand, counting down.
TATTGGAATTGAAGTTTCAGGAATCGACAATTTAGAAGAGCATAAAACTGCTTCCATAAAACGAGCTTCTTTCATTAAAAAATTAAAAAAATCTTCTATTCATTCAAATTTTATTGATGAAACCTCAGAAAAACCTGATATTTTAATTCATTTAGCTGCCGAAACAGGAATTTCAGGCTCACTCGCAAATCCATCCTTGTATTTCCGTCAAAATGTTGAAGGCACTTTTAGCGTGTTGGAACAATGTCGAAAAAATGGTGTTAAATACCTCATTTATGCAAGTAGTTCCTCTGTTTATGAGCCAAACCAAGCGATCATGTCAGAAAGTGCACCACATAGCAATCAGCTTTCATTTTACGGGACAAGTAAACGGTTGACAGAAATAATGGTTGAAAATTATTGTCATCAATTTGGAATAACAGCTATTGGTTTACGCTTTTTCACCGTTTATGGCTCATGGACACGACCCGATATGGCTGCTTATAAATTTATGAAAGCTATATCTGATGAACAACCAATAACGCTGTACAACGATGGAAATATTTCTCGAGATTTTACACATGTTTCAGACATTGTCCATGCTATTTCCTTATTAGTAGAAAAGATTAAAGAAGAGAAACCCAATAGTCATCAAATTTTTAATATTGGAAGTGGGCGACCTATCTCTGTTAAACAATATGCAGAACTAATTGCAAAATATCTAAACAAAACTCCCATTATTAAAAGCAAACCTTTGCCAAATAATGAATTAGAAGCAACGTATAGCGATACTTCAAAACTCAATAACTACATCCAATTTCGACCAATTTCTACAATAGATGAAGGTGTTAAAGAAATGACAGATTGGTATAAGAACAATCAATTAATGGATTATTAATTGTAAATTCGCCAAAGAAAATACGCTATTTTGTCTAAAAACTGCTTCATATTTGTTGTTTGTGGTGCCAAAGAACACATTGATACTTTGCATTTTTCATTAGAATACTTAAAAAAATATTCTAAAAATGAAATTTGGGTATTAACAGATACTTCTCGTAATGAAATACCTGTTCAACATAAGGACATAATTGACGTAGTTACACCAAAAGAATTTAACAATCATCAAGCTAGTATTTATCTAAAAACTGGTATTCACAACTACTTTCCTAAAGGCAACAAATACTGTTATTTAGATACCGATGTAGTGGCACTTAATCAGGATGTCGATCGAATCTTTGATGAGTACTCTGCACCAATAACTTTTGCTAATGACCATTTTAATGTTAATCATTTCAGTGTTTACGCAATAAATTGTAATTGTTTAGAAAAATTCAACAACATTGAAAAAGAAATAGAACATCATGTTGAAATGAGTAAAAGAAACTCTTTCTATTGGTTCAAAAAACTTCTATACATAATACCTACAAGATTTTATCGATTGAATAAACACTTTAAACTTGAAAAAAAGACAGGAATTTGGTACAACCATCACAACGAACCTATAACTCACATTAATGCCCATTGTTCACATTTAACCGATGTCATCAAAAAAGAAATGGATATAGCAATTGATGGAAATTGGAAACATTTCAATGGCGGTGTATTTCTTTTTGACGACAATTCACATAGTTTCTTAAACGCTTGGCATAAGTTAACAACAGAAAAATTTGATGACCCTTATTGGCGAACAAGAGACCAAGGTACATTGATTGCTACAACTTGGAAATTTGAGCTTCAAAATCATAAAACTCTTGATAAAAAATGGAATTTTATTGCAGACAGCAAAAATGACAGTCTTCATCTTGATAAAGAAAATGATTTTTTTACCGATGATAACTGGAAAACAAAAATTAAACCTAATTTTATTCATATCTTTTACCGTTTTGGTGATAAAACATGGGATGTATGGAATTATGTGACAACAAAATAGACAACCAATTTCATTCGTTGTGGATTGGTGAAAAGCTTGGTAAAACTGAGCTACTCACTTTATTATCATTTAAAGAGCATGGTCAAATAATTAATATATGGACATATACTCCTATTAAAAACCTTCCTGATGGATTTGTGCAACGTGATGCCAACGAAATCATACCAAAAGAAAAAGTTTTCAAATACTCCGACAAAAGCAAAATTGACTGGGGAAAAGGGTCTTATGCTGGTTTTTCAGATGTGTTTAGATATAAATTACTATACGAATACGGAGGTTGGTGGGTCGATATGGATGTTACTTGCTTTAAGCCTTTCAACATTGATGCACCCTATTTTTTCAGAAATCACTGGAAACTACCTGTGGTTGGTAATGTTATGAAATGTCCGAAAGGAAGTGAACTAATGAAAGTCTGCTACGAAAGAGCTGTGATAGAAGTAACAGAGAACAATACAGATTGGCACAAACCAATAACCATATTAAATGAAGAAATTGAACGATTCAACTTGATGAAATACCGACAATTAGGCTTATTTAATTTGGATATGCAACACACCATTGAACCTTACTTAAAAAACAATTACCCTTTTCCTCATGACTGGTTGGGTGTTCATTGGATAAATTCTAGTAATTTTAAATACAAAAACAGAAGTGCATTCAATCAACTTTTAAAACACTACAAAATTCAATGATATTGTCAGATGATAACAAAATAGTTCATGGACTTTGGGTGGGTAACAAACTCTCCACATTGGAAATGCTTACTTTAAAAAGTTTTGTTAATAACGGGCATCATTTTTACTTGTGGACATACAATGCATTAGAAAACACACTACCTCCACATGTGTTTTTGAAAGACGCCAATGAAATCATTCCTGAAAAGGATATCTTTAGACGAAAATACGACGACCCCAATTACCACATAGGTAAAGGAAGTATTGGCTCTCCTTTTTCCGACCTATTTCGCTATAAATTATTATACGAATATGGTGGTTGGTGGGTAGATATGGATGTAACTTGTTTACAGCCCTTTTCAATTGACTCACCCTATTTTTTCAGGGCTCATCCGCTTCTTCCTATGATTGGGAACATACTAAAAGTACCAGCAAAAAGCGAATTAATGCGCCGAACTTACGAAGAAACATTGCAAACATGTGATGAAAATACATTGGAATGGTTATTACCAAATAAAATTTTAAATAACCACATTGAACAGCTTCAATTAACAAACTACATTCAAGACAACAAATCAGTTAGTGATTGGTGGGAGCAAGTTGTAAAATACATCGTTACCAATAAAAAAATACCGAATGATTGGCTATTTATTCATTGGATGAACGAAGAGTGGAGAACTAGAGGACTGGATAAAAATAAAATTTATCAGCAAACAACTATCGGAAATTTGTGTGCAAAATACCATGAGCCTACAACCTCCTACCCTTTATTACGCAAACTATGGAATACCCTCAAAACATTGAAATAAAAAAAACACGTTAAATTGACATGAAAACTGCTATTTGCACCATATCCACCAAAAGCCATTTATTCAAAAGTCATGCCCTATTTGAATCAATAAAGAAATACAGTTCAACTTCACTTTACTGCTTGGTAACTGATAGCAATAATTTCGAAACAGTAGAAGGGGTTAATTACCACGAAATTAATGATTTAAAAAACAACAACATTCAGCAACTTACCAACAAATACACTGGCGACAAATTGCGTTGGTCACTCAAATCTGTGTACGTGAAATTTCTTTTAGAAAGTGGATATGAGCGTGTTATTTACGTTGATAATGATATCTTTTTCTATTCTTCTCCTGATGCTCTATTTGAGAAATTAGAAAATTCAGATTTCTTGTTAACTCCTCATTTTTACAAAGCAGACCCAACCAAGGAACAAAATTGGCTAGAAGCTAATTTTCGTGTTGGTCTCTACAATGCTGGATTTTTTGGAGCAAACAGAAATGCAATTACAATTTTAGATTGGTGGACAGATTGTTGTCTATACGAAGTGAAAAAAGCCTATTGGAGAGGTCTTTTTGATGATCAGAAATATTTAGACTTAATACCTATTCAATTTAACAACGTAGAAGTCATCAAAAATAGAGGCTGTAATTTTGCTGGATGGAATAGTGACAATGCCAAAATAGAAAAAATAGATAACCAGCTATTTATCAACGGAGACAAACTAGTTTTTATACATTTTGCTGCATTATCAATGGAACGATTTTCAACAAATCAATCCATCGTTTATTCAAGCTACATGCAATATTTGGAAAGTTTAAGAAAATACAATTCGAGCTTCAATTACCAGAAGAAAATTTTAAATTTTACTAGTTTTTCTAACTATTGTTACTTCCTGAAATGGAAATTTGCACGCTTGTTTTGTAAAAAATAATACATTCATCTATTAATTTGTATATTCGTAAATTATTACACTAAAATGAGAGCTATAAAAAATGCTATTGTACTCGGTGCCGGTGGGTTTATTGGGAGTCATTTAGTTAAACGACTAAAAGATGAAGGATACTTTGTAAGAGGTGTTGACATCAAACATCCAGAGTTTTCTAGATCTGCTGCTGATGAATTTATTATTGGAGATTTACGTGATATTCAGGTAGTAAAAGATGTTATCAGTAATGATTGTGACGAACTCTATCAATTGGCGGGTGAAGTTGGAGGTGCTGGTTACTTATTTACAGGTGAACACGATGCTGAAGTGATGCACAATTCTGCTCAAATCAACTTAAATGTGGCCCAAATTGCGTTAGAGAAAAACGTAAGAAGCCTATTTTATTCATCATCTGCTTGTATTTATCCCGAAGAAAATCAGTTGAATCCAAATTCACCAAATTGTGAGGAAAATTCAGCTTATCCAGCAAATCCAGATAGTGAATATGGTTGGGAAAAATTATTCAGCGAACGTTTATACCTTTCCTACAAACGAAATCATGGTTTAAATGTAAAAATTGCTCGCTTTCACAATATTTTTGGCCCAGAATCAACATGGACAGGGGGCAGAGAAAAGGCTCCTGCAGCTATTTGTAGAAAAGTTGCCGAAGCAAAAGAAAATGAAACAGTAAAAATATGGGGAGATGGTTTGCAAACACGCTCTTTTTTATACATTGATGATTGTATTGATGCTGTATTAAAGCTAACTCGTTCCAATTTTTCAGGACCTTATAACATTGGATCGGAAGAAATGATCTCAATGTATGACTTCACCCAATTGATATTAAAAATAAGTAAAAAAAACAACCACATTGAAACCATTGAAGGTCCACAAGGTGTGAGGGGGCGTTGTTCGCACAATGCACTGGTTTCTAAAGATATTCAATGGATACCAAAATACAATTTAGAAACAGGTGTAACTAAATTGTATGAGTGGATTGAGAAACAAGTTAACAACTAGAATACGTTTAACTTATGAGTAAAAAGAAAAATACAACAACAGTAGCTGTTAAAGAAGTAAATCCATTGAAGAAATACTATTACCTATTTGGATTACTAGCTTTTTTCTTATTTGCAAATTCTCTTGGCAATGGTTACAACATGGATGATTCTATGGTGACCATGAACCATAAATTAACCTCAAAAGGATTGAGTGCAATAGGTGAAATATTCACATCTCCTTATTATAGCGATGATGCTGGTTATGCTTATGGTTACCGACCTATTGTTCACCTTTCTTTCGCTCTCGAACATGATTTATTTGGCGAAAAACCAGGGGTTGGACACTTTATTAATGTATTGCTTTATGCTTTGTCTGTTGTATTATTCTTTAAATTACTTATAAAATTTGTTGGCGAAAAAAATAGCTTATTTGCAGCTATTGCAACGCTATTATTTACCATACACCCCATTCATACAGAAGTAGTTAACAGTTTAAAAAATAGAGATGAGATTTTTGCTTTTCTCTTTGTTGTTTGGGCAGCTTTATGTGCATTTAAACACCTTGATAAAGAAAAAATAAGTTCAGTAATTACCACCTTCACACTCTTTTCTATAGCTATGCTCTCAAAAAAGAGTGTTTATCCAATGGCAACTGTAATCCCAATTGCATTGATATTACTTACAACTATAGATGTCAAAAAGTTAATTGTTATTTCTCTTGCAATGATACTCCCTGCAGCAGTTATTGGCTCTGATTTGATGATTCTAAGAATGTTTTTAATGATTGCACTTCCTGTATTTGTTATCTTCATTACTTATCTTATAAAACAAAACTACCTTCAATCAGAAGAAACGGATACTAGTATAAACAAATTCAAATGGGCAATTCCTTTATTGATGTTATGTGGTGTATTGGCTGCATCTTATTATTTATCATCTATTTATGTGAATCTTTTTGCAATTCCTCTTTTGTTTTGGATGTTATCTACTCATTTTAATATCGGAATAATAACGATTACAGCATACGCTATTGGACTTTATTTCATCTTTAATCGACAAGATTTTTTAACTATTTCTTTAATTATTCTAATTGGAAATACAGTTTATCTGTGGAAACAAAAGAAGAATTATTTATACTGGCTAATTGCGTGTTTAGTATTAATGACAATAATTTTCTTAATTGATTTTAATCTGATTGCATTAATTGGTATAGGTTTTATAACCGTATTCTTTTTCCTTATATACACCAAAACATGGCTTGCATTGATTCCTATTGGAATTTATGCAGTAGTAGCAACTATCCAAGGTTCAATCGCTAATCCTCATTTTATTGCAATTCTCTTATTCACAATTTGTTGGTTCATTTTTCAAAAAACAACAAATAAAAAGTGGGTTATTTTCACTCCAGCATTAGCTCTGAGTATTGTCTTTGCAAGCAATACCTATCGAATGTATCAAGATAGCAAGGTATATCAACAAAACCAAGAAACTGTTGCGATAAAAAAAGATAATTTGCCCACAACAGGTGAAAAAACAATTAAAGAAGGCCGTGATTTGCTTTATGTTGAAAATACATTAATCGCACCTCATTCTAAAGAAGAAACGCTAGCAACAGGGTTGGCGGTTCTTGGTGAATATGCTCGTTTACATCTATTCCCTGCTGAACTATCATTTTATTACGGTTTTGCCAAAGTAAAAACGGAGAATTTTGGTAGTTTAATTGTTTGGTTTTCTATTTTATTTCATTTGTTATTAATCGTCTTAGCAATTTGGCAAATAAAACGTCGACCACTCATTGCAATTGGTGTTCTTTGGTATTTTTTAAGCATCTTACTATTTAGTAACTGGGTTGAACTTGTTGCGGGAATGGTTGGTGAACGTCTTGCTTTCACTGCCTCGGCTGGTTTTTGTATTTTTATTACAAGTATCATTTTTTGGATCAGCCCTCAATTTTCGTTAAAAAAGCCAGGAGTAATTGGCGGAATTATTGGATTAAGTTGTTTATTACTTGCTGGTAGAAGTTTTGTTAGAAACACCAATTGGAAAGACGAAATAACATTGATGAATCATGACATTCAACACCTTGGAGAGGCTGCTCAGGTTAACAATCTTTATGCGATGACATTGATGCGTACTTCTATCCAAAATACAAGTTTAACTCCCGCACAAAAATTGGAGCAGCAAAAAGAAGCAATTTCGTATTTTGATAAAGCAACAACTATTTGGCCAGATTTTTACAATGTTTATATTGATAAGGCAAGAGCAACTATGCTAACAGGTGATTTTGACAAAGGAATTGAATCCTTAAACAAAGCGATAGAAATTCAACCCACCAATACATTGAGTTACTATTTAATGCTCGATATAACAGAGAAAAAAGGAGATTTTCAAGCCTATTTAGATTGTGCCATTCAATTCACAAAATTAATTGATGATGAAAATGCTTATGGGTACGTTGCCAGAGGCTATTTTATGTTGAAAGATTACACTAAAAGTAGAGAAATACTTCTTAAAGGATTAGAAAAATATCCAACTAGTGAAGTTTTAAATGGAAACTTAACCATCTTGAATCAAAAGAATCCATAATTACTCCAAATTTTCTCGAAAAGCTTTAGTGGATAAATCATAAAAATTCGACACGTTAGTTTTCAGATGTTGAGAAATAACTTTTGTATATTTTGGAATAGTGTTTTTATCAAAATTGGAATTCGTTACATATAAATATCGCTTATCATTGTATTGAAAAGTAATTAATTCTTTTGTTACATCGATTAATAAAGATGTTGTAGGCAAAATTCTATCCACTGTATAAATACCCTCACTCAATGGAATGTAATCAATCTGACCGGGATGAAATTTTTGGTAATCTTGCACCAATCTTACCGCATTTTTCTTTCCTTTTTCATTACCTGCATACAAACAAATTTGTTGACCTGCATTATTTACCAAGATTGTTGGATAGAGTGTATTAAAAACAAGCCATTCCTTTTTATTCAAATTTTGGAAACGAACAAATTGAGCCCAGATAATTAAGGGCAAGACACAACTGGCTATGAAAAACCATTTCTTCTTTTCAAAAAGGAAAAGGGAAACAAGTACAATAAAATAAGCTAAGACAACCCACCAAATTGATGTGTAAAAACCTTTAGCTACTGCTCCAGGGATAGCTTCAATCAGTAAGATAAACTGAACAAAAACAATGCACGAAATGGAAAGTAACCAGCCAATAGGAATCGCAACAAAACTAATTTTCCCAAGTGCTAAAATTGCAATAGCAAAACCAAGCATTATTCCCGAAAACAACATGACACCTAAATTGGATAAAAAGAAATAATTTGGAAACTGACCAAAATAATAAAGTGAAGCAGGAACTGTAAAAATTTGTGCCGCCAATCCTATCGCCGTACCTTGCCAAACGGTTGTTAAGAATGAATTTGGAGGAACAATAAGCTGTTCAATAAGTGGATAAAAGGTGAATATTCCTAACATTGCTAAAAAAGATAGCTGAAAACCTATATCAAAAATAGTTAACGGGCTGGCCAATAAAATAATAAACGCAGCAATTGAAAGTGAATTTATTGGTTGATAATCTCGATGTAGAAAACGAGCTAAAATCAAAACAGAAAACATAACTACTGCTCGAACAACAGAAGCAGAAAATCCAGTTAAAAATGCATAAAACCACAACAATAGTAGCATCAATACAGAAACAACATTTCTTGCTCTGAAAAAAAATAAAAATTTAAAAATTAAATCAAGGATGACAACAATAACACCAACATGTAGTCCAGAAACTGCCAACATGTGCATTGTTCCTGTATTTGTGAAAACACGTTTTGTTTCGCTATCTAAATCACTTTTATCACCTAATAAAATAGCTTTTATCAATGGCGATTCATTTACTCCAATCCATTTATCCAGTAGTTTACTGGAATAATCACGTGTATTTTGCAAAACAGATTCAAACCAATTAAGTCCTTTGTGTTGAAGTAATTTAACCTGATCTGCACCAACAAATCCCTGATAACGAACACCTTTCGATATCCAGAAGTTTTTTGCATTAAATTCACCTGGATTATTTTTTAACTCGATTTTATTGAATTTTGTTTCAAATAAAATCAAATCGTTTTTGGTAGTCAAAACATCCGAATTTTCAACTATCAATAATACTTTTTCATTGGTCGTAACCCATGATTCATTTACTTTTTCAGAATTCAATTGAACAATAACCGAATTCCATACCTTATCCTTCGTTGATTGTTCAAGAATCGTACCAATATAATAATTATCTTCCATTGTTAAAATCTCATTTTCATAAGGGAAATAATTATCTGTAAGCAAATAGCCAGAAATACAAAAAAGAGGTGCTAAAAGAAAGTAAAACCGAAGATTGTTAATCTTTTGAATTGGTAAAAACCCAATAACAATGGAAACTATGGATAAAATAAAAATTAAATAATAGGAATCGTTAATAAAAAATACAATACCCAAAATAAAACTAATCAACCAAAATAAAAGGGAAGAATTAGTTAAGATTTTCATTACTACTTGTTTTATAAATTCAAACTTAATTAAAATTAAAATACGTTCACTTGAATCTTTTAATTTCTTTAAAAATTCAGTATATTTGCAGCAAATTTAACTAGAAGAGAATGGCTATAGTAATTACGGATGATTGCATCAATTGTGGTGCTTGTGAGCCGGAATGTCCAAACAACGCAATATACGAAGGTGGTGCTCAATGGAGGTATTCAGATGGAACGTCTTTAACAGGTATGATAACAACACTTGATGGTAATGAAGTCAATGCTGATGAAGAATTTGACGCTATTGACATGGATATTTATTACATTGTTCCTGATAAATGTACAGAATGCGTAGGTTTTCATGACGAACCACAATGTGCTGCTGTTTGTCCAGTTGACTGTTGTGTTGACGACCCAAATTACCGTGAATCAGAAGATGAATTACTTGCGAAGAAGAACTTTATGCATCTTTCTTGATTGTAATTAAGCGACTATAATTATATTTGTTATTCATTAACCCAAATACTACGCCTATTGATTTAAAATATTACACGTGCTAAAATGAATAAAAACGAAGAATTAATTGCGAGAAGAGAAGCTGCACAATTGGGCGGTGGACAAGCAAGAATAGATAAACAACATCAGGGTGGAAAATTGACAGCCCGTGAAAGATTAACATTGTTATTGGATGAAAATTCATTTCAAGAAATTGGTCAATTTGTAGAGCATAGGGCTACTTCATTTGGATTAGAAAAACAAAAATTCCCTGGAGATGGTGTTGTAACCGGTTACGGAACAATCCATGGACGATTGGTATATGTGTTTTCACAAGATTTTACCGTGCTTGGGGGATCCTTGTCAGAAACACACGCTGCTAAAATATGTAGAGTGATGGATTTGGCTATGAAAAACGGTGCACCTGTGATAGGGTTAAATGATTCTGGAGGCGCTCGTATTCAAGAAGGTGTTGTTTCCTTAGCTGGTTATGCTGATATTTTCTATAGAAATACAAGAGCATCAGGAGTTATTCCGCAAATTTCTGTAATCATGGGACCTTGTGCTGGTGGAGCGGTGTACTCCCCTGCTCTTACTGACTTTATTTTCATGGTGGAAGACACATCTTACATGTTTGTAACAGGACCAAATGTTGTAAAAACAGTAACACACGAAGAAGTGAGCTCAGAAGATTTGGGTGGTGCAAAAGCACATGCTGAAAAATCGGGTGTAAATCATTTTACTGCTTCAAATGATGTTGAATGCTTGAAAAAAGTACGTGATTTGTTGACCTATATGCCACAAAACGCTTACGAATTACCTCCATATCCAGAAAAATATACGTTTAACAACTCTAAATTGGAGTCGATTAAATCTATTATACCAGATAATTCCAATTTACCATACGATATTCGCAAAGTTATTGATGCCGTTATTGATGACAACTCCTTTAGAGAAGTGCATGAAGATTTTGCCAAAAACATTGTTGTTGGTTTTGCCCGATTAGAAGGAAGAACAATTGGTATCGTTGCCAATCAACCTGCATCATTGGCTGGTGTATTGGATATTGATGCATCAAGAAAAGGTGCTCGATTTGTACGTTTTTGCGATTCTTTCAATATTCCTTTATTGGTATTTGAAGATGTGCCAGGATTTTTACCAGGTACTGACCAAGAGTGGAGAGGTATTATTACCAATGGAGCTAAATTATTGTATGCTTTCTCCGAAGCTACTGTACCAAGAATTACCGTAATTACAAGAAAAGCATACGGAGGTGCTTTTGACGTAATGAACTCAAAATCAATCGGTGCTGATTTAAACTTTGCTTGGCCAACTGCTGAAATTGCCGTAATGGGCGCAAAAGGTGCAGCTGAAATTATTTTTAAACGAGAAATTGCAGAAGCACAAGACTCAAATGCAAAATGGTTGGAAAAAGAAGCAGAATATGCTGAAATGTTTGCCAATCCATACAGAGCAGCTGAAAGAGGAATCGTTGATGACGTAATTCTTCCAGAAGAAACACGAGCAAAAGTTATTGCTGGATTCAAAATGCTTGAAAATAAAGCGGAAACATTGCCTCAGAAAAAACACGGAAATATTCCTTTATAATAATTGGAAGAAAAACTTTTCGGACACCCCTTTTTTTTTAATCCGTTAACGGAATATTCTTATAATTTTCAACCCATTCTTGATTTGTTACATCTCTTAACAATTTCCAGAAACTTGTATCTACAAAAAACTTAGTATCAATGTGAGTCATTCCATATTGTTTGTACAAGTATTTTTGTTGTGATAAGCTAGGTAAAAATTGATCTTGACTCCACCCCATTTCGTTATTTCCTCGAAAAGGATAGTGACTAAATCGCAGTTTCCATAAACTGTCAACAGCAAAACAAAAGGGAGTTGCTTTTCTGGTTATTGAATCTCGATAAATCCCCCCCTGCACATCGTTGAGCTCAAACAAATTCATTCGATTTCTATTGTAAATACTCGGCCAATCGCCAGAAGCATAATGAACAAACTCATCAAACGATAATATCTTTCTATTCGTCTCCATCACATCATCAGTATAGTATGCAATAAACATGATCATCTGCCCATTTGCCTGATATGAAACACGCACACCAAATACCGAGCGCAATTCATTCTTAAACTGCACCGAAAGTGATAAAAATGCTATTATGACTACAAGAAGTGTTCTCATCTTACTTCCTTTACTACCAAAAACGTACCAATTTTATTTTTGTTATACGAAATTTTAAAAATAGTGTTTCATTAAATGTCTAAAATGAATAAATCATAAACTATACAACACTTTTGAGTATTTCTTTGATTTATATCTAATTATCTGATCAACATTTTAATAAAAAAATAGTACTTTTGGCAACTAAAACGATTAAGTTGCGTCTTACTTATACAAATTCACATTAATTACCATGAAACAATCTATTGTTTTACTTATATTATTAGTCTTATTCGTGTTTAGAGCAAATGCTCAATGCACTAATTTTATTCAAGAAAATTTTGATTCATTTGAATACACCACTACCTGCCCTTATATCATTCCAGGAACAACCTATCAAAGCTCACCACAAGTAAGTCCGGGTTTTGGACCAAGTTATACAGGTAATTATCACCTATATTTGAATTTTGTCGATGGATTTACTGGACCTGCTGTTAACCGACCATATACAGTATGCGTTGGAGCTACTTACCGTCTTTCATTTTATCACAAAGACGCTTGGGGAGGAACAAACAATACAACATTCAATATTTATGATGGAAACAACACAATTGTTTATTCGCAAACAGTAAATTGGAGTGGTTCAAACTGGAATCATTGGGTAAGTCCTGAATTAACAGCCACTACCACTACGTTGCGCTTAGAAATTGTCAATAACTTAGCTTATCAAGGTAACAATGACATGGTTGTTGATGATATGTTATTAGAAATTTGTGCCAACAGTGAATCAGTTTCATTATCTGGCTGTGACATTACTGGAACAACAAACTTATTTGATTTATTTAGTACTTCAATGCCAATAAACGGCACATGGAATGGTCCTGCTACTCTTGCAAATGGATATTTGGGAACATACAACCCAACTCTTCCTTCAGGCACTTACACTTATACCGTTGGTACATGTGGAGCTTATCAAGGTACCGTGGTTGTTCAAGACATTACTCCTGTTGATTTGGGTCCAGATATTCAACTTTGTACGCAACAATCAGTTACCCTCAATGCAGGTAATAACCACGACACTTATCTTTGGTCAAATGGAGCTACTACCTCATCAATTGCAGTAAACGCATCTGGGACTTATTCTGTAATTGCAAAAAAAATGGGGAACAATTTAGTTCAACATGGCGATTTTCAAGGAGGTACAACGAATACTACAAACAGTTTTACAACCAACTACATTCCAGGAACCGGAGGAGCTTGGGGATTGTTATCAAACTCTGGTGAATATGCTATTAGTACAAGTCCTCAATTAACACACAATAATTTTTCCAATTGTGGAGATCACACCACTGGAACAGGAAATATGTTTATTGCCAATGGTGCTTCCGCTCCGAATACAGTAGTTTGGTCGCAAACAATTAATATTAACCAAAATCAAGATTATTTATTCTCATTTTGGGCCATGAATGTGGTAAACGATCCTAATGTTTCAAATTTACAACTATACATCAATGGAAATCCAATCGGGGCAATTAACCAAACATCTTTGACACCATGTATATGGACACAAATAAATGACACGTGGAATTCAGGAGCGGCAACACAAGCCGTATTAAGTATCGTAAACCAAAGCTCTGCTTCTGGTGGCAATGACTTTGCTATTGACGATATCGTTTTCACCACTTATTGTTCGTATTATGACACTGTTCAAGTTACTATTTCTAACAATAACTTACAAGTATCTCCAAACCAAACAATTTGTCAAGGTGATATGGCAACATTAACAGCTACAGCTACTTCAACCATTCCTGGAACTACATTTACATACAACTGGATCAATCAATCAAATAATACCAATACATTACAAGTTTCTCCAACTACTTCAACTAGTTATTCAGTAGTTGCAACCGATCAAAACGGATGTAATACAGCTACCAAAACAGTATCTGTTATTGTATCTCCAAATCTAAACCCAAATGCTGGGCAGGATTTTTTGGTTTGTCTTGGAGACACCATTCCATTAAGTGGTACCATAAATCATGCCACAAATACTAAAAATTGGACATATTTAGCTCCGGCAACTACACCTACTCCATCTGTAAATTTCCTTCCAAATGCATCATCGCTCAATACTTCTGTTGTTGTTGACCAACCAGGTGTCTATTCTTTTATTTTAACAGAAGGAAATCAAGCTTGTGGCACATTGTCAGATACTGTATTAGTTACCGTATCCCAATCTACACAGACTGTAACAACAACTGATTTAACTTGTTTTGGAAATCAATCGGGAAGTATTCAAGTTATAAGTGTTGATGCCGTTAATTATAGCTACGACAATGGGCAAACTTGGGAAACTTCCAATACTAAAACAGGACTTTCTGCTGGAACATATACTGTGTTGTCAGAAAATCAATTTGGTTGTAAATCAGATACAACTGTGATAATTTCGCAACCAGCACCAATTCAACTTCAAGTTTCAAACGATACACTTATTTGTGAAAACGGAACAGCTACATTAACAGCTTCTATTGGTCAAGCGAATGCAACATACCATTGGAATCATACAACCGATTTATCGGGAACACAATCTGTTCAACCAACTTCTACCACCACCTATACCGTTAAAGGAGAAAGTAGTGCTGGATGTTTAACTGATGGTGAATCCATTGTAGTTTCTATTCGCAATCCATTAACTGCTACAATTTCACCAGATGTTGCCATTTGCCCAGGAGAAACTGCTAATCTAACAGTTAGTAACATAAGTGGAGGATTAGCTCCTTACACTACTTTATGGAGTGTCAATCAAAATACGAATACTATTACTGTTAGTCCACAACAAACAACTCAATACACAGTAACTATTAGCGACAATTGCGAGTCAACGCCTATTAGTTTAGTTACCACCGTAACTGTTCGTCCAATTCCTACGCCAATTATACAAAGTACAACAACAGCATTGTGTGAACCAGCTCAATTCGAAATAACATGTTCAACAGATCCTTCATTGATTCAATCTGTTAGCTGGTTTATTTCAGATGGGCAGTCTTTCATCAATCAATCAACAATAAACACACTGCCAATGCCAACTGGAAATTATACCGTAGATGTGATTATCACTTCACCGGATGGATGTGTGGGTTCTGCAACTTTTAGTAACTATTTAACAGTATATCCATTACCAAAAGCAGCATTTAATTGGAATCCAAATCCAGTAAAAATATTCGATACCAACGTTACGTTTATCAATTATTCTTCCAACGCACAGACGTATGAATGGAGTTTTGCAAATGGGTCGCCAAGTTATTCAACAAATGAAAATCCATCCGTTAAATTTCCTGAAGGAACAGATGGGAAATATGCAGTTTCTCTTATCGTTACAAGCCAATATGGATGTAAAGACACCGTAAATAGAGACGTTGTGGTACTTCCAGAAGTTTTATTATTTGCACCAAACACCTTTACACCAGATGGCAACGAATTCAATCAAGATTGGCGCATCTACATCAGTGGTATCGATGAATACAATTTTGAGTTGACTATTTACAACCGTTGGGGTGAAATGGTTTGGCAATCAAAAGATGTGAACATGGGTTGGGATGGTACGTATAAAGGAGAAAAAGTTCAAGATGGTACTTACTCCTGGCAAATTTATGCAAAAGAACGAAACAATGATAATCACTATCATTGGACAGGTACTGTAAACGTAATTAAGTAATTTAACCTGAGTTCAAACTTTATTGAATATTCCTACTACATGACATTTTTCAAACAATATAGATAAACTCTACGAATGTTAATTATTATTCTTTTGGCTTGATCCAAAAGAATCAAAAGATCAAGATGAAAATAATGCTGCCCACCCGCACTGTCTGTCGTTTGAAATTCTATCGAAGTAGTCCTTCTTGCAGAAGAAAACGACAAGCGCCTTCGATGAATTCACTACACGACAGCCATTCTCGCCACCGCTTCCCGCTATTTTCATCGGGCCAACGCACTTTTCGGTTCTTTGTAAGAACTATCGTTTTGAGATTCTTTTTTAATCTCGTAGAGACGAAACCTTTGTAGAAAAATGATTTAATAAAGAAATAAACACTTCTTCTATCTTAAATTTTAATTTTTGTCATGTATTAAATGAATATTCATGCGAATACGGTATTCTTTTGGGTATAAATTATTAAAACGATTACCAATGTTTTTGATCCATCCTATTGGTTCATTTTGATACGTTAACTGAATCATTCCTAATTCTTTCAATCCTTCAATGGTAAAAGTATCACCATGTAGGTATTTCAATGCTTGTTCACGAGTGATTTCAAACGGATGTATTTCTTTTCGCAATGAAGGACACATCAATAAATCGTGACTTGGAATCAACCCTTTACGTGCCAATTCTCCAACCTCAACACCCCATTTAACAAGATGCAAATTATCTTGAAGCAATAAAAATTCGTGATTAAATGCTGCCGGAACAGCTAAAACATTTTCATTCCATAAGTAAAAAGTAGTTGTATCAGTTTCTACCCAATTGGCAATAGCAGATAAATCTTTAAACTGCGTCAGTCCTTTATTGGAATTTCTACCAAGTTTTGCATTACTTCCATCACTTGCCTTTTTTTGTAACACTGCTATAAAAAACCCTTCTGTTTTTGATCTACCAGGTACTCCATAAATTCCAATACCATCTCTCCCCTGAACAAAATCATATGGAGCATCAATTGAAATTATTTCAGCATCAAAATTGGTAGTTATCCATTTGATATTTTCTTCATTTTCAAATGAATTAAATGTACAAGTAGAATAAATAAGGTAGCCATTTTCTGCAATAGAATCCCAAACATCTGCCACTATACGCTTTTGACGACTTGCACAAAGATTTACCGCATCTGTTGACCACTCTTCCCGAGCCTGCAAATCCTTCCGAAACATGCCTTCCCCAGAACATGGTGCGTCAACCACAACAAGATCAAAAAAATTAGGTAATCGCTTAAAATCAGAAGGATCGTTATTGGTTACAACCACATTTTCGTATCCCCATTTTGAGCAATTTTCCTTTAATATTTTTGCTCGTTGATTGATGACTTCATTGGATACTAAAAGACCATTGTTGTTCAATTTAGAAGCAATCAAGGTGCTTTTACCACCAGGTGCTGCACATAAATCAAGTACTTTTGGAGCTGTCGGCAATACTAATTTATGCAAAACATAATCCAATAACATAGAACCTGCCTCTTGTGAATAATATACGCCAGCATGAAACAACGGATCCAATGTGAAAATTGGTCGTTCTTTTAAATAATAAGCATGTTCACACCAAGAAATAAGCTCTTCATTTTCAAAAGAAAAGGATAATTTTAAAGGATTTTTTCGAATAGAAATTGGTGATTGCGTATTAAGTGCGTCCAATAAACTTTCTCCTAAATGAGAATCATTTGTCACGTATTCAATAAAGTCGATCGGAAAGCTATGCATTTACTATAAATTAAAGACTTTTGTAAATGGATATTGGTTAAATGTCCCACTAGCAGTAGCAATTAACTCATCTTTTTGATTCACAAAATCAGCTTCAACAAAAATCAATTTTTTACCAACTTTTCGAACTCTTGACACTCCAGAAATAACATCTCCTAAAAAGGCAGGCTTTAAATAATTGATTTTAAATTCAACCGTTGATACTAAATTACCTTCTTTTTGTGACTCCGCTAAAGCTGCTACTCCCAATGTTGAATCGGCTAAAGCGGCTAATACTCCCCCATGAGCAGCCACGGGTGTTGCTAAGTGTTTTTTATCTATTGTTATACGATTGACAACATCTCCATTTGGTAAAATATCGTATTCAAAATCGATTGTTCTACCAAATTCATTACTCATTTTGTACAATTCTACAATATTCAAATTGTTCATCTCAAAGTTGTTTTTTTGTCTTCTAAACAACAAAATTACCTTAAAAAAGCTAAATTTGGGCTATTCTGAGAAAAGTTTAAGTGGATATTTCTGTTATGAATAGAATAGAAGAATTTTTAAGTTACACAGGTCAAACAAATCAAACCCCGTATTTGATTGATGTAGAGCGTGCTGAGGGCATTTACATCATCGATAAAAATGGCAAAAAATACATGGACATGATTTCCGGTGTTTCTGTCAATAATATTGGACACAGTCACCCACATGTGATTCAAGCTATAAAAAATCAAGTAGAAAATTACATGCATGTGATGGTTTATGGTGAATACATTCAAGATGCACACTTAAATTTTTGCAAAAAACTATGTTCATTTTTTCCTGAGCAACTAAATTGTGTTTATACAGTAAACTCAGGAACAGAAGCCAATGAAGCAGCTCTAAAATTGGCAAAAAGAGTAACAAACAGAACTGAATTAGTGTCTTTTAGAGGCTCTTATCACGGTAGCACGCACGGTTCGATGAGTGTTTCTGGAAATGAAACAAAGAAAGAACCATTTAGACCTTTGCTACCTGACGTTCGTTTTCTTCAACACAACAATATTGCTATGTTGGAGCAAATTACGACTAAAACAGCTGGAGTAATCATTGAAACTATTCAAGGAGATGCTGGAGTACGTGTTCCATCTAAAGAATTTTTACAAGCCCTACGAAAAAAATGTACCGAAGTAGGTGCTTTACTTATTTTTGATGAAATTCAATGTGGAATGGGTCGAACAGGTAAACTTTTTGCTTTTGAACATTTTGACGTAGTCCCTGACGTGATTACACTTGGAAAAGCACTTGGAGGAGGTTTACCAATCGGTGCTTTGGTTTCTTCAAGAGAGTATTTGTGGGAGTTTACTTATGATCCAATATTGGGACACATTACTACGTTCGGTGGAAATCCTGTCATTGCTGCATCGGCCTTAGCTGGGTTAGAAGTAATGGAAAAAGAAGTACAATTTAATGAAGTAGAACGATTGGGAGCTATATTACAATCTATTATTTGCCAATCCGATGAAATAAAAGAAACACGTAGAATTGGTATGCTATTTGCTTTTGACATGGAATCATTTGAACGAGTAGAGCGAGTAGTAAAAAAATGTTTGGAAGATGGATTGATCAGTTTTTGGTTTTTATCTCATCCATATAGTTTCCGCCTTTCACCTCCTTTAACCATTACAGAAGAAGAAGTTAGAAAAGCAGGAGAAATTATACTCAACGCTATTCATTCAACAAAATAACAACTTAAAACAAGACTATAAATGGCTTTAATTAAAACATGTAGAGATTTTTCACCCAAATTTGGCAACGATTGTTGGTTTGCCGAAAATGCAACAATTGTTGGAGATGTTGAAATGGGCAATGAATGTTCCGTTTGGTTCAATGCTGTAATTCGTGGCGATGTCAATTCGATTAAAATGGGAAATCGTGTTAATGTGCAAGATGGTGCGGTTATTCACTGCACTTTTGAAAAAACAAAAACACAATTGGGCAATAACGTATCCATAGGGCACAATGCTTTGGTTCACGGTTGTACTGTTGAAGACAATGTGCTAATTGGTATGGGTGCTATTGTGATGGATAACTGTTATGTTGAAGCCAATTGCATCATTGCTGCTGGTGCAGTATTGTTAGAAAACACTCGAGTTGAAAGTTGGAGTATTTATGCCGGAGTACCAGCAAAAAAAGTAAAAACTTTAACTCCTGAATTGTTTGAAGGTGAAATTAAACGCATCGCAGACAGCTATGTCAAATATGCAAGTTGGTTTAAGTAATCAGAAATTTTGTATTAATTTCTAATATCGAATAATTTTTCAATGTCTGTGATAAGTGAATCAACACTTGTTCGGCTTGTTCCATCATAATAACCGCGAATTCGTTGTTTTTTATCAATGAGCACAAAGTTATTGGTATGAATAAAATCGCTTCCTGCATCACCTACATTTTCAGCCTCAGCTGGCTTGAGTACAAAAAATGATTTTCTAGCAAGTTCATACAATTTATCTTTTTCACCTGTTAAAAACCACCATTGAGAATTATCTGCATGATGATCTTTGGCGTATTTATTGAGTTGTTTCACATCGTCTGTTTCAGGGTCAACGGTAAAGCTAAGTATCTTAAATTCGCTATTTCCTGCGTATTTTTTCTGAACTCGTTGCATCTGATTGTTCATTATCGGACAAATACTTTTACAGGTGGTAAAAAAATATTCAACCACATATACTTTATTATCCAAATCATGATTAGAAATCTTTTTACCCTCTTGATTGGTAAATTCAAAATCTCCAATTGTATGCCCTAATCCAACTCTTTGTAACGATGAATCAACAACTTCTGGATTCATGTCAATAGGATTGTATATCGGTAATTGCTCACCTTTAGGTTGTGTATTGAAATAAAAGATTGTTACTCCAATAATAGTAACAACAATCACAAGAATAATGCTTTTCATAATAGACAAAATTAATTATAATATTTGAGTAATGGAGTAATGGATTAAAACAAATGCTCTCTTTTATACACACAAAAGAGGCTATCCTTTTCGGACAGCCTCAATAAAGTTAAAATAATTAAGTGCTTTATTATTTCTTTTTCAGTTCGTTCTTTATATATAGTTCGATAGCTGCCGGCATAGAAGGTACATTTGGTTGTGGTGCATGTACATCTAAGCGTAAGTTATTTTTTAATAAAGATTGTGCTGTTGTAGGGCCAAAAGCTGCAATTACCGTATCATTTTGTTTAAAATCTGGAAAATTCTTCAGCAATGATTCAACTCCAGCTGGGCTAAAAAACACCAACATATCGTAATAAACATTCTCTAAATCAGACAAATCAGCAGCAACAGTACGGTACAGCACTGCTTTTGTAAAATTAATTTTATGTTCTTTAATCGTTTCAGGTATCTTATCCTGAAGAATATCTGTACACGGCAATAAAAACTTTTCCGATTTGTGTTTTTTCATAAGAAGGGCCAAATCATCAATTGTTTGTCTTCCAAAGAAAATTTTTCGTTTACGATAGGTCACATACTTTTGTAAATAATAGGCAATCGTTTCGGAAATACAAAAATACTTCATTGTATCAGGCACGTCAAATCGCATTTCTTTAGCAATTCTAAAAAAATGATCTACAGCAATCTTAGAAGTAAGAATAACTGCTGTATGCTCTGCCAAATTAACTTTTTGAGAACGAAACTCTTGTGCTTCTACACCATCAACTTGGATAAAAGGGCGAAAATCTATTTTTAATTTATACTTTTCAGCCAAATCAAAATAAGGAGATTTTTCGGTCTCAGGTCTTGGTTGGGATACTAAAATAGTCTTAACAGCCAAAATCAATTCGTTTAATGCGGTTTAACAATGTCTTTTTATCACTACTCTATTTCACATAAGCAAATATACCTGCTATTGGAATTATTTCGAGCGTGCAAAGATACAAAATTAAATAATACCACGAAACACCATTTACAAGAGCAACTATCAAAATTTTCAACAATCGGAGTAAAATCAAACCTAAAAATACATAAATAAATACTTGAGTAATAATGCTATTAATGGGAGAATTCAGTAACCACAACAATGCAATAACGAAAAATAAAATTCCAAAACAGATAAAATTTATCCAGCTTTGGGTGATAAAAACTGAAATAATATTTTTTTCACCAGTTATCCATGAAGTTAAAAACAATCCTAAAAAAGAATATATAACGTATAGTGTAACAGCAATAAATGCAACAATAGAAAGTTGTAACTGCGATATTTTATAACCAAATAATTCTATTTCAAAGTGATTCACATATCCACTGTGCTGGCCAAATAAAATAATGCAGATCCAAAGGCTAAAAAAAGATAAAAAACTTAGTAATACAAAACTGGTAGAATTGTATCGTGCTTCAATTTTTTGCAAATCATTTGGAGTATCTAAAGAGAAAAAGGAATGTAGAATAACTCTTAATACAAATGGGTCTAATCTTTTTGCCAATGCTAACAATAAAAAGCAGATAAATAATACAAAACCCAAAAACCAATCATTTGTTTTTGAAACAACCTCCAAAGTTGTGGGCACATCTATTTCTGTTGTTGGTACAATAGACATGAGCAAACTATTTCCTATAAATTGAAACATAATATTTTTAAAAGTTGTTTATTTAACGAAATTTAGTTTCGAAAGAGCAAAAATATACTATTTTTGTCTATCATTAAATGAAATTTTAAAATGAGAACAGATTTATATACACATCCAGATTATTATAACATGGATGATTTGCTTACAGATGAGCAAAAATTGGTAAGAGATGCTGCAAGAGCTTGGATAAAAAAAGAAGTTTCTCCTATTATTGATGAGCACTATGAAAAAGCAACATTCCCTAAACAATTAATTAAAGGACTTGGAGAAATCGGTGCTTTTGGACCATATATTCCTGAACAATATGGCGGACCAGGTCTTGATCAAATTTCTTATGGGTTAATCATGCAAGAATTGGAAAGATGTGATTCTGGTATTCGTTCTACGGCATCTGTTCAGTCTTCTTTAGTCATGTATCCTATTTGGAAATATGGCTCTGAAGAACAAAGAATGAAATATTTACCCAAATTGGCTACAGGCGAAATGATGGGTTGTTTTGGGTTAACAGAGCCAGATCATGGTTCTAACCCAGGTGGAATGATTACCAATTTTAAAGATGCTGGTGACCATGTTATATTAAATGGTGCTAAAATGTGGATTTCAAACGCTCCTTTTGCTGATATCGCTGTAGTATGGGCAAAAAATGAGGAAGGAAGAATTCATGGATTGGTTGTTGAACGCGGAATGGAAGGATTTACAACACCAGAAACTCACGGAAAACTTTCGTTACGTGCATCTGCAACAGGAGAGTTGGTATTTGACAATGTAAAAGTTCCAAAAGCAAATATATTACCAGGAAGAAGTGGATTAGGCGCTCCATTGAGTTGTCTTGACTCTGCTCGTTTTGGTATTGCTTGGGGCGCACTTGGCGCAGCTATGGATTGTTACGATCAAGCTTTGCGTTATTCAAAAGAACGTGTTCAATTTGGAGTTCCAATTGGCGCATTCCAATTAACACAAAAGAAATTGGCTGAAATGATTACTGAAATCACCAAAGCTCAACTTTTATTATTCAGATTGGGTCAATTAAGAGATGCAGGGAAAGCAACTTCTGCTCAAATATCAATGGCCAAAAGAAATAGTTGTGAAATTGCATTGAGAATTGCTCGTGAAGCACGTCAAATTCACGGAGGAATGGGGATTACGAGTGAGTATTCTATCATGCGTCACATGGCTAATTTAGAATCTGTTGTTACGTATGAAGGTACACATGATATTCACCTACTTATTACAGGCGCTGATATTACTGGTATTCCTTCATTTACAAGAGATTTGCCAAATAGCTAATCAAAATCATTGCTTAGAGGTTGTTTTATAAAAAGCAACCTCTATTTTTTTACACCACTCCTCTATTCAATCTGATTTTTAGTAATTTTGTTCACTTTAATGACAATTTAACATCAAACGAATGTCACAAAATTTGGTAATTTACAATAGCTTAACTGGAAATAAAGAGATTTTTAAACCTATACACGAAAATCGTGTTGGTATGTATGTTTGCGGCCCCACACTCTACAGTGAACCTCACATGGGCAATATGCGTACCTTTATTAATTTCGATTTAGTTTACCGTTATTTACTTAAATTAGGTTATCAAGTTAAATATGTGAGAAACATTACCGATGCTGGGCATATAACAAATAGCGCAGGAGAGGATGTGGATAGCATTGGTAAAGCAGCTAAATTAGCACAGGTCCAATCGTTGGAAATCGTTTATACATTTAATAGAAAATTTATTGAATTACAACGTATTTATAATTTACTACCTCCGAGCATTGAACCAACAGCTACTCAACACATTCAAGAGCAAATTGAAGTGATTGAGCAACTAATAGAGAATGGTTTTGCTTATGTCATCAATGGTTCAGTATATTTTGATGTTCGGAAATATTCGGAGAAATTTAACTACGGTATTTTAAGTGGACGAAAAATAGAAGAACTGGAAGAAGCTACACGCACGTTAAATGCCCAAGACGAAAAACGCTTTTTTGCAGATTTTGCACTGTGGAAAAAAGCAAACCCAGAAGACATGCAAATTTGGCGTTCTCCATGGGGTGATGGAAATCCTGGATGGCACATTGAATGTACCGCTATGAGCACCAAATATTTGGGTAATAAATTTGATATTCATGGAGGCGGGATGGACTTAAAGTTTCCACACCACGAAGATGAGATTGCGCAAAGTTGCGGTTCTTTTGGACACAACCCAGCCAATATATGGATGCACGCAAATATGCTCAATGTGAATGGACAAAAAATGAGTAAATCATTTGGTAACTATTTTCTACCATTGGAAATCATTGAGGGAACTACTGATTTATTCGACAAAGCTTATGATGCAAATGTGGTGCGTTTCTTTTTAATGCAAGCACATTATCGCTCTACGATTGATTTATCAAAAGATGCATTAACAGCTGCAGAAAAAGGATACACACGATTAATGGAAGCAACTTCCCTATTATCAAAGCTTAAAACACAAGACACATCTTCCATCAACGTGGCGCAATTGATTCAATCATTTTACAATGCAATGAACGACGATTTCAATGCACCAATTTTGGTAGCCAATCTATTTGAAGCCGTTTCGTATATCAATAAAGTAAATGACAACTTAGCAACCATTTCGAGTGACGACTTAAAACGATTAAAAGCAGAGATGGATAGCTTCGTTTTTGATGTATTAGGAATAAAAGCATCTTCTAACAACTGTATCGATCGTCTATCTCCTGTAATGGAGCTAATTATCAATTTAAGAGCAAAAGCCAGAGAAAATAAAGACTGGGCCACTTCCGATCAAATTAGAGATGCCTTATCAAATGCAGGTATTACAATAAAAGATTCAAAAGAGGGAACAAGTTGGAGTTAATCATTTTAACACACTCGACTAATCCCTATTTATTTTCTTTCTATAGTGGTTTTTAATCGACAAATGATCGTTTTTTACTATTTAAAAATATAAACTTTCATTGAAAAGCCATAAATATTCATTTATATACACTGAATATTCATTTGTCAATTTTAATTAAAAAATATGTTCTACTTTAGTATCAGAAATAAGGAGAAATAAATCAGGTCGCTTCTTACGTTCGCTTTGAAATACTAAAAATTGAGGTACTGCTTGGAGAGGCAGGTTTCATTTTCTAGTTTGATTAAAGAGTATAACAGTTCTAAAATCCTCAATTAGTTTTCATGCTATAGAGGACGTAAGAAGTATCTGATTTAAAAAAGAGAAATTAAGTATTAAAGATATAACTATACTACAAGTTAAAAACGAAAACTATTTACTAAATAAAAAATACTACTACCAGTGCTTAAAAAAGAGTTGAATTTCAACTCTTTTTTTTGTTTGCAAAATATCCTAAAAGATGGATCAAGGATCAAGTCAAAAAGTTGGGGACTAAGCATAAATCTTCGTAAACTCATCTCCAAAATAATCAAAACAAGAAATTAGAAAACAATGAGCTTCTATTTAGCATAAAAGAAAGCTAAAATTATGTAAAACAAATCACTCTAAATATGTAAAATGAATTACTCTATTTTTGTAAAATAAAACATTCCAAATTTGTAAAATACAATTATACAAAACTGTTAAATACAGAATCTTCAATCAAAACTAACAATCTCTTAACGAGATTATTACCCATATAATTCTTGACGTGTTTTTTCGTACAATACCATTCCTGCCGCAACACCCACATTCAACGAAGCAATCTTACCAATCATTGGTATTTTTGTAGAAATATCGCTCATTTTTATTAAATCGGGAGTGATTCCATCTTCTTCAGAACCCATAATAATAGCAACAGAGCCTCGAAGATTTACTTCAAACAAATTGTGTTTTGATTTTTCTGTACACGCTATAAGTCGAACACCCGATTGCTGCATATAAAACAATGAATTTTTTAAATCGTCTGTTTTGCAAACCTTTATTCGGTTCAAAGCACCAGCAGATGTTTTGACAGCATCCGAAGTAACCAACGCAGAACCTTTAGAAGGAATCAAAATCGCATCAACACCTTGACACTCGGCTGTACGCGCTATTCCTCCAAAATTTCGCACATCTGTAATTCGGTCCAAAACAAGAATCGTTACCTTTTCTTCTGCCAACATTTTTTGGTCAATCAATTCCTCAATATTCCCATATTCAATCGGTGAAACAAAGGCAATCACACCTTGGTGATTGTTTCTTGTAATACTATCTAACTTCTGAGAAGGAACGTATTGCAAATTGTAATCAGCACCTTTCAAAGCGTCCTTCAACTCAAAAAACAAATCTTTATTGATTCCTTTTTGAATCATGATCTTATTAATCTCACGATTTGATTTTATGGCTTCAACAACTGCACGAACACCAAAAACGATGTCTTTATCTTCTTTCTCCTTGCGCTGAAATTTTCGTTGCTCCTCTCTCATTTAAAGAACAATATCAAAAGTAATAACAATATTTTCGTGAACAGATTTAGCAACTGGACAAGCCTTACCAGCTCTTAAAACACGTTCTTTTTCGTCTTCATCCCAACCATTTCCAGACAAATCCAAATCAATGACGATCTCAGAAATTCTTCTTGGTGCTGCACTCATTACTTTTGTTATTTCAGCAACTCCATTTTTAAAGTTAAGTCCATGTTCATTGCAATAAATACCAATAATGGTCATCATGCACGAAGCATAAGCTGTAGCCACTAAATCTGTTGGCGAGAAAGCTTCTCCTCTACCGTTATTATCTATAGGCGCATCTGTAATTATTTCAGTACCTGAACGATAATGCGTGCACTTTGTACGCAAACTTCCTATGTATTCAACTTTTGATGTTTTCATATTTCTATTGAATTGTTTGACAAAAGTACTCAAATTAATGCCAATTTTCAGTTTATCTAGCATTATTTTCATAATAACTTGAATGGAATTTTGTATCAAACTCAGATTAAATACATATCTTAGTCATTGTATTACTATGACCTAAACTTATGTCAATAAAGAAACACATCATTCTATTGCTTTGTATAGCCCTGTTTTTTAGTTGTAAAAAAGAAAAACACATTGCTGATGCTTCTTATAAAATGCAAAATTTTGTAATCGCGCTTTCTTCGTATGCAAAACAAATTCATCCCAACTTCATCATTATTCCACAAAATGGAGTCCAATTGGCTTTTAACAATACAAATTTTAATGATGGCATAAACACCAATTATCTTCAGGCAATTGACGGCTTTGCTCTAGAAGAATTGTTTTACAATGGAAAATCAATATCTCCAGATGAACGTTTGGATTATTTACAAGTAGTAAAACCATTCAAAAAAATTATGGTCTCCGAATTTGTAAAAGATGAAGTAAATATTTCAGATGCTTATTATAAAAACCATTCAGAAGGATTTGCCTGCTTTGTAAGGGATAAGGACAATTACTATTACACCCAAATACCTCCAACAATAAACAATGTAAATAATAACGACATTTTAAGTTTAACCGATGTTCAAAATTTTCTATATTTAATAAATGCCGAAAATTATTCTACCAAACAGCAACTAATTCAAGCGTTGAAAAACACAAATTTTGACTTATTGCTAATTGATTTATTCTTTAACGATGAACAATTAACACAAAGTGATTTGCAGCAATTAAAAACCAAATTAAACGGAGGAAAACGTATAGTGATTTCATATATGAATATTGGTTCTGTTGAAAACTACCGCTATTATTGGCAAAAAGATTGGAAATTACATCATCCCAAATGGATAAAAAAACGCTACAAAGGATACAAAGATGAGTATTACGTAGAATTTTGGAATCAAGAATGGAAAGATGTTATATATGGCAACGACCAATCCTATCTAAAAAAGATTCTCGATGCTGGATTTGATGGCGTATTTTTAGATAATGTCGAAGCTTATTATTTCTTATACAAGAACAATTAAGTAATTAACAATTCGGTAGATTTTGTAAATATCTTTCTTTGAGTTTATTTCCGATATTGAAATCGAAATAATACCTTTGCCAAAAAAATTAAAGACATGACTTATATCGTAAAAATTGTCGGAAGACAAATTCTTGATTCTAGAGGTAATCCTACTGTTGAAGTGGATGTTGTTACATCAAACGGAATTGTTGGTAGAGCAGCTGTTCCTTCAGGAGCTTCAACTGGTGTACATGAAGCGGTTGAGCTTCGTGATGGTGACAAATCTGTTTACATGGGTAAAGGTGTTTTAAAAGCTGTTGCCAATGTTAACGGACCAATCAATGAAGCGTTGGAAGGTATGGATGTTACCGAGCAAAAAATTATTGATAAAGTACTTTTAGAATTAGACGGAACAGAAAATAAGTCAAACTTAGGTGCAAATGCTATTCTTGGCACATCATTAGCTGTAGCTCGTGCTGCCGCACAAGAAACAGGATTGCCGTTGTACCAATATGTTGGTGGTGTTGGCGCTGTTACTTTACCAGTTCCAATGATGAACATCTTAAATGGTGGTTCTCATGCTGACAACAAAATTGATATTCAAGAGTTTATGGTTATGCCTTTCGGAGCTTCTAGCTTTTCTGAAGGTTTGCGTTGGGGAACAGAGATTTTTCACAACTTGAAAAATGTTTTGAAAGAAAAAGGAATGTCCACAAACGTTGGTGATGAAGGTGGTTTTGCACCTAATTTAGGCTCCAACGAAGAAGCTATTCAAGTGGTCTTAGAAGCTATTTCAAGAGCAGGCTATAAACCAGGAGAAGATGTATGGATTGCATTGGATGCTGCTTCTTCTGAATTCTACAAAGATGGAAAATACCATTTTGAATCAACTGGTGAAACAAGAACATCTGAAGAAATGGTTGCTTTTTGGAAAGAATGGGTAGAAAAATATCCGATTATTTCAATTGAAGACGGTTTGGCTGAAGACGATTGGGCTGGATGGAAATTATTAACCGATACAATCGGTAACAAAGTGCAGTTGGTGGGCGATGATTTATTTGTAACAAATACCAAACGATTGAGAAAAGGTATTGAAGAAAATACAGCTAACTCTATCTTAGTTAAAGTAAACCAAATTGGTACTTTAACAGAAACAATTGAAGCTGTACAACTAGCAATTGCAAGTTCATACACATCTGTTATGAGTCACCGCTCTGGGGAAACAGAAGACAATACAATTGCTGACTTAGCAGTTGCATTGAATTGTGGTCAGATCAAAACAGGATCTGCTTCACGCTCTGACCGTATGTCAAAATACAATCAATTATTGCGCATTGAAGCTGAATTAGGAGATGCAGCAATTTATCCAGGTAAGCGATTCAAGTTTATCAAAAAATAAGAAAAATTAAAAAGGGTGTCGTTAATCACAACGATACCCTTCATTAAAATAGCCACTTGACAATTCAATTCATTTCAATACATTCGTTTAGTTGAGATATAACGAAATTTGAAACCCTATTGCAACTTGTTTTTTAACTTTTTTTATTATCTTTTATACTTAAAAAAGCAACTATTTTAATTTTTAAACGTTCTATTAATAAGTAATAAAAACAATGAAAAATTTTATTTTTATAGTATTTTTCCTTTTCAGCCTTAGTTTTCAATCTTATGGTCAAGAACAAACTTTGTACTTTTCTCAAGGATTGTTCCAACTAGATGATGAAGCAACCATTCAATCAATTGAAAACCAAATCAAGAATGACCAACTTGTGAGTGTGGTTAGATTAGATAGACCCACAAAAAGATTCTTCATTCTTGCTAAAGAAGAAATTAATACAACCAATCTTACAAACTGGTTTGGAACAGTTGCATCGACACTTCATTGTATGCAATTTGGAAAATACGGTGTTGATGCGCTTAAACCTTATCCATTTGTAGATTGTAATGATTAATAACATGAAAAAAGCACTAACATATCTATTTATAATTGCAATTATCATGCAATATGGCAATTTATTGGCGCAGCAGCTTCCTGTAAATTGTGATCTTGCAATACCCGGATGTACTACTCCAAACTTTACTGTGAATGGTAGCAACCCTTCTTATAACATAACTGATTTCACAGCTGGCTCATATACCAATCCAAGTTCCAATCCACAAGGAGTCAACTCTGGTTGTCTTTTATCAGGAGAAACTGTTTCTACATTTATATCCATCACTATTATCACCTCAGGTACACTCCAATGGTCGTTGATAGGTTTGAATGCTGCTGGAAACCCTTCTGGCAATGGCTGTTTTGATTGGATAATGTGGCAAAACACCAATGGAAATGCATGCACAGGAATACACAACAATACACTTGCTCCAATAGCTTGTAACTGGAATGGGACATGTAACGGAAATACTGGAATGTCAACTCCAGCGAACTATCCACCCAATGCATCTAGTAGCAGCTACCAACCTCCTATAAATGTAAATGCAGGTGATCAATTTATTCTATGTTTATCCAATTATAGTTACACCAATCAAAACGTTAACTTAAATTTCTTTGGTTCTGCACAAGTAACTTGCAACCCCCATACTCCCGATCAAACAATCTGCTTAGGTAGCTCGGCAACGGTAAATATTTTAGCAATTGGATTAACAAACCCTACATTTAACTGGTTAATAACAACTGGTGTATCCAATCCTACTAGTGGAGCAAATGTAACAGTTACTCCGACAGATACAACAATGTATGTAGTTGAAATCACTGCCGACGAAGGTGTGTTCTTGGATACTTTTTACATCAATGTTGTTCCTCCTCCAACACCAAATGCTGGTCCTGATCAAGTTGTTTGTTCTGGTACTGTTATTCATTTAAATGGAACTATAAGTGATCCTGCTAATTCAAAAATTTGGAGTCATATAACCACTGGCATTACACCAACTCCATCTGTTAATTACCAACCAAACAATACAACACTTTCTCCCAATGTTGTTGTAAACCAACCTGGATTGTATAAATTTATCTTAACAGAGAATAATAACATCTGTCCAGCAGTTAAAGACACGGTAGAAATACTTGTATCTAAAACTACCCATACAACAAGTTGGACAGGTCCGTCATGTGCAGGCATGACAGATGGTACTATTACCATAACAAATGCGAATGCAGTAGATTATAGCTTTGACGGTGGTTTAACTTGGGTAACCAATGCCACTCAAGGAGGTTTTGGAATGGGGACTTTTACCGTATTTTCAAGAAATCAATATGGCTGTACATTTAGCTCTAGCGTAACCATTACTGATCCTGCGCCACTTTTATTGCACACCTCAAATGACACGTTAATCTGTCAAAATGGATTTGTTGATTTAGCTGCATGGGTTGAAGTTCAAGGCTTGAATGAATCCTATCATTGGAGTGGTACAACAAGCACATCTGGAACGGTACATTTAGGCCCTTTTACTACAGATCAAACAATCACAGTTTATGCTGAAGGTCAAAGCGGTTGTACATCAAACACAGAGACAATCAACGTATCTGTTAGACAACCTTTATCGGCACTCATTTCTCCAAACGACACTATTTGCCCAGGTTATCCTACAGTAGTTAAATTAACCAACGTTGCAGGTGGTTTAGCACCTTATAGCATTGTTTGGAATACAGGAGAAACACAAACTGGAGTGACAGAAATGGAAATCCCTGCAAACCCTCCACAAACACAGCAATATATAGCAACAATTTCAGATGTTTGCGAAACAACTCCACTCATTTTAACTACGCAAGTTTATGTGGCGCCATTGCCAGAACCAAAAATGAGTGTTGTTACACCTGAATTGTGCGAACCTGCTTCGTTTGAACTTCATTATGAAACAGATATGACTATGACATCCAGCTATACATGGTTCTATCCAAAAAACAAAACAGCAACCAATGAGCCAATTGTATTTACAGATTCATTAATGGCTGGAAAATACGATGTTAGCTTAATTGTTATCTCTCCATTAGGTTGTGTTGATTCCATAAAAATGGTAGATTATTTAACTGTTCAGCCACGACCAACTGCAAACTTTACATGGAGTCCAAATCCGGTTAAAGTATTCAACACAGATGTCTATTTTCAAAATTTATCGGAATTAGCAACCCAATACAGTTGGATATTTACGGATGGTACTCCTTCGTATTCTTCGCAAGAACGACCAAAAGTTACCTATCCGTATGGAGAAACAGGTACGTATCCTGTCACGTTGATTGTAACTTCAGAATTAGGTTGTACCGATACATTAACACAAAATTTGATTGTTTATCCAGATGTAGTGTTATTTGTTCCAAATACATTTACGCCAGACGGTGATGAGTTCAATCAAAGTTGGAAAATACACATTAGTGGTATTGATGTTTATTCGTTCCACTTACAAGTATTCAATCGTTGGGGTGAAATGATTTTTGAAAGTTCTGACATTGATGCTGGATGGGATGGTACTTACAACGGTCGAATCATTGAAACAGGCGCTTATAGTTGGAAAATTTCTGCAAGAGATCTGCAAAATGATGGAAAATACGAATGGAATGGTCATGTCAACATACTTAAGTAATCAAAAGTAGGTAGCAAGTTATTTTTCATTTGTAAAATTCTTTCGATTTTATTATCTTTTTTCTCACATTTGTATTAAATTCGCATCAATTAATATAGATTCAATAATTTAATACCAATAAACATGAAAGTAACTGTAGTAGGAGCAGGAAATGTTGGTGCAACATGTGCTGATGTTCTTGCTTACCGTGAAATTGCCAATGAGGTAGTTTTATTAGACATTAAAGAAGGTTTTGCAGAAGGCAAAGCATTGGATATTTGGGAAAAATCTCCAATTAACTTGTATGATACAAGAACTGTTGGTTCAACAAATGATTATTCAAAAACAGCTAATTCAGATGTAGTTGTTATCACATCAGGATTACCAAGAAAACCAGGAATGTCTCGTGACGATTTAATCGCTACAAATGCTGGAATTGTTAAAACAGTTACAGAAAACATCGTAAAACATTCTCCAAACACAATTATCATCATCGTTTCTAATCCATTAGACGTTATGACGTATTGTGCTTATTTGACATCTAAATTCCCTGCTAACAGAGTATTTGGTATGGCTGGAATTTTAGATACAGCTCGTTACCGTGCGTTCTTAGCAACAGAATTAAACGTTTCTCCAAAAGATATCCAAGCAGTATTGATGGGTGGACACGGAGATACAATGGTTCCACTTCCTCGTTATACAACTGTTGGAGGTATTCCTGTAACAGAATTAATCTCTAAAGATAAATTGGATGCTATCATCGAACGTACAAAAGTTGGTGGTGGTGAAATCGTGAAATTGTTAGGAACTTCTGCATGGTATGCTCCAGGAGCTGCTGCTGCTCAAATGGTTGAAGCAATTATCCGTGACCAAAAACGTGTATTCCCAGTTTGTGCTTGGTTACAAGGTGAATACGGAATGAAGGATATCTATTTAGGCGTTCCTGTAATTTTAGGAAAAAATGGTATCGAAAAAATCATCGAATTACAGTTAAATGCTGATGAAAAAGCAATGTTAGAAGAATCTGCAAACCACGTTAAAGACGTAATGAAGGTTTTAGATACAATGAATGTATAAGCATTGTTTTAAACATTAGTACAAGAAATAGAAAACGGTGGCTTTTGTCACCGTTTTTTTATGC
The DNA here is from genome assembly GCA_023957475.1 of Crocinitomicaceae bacterium. Classification (GTDB taxonomy): domain Bacteria; phylum Bacteroidota; class Bacteroidia; order Flavobacteriales_D; family Crocinitomicaceae; genus Taishania. The sequence goes on along the minus strand of JAMLHA010000011.1, from coordinate 52,197 downwards.
ATACAATTATTGAGCACAAAAAAAGCCGCTTACAATGTAAACAGCTTTTCTTTGACTTGTCAATTTCTAATTAACAAAAAGTGTAAAAACTATATTAAATCTTAGCGACGTTAACTGCATTTAAACCCTTTCTTCCTTCTTCAATATCAAAGGAAACTTTGTCATTTTGAGTGATTTTGTCTTTCAATCCTGTAACGTGTACAAAATACTCTTTTCCTGTTTCATCATCAACAACAAAACCAAAACCTTTTGTTTCATTGAAGAATTTTACTGTACCTTTATTCATTAATCTTTTATTAAAATTTTTTATAAAGGTAACAGAAAATAATTAGTAGAAGCACTAATTTGTAAATTATCTTTCAATTATCATTCCTTCCACCGTTTTTTTGAAGCCCAAATTTTCAAAAATAGGCACCAAATGTGTATTATCTCTAAGCAATACAACGATTTCTCCCTTTGCATAATTTAACACCTGACGGATCATTAATTTTCCTATGCCTTTTTTCTTATATTCATCCGAAACAGCAATATAAACCAAAATATTTTCAGGCATATACCCTTCCATCCCTGTGTGATTAACAACTGTAATACCGATTATTTCATTAAAAAGTTTTTGGACAATAATGAATCCACCAAATGACATCCGCTCTTTTAACGCATATTCCAATGCTTTACGGATGGATTCCTCATCTTTTGACGCACTTAAACTAAGATTTTCACGCAGAAATTTAATCATTCTATGTTTTTCAAGCTCTGTTGGTCTATTAATGGTATTGTATAAAATACCTTCAACTGTAGTTTCATCAATAGTCAGCATAATCAAGTAGTTTAATTAATACCTAAGCCCTTTTCAACTCATATGATTACGTTAGTCTATGCAATGTATGCAATTATTTTGAAACAACTTTAATTTTTTACTTACTCTTATTCAAATTGATGTTGTCGATGAAAATTTAATAGGTTTCAATGAATATTTAATTTTTGTAAAACCCCATTTCATCAATGTATTTGTAAACTGGGGAGGTAACTAAATAGCGATAATCTTTGCCGTTTTTTATCAAATTTCGGATAAAAGTAGAGGAAATAGAGACAATTGGCACGTCTTTTAAATAGGTAATGGAAGGATGATTGAATGGAACTTGCTTTGCTTCTTCGTTTGCGTCTGTGATGCGTGGGTAAACTACAATTTCATAATTTTCAAGAAGGTATTCATAATTGTACCATTTGTGAAGTGAATTCAAATTGTCTTCACCCATGATGAGCACAAATTTATACGTTGGATATTTTTCTTTTAATACAGCAAGTGTTTTAACGGTATAATTTGGTTGAGCCATTCCAAATTCAATATCGCTGGCTCTTAATCGTGGGTTGTCATCAATGGCTTCTTTTACCAATGCCAATCGGTGATAATCTTCCAAAAGTGTCTTTTTATCTTTTAATGGGTTGTGTGGAGAAATGACAAACCAAACTTGATCCAATAATGCATGGTCAACCATGTAATTGGCAATGATTAAATGTCCAACATGAATTGGATTAAAAGAACCAAAATATAAACCTATCTTCATTTATTGATAAATTCTTCTACCAGTTTTTTTGCTTCTTGACACGCTTTTTCTAAATCATCATTTAGCAAAACATAGTCAAACTGATTCTTAAAGCTCAATTCATACTCTGCCTTACTAATACGCATCGCAATTTTTTCTTCTGATTCTGTGGAACGTGATTGCAATCGCTCTTTCAATATTTCAACTGATGGAGGCAAAACAAACACTGCCAGTGCTTGATCTCCTAATGTTTCTTTTAAGTTGAGACCGCCAATCACATCCACATCAAAGACAACGGTATTGCCTTTTTCCCAGATGCGTTCCAACTCACTAGTTAAAGTACCATAAAAATTGTCGGTATAAACCTCCTCCCACTCCACAAAAGCATTTTCTTTAATTTTTTGCTTAAATCCTTCTAAACCAATAAAATGATAATCCTTTCCATCTACTTCATTGGCTCTTGGCGATCGACTACAAGCCGAAATTGAAAACTCCAAGTGCTTGAGTTGTGACAATAAATAACGAACAATCGTTGTTTTCCCTGCTCCCGATGGTGCTGAAAAAATAATGCTTTTCCCTATTTTATTAAATGTTGCCATTTACAATGTATTCAGTACTTGTTCTTTGATTTTTTCTAAATCGTCTTTCATATCCACAACCAGTTTTTGCATTTCTGCATGGTTGCTCTTACTACCTAAAGTATTAATTTCTCGTCCAATCTCTTGTGAAATAAATCCTAATTTTTTTCCAGCATTCGGTATTTTCATTGTTTCCAAGAAATAATTCAAGTGATTGGCTAAACGCATTTTTTCTTCCGAAACGTCTAATTTCTCTATATAAAAAATCAATTCTTGTTCCAATCGGTTATTGTCATAATTTGCAGCAGCAATTTCTTCCAATCCTTTGCGAATGCGTTCTTTAATTGTATCTATTCGCTCTCGTTCGTATTTTGGCACTTCATTTAATAATGAACGAATATTCTCAATACGTTGACTAAATTCATTTTCTAATGCTACACCTTCTTGTCTTCTAAATTCATTGAGTTTATTACAAGCTTCGGTAACTAATTGCAAAATAAATTTCTTTTCCTCATCCGACATTTCTTCGTGCTCATTCACAAAAATATCTGGCATACGTATTAAAATAGACAAGTAATCTTCGGTCTTTTGACCAATTGCAGTATTAATCGATTGTAAATCATTGTAATAAGCCTTTGCCAAATCGGTGTTGATGGAGAAATTCTTATTATCACCAGTACTATCAAGATTTAGAAATAAATCCACTTTACCTCTTTCCAATAATTCTGTCACCTTTCTACGGATTTCGGGCTCTAACTCTTTGTAAAAATTGTGAATACGCACACTCAAATCAAGTCCTTTACTGTTTAAAGAGCGAATTTCAATTGAAATTTTTTTTGACTCAAAAGTGCCAGATGCACGTCCAAATCCTGTCATTGACATCAACATAAAACCTATTTTTTAGCAAAGCTACAGAAAAATATTTGTATTCACTTGATTTCTGCGTTGAATAAACTGATACTTAACCACCCACAACGTACAAGCAGCTACGCCAAATTCTATTTTGAAAAAGGTTTAAGCATGAATATTCATGCAACAATTTAAACTATTCATCTAGAAACACAAAATATTCATTTATTGATTTTTTTTCGAAATAATAGTTTAAATTTGGTATATTGGTTTTAAAAAAAGGAGATGAAAAAACAAATACTGCACTTCCACCTCCCGTGATATAAATTCTGCGTTCTATATCGCGGCAAAGGTAATACATTAGAAGTAACGTATTTACTAAAAAAGTGTTAAAGTTTAAAAGACCTCCTCGGAGGCAAGCCCTTTCCTGTTTTTGGCTTTAGTAATTTTAGAAAGCAGAGTTTATTATTTTATGGCATAAAGCCAATTTAAACAATTCTTATCAAGTGCTGAACAACTTAAAATACATAAAACTGTTCAGTCCCGATTATAAATTGGGGAGAAAAGCCTTTGTGTTTTTTACATTTATTTTTGTGTGCTTACATCTCAATGCCCAAAACTTGGTAATGAACCCAAGTTTTGAGGAGTATTACCAATGCCCGACAGGTTCTGCAAATATTGAAAATTGCAAATACGTGTTTAACCCTATGTGTGCCAACAGCCAAACAGTAGGTTGCTTCTCTACACCTGATTATTTTAACGCATGTGCGAGTATTGGAGATAATTCAAATATACCATATACTGCAAATGGGTATCAAAAAGCTAAAGATGGAAATGCTTATATTGGATTTTTTGATGGTATTTTTTATAGAGAGTACATTCAAATGAAACTATCAGAAAGTTTGTTTAGAAGTATCTATTCCTTTTCTTTTTATACGAACTTGGCTAATTATAATATCACAACCAATCAAGTTGGTTTGAAATTTGTAAATGATTCAGTAATTTATTATTACTATGGCGAAATAATAGGCCCCCTGATTGGGTAAGCATTAGATACATTACAGATACTGTTGAGTGTAGTTATTACAAAGAATACATTGGCAAAGGAGGCGAACGATGGATAATTATAGGTAATTTTTATCCCGATACTATATTTCCTAATTTCGTTGTTGATTCTACGTTCCTAAATGGTTTAAATTGCTACTATATAAATATAGATAATTTTTCATCAATACAAACTCCTTAAACAAGCCCAACGTATTCACTCCAAACGGAGATGGCGTAAATGATTTATGGTTCATATAGTGATGTTATTAAAATCTCCATTTGAATATGAGGTAATCTCGTTTTTTCTTCTGAAAACGGTTTCAATTGATTTGGAATGGGAATAATCAAAATGGGAATCCATGTTCGGAGGGAAATTTATATATTCTTGAAAATATTGAACGCAAGTAAGTACAAAGGCTTCATCACACTGATAAGGGTAATAATCTCTTAACAATCATGAAACGCCTAAATACAAATTAATAGCGGATTTGTTTACTGCTTAGTGCTTCAAAAGTTGGGGGCAAACTTATTGGTTATCTAATGGTAGTTTAAATAATGGTAATAATGGTAATAACCTAGGTACTATCAACAACTACCCAATTAACATTTACAAACACCACTCCCCGTGCTCAATTCACCACAGGCAATGCCTTAACCTCGTTGGTTGATAACTCTGGTGATGGGTTACGTATATTTCCAATCCCTAATCAATCTGGTAGTTTAGATTTATTTACTTCTGAAACAACGGTCAAAACGACCTATATTGTTTTTGGTGCTAGTGGGCAAATATCAGGACAGCGAAACCGCTTTGAGTTTTTATCAAAAGCTAATCAAGGATTTTAGGTTTGACAATTAATTCCAACCAATATTACAAATTCGCAACCAATGCAACTGTGCATGCTTTTGTAGGTAACAATCGCTTTTGGAGAATCGGTGATCAAGGCGAAACATCGAATATAAATGCTAGCCGAAGGTTGGAAGTTGTACAAAATGATTGGCAGTTTCGTTTATCTAGAACAAACGGAAGCTATACCGATTTCCAAACAAACGCAAACGGAAATCTTCAAATTCTACCACAAGGTGGAAGTGTTGGTGTTAACCTCAATGCAAACCCTACTGCAAGCCTAGATGTAAACGGAAATGCACGCATCCGAAACGTACAAGCAGCTACGCCAAATTCTATTTTGAAAAAGGTTTAAGCATGAATATTCATGCAACAATTTGAAATATTCATCTAGAAGCACAAAATATTCATTTATTGATTTTTTTTCGAAATAATAGTTTAAATTTGGTATATTGGTTTTAAAAAAAGGAGATGAAAAAACAAATACTGCCCTTCCACCTCCCGTGATATAAATTCTGAATCCTATATCGCGGCAAAGGTAATACATTAGAAGTAACGTATTTACTAAAAAAGTGTTAAAGTTTAAAAGACCTCCTCGGAGGCAAGCCCTTTCCTGTTTTTGGCTTTGATGTATAGAAAGCAGAGATTATTATTTTATGGCATAAAGCCAATTAAACAATTCTTATCAAGTGCTGAACAACTTAAAATACATAAAACTGTTCAGTCCCGGTTTTTTACTGGGGATAAAACCTGTTTTTTATATCATTTTTTATATTGTTTTTGTTTTCTCTACAAGAGCTCAACAAAATCTTGTGCCTAATGGAAGCTTTGAAGAGTATGATACATGCCCTCTAATGATGGATGATTTTAGTGTCTCTAATTGGATTAGCCCTTCAACAGGTTCCCCTAATTACCTAAATTCGTGCAATAATACTGATGTAAGTGTTCCACAAAACTCGTGGGGATATCAGTATGCACGAACAGGAAATGCTTATGTTGGAATTACTATTAGTGATTTGGAACCAACTTCAACTAATGCAAGAGAATATATCCAAGCACAATTAATTTCTCCATTAGAGAAAGATGAGTTATATGAAATTAGTTTTTATGTCTCAAGGGCAGATAGTTCAAGAAGAGCATGTGATAATATTGGTCTCTATTTATCTGAAAATGCTATTAGTGGTTGGAATAATTTAAATCTTTCTTATAATCCACAAGTTGTAAGTGAAGTCAATTACCCCATTACCAATGATACATCTTGGATACAGATAAGCAAGATAATTAAAGCAATAGGTGGAGAAAAATTCATAACTCTTGGTATATTTTCAGATAATATTAATACTAATTGGATTAATGTTGATGGAAGCACTAACTCTGATTGGCAATTTGAAATTTATTATTATATAGATGATGTGTCAATTGTTAAATTAAATAATATCCCGAATGTATTTACTCCAAATGGAGATGGAATAAATGATGTAATCAGTATGGAACAATATGAATTTTTGATAGAAGATATTATTATTTTAAATCGTTGGGGGAATATAGTAACCACACTCAATAAAGACGAACCTCTTTGGAATGGTGAAAACTGTCCTGAAGGAATATATTATTATATAATACGATTAAAAGATTACAAAAAACAACAAACAGGTTTTATTCATTTGGTAAGATAAAAATCTTAACAAAATGAAAAAAAAATTAATCATTGCAAGTACTTTATTGTTTTATGGTACTAGCATAGCACAAATTATACCAACTGGTGGTGGTCAAGGTACAAACAGTATTGAATATTGGTCACGTAGTGGGAATAACCAAAATGGGTCTAATAACAATATATTTGGAACAAAGTGGAACTCTCCCATTTATACAGTGACAGGAGGTATCTCTCAAAATCACCTACGAATGAAGATAAATGGTGACTTTACTAATCCTATAATACAATATACTATAAATGGTTATGGGGCAGGGCAAGGCGTAAATACTACTGGTTATATGCTATTAGGTGTAAACAACATTTCCATGGCAAATGGTCAGAGTATTTACAATACCAAAGGCGCATTTTCTTTACTTCATCTTAATGGGATAGGTAATTCTGTACAAGAATACGGTTATCGCCCTTGGATGAAAACCGGAGTTACTTTTACAGAAAATGAAGATTTATCCTATATGGGGTTGCGCAAGCTTTCTACGAACCCTGCAGAAGACGATATTACAGAAACTGTTATTTTATGGTCGGATAACCCAGGTTCCTCTGAAGGCCCTGATAAGTTAGTGTTTCGTTTTTCAGGCTATGGCGGTAGCGATGGAAATTCAGTAAGTGCCAACCGCTTGTCAACAACAGATTTAGATGGGCTTCATGTAGCACAGTTCTCAGGTTTAGGATTAATGGGATTGGGTAATACATTTGGCACAAATGCAACTGGCATGTCTGTAGCCAACTATATTAATCCTCAAAGTTTGATACACTTGAGTTATGATTGGCGGTCTGGTGCAACAAATCAACCTTATGGTTTTGGTCAAATTACTTATCGCAGAGATGGTACAAATACACCTGGAACAGGGGAAACAGCAAATGATGGTTTGCGTTGGGGAATTGATAATACTCTTTTCAATCAAGGGGGTGTAGAACATCTTAATGCCTACATCCGTTGGCAAGAAAACACCCCTCTAATAATCCAAACAGATTGGGATAATACGCCTGGTGCAACCAATAATGGAGAGCGCTTGCGTTTTACTTCTGTCGGTTCCCTTGTTAGCACACAAGGATCAAATTATGGAGGATTAACTTCACCTACAAATATTACAAGAGTAGCAATCAGTCACAATGGTGCACAACCTATCACTCGTCCATTAAGTTTACTTCATTTAGGCTATAATACAGGATTAAATTCCAATCCATTAGGTTCAACTGATGGATGGAGGCCTTGGATGGATATTGGAACTTTTACTTCCAATGGAACAGATAACATGTATGTAGGATTAAAAAATGAAGGTACAGACCGCTTTGATGCCGTAGTAAGCTGGGGTGACAATCAATCAGCAGGCCCAATATCATAAGAAGGTCCTGATAATTTACGTTTTATCTTTACTTCTACAACATCATCAATTATAAACCCAGGTGACCCAGTTTCTTCATCGGCTAATGGATTGGAAGTAACTAGAATGCAACCAGGACAAGCATCTACACTAACAAACAATTATGGTATGGTAGGTATTGGAAACTTCTCTTCTAATGGGCAAAATACCGCACCTGCTGATGCAATAGACGCAAAATTAGACATTGATGGTGATTTAAGAATCAGAACAGTTACGCAAAACAATTCATTAACTCGTGTTTTGGTAATAGATGAAAACGACCACAATAGGGTGCATTATGCAGATATTGATTTACCTGTTAGCAATGGTTTTACAGAATGTGCAGATACTAATGGAGCGGCAAATTTACTTGCTGATTCAAAAGTAAATTTAAATGACTACAATCTTTATTTCTTAACAAAAGAGCAAACTCCCCTATTAGATAAAAACCGCGTTGGAATTGGATATGACTGTTCTGATAATTTATTAGGAAAACTATCAGTATTACAAAGACATTATCAGAGTGTAGCAGAAAACACCTTTGGTGGTCATTTTTCAAATATTGATATAGCAGCAGGTACTTCTGGTATTGGGTATGATTTCACAGGAGTTTATGGAGAGGCTATTGGTATGCAGCCTGATGGTATTAAGGCTATAAATAATGGTGGAATGTTTTTTGCAAACAATGCTTCTATTAATTATGGTGTTTCTTCATTTGCTACTAGAGACGTTTCCTCTCCAAATCATATTGGTCACATAAATATTGGTGGTGTTTTTACAGGAACTAATGGCAAAGGTCAGTCTATTGGTATTCGCTCTACAGGTTCAAATTCCGATATTAGAAATTATGGTGTTGATTGATTTGCCTCTGGAACAGCTTCATCAATAGAAGATATTGGTGGAAATTTTAGAGCAATGGCACCTTCTGGTCTCAATATTGGCGTAAAAGGTGTAGGATTAGGAGGTGATTATGCAATTGGTGTGTATGGATATGCAGATCAAGGCACTTATAATTATGCTGGTTATTTTGCAGGTGATTTGGTTTCAAATCAACCTATCATTCCTTCTGATATTCAATTTAAAGAAAATATTTCTTCAATTACTAGTGCTGATAGTTTGCTATCACTTTTAAATCCTGTAAATTATACCTATAAAACTACTGGAAATGCAACAAGGTTAAGCTTTCCAAGCGGTACTCAAATTGGACTAATAGCACAAGAAGTTGAGCAAGTTGTGCCAGAATTAGTGAGAGAAGTCACACACCCTTCTGATTATGATAGTATTGGTAATGTCGTTAATGCTTCATTTAACTATAAAACAGTAAATTATGAAGGAATCATTCCGTTATTAATTGCTTCTCACAAAGAGCAAAAATCAACAATTGATTCTCTATTTACAGTTAATGATTCATTACAAACACAAATTACTGATTTAAATGATCGTTTAACTCAATTAGAAAATTGTTTAAGTGGTATTTTACCTTTCTTGTGTCAATTAAGTCAACAAGCAATTCAACAAAATGAAACAAAAACACAAGAAGAATTACGTCATTTTATTGATGTGAAACTAAACAATGGAACAACAATTGTTTTAAATCAAAATGTTCCCAACCCATTTGCAGAAACTACAGTAATCACATACACTGTGCCAAATACGGTTAAAGATGCTCAAATAGTCTTTTATGATGCTGCTGGCAATAGGATAAAAAATGTGGCTATTCTTGAAAGAGGAAATGGACAACTCAATGTGTATGGTAGTGATTTGAGTAGTGGTGCTTACACTTACTCACTCATTGCCGATGGACAAGTTGTGGCTACTAAAAGAATGGTGAAACAATAGGGGAATTAACAACCAAAAAGAGTTGTTTTTTGAGACAGCTCTTTTTGACTTGAAAACTTTATGATTAACTCAAGAATTTTCTATTTATAGCTAGTTAAAATTGAATCTAATCCCCCCCTTTAATTCAAGCCAAATTGATAAAACAATGATTCATTTTGAAATTTATCAGTTTGCTTTTGTTTTTTTACAATATCCATTAATCGAGCAACCTCTACAATAGATAATTTACTTTTTGAACCCAAAACTCGGTGTTGATTCAATGCTTCTTCTGCTCGTTTGTAGTTATTTAAAATCAAATTCATAAAAGTTGTATTGTCTAACGGTCTTTTACGAAAAAGAGGGAAATGAGTTACAAAAAAGAGTATTTAACCAGAATTCGATATTGATTTCTTTATCAAATAGAGGTTTTAAATGTGCGTTCAACAACTGCTTTGTTCTTATTTGCCAACTGGCCACAGGCAGCATCAATGTCCTTACCTCTACTTCTTCGAATATTGACAACCAATCCTTTGCTTTCCAAATAAGCAGCAAATTCATCTACTTTTTTAGGATCTGCACGCTGATACCCAACATCATCTATTGGGTTGTATTCAATGATATTGATTTTGCATGGTACATTTCTTGAAAATGTTACCAATTCACGTGCATCCTCTATTGAATCATTAAAATCTTTGAAAATAATGTACTCAAAAGTTACACGTGTTCCTGTTTTTTCATAAAAATAGACCAATGCCTCTTTCAACGATTCCAAATCATTTTTCTCGTTGATTTCCATTATCTTATTACGCTTTTCATCATTTGCAGCGTGCAACGATAACGCGAAATTAAACTTCACCTCATCATCGCCTAATTTCTTAATCATTTTAGAAACACCTGCCGTAGAAACAGTGATTCGGCGAGGCGACATCCCCATTCCTTCTTTTGATGTTATCACATCTATTGAACGTAACACATTTTTATAATTAAGCATCGGTTCTCCCATTCCCATATACACAATATTGGTCAATGGAGTATTGTATTTCTCTTCTGCCAAGCGTTTTAAATAAGCCACTTGATCGTATATCTCTCCTGCAGAAAGATTGCGTAGTAATTTCAATTTACCTGTTGCACAAAAATCACATGACAAGCTGCATCCCACTTGACACGAAATACATGCGGTCATTCTCGAAGTTGTAGGAATCAAAACACCTTCAACTACTTTTCCTTTTTCAATTTCAAAAGCACATTTAATCGTTTTATCAGAAGACGCCTGCTGATCAACCACTTTGATGCCATCAATAAAAAAGTGTTCCTCTAATTTTATACGTAAATCTTTACTCAATGAAGACATTTCTTCAAATGTATGCGCATTTTTATTCCACAACCATTCATACACTTGTTTCGCTCTAAATGCTTGTTGACCAAGGTTTATCAATTGAGTTTTCAACTCCTCAAATGCCAAATCTCGAATATTGATTTTTTTGCTCATAATGAGTTGCAAAGATAGTTAATTTCTCTATGTAATGGAACGCTGGTGACGCTGATTTTTTTGAAGTGGATTTTTCTAAAAAAAAAGATTGTCCCTGATTTTGTGAATACTTATAAACTTATTTATCTGTGCAAATCAGTCCAATCTGCACACTCGTGTTGAGCAAATCGAAGCATCAGTGTTCTATCTATTTGCCAAAGGCAATCAATAATAGAACACTGATACTTCGATTATAAACGAATAATAAAATGTTCTTTGCGTTGTTCGGGGCGTCTCAATAAAACTCCCATTCTAAATAGATCAATTGACACATTGAAACGCTTATCTTTTACCAGCGTGTTCCACGCTTCAAACATGGAATCACTCCAGCGAATATCATCTAAAATAACAAAACTATTTTCTTTCATTGTAGGTAGCAACTGTTCTACGTAACGCAATGTAGCTTCCCCATCATGGTGACCATCAATAAACAAAATATCGTATTTTGGTTGTTTATTTTCCGTTAAAAATTGAGCAAATGTTTTGTTTACCAATGTAACAGTTGACAATTGAAGTTGTTTAAAATTTTGTTGAGCAATTTTTGCTGTTTCGGGGCAGGCTTCTACCGTTGTGATACTTGCTTTTGGGTTTCCTTTTGCAAAATGAATCGTGCCAACACCCAAAGATGTTCCAAATTCCAAAATTTGCTCTGGTTGGTAATAGGCAGCCAATTGGTAGAAAAAACGAGCATATTTTCCCTTGCTTGAACTAATTTTAAGAATTGCACTAATTTTTCTTTCCTTATTCAATGATTTTGAACCTGCACCAAAATCAGCAATTTGAATTTTTTGGTGGTTCTTTTTTAATTGAGAAATTATTTTTTTTATTTGTTTTTTATCTCTCTCATTTACAGGTAATTGCAAACATTCATCAACTAATTTATAAATAAATGGCGAATGAGTACCATGTCTTTTTTTGGCATTCCAATGATATTTTATATATTCGAAGACTAGATTCACATTACAAATTAAAACAATAGACTTCAATAACTGGCATGAATAGTGAAGAAAAAATAAAAGAACAACGAGAAAAGGTCTTTGGAGAGCATTCTAAAGTAGTGCTTTTTGCTCCGTGTAGAATAGACGAAGGAATAATTCTTTTGAATGATACAGCCAAAAAAGAAATTGTTCAGAAATTTAAAAAATCAGTGCTTTCTCCGCTCTATTTCATACCTGCATCGGGTTCAGGGTCACGTATGTTTGCATTTTTATATGATTTTTTAAACCAACCAGATAAAGCCGATTTAAGTGCTGTTGAACGTTTTTTAAACCACATTCAAGAATTTGCGTTTTTTCAGATCTTTCCAAATGAATTAAAGGAACGAATCATTGAAAACACAGCAGATGCAGAAGAAATAGCACGACTACTTTTGGATGAAAAAGCTTTTAATTACGGTAATTTCCCAAAAGGATTGGTTCCTTTCCATTTTAATGAACCTTTTGTTTTGAATCCATTTCAAGAGCATGTATTGCAAGGAACACGTTTATCCAATGGTAGGGCAAAATTTCATTTTACGGTACAGCCAGAATACGAAGAAAAAATCAAAGAGAGTATTTCAAATCTTGAGGGTTTAACTGGTAAAAAATACAACGTTTCCTATTCTATTCAATCAAGAGATTCAGATTCCTACGCTTTTGATATAGATGGGAACACAATATTTGAGAATGGCATTCCACTTAGAAGACCCGCTGGTCATGGTGCTTTGATAGAAAACTTAAATCAATTGGACGAAGAATTGATTTTCATAAAAAACATCGACAACGTTCAACATTTTAGTCATTCCAATTTCTCCATGGAAACATGGTCCATATTGGGAGGAATGTTACAATCATTTAAGAATGAATTAAAAACCATCTACAACCAACCTTCAAAAGAAAAACTAATCGAATTAAATGCTAATTACCAATTTCTTTCTCCTTCAGAACTTGCAAACATTCAACACGAAGAAGATATAAAAAATTGTGTCAATCGACCTATTCGTGTTTGTGGAATGGTGAAAAATGAAGGACAACCCGGAGGTGGTCCTTTTTGGATTGACGACAATGGAAAAATATCTAAACAAATTGTTGAAAAGGCACAAATTAATATTCAAGGAGAACAATTTCGATTAATGGTAAAAAGTACACATTTTAATCCAGTAATGATTGCTTTAACAACTAAGGATTTGGATGGAAACAAGTTTGATTTGACCAAATTTGTAGATGATTCTAAATATTTTGTCGTTGAAAAAAACCAAAAAGGTCAAGATATTAAATTCATGGAATTACCAGGCTTGTGGAATGGAGGTATGGCGTATTGGAACACTCTATTTGTTGAAATTTCATCAGAGACTTTTAGCCCAGTTAAAACAATATTGGATTTATTAAATTCACAACATCTAAACAGTAAATGTAATTAATTTTATAATTTTGAACCTATATTAAAACTAAAATACCATGGCAACTAACAAAAAAGTAACCCGTGTAGGCGGGGATGAGTCTACTTCTCAATCAACTAGTAATAGACCTGATTTTGTACCTACCAAAGAAGCAAAAGGTAGAGCAACTCAACTACGCTTAATTGCAGGTGTTTTATGGGCATTAGCAATTGGCGCTCAAGTATTTGCTATTACTCAATTATTTAAACAACCCGTTGTAATGTGGTTAATCATTACATTAATTGTAGTTGATTTAGCATTGGTTATTGTTGGCTCTATGCTCTGGAAAAAATCCAATCGTTTGGATCCTGCCTCAGAAAAAGATAAATTCTTATTTTTTATGCAGAGTCAATTGGGTTTATTTGCTGCTATTGTAGCTTTTTTACCCTTGGTTATTTTTATCCTTACAAATAAAAACATCGATAAAAAACAAAAAGCAATTTTAGGTAGTATTGCTGGTGCTGCATTAGTGATTGCTGGAATTACAGGCTATGATTTTAACCCACCATCTGTTGAAGAATACACACAGCAAACACAGGAAGTAGAAGATTTGAATCAAGGTCAGAATTTGGTTTATTGGACAAAATCAGGTACAAAATATCATCTTTCAGATTCCTGTTCATATATCAATACAGATCGCACAGATGAAATTTTTTCAGGAACATTAGCTCAAGCTAGAGAATCAAAGAAAATTACTGAATTATGCAATCTTTGCAAGTCTCGCGCTGAAAAAGCAAATGCTGCAATTCCAGAAGCTGCTGAAGAAATTGTAGAAGCAAATGAATAATTAGTCGCTTCTTAACAAACCTTCAAAGAACTATTATTAAAAAAAATTAGCCTTAAGTAATTAGTTGAAGAAAACGCAAAAGACAATTTTTTGCTTTGTCTTTTAGTATTTCCATCATTTTCTTTAAGTTCCATGCTGTAGCGACTAATTAGTTTCACAGGTATCAAAGTAAGTTTTAACAGAAAAAAGTCTTCTTCACCTAAAAATGGTAAAGAAGACTTTTTCTTTATTTGGAAAACGACTTAACGTCTGCTTAATTTCCTTTTTATATTATCGCTCTAGCGATACAAAACCTTGTTGTTGAATTTCTTCTCCCCCTGATGTAAATCCATTAATTCGATAAAAATACACTCCTTCTGCTTGTGCATGTCCGTTAGCATCTTTCCCATCCCAAACAAAATTTGGTTGGTCAAAACGTTTAATAACATTTCCCCAACGGTTAACTATCACACAATTCAAACTTTCTATTCCATCAATCGTAAGTAATGAAAACCCATCATTAACACCATCATTATTAGGCGTAAACACATTTGGAACAGTAATATTACACGATAAAAGCACATCTATAAAAAAAGAATCTATTGCAGATACACACCCTCCATTATCTGCATATACAAGTATGTATTGATCATCAACTGAAGTAAATGTCTGAGTTGTTCCTGTTGTTTCTCCCAATGAGATCCAATGAATTGTACTTGATGAAGGGGTTGCACCAACAGTTGTTTGTATAGTTTCTCCTTTGCATATTTGTACATCTAACGGCAGTTGAATTGACGGTATAGTAATGACAACAATCAAAATTGAATCAATCGTTTGAGGACAATTTAGATAAGTGCCTGTTACATGAATATATGTGCTATTGGTTGGAGCCACAATAGTTTGACTTCCAGCTGTTGTGTTTTCCCAAACAAATTGCGTTGAAGGAATATTTCCTGCTACATAAAGAATCGTGCTATCACCTTCACAAATGGTAGTGTTTCCAGTAAAAGTCAACTCTAATGGTGGAATAACTTCAATATTTACTGTGTCATATCCCGAACAACCAGCAAGATTAGTTGCTTGAACAATATACTGAGAAGAAATTAATGGTATATCTTTAATTTGTTGTAAAGTGGATGCTGTTGGCGCCCAAATAAAAGTAAGGTTTTGCGTAGGCGATGAAGCGGTCAAATATACAGTATCACCAAAACACACAGTATCCGCTAATTCTATTATTGAAACTGTTGGTAATGGTAAAACATAAACTAATCTACTCACCAAATCAGAAATACAGCCATTGGTATCTACAGCTGTAACAGAATAAAAAGTTGACGAACTAGGTGATATATTTAATTCATTTGAATGTATATTTCCTGGATTCCATGTATAAGTTAGGTTTGAAGAGGTAGAAGAAGCTATTATTGAGGACATTTCTCCTGCACAAATCGTATCATTTGGAGTAACTGTAAACACGGGTTTAGGAACAGAAGTTACTTTTATTGTATCGTAATCATAACAAATGGTTGTAAACGTGACATCATCAATCATAAAGTCATTACCCGATATATTCGTATTTTGATTCACAATACAAATATTAGCAGTTGTTGAGATTCCTGAATTCCAAATTTGGTAAAATTGCACCCAAGAACAACCTGTACTAAGAGGTGAAAAGAAAGATCAGATTGTAGAATTATTAATAGAAAATTGCAATTGAGCTACGTTAGCATCATTTAAAGCATTAGACACCCATGTCCCGAAATAATAATCAGTATTTGGGGTTACATTAACTGTTTGACACCATAAATTAGTTGGATTGTTAGCACCATTGACTACCATCATTTGAGTTCCTGATGGAGGAGTATGATCTGTACATGAAATAAAATTGGTATGAGCTAAACTTGGAGAACTTGTGATGGTATAATAGCCCTCTTGAGACAATACACCATACGAACCTGTTGATGTATTTGAATAGGTATAGCCCGTAGAAAAGCCCGTGTTTCCAAGCTCAAAATCACCATTAACAATAAGATTATCTGTTAAATCGAGCGTTCCAACTCTCACCCAATACTCACCTGTTTGAGTAACATTTCGAGTAGCACTAGTTGTATTATTATCCCACAAATAAGAATTAAAAGTACCTGGGTTCAATGTGATGGATTGCCCTTGACAAATCAAAGTATCATTCCCTAAATTAGGCAACACAGAGCCACACTGTGAAAACACTAAATTTATTGATAATGTTGGGATTAAACTTAAAGAAATAACAAATTTCATGACTTTATGATTTACAGTTTATATACAGACGAATATTGATTGCAATAAGTTTTATGAATAAAAAAGGGAGAGACTGCCTCTCCCTTCAATACATGCAGTTAATAAATTAACGAACAACAATTTTATTTGTAGCCGTTTGTCCGTTATTCGTTACTACTACGAAATAAATTCCACTCTCCCAAGTATTTGTATTAACAACAAGTTTATTGGAGAACGAAGTAGCATCCATGATTTTAGCTCCTGTTGTTGATACAACCGAAACAAAAGCGTTGTCAGAGTTATCCAACGAAACAATGAACTGATCTGTAGTTGGATTAGGGGAGATCGCTAATCCTGTCAATTGATTGTCTTCTACAGAGAGGTCGGCATACGTTTGAGAAACTTGTGTTGATCCACAAGTATTTGTTAACGTAGCTGTTACTGTTACAGTTGCTGCACTTGCATAATAGTGTGTTATGGTAGATGGTGCATTGGTTAAAGTATTTCCGTCACCAAAATTCCAATCATACGTATCTGCATTATTTGCATTCAATACTGTAAAAGTAAAAGTTGGGTAAGAACCTTGTCTGTAAATACCTGTTGCTGTTGGCGCATCATTTACGGAAACATTGATGTTTCCAATACCCCAACATCCATTGGAAGCAGTAGCATACACAGTGTATGTTCCGGCTGTCGTTACATTCAACATTTGGTCAACTTGATTTGTTCCACTCCATATATAAGTTGAACCAGGGTTTCCTGCATCAAGCACCAATGTTTCTCCTTGGCAAATAGTTGTATCGGCACCTAAATTTACAACAGGATTTAAATTTACAATTTCCACCGTTTGAATTTGTTTACTGCAAGCAGCTGTTTCATCTTTTGCCCCCCATATATAATATGTTCCAGGAGATAAATTAGTAAAAGTTGGCGATAACTGCCAATCTTGAGGTGCAGCACCCGCATTTTGAGTAATACCAAAACTTGTTACACTTGTACCAAAATTTATGTTGTCAATTGCATGACGCAATGCATCTCCTCCAGTTCCTGCTGAGAATAGGTGTTTCCAATTAGAAACATCTGCATCAAGATATTCCTGTGGCAATTGAACATTACTAAAAATAGTATCTCCATCTACAGTTAAATCTGCTGTTCCGTTTGATTTTAGATTTAAAACAACGGGAATATCTGTTTTAATTTTCCAAGATGTTGTATTACTAGAATACGCCAAAGTTTGTGTGCTAGAAGGTCCAAATGCAGTACTTCCTGTCCAACCATAAACTAGATATATACCAGATTGGTTATTGTTTTCACCACTATTATGAGCCGAATCAAAAGATAAACGCAGCTTCGTTCCTCGCCCATTATGATTACTACCATTAGAAGTTGGTGTTGCATCATTTCCAAAAGAATAAGTAATACCATCTGCACCCCCAGTACCATAGTTATTTATCGGTTGATCTGCTGTTAGATTGAATGAAATAGTAAACGAATTATTTACACCAGTTGTAAAATCTGGTATTGTCAACATTGCATTACCATTGGCACTAGTTGCAGATGGTGTTAACAACAATCTACCATCAATGTTTGCAGCACTTCCAAATAATTCAAATGCAGATAAATCAGCTGGTGTATTAAAATCATTTGAATACAAAACAGAATTATTTGTTTGACCAAAAGGATTAATTAAAGATACAGAACCTGCAAGATTATTACAGTCATAATCAGTAATAGCAACTCCTTCTGCGCCAAAACCAACAACAATTGAAACCTTAACTAAACCAAGAGGGTTTGTACAAGCTGAATTTCTTAATTGATAATAATAAACGTAAACAGAATCTTCGGTTGGGATAAAATTATAAGTATTTGTTGCATTCCAAGTTTGTGCTTCTGTTGTTCCATCTTCGTTTAAAAAACGATATTCCCAGCTACCACCTTCAACAGCGGAGGGAGTACTAACAGTAATTGATGTTGGAACGTTTGCCTCACATAATTCTGTTGGAGTTACACTGTGTTGTGCAACAACGTTGTCATAGATTTCTACTGTTGTTTGAGCGGTATTTGTACATCCATTTGCGTTAGTGCCTGTTACTGTATAAACTGTTAATGATGTTGGGCTTGCATCTACAATTGCTGTATTTGAAGAACTCAAACCAGTTGTAGGTGTCCAAACATACGAATCTGCACCACTAGCTGTTATTGAAACGGAAGAAGAGGAACAAATAACACTTGAACTTTTATCAACAACAACTGATGGCAATGCATTTACAGTAATTGAAACCGGCGCTAATGTTGTATTATCCCCTGTAAAAGAACAACCAACTACGACTCTATAATCTGCTGTTGTTGAAATGTTAGTATTTGAATAGTTGCTTGCTGTGGCTCCATTGATATTATTCCAGTTTGTTCCATCGAATTGTTGCCATTGATAGGTTATTCCACTATAAAAATAGTTGGTTGTAACATTGTCAATTGATAATTCTAATGCTTCACCCTCACATAATACGTTTGTATTTGGAGTTATCGTTGATATAACAGGTGCTCCTGAACAAGCACTTGGATATGTAGCTACAACTTGCATGTTATTTACATAATTATAACTTCCTGTTGCAATTGGTGGAGACGCTGGATTAGGATTATTGCTGTCGCTTCGATAATTTAGGCTTCTACTTGTTCCTAAATTAGAAATTTGCCAATTAGCATTACCACTTGCATAGCTGGGTTGATTTTCATCAGTAGCAACAACTAGATTACTTATTCCGTCCCAAATGAATGGAGTTGTAAATGTAATTTCGTACCATGCATTATCTCCAGAATTTGTAACTACACCAGAATAGACTTGTTGTAAATCTGAAGATTCTACCCAATTGGATGTAGATGAAAATGACGTTTTAGTCGTGTTGCCTAAATAAACATCCCATTGCGTAAGACTATTCCCCAAATCACCCGTTGTTTTATAAAAACGGATTTTTGAAATTTGAGCTTGACCTGTAATTCCCGCTGTGTTTAATTCTGATGCTGTATAAATTTGTTGAGAATAAGAATACTCATAATACGATGTTATAGGTAAATTTGAAGAGGTACTTTGGCCACTACCTATTTGCACATCCACCGTCTGTGCAAACATTGTTGACGCTACTATAGAAGCAGATACAACTCCTAAATAGTTACTTAGTAATTTATAAAATTGTTTCATAATACTTAATTAATTAGTTTTTAATTATGAATTTACTAAATGTATTTAGTAATTCCTAATACAAATTTATGGTAACTAAAATAATAATTGTTATCAATCAGAAAAATTAACATTTATAGGAAGGTGGTTTACATCTTCTTTTCTTAATTTTAAACCAACAAATTGTTCAACACCTATACATATGCACACAATAGCTGAACGCATCATTTCTTTTAATGAATCGTTGAATTTTGCCAACGAATTGCCAACGAATTTCAGGGTGTTAAATCCCTATTTGAACAACCCTGAAACACTTGTTGTTATGAAACAGTTTTATCACAAGTTCTACAACGACAATAAGCAGCGAAAATTTATCATAGGTATTAACCCTAGTCGTCATGGTGCAGGTGTAACTGGCGTACCTTTTACTGATACCAAACGATTGGAAAGCGTATGTGGAATAAAAATGCAATCGGCTCGTACACACGAGGTGTCATCAGTATTTCTCTACCGAATGATTGAAGAATATGGAGGTGCTGCTACTTTTTACAACCAGTTTTACATCAATTCACCTTTTCCATTAGCCATTGTTCGCGCTACAAAAAAAGGCGATTGGGTAAACGCCAATTATTACGATGACAAAACTTTGTTTGCATCTGTGAAAGATTACATGATTACTTCTTTAAAAAAACATATTTCAATGGGTTTAGCAACCAATGAAGTTTTTATTTTAGGAAAGAAAAATGCAGAATTTATTCAGCAATTAAACAAAGAAGCCAAACTATTTGATAAAATGACCATTTTAGAACACCCTCGATTTATTCAACAATACAAATCAAAAGAAATGCAATTGTATTTGGATAAATACATTTTAGCGTTGACTGGAAATTGAAACTATTACCAAACCTTTGGAAAAACAGCTTTTCGTTCTTTTGGATAATCTTCAAATTTTTCTTTGTACCAATGATGATGTGCCAATCCACGAGGTACTAAATTCGCAAACGTCCAAATCAAAAAGGTAACTCCAGGCAAACTCCATGATAAAATAGCAAAACCTGTCCATTCGATAATTTCACCCAATAGATTTGGGCAACTCACCCATTTAAACAAACCACCTGTAGGGATTTTATAACCGGTTTCTCCTGGTTTTCTTAAATTTATCAAGATAGTATCTGACTGCCAATTAATTGTCATTCCTATAAAAAAGACAATTGCTCCAATGATAAATGCTGGAGTAGTCAACCAATAATCTCCATAAATTCGTAGATTTCCTAAAAAATAGCCAATTAAAAATCCATTAGCCAAATTAAAGGACATCCCCATTAGCATGATAACAACGGGCATTTTTTTCCCATTTGTTCTTAATCGAAATGGAAAAATTAAACTTCTATTGAGGTAATGCAACGTGAAAAATGCCAAAATAATTAAATTGGTTTTTGATTGAATGGAGCCATATCTACCTGTAAACACGAAGAAATAAAGGACAACCAACACAAATACTTCCATAATGACCCACCCCACTCTATTGTCAATCATTGGGCCCCAATTTTTGGATGTATGGCGACCATAAGGAGCAGTAACAAACAATAATAAGAGAAAAACAGCTATGGCTACTGCAATCCATGCCAATGTCAAATAATAGTAATTTTCGTAGTTCATTTTATTTTTTTTCTTTTATTTTACCAGTCTGAACAAACCAATCAATTGTGTCTATGATGGTTTCTTTCAATAATCTAGGTGTATATCCCAATTCATTTTTTGCCTTAGAAGAACTAATCTTTCTATTTCCATCCTGAAGTATATCCATGTAAACCATGTCGTACAAAGGAGGTTGCTTCGTTAGTAAAGACCAAAGTTTTACAAAAGGCACACCAATGATAGCCATAAAAAACGGAAGTACAACCATTTTCCTTTTTTTATTTTTTATATCTAACACACAATCAGCAAATTCCTTAATAGTATAATAACTACCTCCAAGTATATAAGCCTCACCACTTTTTCCTTTTTCCAATGCCAACATCGTACCTTGAACCACATCTCGCACATCAACAAAATCAAAACCACCTTTCACAACAGCAGGTATCTTTCCCTTATAAATATCAATAACTGCCTTCCCAAGTTTTGAAGGTTGGAAATCGAAAGGGCCTACCACTCCGGTTGGGCAAACAATAACAACATCTTGGCCATTTTTTGCAGCTTCCAATGCCAAAAGATGTCCATCACGTTTTGTTTGATCATAAAAAATAGATTTTTCAGCTACAAACTGCCTTGTTTCATTCAATTCCACATCATACGGACTTTGTTTAAAAACGTGAATAGAACTAAAATGAATCACTTTCTTAACACCAACTTCCTTTGCTATTTCCAATACATTTTTTGTGCCAATAACATTAATATCGTGTATTTTTTTATTGAATTTATAACCCAATTTTATCGCGCCAGCCGCATGAATGACGACATCACAATCTTGCATAAATTGACGTAGTGAATCAACATCCAAAACATCTCCATCAACTTTTGTTATGGACAATCCTTTTAAAGCTTTTGAAGAACTGCGAATTAGCGCCACCACATCATGATTGGCATTAATCAATTCTCTACATAAAACACTTCCAATATGTCCAGAAGCACCTGTTATTCCTATTTTCATACTGTACAAATGTAAAATAAAGATTTAGTTGGTTGCATTATTTTTTTGTGAATGATTTTAAAAGTGGATCCTTTCAGGGCAACATCTAGAATGAAATCAAACAAGTCATAAGCGAATTGCCAAAATTTATACATGTCTTTGTTTTAGTAAATCAAAAAGTTTTTTATTTTTACACTATGAAGCACATACTCTTATTCACCACAATACTACTTCTATTGAGTTGCAAACATCAAGTAACTGAACACGAAATAATTGTGAAAAATCTTTCTATTGAGGAAACACTACAACTCATGCTTTCTGAAGAATACCAGCAAACACTTAACATCGATGAACAAGGAAGAAAATTGCTTTATGACTTTTATAACAATAGACAATTCAAGCCTCTTTGGTCGTCAAAAGACAGTTTAAATGAAGTAGGAAGCACCTTAAAAGATTTATTGCAAAAACCGATACATTTTGGATTGTCAAAAAATCGTTTTGATTTGAATTGGAGTGATAGTTTAGCATTACAAAATGAACTCGTCATTGTTTGTGGTCTAGCTCGGAGTTTTCACGATTTGAAACATGGTATGTCCGATTCAACATTAGCCGTGTTAAAACCTTATACCTACGTCGCCATTGAATCGTTGGATACGCTATTGGATTTCTCAGAAAAAAAATATGCAGAAAAAATCATTTCTTGGGGACCCAATGATACTTCTTATGTAACACTAGCTAATTTCTTATTCGATTTTGTCCAAAACAATGATTTGAATGAAGAGAAAATTGATTTAAAACCCTATAAAACTGATTCGATTAATGCAATTAAAACTGCCACGCAACTATTGTTTACGAAAAACTATTTAGACAGTACAAATCTCCATGACTCATTGGCTTTTGTCAAGTCATTAAAAAAATTTCAAGAACATAATTGGGTCAATCCTACTGGTAAAATTGA
This sequence comes from Crocinitomicaceae bacterium, assembly GCA_023957475.1. Lineage (GTDB taxonomy): Bacteria > Bacteroidota > Bacteroidia > Flavobacteriales_D > Crocinitomicaceae > Taishania. The sequence continues at coordinate 28,714 of JAMLHA010000011.1, read as the reverse complement.
TGAAGAAACAGTTCAAGCGCTCACCGAAACTAATTTGCACAAAGCACAGCGAATTGCCTTGGTATTAGAAAAAATCAGAAAAAAGCCAAACTATCCAAAACGGTATTTTCAAATAAATATCCCAGAATATAAATTGAGGCTGTACAACGAAGATACACTCTGCTCAGAAAACAATATTGTGGTTGGCACCTTTAAAAATCAAACTCCTGAATTGAGTTCTTCGCTCCACACAATTGTTGTTTATCCGTTTTGGAATGTTCCTTATTCCATTGCTAGCAAAGAAGTTTTACCTGCATTAAAAACAAATGTCAATTATTTGGCTAAAAACAATATGGTACTGCTTCGAAATAAAGACACCATCAATCCCAATAAAGTCAATTGGAGTAAAATAAAAAAGAACACATTTCCTTATAAAGTGGTGCAACAACCTGGTCCAAAAAACTCGTTAGGTATAGTTAAATTTGAATTTTACAACAAATACGATGTTTATTTCCACGATACACCATCAAAAAGCTATTTTAAACACGTTGCAAGAACCTATTCACACGGTTGCATGCGAACAGAAAACCCAGTTGAGTTAGCAAAATTGGTATTGGAATTGGATGAAAATAGTGTAACGCCTGACAGTCTCGACTCACTGTTTCTTCTGCCATTAAAACATCATCCTATCAAATTGAAAAAAAGAATACCCGTTTTTATTGAATACGCAACTGTTTCTTTAACGCCTAAAAGTGAAGTTTTTTTGATGCGGGATATTTATTACCGAGATGATGAATACATTAAAGCGTTGAAATTATAAAAATTCAAATCTATTTCTCAACTTTGTAAAAATAATTGAAATGAGGTTGGTGTTTTTCTATTGTGTATTAATTATTGTTGCATCGTGTACTCCAAAAAGCGAGGAAACAGTGAGTTTGGATGAAATCATGCCAAAAGCAAAAGTAGATCAACAACCTAAGCAACAACAAGAAACAGAGAAAGAAATTTATCGTACATCTTTGAATATTAATGAATTAAAGGAAATGAATATTACTTGGGATTCTGTGTCTATCAATGAAGATTTAACAATACCCGAACGATTTTCTCCACTTTCTACAGAAAAATTTGATTATTGGTTAGATGGAAAGGCTGTTCATTACAACCGTTGGACATTTAAAGACTCTACAAAAACAATGGCTGCCTTTTTAAATTGGATGAACTGTTTTGGAAAAGATTGCAACATGATTGAATTAAAAAAATCGGCAAATATGCAACGAAATGCTTTATTAATTCTACAAAACGACACTTCTATTGTACAACTTCAATCGGCTGAAATTGGAATCAATGAACTTAAAAAATGGAAGAAATTTTATTTTAAAGACGAAACAAGTAAATGGTTTTTTATCATTACACAAAATAAAGCAGGAAAAGCCGTATGGAGTTCTTATAAAAATAAAAAAGAACTAGATATAACTACAACAAATCTCCAAAACTAAATGAATATGAAAATAGTAAATCGCGGATTTTTAATTGTCTCTCCCAAACAACCATTTTTTGATTGGGCAAATAATTTTGAAGAAGACATCTATTTTGATGAAAATGATGAAGTAGAACCGACCATCTACTTAATCGAAGAAGACTTTATTGAAACAGAACATGTCATTAAAAGTCACTACAAAAAGATTTTTCTTAATGAATTAAACATGGTAACAGAGAACGTAGATGACCACCCTAAAATTTCTGAAGAATTATTTCATCAATGGTTCCATGTGATTGAAGGAACAACCGTATTGGATGCACTTCAATCTGATTTAAAACGTTTTGATATTGATTAAAACTTTTCTTGCCCGCTCAAATATTTAATCACTTCGGCAGCACCCATTAATCCGAACAATGCCGGAATATAGGGCGAAGTACCATAAAATGACTTTTTAAAATTGCTTCCATCGGTCATTTTCAACGAGTCTTTGCGCTGCAATTCACTTGAAAAGACTGCTCTTACTCGCTTGGTATCGATACCCCTTCTACGCAATCTATCTTTAAGATGCGCTGCCAATTTACAATTATAAGTAGCTGTTAATCGAGCAATTTTAACCGCAAAAGGATCCATTTTACCACCTGCTCCTAAATGGGTGATAATTCTAATTTTCAAACGCAAACAAGCAGCAATCCACTCAATTTTTGGGCTAACAGAATCAATGCAATCCATCACAAAATCGGGTTTTGTTTCTTCTAAAATTTCCCAAACCCTATCAGGCACAACAAATTCATCAATAATGGTTAAATCCAATTCTGCATTAATGTCTTTCAATTTTTCGCCCAAAACAGCAGCCTTATTTTTACCAATCGTAGAGTCCATTGCCATCAATTGACGGTTTTTATTTGATTCATCAAACACGTCACCATCAATGATGGTCATCTTTCCCACGCCTGAACGTGCGATAAATTCAGCCGCAAAAGAACCAACACCTCCCAATCCAACAACCAACACATGTGATTGTTTTAATTTTTCAAGGGCTTCTTTGCCCATTAACAATTCAGAACGTTCTAACCAGTTTCCCACTATGATAAATTTTGACCAAAAGTAATAAGTTTTTAGTTATGATGAATCATCTTTCGAAAGTTCATTTCTATTTGTTTTTCAACTTCTGATAAAGCAACATCTTTTATTTCAGCTACTTTTTCATACAACTGAAAAATTGGAAATTCCTTGTCATCTGTTTCTAAAAACAGTTGCTGCAAAGAAAGATGCTTAACCGCTTCTTGCAACTGATTATCGATGAATAAAGCATGACCAATACTAATGTAGAACCCTTCATCCAATAATTGTTGTAAAACACCTGTTTTACGAAATCCATGAAAAATCCATGGTTGTTTTGGTTGAAAGCGTCTTTTTAACAAAATTAATTCCTGGATTGCTTTCACACAATGAATAATAAGCGGTTTTTGGAATTTTTCTGACAACTGAATCTGGGCTTCAAAACAAGCAGTTTGAATGGACCAATCAACTGTAGTGTTTTTATCCAAACCACATTCGCCAATAGCAACACAATTTTCTTGCTGCACCAATTTTTCTAACAACAAAAAATTTTCCCATGTAAATTGTTCTGCATACCAAGGATGAATTCCATACGAGCATACAACGTCTGTCTTTTCAAGGAACGCATTGAAAACAGAATAATCTTTAATTTGTTTGCAGTGAGTATGAATATCAATAATCATAAGGTAAAGATACTAGTTAAATCCAAAAATTTAACAAATAGGTCCATTTTGTTAGTTTTTTATATTAATTTTTTTTTCAGCTGAATTTGAATCGTTAACTTACTTTATAACAAATACATAACAACGTTTTAAAAATTTAACAATTAAATTTTAACATATTGATATACAATAATTTAAAAATTTTATTGTATATTTACTATAAACTCAGAACCATGAAACCCTTATTTCTCTCCTTCTTGTTGTTGGCGCACGGGAGTGTGTTTACACAAAACAATGTTCGCACTATTAACGACATTCTAAATTTACCAGAAAAGAAAACCGCAACTTATCGAATACCGAACTCCTATTTAGAAGTTGCTGTGGTGAATATGGCTTTTGGTGAATCTTCTGTTTTATCGATCATGAACAAAAGTGAAATCAAAAATGCTAAAATTATTCAGGTAGATTTGGTATTTACCAATTTTCCAAAGGAAATTGATATGGTAGAATTGAATCGCAAACGTGTTCAAAAATCATTGGAAATCAGACCTGATTTAGTAAAAAACAAAGACATCAATTGGCGATTAGTTCGACAAATGTCGTGCAAAAACGAAGCCGAAGCAAAATTACTATTTCACGGTGTTGTTATCTACTACGTTGCACCGCAAAACAATGCGTTGAGTCAAAAAGAACAAACAGAATATCAAAATTTACCAGCTGACGAAAATGCTAAAATAACAGAAAAAGACTTAAAAATTTTTACCGATTCAACTGTAATCGCCACTTTTAGAAGAAACAAACAATGGAAAAACCCTACAATTATAGCCGATGTCACATGCAGCATGTATCCATATATTGCTCAAACAGCTTATTGGTTTTTATTAAAAATGAATCGAAGAGAAAATTGCAATATTGTATTTTTCAATGATGGCGACGGGATACCCAATGAATTTAAAGTCATCGGTAAAACAGGTGGTATTTATAACAAATCAACCAATTTATACGATGAATACCGAGCCTTATTATTAGATGCTGTTTCCAAAGGTTGTAGTGGTGACGCTGAAGAAAATGGTATAGAAGCACTTTTAAAAGCACAAGAGTTGTTTCCTAATTCCAAAGAACTCATCTTGATTGCTGATAACTTTGCTGATTTACGTGATTTTGAATTGGCCTCTAAAATAAAAATACCTGTACGGGTTGTTTTATGTGGCACTTCATTTAGATTAAACGTCCAATATTTAAATCTTGCCCGAATGACTGGTGGGTCTGTTCACACGATAGAAAAAGATTTGGATAATTTAATAAAACTTTCTGAAGGTCAAGTATTCAAATTAGGCAATGAAGAATTTATAATTCACAAAGGTGAAATTGTACTAAAATCAAGTATAATTAGAAAAGCATAATCCAATAATCGGTAGGTTATGCTTCAAAAAAAAACGGAGAATGTGTGAGTGAATCTCGCACATTCTCCGCTTTGTTAGGTGCTATCATTCACTTTTTTATTAATCTTACCAGAGTAATTTTGATTTACAATCATCGACTTTAAACTCACTTAATCCAACATGTCATGTGATAAAAGTATTTTATTCGAAAATAATTCCTATTTTCGGAACTTTTATAAAGTAAAATCATCAACAAATGAGTGCAACAAGCAATGCTGGATTTTTCCAATCAAAAGTTTTAGGTCACCCAAGTGGACTTTTTGTATTGTTCTTTACAGAAATGTGGGAACGTTTTTCCTTTTACGGAATGCGAGTATTATTAATTCAGTACCTAACAGCTGCTGTTATTTTTGGTGATACACGTTCTGGACTTGGCTGGACGGTTGAATCTGCTTCAGCACTTTACGGTACGTATGTTATGTTGCTCTACATCACTCCTGTATTTGGTGGAATAATAGCCGATAAATTATTAGGTTCATGGAAATCTGTTATCTTGGGTGCAGTGATTATGACACTCGGTCACGCAAGTATGGCTATTGAGAGCAACGTTACTTTCTTCATTGGATTGGCGTGTTTGGTATTGGGAACTGGTTTTTTCAAACCCAATATGCCTTCTATAATTGGTGAGATGTACAAAGATTTTCCAGAAAAGAAAGACGGAGGTTACACGATTTTTTACATGGGGGTAAATGCTGGTGCTTTCTTCGGGATGATGCTATGCGGTTATTTTGCTGAGCGTTTTGGTTGGCATTATGGTTTTGGTTTGGCTGGAATTTTTATGCTTTTAGGAACGATTCAGTTTTGGTTGGCAAAACCTTTGTTTGGAACAGTTGGTGATTTGAAAAAGCAAACAAAAATTCAATTAGAAGATCTATTAGACGAAGAAATTCCAAAAGAAGAGGAAGAACAATACAACCATCCTGATGAAAAAATCAGAAACCCATTTAAAAAGAAAGACATTGCTTTAATCATTGTTGTCTCAATATTAGGTTTGATGTATGCCTTTAATGATCCTATATCAAAAAACATACCAGATTTAGACATGTTTAAGTTCTTAGATATTTCCACTTCAAATGGAGGTGTTTTTAGAGGGCAATTTGTTGTAATCATAGTGACGCTTTTGTTGTTTTTCTATCTATTAATCAGTCGAATACTTCGTTATGGAAAGGTCGTAAGAGACAGAATGTTTGGTATCATTATTTTAGCAGCTTCATTGCTGTTCTTTTTTATGAGTTTTGAACAAGGAGCATCTTCATTGATGATTGTGGCAAGAGATTACGTAGATCGTTCGTTGGAAGGTAGTACACTAACGATTTTTAATAGTGTCAACACCTTACTAGCTGTTGTTCCATTATCCATCATTTCATGGGTATTGTTTAAATTAGCAAAAGCTACATGGGATAAAATTAAACTATCTAACATTATTTTGTTTATCTGTTTTGCTTTAATTTGGATTGCTGTATTGGCTATGTTGTACAAAGAATTTACAGCTGAAACATCCGAAATTACTGTTTCATGGTTCTCTACACTTAACTCCTTCTTTATTATTTTACTAGCTTCATCCATTTCAAAAATTTGGGATTCGAAACACAATCCTTCCGTTGCTTTTAAATATGGTTATGGTTTAATTTTTGTAGCGATTGGTTTTTTAGTATTAGCTATCGGTTCTTGGGGCATTTCTGAAGGAGTGAAAATATCTATGATGTGGTTGGTTCTAACTTATTTGTTCCATACAATCGGAGAATTATTTATATCTCCTGTTGGTTTATCGTATGTGAGTAAACTCGTTCCAGTACGCATGCTGGCATTTATGTACGGTATTTGGTATTTAGCCATTGCTATTGCACAAAAATTGGCGGCAGTATTGGGTGGACAAGTCCAAATCATTAAAGAAAACTATTCATTGAGTCACTTCTTTTTATTGTTTACCGCCATTCCATTAGTAGCTGCTGTCTTAATCATGTTGTTGCACCCATTGCTAAAAAAGTTATTGCACGGAGTGAGATAAAAAGTTGAGAATTGTTTTGAGTAAGTTAAAATCACACTATCAACTGGTAAAATGTAAATTATTTAAAAAAATTAGAAAAGATTTTACAAATAAACATTTCGATTAACAAGTTGTTAAATAGTTGATTATATCAAAACAAGTGGTTTGATTTTTTAAAAACTTTCAGTTGTTGGTGTTTTATTTTCAAAATTTATTAACTTCACAACTTCCAAAAATAAAAACTATAAAAACTAAAAAATGAGTACAACTGTAGAAAAAGGGCATCCAAAAGGTTTATATCTTTTGTTTTTTACCGAAATGTGGGAGCGTTTCAGTTATTATGGAATGCGTGCCATCTTAATTCTTTATTTAACAAAAAAGTTATTTGAAGGTGGTTTGGCAATGGATCCGCAAGAGGCAACACTATTGTATGGATATTTTACTGGATTGGTGTATTTTACTCCTTTAATTGGTGGTTGGTTAGCTGATAAATACTTAGGAAAACGCTTGTCTATTACCATTGGTGGTATCACCATGATGTTAGGACAGTTTACTTTGTTTGCACTAACAAATATGACAGGATTATACCTTGGATTATTTTTATTAATTATTGGTAATGGATTCTTTAAACCCAATATTTCTACATTGGTTGGTGGATTATACAAAGATGGTGACAGTAGAAGAGATTCTGCGTTTTCCATTTTTTACATGGGAATTAACTTAGGAGCATTAATTGCACCTTTCGTTATCGGTTATTTTACTGATAATTTATTCATGACCGAAAATGCTGATGGAACAATCGCTTATGGCTACCGTTACGGTTTCTTAGCTTCTGGTGTAGGGATGTTATTTGGTCAAATAATATTCAATACATTGGGTCAAAAATACTTGGGTGATTTAGGTAAGAAGCCTATTGCATCCAAAAAAGATGCCGCAACTGAGAATGTAGAAGTGGTTGCATCTATAAACCCTGAGACTGGTGAAATGTTAAGCAATGATCAAGAAAAACAACGTATCACTGTTATCTTTATCTTATTTGCATTTGCTGTATTCTTCTGGGCTGGTTTTGAACAAGCAGGCTCTTCTTTATCGCTTTATACCGATAAATTCATTAATAGAACTGTTGGTGGATTTGAAATACCAACATCGTGGTTTCAATCTGTAAATCCTATTTTCATCGTAACATTGGCACCTTTGTTTGCTATTTTCTGGAATTCTAAGTTAGGTAAACGTTTATCTACTCCTGTAAAAATGGGTGTAGGTATGGTGATTCTTGGTTTAGGATTTTTATTTATGTTGGGGGCAGTTGGTGAAAGAAGTGCAAATGGTAGCATTGAAGACGAAACAAATAAAGCTGCTTTGATGTGGTTAATTATGACATATTTATTGCACACTATTGGTGAGCTGTGTCTATCTCCTGTTGGATTATCTGTAGTAACAAAATTAGCTCCACCAAAATTAGCTTCTATCTTGATGGCTGTATGGATGTTATCTTCATCGGTGGCTAACTTCATCGGTGGTTACTTAGCATCGGTTGTTGAAACTTTAGGAGCTGGTCAAATATTTACGTTTATCGCTATTTTCGTCATGATTTGTGGTTTATTACTCATCTCATTGAATAAGTTTATCGGAAAAATGATGCACGGAGTAAAATAAAATTAAATTTTTTCATACATTTAAAGTCTCTAACAACTTTGTTAGGGACTTTTTTTATTTAATCTTAACAACATGAGCGATACTACCGATCAAATCATAGACTCAAATTTAAATAATGACAATCAGCCAATTGTAGATAAAGAATTAGAAAAAATTCAAAATTTTAAAGGAAAATACCCAAAGCAACTTTGGCATTTATTCTTTTCTGAAATGTGGGAACGCTTTTCATTTTACGGAATGCGAGGTATGCTCACCTACTTCATGGTTTATCACTTATTTATGGAAAAAGATGTGGCAAATCTTCAATACGGAGCCACACAATCATGGGTATATGCTTTCACATTCATTGGAGGAATGTTTGCCGATAAAATTTTAGGTTTTAGAAAGTCACTATTTTGGGGTGGTTTATTAATGATTGTCGGAAGTATCATCCTAATGATCAACCCGCATGAATTTTTCTTCACAGGATTGGCATTCTTAATCATTGGAACTGGTTTCTTCAAACCGAATATTTCTTCTATGGTTGGACAATTGTACAAAGCCGATGACAACCGTCGTGACGCTGGATTCTCTTTATTCTATTCGGGAATTAATATCGGTGCTTTCTTTGGTGGATTGCTAATGATTGGAGTTGGAAAAGGTGAGATTTTATCATCAGTGATTCCAGAACATTTAAGATGGAATGTTGCATTTGGATTAGTGGCCTTTGTTATGATGATCAGTTTGTTAATTTTTATTTTCACACGAAGAGAATTGGGTCCTATCGGTTTACCTCCAATTGATTTTGAAAAACACAAATCAAAAAGATGGTACGAATATGCTGTTTATATTGGTGCGTTGGCTGTAATTCCAATCATCATCCTAATGGTTTCAAACACACGATATACAGACTATTTTATGTATTTTATTGGTCCTTTTAGTTTGGTTTATCTCGGCTATGAAATGACTAAAGTTACAAAAGAAGAGCGCAACAAACTCTTTGCTGGGTTGATCTTTATTGTTTTCTCGATTGTTTTTTGGGCAATTTTTGAACAAGCAGGAGGTTCTCTTTCATTGTATGCAGCCGAGCATTTGAACAAAAATTTAATTGGAATTGATGGTGTTGATCCCAATATGGTCAATAACTCTGCTAACTCGCTCTTTGTTATCATTTTTGCTCCATTGGTAGGTTTATTTTGGTTGTGGTTATCCAAACGTAAAGCAGAACCAAATGGAGTGATCAAGTTTGGAATTGGTTTTTTATTACTTGGATTGGCATTTTACACGTTTTATACAGGCCAATTCTTTGGTTTAGAAGCAGGTATTGCTTCGTTGGACATTTTTACCTTGGGTTATTTAATCGTAACATTTGGTGAATTAGCCCTTTCTCCTATTGGATTGTCGTTGATGACAAAGTTAGCCATTCCACGCTTACAAGGATTTATGATGGGAATGTGGTTCTTAGCATCTGCTTATGGACAATATGTTGCTGGATTGTTTGGAGCTTCTATTTCGCCTGATGAAAACGCTTCTTCTGCAGAGAAATTAGCCATATACTCACAAGGTTACAAAGACTTTGCGCTTTATGCTGTTATTGCAGGAGTTTTGATCATTGCCTTATCACCTTTTATCAAGCGATTAATGCAAGAAGTGAAATAATTAAAACGAATTGTTCGATAGGACACTTCACCTCTTTTTTGTACTTTTGCATTTCAAATGAATTTTTTACAAAGAAATATGATTATCTATAAAACTGCTGATGAAATTGCAATCATGCGCGAAGCAGCTCAAATTGTTAGTAGAACATTGGGGAAAGTTGCAGAAATGATTCGGCCTGGAATTACAGGTTTGGAATTGGACAGAATGGCTGAAGAATACATCATTTCTCAAAATGCAATTCCAGGTTTTAAAGGTTTATACGGTTGTCCAAGCACGCTTTTAATTTCTATCAACGAACAAGTGGTGCACGGATTACCGACTGACATAAAAATTCAAGAAGGTGATATTGTTTCCGTAGATTGTGGTGCTTTATACAAAGAATATTACGGAGATCATGCTTATACATTTGCAATCGGAGAGGTTTCCGATGAAAAAAAACAATTGCTAAAAGTAACCGAAGAATGTCTTTATCTTGGTATTGCTCAAGCAAAAGTAGGCAATCGCATAGATGATATCGGCTGGGCAATTCAAACACATGCTGAAAAACATGGCTATGGCGTTGTTCGCGATTTGGTGGGACACGGTTTAGGAAAAAAAATGCACGAAGATCCGCAAGTGCCTAACTACGGAAGAAGAGGTCACGGTAAAAAAATTCAAAACGGCCTTACGATTGCTATTGAACCAATGATTAACGTTGGAACAGAAAAAGTGGAGGTTTTGGAAGATGAATGGACAATTGTTACAGCCGATGGTAAACCAAGTGCGCATTTTGAACACGATATTGCAGTTGTAGATGGCGAACCAGTTATTCTTTCAACATTTGACTTCATCCACGAAGCGCTTTCTAAAAAATAAATGGCTCATACAGTAAAAACTGTTCAAATTATTGTGCTCACATACTTGTTGTTTGGGCTGTTTAATTTGTTTCAACACCATTATTTTTTAGTTCCTGTAACGTATTCCGAATTATTTGTTTTTGCACTAATTCTGATTCCTTTTTTCCAAAATTGGAAACAAAAAGAACGATTTCACTGGTCAATCGTTGCTTTTTCAGCCATTTCCATGCTGATTCATCCTTTTTTTTGGGAAATTGCACTAAATTCAACAGAACAACAAGCCATTTTCAGCTCTATAGTATTCGATGGTCTAAAAATTATCCAATGGGTTTTATTGGCTGTATTTTTCTTTTTCGTCAGCTATGACCGTGATAAAAATGTCATAAAGTTAGAATGGTTAGTCCCTTCAATTATGACTATTGGCTGCCTATTTAACCCGCCACTTTGGTACATATCATTGGTTTTTATCATTTCTGGATTGAGCGCCCTCTACTCCATTAAACGAAGAATGATAGTTGGAGAATACATTTTTCCTGTTTTAATAGGCATCGGAATGATCCATTTTATTAATTTCTTTTATTGGGTTTGATTATTTTGGCTCGAATTTTGATTAGAATCATGTAGATATTTGGTTATTTTTGTAACTAAATCAAGGTTGAACAACTCTAATTGGTATAAAGTAGATATGAAACAACTATTAAAAATAAGTAAAATTGGTGTTTTTGCACTATTTATCATCATTGGGCTTTCTTTTACTTCCAGTGAAGGAGATGTAAAATACAAGTGCATGATTCAAATGGTAAGTTATAAAGGAGAAAAAGCCATGGTGGTTGTATCTCTTATCAAGCCAGATGGTACTTATGACAGAACATTGAGCGTATTGGGTAAAGATAAAAAATGGTACGATGAAATGCAAAAATGGTGGGATTTTCATGTCAAAGCTAAAGAAAAAATAGACGGAATCACAGGCGCATCCATTGCAGGTAGTCAACGTAGAGTCGTGCTAATCAAAGTTCCTGCATCTGCAATCGACAAAAAGTATAAAATTCGTGTTGAATCAGGCGTTGAAGATCAAAAATATGTTTCAAACGATGTAGAATTTGAATTGTCCAAAGATAATATCAACAAAAATATCAATGGAAAAGTGTATGTTAGCAGTGTTCGTTTAATCCCTGGATAAAATTGCAATGATACGTTCTTTTTGGAGATGGAGCCATTTAATTTTAGCCATTGTAGCTTCAACAGTGTTGATTGCTGCATCTATCAGTGGAATCATTTTATCGGTTGAACCTATCCAAAATAACAGTCGAACAACTTTTCATGCCAACTGGAACGATGTTACGCTTCAACAAACCATCGATTCATTAAAATCACATTATTTTGAAATCACCAGCATCGAACGTGATGTAAACGGTTTTTATGTTGCCGATGTAATCACAGAAGATGGAGATCAATTCGTTTTTCAATTTGACCCTTCTACTGGTAAAAAATCAGGGAAAGTTGAGCAACAATCTGATTTTTATAGTTGGATGACTTCTTTTCACCGCTCTTTATTTCTCGATACTACTGGTCGGTTTTTAGAAGGTGTTACAGCAGTTTTATTGTTTTTTATAGCTCTTTCGGGAATTGTTTTGGTCATTCAACGTACCAGATCATTCAAGGCTTTGTATGACAAGGTTGAAAAAACAATAAATGTGCAGTATTTCCACATTGTTTTTGGACGCTTGGCATTTCTACCCATCATCGTTGTGGCTTTAACTGGTGGATATTTGTTTTTAAAACGCTTTGAATTGGTAAAAGTTTCCGAGCCTCAACGACTTGAAGTTGACTTTGAAAAACCGCAAAAAAAGTTGGGATCTTATTCTTTTTCAAAAGTGAAAATTGGAACAATTCAACGAGTTGAATTTCCTCTTTTTGAAGATGAAAGTGAATATTATACCATTTTCACAAAAGATAAAACACTTGCCGTTGACCAATTTAAGCACCAGATTTTAGATCAAGAAAAACTACCTTCTACTACTGTATTATCCAACTTAAGTTTGGATTTACATACAGGTCGAAAAAATTCAATTTGGTCAATAATATTAGGATTGTCGGCAATTAGCATACTTTATTTCATTTATTCTGGTTTTAAAATTACCTTATTGAAAATGCGGGGTAAAACCAAAAATAAATTTGCTTACAACGAAAGCAACATTGTCATTTTATTTGGTAGTGAAACAGGAAACACACGCTATTTTGCTAAATTAATTTACGAAAACTTGGTAAAAGTAGGTAATAAAGTGTATTTAACAGAATTGAACAACTATCAACCATCTGACAAGATTCAACACTTGATTGTACTCACTGCAACTTATGGCACAGGTGATGCACCAACGAGCGCAAATAAATTTATTCAAAAATGGACAACTCAGCCATTAACCCACTCCTTTCACTATTCCATCGTTGGGTTTGGTTCACTAGCCTATCCCGATTTTTGTAACTATGCCGTTCAATTAGAAGAGTTATTTGCAAAACAAACCAATGCAAACCAATTGCTACCATTGGTAAAAATCCACAATCAATCGTATCACTCGTTGAAAACATGGGCATTGGATTGGCAAAAGGCAAGTGAAATTACATTGCAACTTCCAGTAAGCTTTGAAACCAAGAAACTACCAACCAATCAATTTGAAGTAATTTATAGAGAAAGCATTACCTACAATGATCAAACAACATTTATACTTCGATTAAAAGCGAAGCAAAAAATCAACTTCAAATCGGGCGATTTATTGGCTGTATATCCTCCAAAAGATCCTTATAAGCGCAATTATTCCATCGGGAAAGTCAGTGATGATGAACTAACGATTAGCGTTAAACTCGATGAATATGGTATTTGTTCAAATTATTTGCATGCAATAGAAATTGGGCAAACAATAGAAGCTGCTATTGAAAACAACAAAAATTTCCATTACCAATCTTCCAAATCAGCGATTTTCATTGGTAACGGAACCGGTATGGGACCATTCTTAGGCATGATAGCTGAAAACAAACAACACAAAGAAGCGCATTTATACTGGGGAGGTAGAAATAGTATTGCTTATTCTCTTTATGAAGATTCCATTCAGAAATATAAGGAAAGTCAGTTATTGAATACTGTAAACATTGCCTTATCACGAGAAACCGATGAAAAAGTATATGTCGGAGATTTGATTCAAAGAGATGGTGAAAAAATTCTTCAACTCCTCAAAAATGGAGGAATCATTTACATTTGCGGTTCACTTGCTATGGAACAATCAGTCTTAGAAATATTAGACCAAGTTGCAAGAAAATATGCTAACAAACCATTAAATCATTTTCAGAAAAAAGGATTGGTGAAAATGGATTGTTATTGATATAAATATCGGTGGTTGAGCGTAGCCGAAACCACCGACACTAGAACTAAATCATTTTTTATAATTTTTAAAATTAGTGCTATTTTTACATTCTGCTAAAGGATTGAGTTCATTGAAAGAATTATTAATCACCGCTTCTTTCTTTTATCCACTCCATCCTTGCGCCTGTTTTTCTCTATAAAACGTATTATCTATTCTTTGAAATTCTTCAAAGTAAACCAATTTAACTGGTAATCTTTTTTTTGTATGATTTGCGCACTCTCCCATATTATGTTGAATTAATCTCAATTCAAGATTATTTGTGCTACCAGTGTAATAACCTCCATCACAACATTCTAAAATATACATCAAACCTTTCATAATAACAATTTATTACTTCATTTGTATTATTTCCTACTTATATAAATATAATCAAATGTTTCAAACATTAGCTTAAAATTATCATTCTATAAATCAATTAACTTTTTGATTCTATTTAATCGTTTTTGTTATATTTGTCTGAATCATTAAATTCAATAGTTAACCCATGAAAAAATTCTTTCTTTCTTCATTAATACTTTCAACTCCATTTTTGTTTTTTGCACAAAAAGAAAGTGAAATGGCTCAAAAAATTATGGATGAAGTCTATAAAAATTCACAAGTAGAAGCTTTGGCTCACGAATTAATGGATGATATCGGTCCGCGACTTGTTGGTACACCACAAATGAAAAAAGCACACGACTGGGCTGTTGCAAAATATACAAGTTGGGGTATTCCTGCTGAAAACCAACAATATGGCGAGTGGAAAGCGTGGGAGCGTGGCATTACACATATTGACATGGTATTTCCACGTATTCAAAGTTTGCATGGAACACAATTAGCTTGGAGTCCGGGCACTTCTTCAAAAGGAGTAACAGCAGAAGTAATCATCCTTCCAGAAATAAAAGATTCTATTTCTTTTCAAAAATGGTTACCTTCTGTAAAAGGTAAAATTGTAATGATTGGTATGTTGCAACCTACTGGTCGCCCTGATTCTGACTGGAAAGAGTGGGCAACGGAAGCATCTTTCGAGAAAATGAAAAAAGATAGAGAAGAATTAAAAAAAGCATGGGATGACAATCTTAAGAAAAGTGGTTATACTAAAAGAACATTGCCAGAAGCTTTGGAAAAAGCAGGTGCTGTTGCTATTGTAGATTCATACTGGTCACAAGGTTTTGGTGCTCAAAAAATATTTGGAGCAAAAACAAAAAAAATACCAACTGTTGACATTCAATTGGAAGATTATGGAATGTTATACCGCATGGTTGAACATGGTGACAAACCTCAACTAAAAATTGTAGCAGAATCAAAAGATTTGGGTATTGCACCAACTTTCAACACCATTGCACAAATTAAAGGGAGTGTGTATCCAGATGAATATGTATTGCTCTCTGCTCATTTTGATTCATGGGACGGTGGTACTGGTGCAACAGACAACGGTACGGGTACTATCTTAATGATGGAAGTTATGCGTATTTTGAAGAAATTGTATCCAAACCCAAAGCGAACGATCATTGTTGGTCATTGGGGCAGTGAAGAGCAAGGCTTAAATGGTTCAAGAGCATTTGTTGTTGACCACCCTGAAATCGTACAAAACATTCAAGTTTCTTTTAACCAAGACAATGGGACTGGACGTATCAAAAGCATCAACGGTTCTGGGTTTGTAAACGCTTATGAGTATTTAAGTCGCTGGTTAAGTGTAGTTCCTGATACCATTCAAAAAGTGGAAACTAATTTTCCTGGAGAGCCTGGTCGTGGTGGTACTGATTACGCATCATTTATTGCAGCTGGAATTCCTGCTTTTAATTTAAACGCAACAAGTTGGAGTTACTGGAATTACACATGGCACACCAACTTAGATACCTACGATAAGATTGTATTCGATGATTTGAAAAACAACGTCATTCTAACAGCAATTTTAACGTACATGGCTTCTGAGGACAACGAAAAAGCATCGAGAGAGCAAATGATTTTACCAATTGATAAAAAGACAGGAGAACGTCAAAAATGGCCAGAAATTAAGCAACCTGAAAGAAAAGGAGGGTTTTAAATTTCATCAATGATTGAAAATTTTTATACGTTAATACTTTTAGGGTTTGGTATTGGTTCCATAGGAACGTTAATAGGCGCTGGAGGAGGATTCATCTTAGTCCCTATACTTATCCTTTTCTATCCAGAATTTTCTCCTGAAATTATTACAGCTATTTCACTTGCAGTTGTTGCTACAAATGCCACAGTTGGTTCATTATCATATATAAGTGCAAAAAAAGTTGATTTTAAAGCAGGAATTATTTTTGCTATTGCGACTGTCCCGGGCTCAATTATTGGTGTTTTTACAACAAAATATATTCCTCGACACTTGTTTGATTGGTTGTTTGCTGCATTATTAATTACCTTAGCAATTTTCCTATTTATTCGTAGTGAAACAAATAGTAAAGTTGATCTTATAAGGTCTAATTCAAAAGGCCTAACTCATCACAAATTAACAGATAAATCTGGACAGTTTTATGAATATGCTTTCAGTATGAGAAAAGGAATCATCATCAGTATACTTGTTGGATTTTTTTCACCTTTATTGGGAATTGGTGGGGGTATTATTCATGTTCCAGCTATGACGCATGTATTACACTTTCCAGTACATTTAGCTACAGCCACATCTCATTTTATTTTAGCTATTATGTCAATAGTTAGTGTAGTTATACACGCTTTTGAAGGGCACTATAGTGACACAGCTACTATTCGTTTAATTATTGCATTAGTTATTGGAATTATACCAGGAGCTTTAATTGGTGCACGATTATCAAAATTAATAAAAGGAATATTTATTATTCGAGCTCTTTCAATTGCTTTATTTTTTGTAGCTATTCGAATTATACTCAATAATTTATAAAAAATCGTGAGTAATATATACTCACGATTTTTAATCCATTGAGATGTAATTATTTTTTCGACCACTCTTTAATCATAGTCTCATTTTTCTTAATATACTCATCACTACCAGCTTTTTTAGCAGCATCTAGTGATTTTTTAGCTAGTTCTATAGCTCCTTTATAATCTCCTGCTTTTGCATAAATAATCGCTTGTTGATGGATTTGATAGTATTGAGGTTCACTTATCATGCTCATACCTTTATCCATCCACTCTTTAGCTTGTTGAGCATCTCTACCCGTTGCTACATAATAATTTGCTGCAGACATAAAATCAGCTGCTGTTGGCGTACCTCCTTTCATTGTATTATCAATGGTAGCCATTACCTTTTCATCTGTTGGAACTGTTATAGGAACAGCAACTCTCACATTATCCCATGAAAACGTAAGATTTGCTTGATCAATTGTAAGGTCATCTATAGAAATAGTAAATGTTTCAACTGTTGATGATAACGGAGTAACTTTAGCTAAATATTTAGCAACTACTTTTGAATCATCCCATGGGTTTGGCATACCCCAATTTTCGGTATTTGAATAGAAATACACTTCCCAACTATCCTTACCTGGTTTGGTATAAATTGCATACTTCCCTTTTTTCAACGGTTGATCACCTATTTTAACATCATCAGAAAATTCAATAACAGTGTTTTTGTTCGCTCCTGTTCGCCACATTTTGTCAAACGGAACTACATCTCCAAAAATGACACGATTATTCTTTTTTGGTCGAAAATATTCAATTTCTATTTCTGTTAATCCCACTGTTGTCTCAAAATCAGCTTTTGTACTACCTTGTGGAGTTTTTACTTGGGCAATAGCTATACTAATCAAAGATGCCGCTACCGCTGTTGTTATAACTTTTTTCATATTTTTATTGTTTCTATTCAAAGTTACTGTTTTATCTATTAATTACCATTAAATATTCGTTAAAATCGATTTTAATTTTTTTTTCAACTTAAAAAGTTGTAATTTTATTTTATGAATAGTCGCTAATATACCACTTGAGTTTTTTAAAAGGGATTTCTCCAAACAAGTTTGTCGAAATGACTTCATTCTAGTGAGGTTATTATCGCGCTACGCACGAAATAGACACTTATTGCAATTTGTCATTTCGACACGTGAAACTTGGAGAAAACTTTATTTTTACCATTTTTAAAGTTAAGAGTGGTATGTTTGTGAATACTCAATTTTATTTTATAAATGAAAATTTAGATTAGGATGATAAGTAATTTTGATTAAATTGCCTTTAGCAATACTGATAGAACACTGATTACGCAGATTGAACAGATTTGCACAGATAATTTAGATTATTTAGTACTTCTAAAATCAGCGATAATCCTTTTTTATAAAAATCCACTTCAAAAAAAATCAGCATCACTTGTGCTGAGCAAATCAAAGTATCATATTCCATTTTAGATTATCTTTGTAATGCAGATTAATCACATATAGTATTAATAAATAAAACATAGATTGTTATGGAACTGGTAATAGAATCTTCAAATATTAATGATTATTTACAAGAAATACCGCCAATTATCGTCTATAATACGCCTGCAATTCAAGACAGAATTAAAGGAATTCAAGAACGAGCTTCATCCAAAGAAAAACAAGCTAAATTAGCTTTTGAGATAACTCGAGACGAGATTCATCACTCATTTGATACCAAAGATCCGATTGTGACCATAAATGCTGAAGATGTGATTAACAATAAAGAGGGTATTTGTTTTGCCAAAGCACATTTATTAGCAGCCCTTCTTCGTGGTTTGGGTATTCCTGCTGGGTTTTGCTATCAACGAGTACTTCGAAATGGAAAAGATATTGAGTCTGGGCATGCTTTACATGGCTTAAACGCTCTGTATTTGGAAGAATATGGTTGGTTTAGAGTTGACCCACGAGGAAATAAACCTGGAATTGATTCTCAATTTTCAATAAAAGAAGAAAAATTAGCTTATCCTATCCGAAAAGAATTGGGTGAAATTGATTATCCCAATGTATTTACAAAACCGTTGGATAGTGTTGTAAAAGCAATGTTGGAATCTGCTACCTCTCAAGAATTGTTCTTCAAGCGACCTGAACAGATTTAATTGTTTTGACGTTCTCTTATTAATCGTTGAATTTCTTTTGCATCCGATTTGGTAAACTTTTTACCAATAATCTCTCCTGTTCCAAACGTTTTAATGATAATATCTGTGCCCCAAATACTCGTATCCAACTCTACCGAAGCAATCTTATCAATAGAGATTGTAATAGAATCAACATTAATCAAAAATTTATTGCGCTTTTTATAGGTAACAGTATTTCGTTCAATGATAATAACATCTGGAGCTAAAATATCTCCACCTCTGGTAATGGCTGACTTAAACGTATAAGATTGACTTTTTGAATATTCATTTTTTAATGATGTAGAACTTGTACGACCCAAATTAGAGCTATCAAAACTTGGTAGTTCCAATTTTATCAATAAATCAATTGCATTTTTGTCCAATCCTAAATCCTTCCCTTTTTCAATAAGAATGGCATATTCTGATGGAGTAATGACACCATCTTTGGCTAACTCGGTAACCAATTCTTTAAAAATGCGCTCTTGTGACATTTTAATAGGCCAATAATTCTTCCAATGCTGTTCTGACCTTATCCGCATTTGGTAAAAGCGTAGCTTCTAACGATGAATTCATTGGAATTGCAGGTGTATCAACAGAACCAACAATGGCTACAGGAGCATCTAATGAACGGAAGTTATCACGTTGAATTCTACCTGCCAAACCAAGTGTAAACGAAGCTTCAATAGATTCTTCTGTCACCAACAAAACTTTACTGTGTTTTTGCGCCATTTCATTGATCAAATCAAAATCCAATGGATGCAATGTTCTCAAATCTACAATTTCTACTTTGTCTTTGAAAGATGCACACGCTTCCAATGACCAATAAACACCACGACCATAAGTAATTACTACGCAAGATTCACCACTTTTCACTGCACTTTCATCGGCATATTGTACTACTCTACCCTTTCCAAGTGGAATAATATAATCTTCATCTGGTTCTACAGACATCGCACCTTCTGTTCCTTTTATCTTCGACCAATACAATCCTTTGTGTTCCAAAATAACCACTGGGTTTGGATCGTAATAAGCCGCTTTCAACAAACCTTTCAAATCAGCTCCTGTGGATGGATAAACAGTTTTTACCCCACGAATGTTGGTCAAAACAGATTCAACACTGGATGAGTGGTAAGGTCCACCAGAACCATAAGCTCCAATTGGCACACGAACAACGCAACTTACAGGCCATTTTCCGTTGGATAAATAATTGGATCGAGAAACTTCTGTAAACAATTGGTTCAATCCTGGCCAAATATAATCGGCAAATTGTACTTCCACGATTGGTTTTAAACCAACTGCCGACATACCAACTGTTGATCCAATGATAAATGCTTCTTGAATAGGTGTGTTAAACACACGGTTATCACCAAATTGTTGTGCCAATGTTGCTGCCTCACGGAACACTCCTCCTAATCGACCACCAACATCTTGTCCATACAACAATGCCTCTGGATGTTTTTCCAATATTTCTCTAACAGCAAATAATGCTGAATCCACCATCACTGTTTTTTTCTTTCCTTTAGGTTCACGTTCACCTTTTTCCTCTGTTACAGGTGAAGGTGCAAAAATAAAGTCTGTAACCGAATTGATATCAGGTTCGTCGGCATTGAATGCTCGGATATAATCTTCATCAACAAGTTTTTTGGTACGGTTTTCTACTTCATCCAAAACACTTTCATCCACACCAATTTCCATTAAACGAGCTACTAATTTCGGATATGGATCGCGTTTTGCAGCTTCCTCTAAATCGTTTCTATACCATTCTTTGCGAACACCAGAAGTATGGTGTCCCAACAATGGCACTTTAGCATGAATAATGAACGGACGACGCTCTTTTCGTACAATTTCAAAAACTTCTTTTACTGTTTGGTAAGATAAATCAAAATCTGTGCCATCAATTGTTCTGACCTCTAAACCATTGAATCCTTGTGCATAAAATGAAATATCTTGTGCACGAGTTTCTTCTGCCGTAGCTGAAATATCCCAACCATTATCTTGAACCAAGTAAATGATAGGAAATTGCTTTAGAGCTGCCATTTGGAAGGCTTCAGACACTTCTCCTTCTGTACAAGAAGCATCACCCAAAGAACAAACGACCACAGGATTGTTTCCTCCAAAATCTTCAGCAATTCCTTGATTTTCTTTGTATTGAATACCCATCGCTACACCAGTCATAGGAATGGCTTGCATCCCAGTTGCCGATGATTGATGTGGTATTTTAGGCATATCATCTCGCTTTAGTGATGGATGGGAATAATACGTTCTTCCACCAGAAAATGGATCGTCTTTCTTCGCAAAAACTTGCAACATCAAATCATAAGGTGTCATTCCGATACCCAATAAAATACTATCATCTCGATAATAGGGAGCAACCCAATCTTGTGGTAATAATTGCATACCGACAGCTAATTGGATAGCTTCGTGTCCACGAGATGTTGCATGAACATATTTGGATGTAACCTCTTTATTGGCTTCGTATTTTTCAGCCAATGTCTTAGCTGTTGCCATTAATTCAAATGCCTTAAGCATTGTCTTTTCGTCTGTTACAACTTTATTTTTCACTGTTTTTGCTGTAGCTTCTGCCATTCTAAAACGATTAATTCCCTCAAAAATAAGAAAAGAAATGTATAATAAAAAACAATTTGTTTAAATGGATTAGAATTTCAATAAAATGTTAAGAAATTAACTTTGAAAAGGATGGTAAATTTCTACCAAATCTTCTTCTATTTTATACGTTTCAATCAAGGTTGAATTTGGTAATTGTGGTGCTTCAATTCCACCATTCCATTCTATATTTCCAGTTAATATCCGAGCTTCATCCCAAAGTCTCGACTGGATAAATGCATCCAACACTTGTTTTCCACCTTCAACAATGATCGACTGAATGTTTTTTTCAAACAATGCTTGTAGAATGGCTGCTGGTGTAAGTTGTTCCAATTGTATCCATGTAATTGTTCCTTCAACACCTGATTTTATTGTATTAAAAACAATGGTTGGTGATTCGCAAGAAAAAACCGATGCATCCATAGCTAATGAAAGTTGACTATCAAGCACAACTCGAATAGGATTTTTTCCAGCAACTTCTCGAACGGTTAAAGAAGGATTATCGTTCAATACGGTATTTTTTCCAACCAAAATAGCTGCTTCTTCAGCTCGCCATTGATGCACATTTTTTTTTGTTTGAGGTCCTGTTATCCAATAAATACCCGTTTCATTTTTCTCCCGGAATTTATCAATAAAACCATCTTTTGTTTGTGCCCATTTTAAGATTACATAAGGTCGCTTGTTCTCATGAAACGTAAAGAAACGCTTGTTCAACTCTCGACATTCTTTTTCAAGCACACCAACTGTTACAGCTATTCCCGCATTTCTAAGTTTTTCTATTCCTTTTCCTGCAACTTTAGAGTTTGAGTCAACGCTACCAATAACTACTCGTTTAAATTGGCTTGCAACCAATAAATCAGAACAAGGCGATGTTTTTCCATAATGCGAGCACGGCTCCAATGATACATAAATCGTTGACTCACAAAGCAATCCTTTGTTTTTTACTGAATTCACAGCATTAACTTCGGCATGCGCTTCTCCATATTTTTGATGATAACCTTCACCAATTATTTCATCATTATAGACAATTACAGCTCCCACCATTGGATTGGGGGCAACATTTCCCTTACCTTTTAAAGCTAAGTCAATGCAACGTTGTATGTAAAATTCATCTGTCAATTCTTACAAAGTGTTTAGCCAATTCATTGTGTCCACATCATCGGCATAATCAGACAACGAGGGACATTGAGCAGCTCCAAAATCAGTATATCCATGCCCTACTACAACCTGCAATTCATCTTTGTGCTGAGTAATATAATGCTGAATATCTTGTTGATTTTCATACGTATGATAATGCAACATTGCCAATGGAGAGTGCAATTCAATACTTTCACGAAGCAAAATGAAATTATTATCCAATATGGGTAATAAATTCAGTAAATAAACCGCTTTATTGTAGTCATAATTGTTACAATACTTATGGTGATTGATGATATCGCCAAACTGAAATATGGCTTCAAAAAACAACTTAAAATCATAATTTTCAGGAACCAATAAATGGGAAACATTGCGGCAACCCAACCCAAAATAGGCAAAAATATCCTCTCCTAATTTGGTTAATTCTTCTTTAGTTTCCTTTCCAGTTAAAACGGCTAATGACGTTCTATTTTTTCTAAAAATATGGGGGTATTTGCCAAAATATTGTTCAAAATACAAGGCTGAATTATTACTTCCCGTAGCAATAACAGCATCAATTTCTCCGATTTTACCCGCAGATAGAAGAATACGCTGGTTTAATTCAGGTAAAAAGTTGAATAAAATATTTACAAAAGCTGGTAACAGTGTTTTGTCTTCTGAACTCATTTTGCAAACAGCCGTATTTCCAGAAGCAACCACACACAACAAATCATGAAATCCAACCAAAGGGATATTGCCAGCCATGATGATGCCGACTCTTTTGGGTTTATCTGACCAATTGTAAGGTGCTAACCAGTTTGTTAATTCTTCTTTGGTCAACCAAGAACTCAAAGCCGTTAACGATTGGCGCACATTTTCTTTTGTAAACCAACCATTGTATTGAACTTGTTTATTGATAATGATTTGTAAATCATTAAATTCTGTTTCAATAATTCCACTAGTTGTGCCAGGATACTCATTTCCATTGCCCAATGATTGAAACACGGCCCCCAACTGGGAAAATGCACTTATAATTTGATCTCTATTCACTTTGCAAAGGTAGTGAATTTGATGAAATGTTGCATTTTAAATTTATCTTCCGAAACTTTGAAAATAGTTTTAAACGACGAATGAAATAGCGTTATTTCTTCTGTCCATTCATACTTTTTTCGACTTTTCTATACATGAATCTTCTTAAAAAGAACATTAGAAAGGCCATTCCGGCGAATAAATACATAAATCCCCAACGATTTAAACCTTCCGTTAAACTCTTATACGATACGAAAAGCGTTATAACTATGGCAATAATCAACCACATTGTAACCATGAATTTATTGTATGTTTTCATTGATATAATTTTGTGTAAAGATAGTGAAATTGATGAATTACAAAAAACAAAAGCGACACAATCATGCGTCGCTTTTGTTAAAAAGATTAAAATCTATTATTTAAAATTTTCAATCGTTTTTTTGTTTATTTCAATTGATTCAACTTCACCTGAGAAAGTCATGGCACCAGCTGACATTACAATTTTATGTGGAAACTTAACTCCATTTACTTCTTTGTAATCAGAATATGTTTTTGTTATTTCACCTGGAGCATCTTCTCCCCCTTTTGTGTTTATAGTAATCGTTTTGATTTTTCTATAGTCTGATGTACTAAAATATTCAAATGATTCACTTTCTCCATCATTTAGTTGAACAACATACATATCTGTTCCATTTTGGTTTTCAATGCCCAACATTTCGTATTTCATACCAGATATAGCATAACTAATTTCAGGTATTAAACCTGTTGATTTATTTTTAGCTGCTATTTCTTCAGTTGTCAAATCCGTTTTACCAGTTTGCATATTTGAGCTGTAACCTGTTTTACCGTCAAAGTATGTTTTTTGAACAACCATTCCTTGTGCTTCAATTGTCATCACTTCACTGTTTGGCAATCCCCAAAAACTTACTGATTTTAATGGGAAAGGAATTTGTGAAACTGACATAGAAATATTTTGTGTCACCGATTTAAATTTCTTCAACACTTTATTTCTCGTTTTAGCATCTTTAGTATTGGTCAAGAACATTGCATAACGTTGAAATAATTCATCAGCAGAAATGTCAGCTTTTTTCATATCTTGCACTGGTTCTCCAAAAGCATCCACTACTTCAATACGACCATCTGCATCAAATTGTTTCAATTTATCTAAAACAGATTCATTCCCAACTACTATGATGTAGCAATTTTTATCTGTATAGAATTTTTGAGCCATATCCAACACTTTTTCTTTGTCAACAGCATCCAAATTCTTCAAATAATCTTTATAGAAATTTTTATCCAAACCATAGCGCTCAATTTCTAATGCAAAACGAGCAATTGTAGCAGGACTTTCCAAAGAACGAGCAAAACGACCTGTCAAAACAGCTTTTGCTAAGCTCAATTCTTCGTCTGTAACATAGCTATTGGTTAATTTATTCAATTCAGCAATTAACTCAACGATAGCACTATCTGTTACGTCATTTCTAAAACTTCCACTTGCTGCAACATAAGCACCTTGTTGTTGGATGCTCAACGAAGAATAAGCGCCATACGTATAAGCTTTATCCTCACGTAAATTTTGCATCAAACGTGTACCAAAACCATTTCCACCAAAAATATGATTGGTAAGGCTCACTGGAATGTAATTTGCATCGCCAACTTTCACATCAACAGGGAAAGCCACTTGAATATATGATTGAACGGCTCCTGGTTTTTTAACAAAAATAACGCGATTTCCTTTCAAATTTTTAGCGGAAGGGTAATCTACTTTTGCTAAAATAGATCCAGACCAAGAAGCAAAATACTTATTCACTACTTCTTCTGCTTTTTCTTTCGTAATGTCACCAACAATTACCAAGTAACTACCTTCTGGAACAAATGTTTGTTTGAAATAATTGACAACATCATCACGTGTAATATTTTTCAACGTTGATTCTGTCATTACTTCTCCATACGGATGTCCAGCAAACAAAGATGTCATCAATGCATTGTTTCCCATAGATTCAGGGCTTGATTTAACAGCCATCAAACCACTTTCTGCTTGTTTCACAATACGATCAAATTCACTTGCAGGGAAGTTTGCGTTCAACAAAATATCGGAAAATATTTCCAAACCAGTATCCATGTGTTTTGTCAAACAACTCAAACTCATGTTTCTTGCACCAGCATTGATGCTCGCTCCGATATAATCTTTTTTGGCATCAATTTCATCTTTTGAACGATTAGATGTACCACTCAATATTAAATCTCCAGCAATGTTAGACAATCCAGCTTTTTTTCCTTCAATACGATCGCCATTTCCAACTGCCAAGCTAAATGTAACTTTTGGAATTTTATGATTTTCTGAAAGGATAACTGTAATTCCGTTTGCTGTTTTAAACACTACTGGATCAGCAATGCTAATTGCCTTAGCTGGCGCTGCTGAAGGTACTACAGAACGATCCAATTGACCGAAAAGTAGAGCCGGTGTTATTAATCCTAATGCTATTATTAATTTTTTCATTTTCTGTCAATTATTTAGATTCTTTATCTTCTTTTGGTAAATAATGTAAAATCACACGAGCATCTTTTGTGAAATATTTTTTAGCTACTCGTTGGATATCTTCACGTGTAACTTTCAAATATTTTCCTAATTCGTCATTTACATAATTAGCACTTCCACGATAAACGTGTGCATCTGCCAAAGCTTCTCCAATTCCAGAAATCGTTGAATAGGATGTTACCGCTTGATTTTCAAATTGATTTCTCACTTTTTCAAATTCTTCTTGTGTAATCAATTCATTTTGAACTTTTTCAATTTGAGCATCCAATTCTTTTAAGATTTCATCTAAAGAAGCATCTTTTGAAGCAATTGCTGCTAAAATTTCAGCTCCAGCATTTTCCAATCCATAAGCAAAAGAGAATGCCATTGTTGCCAATTGTTTCTTTTCAACCAATTCTTTATTGATTCTTGAACTTGAACTTCCTGACAATACAGAATTTAAGAATTCCAAAGCATACATATCTTCATTTGTCTGTTCTGGCAATACATATCCAACAAATAAAGCAGGTAATTGAATATTGTCATAAATAGTCACTACTTCTGCTGTTTTTGGTTTTTCTGTTGGTTTTGCAGGACGATTAATTACTGTTGGTTTATTTGTATATTCAGTAATCATCGCTTTTGCTTTTGCGTTCTTAGAATTAAAGAAATCTTTGCTGTCAAAAATAGATTTATCTACTCCATATTTTGATTTAAAAGCATCGTCTTTTAAACTAAGGAAGTCACGGTACAAATTGATTGCTTGACCTTTTGGAATGCTCTTAAAGTACTTGTCAATCCATTTTTTTGTTTGAGCAATGTCAATATCTCCTGCAATTGAAATTGTTGCATTTGCAGGCACATAATACGTTTGATAGAAATTTACATAATCTTCTTCTTGAGCCGCATCTAAGTGTTCCATGCTACCAATTGGTTGCCAACCATAAGTTGAATTTGGAAACAAACGATCAAACAACTCTTTGATAAACGTTGCATAAGGTTGATTGTCAATTCGTTGGCGTTTTTCTTCTTTAACAACACTTCTTTGTGTTTCAATACCAACGCTATCAACTTTTGCGTGCAGCATACGTTCTGACTCTAGCCACAAACCTAATTCTAATTGATTGGAAGGCAATAATTCAAAATAGAACGTTCTATCCATAGAAGTATTTGCATTTAAAGCACCTCCATTTTTTTCAACATATTGACTATATTCACCTCTTCCAATATTTGCAGATCCTTCAAACAATAAGTGTTCAAAGAAATGCGCAAATCCTGTTCTGTCAGGTTTTTCATTTTTTGAGCCCACATGGTACAATACAGAAACGGCAACGATAGGCGTTGATTTTTCTTGATGTAAGATTACATGAATCCCATTTGGTAAGTCGTATTCAACGAATTCAATTTTTTGTTGTGCCATTGAACTCAGAGAAACGCAACCAGCGATGATTCCTAAAAATAGTTTTTTCATTTGTTACATTTTTTTTACAAAATAAATCAATCTTTTGATATATTGCTAAAGATTTATGCAAATGGTAAAAAATAAATGTAAACGGTAAAAATAAATGATGAAGTGAGTTTGATACGAAGCGTTATACCATTAATTATAAGTAAAACTCTTTTACAGAGTCTGTGGGCGAAACGGTTTTCTTAAACATGCGTTGGTCGTCTGTAGAGTAAAGATACGTAATTTGGTTGTTATCTGCAAGTAATTTGTAAGGAAAATTTCCTCGGCTGTAAGTTGTAAAATAGACGTTTTATAATTTTTTATTTTCTCTTCCCTTACTAACAAATGAATCTAATCTGTAGAAACCGCTATAATCATCTTGATAAATAAAGAATTGTTCTTTCTGAAATATTTTATCAGCTAATATTAAAAGTGTCATTCGTGGTATAGGCTTATTTGTTATTCCATTTGAAAAGTAATATAATAAACTGTCATTAAATTGTTTTTGAGAAAACTGTTCTGTTGTATCAATCAAATAATTTAAAACTTCTAACCATTGATTGTCTGTTAATTGAATTATAGATTTTTGTTCTAATAATGGTTTAAGTTTTTTGTGATAATTATTCATTTTATAAGTGTTATCATTCATGTAAACATTATAAAATATACCATTGTGAATAACTAAAAGTTTAATATTTGCACTATTTGAGACAAGTAAACTCACAAAATATCCTTGATCTGATCTATCAAACAAAACATTATCAAGATAATCTGCATTCTTAGGTAATGTATCCAAGAATTTATTCAAATCCGTTTCTGTTTCTAATTCACTATTATTTTATA
>JAMLHA010000010.1 GCA_023957475.1 Crocinitomicaceae bacterium | reverse complement strand
TGTCAACTTATTTCAGGACGGGACATAATTAATTTATTATAAAGCAATTATGTGTAATGTGCTGTTTTTTTGTTTTACAAATGCACAATAGGCTAATTTAACCTGAATGAAATTTTATATCGAATTCAGGTTAATTATATTAATTCAGCAATTGCAACTTTTGTGCCAATTGTTCTTGTGATAAAATCTTTTTCAAATTTGGGGCTTCGGGCAGGAGAGAATTCACGGCCATAAAAAATAATTTGTAGATGGAGTTTGTTCCATGTTTCCTTAGGAAAGATTTGCTTAGCATCTTTTTCGGTTTGTTCCACACTTTTTCCATTGGTAATTCCCCATCGCGTTAATAAACGATGAATGTGAGTGTCAACAGGAAAAGCAGGGTAACCAAAGGCTTGCGACATGACAACTGACGCTGTTTTATGTCCAACACCTGGTAGTTTTTCTAATTCCTCAAACGATTGAGGTACTTCACCATTGTGGTGATTAATGATGAGATGTGATAAATCATAAATTGCTTGAGATTTTCTGGGTGACAATCCACATGGGCGAATAATTTCTTTGATTTCTTCTACAGAAAGCTTGATCATGTCATAAGGATTGTTGGCTCTTTTAAATAGAATTGGAGTGATTTGGTTAACTCTTACATCGGTACATTGTGCAGATAACAATACTGCAATGAGTAAGGTGTAAGCATCGGTATGATCAAGAGGAATTGGTGTTGTTGGGTATAATTTTTCCAATTCAGTCATAATGTATTTTGCTTTTTCTTTTTTTGTCATTTTATAAATGGTTTGTTGATGATGAAATCAAGGAATTTATCAAATTCTTTTCCTTTGGGTAATGCCTCTAAATTAGTATAAAAATCTATGAATTGATCAATGGTATCAGATAAAGGATTGGGATTAATAACCTCATCTTTTAATTGATTTTTAAGTTGCTTTAACAACGTGTTTTTTGGATGCTTTTTACAAGCGGTTTTAATAGTAACAAGCGCTTGTTCAATACGATTTAACTCTAATTCACAATAAAGTTTTATGTATAATAAAGCAATATCCTTTTCAAAATCGGGAAATGATACAACAGATGTGAGAACCTTTTCATACATTTGTTGTTCTAATAACGTTGCAAGATGTTGATGTATATATTGCAAATTTTTCATACAATAGAATGAATAACAAAGTTAATGACTTTCCTCAGTATAGAATGATGAATGGAAGAAAAGTCTATTATAAAATTCTTTCTGACAAAGAATTTATTGAGCTATCATGGATAGGTGATAAGCCATTTGTTCATCATGTAAAGGCGCAACAATATCCAGAAATGCTAAGGATAATGGATATGTTAAATTGTGAGAATCCTTTTGTGATTTTACCTGTAGAATTGGAAAAACATTTTCTTTTTTGATGTTTAGATGACAATTTTATGACATTTGTCATGTATTAATTCATTAAATGTAATTATCTTTGTACAAATAATTAAATTTTAATTTTATGAAGAAGAAATTTGTTTTTGGATTAATGTTTGGAGCAGCATTTTTATTTGCTTCATGTGGTGGAGAAACTAAACCAGCAGATGCAGCCACTGAACAATCAACTACTAATAATGAATCAGAAGAAGCAGATGTTGCTGATTATGACCCACACAGAGGTGAAGGTAAATTTGATGAAAATAATCTTCAAATCTCAGGATTGGATGCAGCTATGGCAACAAAAGGAGAATCTATTTCTCAAACAAAATGTTTCTCTTGTCATAAAATTACTGAAGAGAGATTAGTTGGGCCAGGATGGAAAGATTTGACAAATAGAAGAACACCGCATTGGATTATGAACTTTATTACAAACCCAGATGCGATGTTGGATAAAGATCCAGCTTTACAAGAGCAATTGGAATTGTGTATGGTTCGTATGCCAGATCAAAATTTAGCAGATCAAGAAGCAAGAGAAATTCTTGAGTACATGAGAAAAATTGATGGTGCGAAATAATACGTTTTAGCATAAATTTATGTGGAAATGAGTTTGATTACTATCAAACTCATTTCTTTTTTATAATATTGTAGTATCCAAAAGTTTGTTTCTGTATATGAAAAGAGATTTAAAGAAAAGAAAAGATATTGAAAAAGTAGTTGTTAATTTTTACAGTAAAGTTAATAATGATGAACAGCTTTCAGTTTTCTTTAATGAAGTTATTCGAATAGATTGGAATAAGCACATTCCTCACATGTGTGATTTTTGGGAAAATGTTTTATTCTTTAGCGGAAACTATGAGGGAAATCCATTAGAAAGTCACCGAAACATACATATTATTCATAAAACACAAGATTTTCATTTTTATAAATGGACATCACTTTTTGAAGAAACAATTGACGAATATTTTATTGGAGCAAATGCCAACAAAATGAAAACTCATGCAAGGTCAATAGCAGAGCACATGCAAAAAAATATTGAAAAGTAAAGCTTAAAAATCAAATGATACAAATCCAGATCTGAGCAAAGAATCCTTGGCATTTGCTAAATCATCTATAGTTGTGTCGTGTAAAATCTTTAATAAATCCATTTTTATAGGCTTATAAGCTTTGTGCATGGAACAAGGAGTTTCATCACTACATGTCGGAAATCCTAAAATACAATCTTCAATAACATCACTTTCGCCCATTGCTTCTACAACTCTATAGATAGGAAGTTTGCGAGCTTCTTTTTTTATAAAAAAGCCACCAGAAGGACCAGGAGTGGATGAAATGAATCCATTTTTCTTATTTGTTAGATTTTGTAATATTTTAGCAGTAAATGATTGTGGAGCATTGATTCCTTTAGCAATAGAAACAATGCTAATCTTCTTTTCTTCAGAAGATTTTAAG
The DNA here is from genome assembly GCA_023957475.1 of Crocinitomicaceae bacterium. GTDB lineage: Bacteria > Bacteroidota > Bacteroidia > Flavobacteriales_D > Crocinitomicaceae > Taishania. The sequence continues at coordinate 120,347 of JAMLHA010000010.1, read as the reverse complement.
GCAATGTATATAGTTGCTCTTAATGCATATTCCGTTGACTTTGAAAACATAATTTCTTTTTAAATAGTTAATTTTTATAGTAGTTATTTATTTTGAGCTACTAGTTCATTTACTTTTGTAGCTATTTTTTTAGAATGAATAACTAGACCTTCCTCTTGTTGTATTAGTTCCCCGTTAGGATTGAAAATAGTTATAATGTTTGAATGAGAAAAATCAACCGGGGATATTTTTTTGTATTTCATTGAGAGTACATTAGCAAATTCTTGTGTTGCTTGTTCATCACTTCTTAAAAACACCCAATGAGGTTCTGTCATCTTTCTAACTTCTGCAAATTCTTTTAATACCTCAGGAGTATCGTGTTCTGGATCAATAGAAACTAATACAAGTGACACTTCTTTTAAATTCTGAGGTGCAATCTCTTGTTCAATTTTCTTCATATCAGCAACTAATACTGGGCATGCAGTTTTACATGTTGTGTAAATCATTACAACAACCATCGTCTTTCCTCTTAGGTTAGCTAATTTTAATGTTTCTCCATTTTGATTTTGCCAATTAGAGGTCAAATTGAAAATAGAATCAGAAGGTAATTCATCTACTATCTTAGCTTGTTCTTTGCAAGAAACAAGAAGAATAAGCGTAAATAAAAATAGAAATAATTTCTTCATAGCCAGTTTATTTAGTTATATCTTGAGCACATCTGAAACCTAAGTTACTGATGGTATAATTAGCTTTTAAACTTGTTCTAAACCCAAAACGCATAAATGCAGCATAGTTCAAAACATCGGTAGCATTGGTTGCACCTGCAGCACACACCAAATTATTGTCACCGTATTCTCCAGCTCGTGATTCACCTGAAACAAGAACAGAGTTAAAATCATCAGTCCATTCCCATATTAAATCAAACATATTGTAAACACCCCAATAGTTTGGTTTAGATTGTTGAACTGCATTGTATTGCCTATCTTTAATTAAATAAAGATTTAGAATAGCGTTTGAATAAGTGCTTTTTTCTCTTGCATTTGGCATTTCTTCATCAGCCATTGCAACAAACTCCCATTCATCCAATTTTGGTAATCTTTTACCAACAGCATTTGCGTATGCTTTGGCAGCAAACCAAGAAACAAAACAAACAGGTGCATCTGGTTTACTATTTATTGGTAAAACTGTATCACTAACCCAATCTCTTAAATAGGTGCTATCAGCAAAAATTCTTTTAACATTGCTTTTTCTCCAACTAGGATTGGCTTTTATAAAGTTTAAAAATTCCAGATTGGTTACTGGACGCTCATCAATTAAGAAAGAATTTACGGCAACCAATGAATCGTCGGCACTATAAAATGGGAGGTATTTACCTCCTGTAATTTCTACCATTTTTACATTGCTTTCAATTGGTACGATCTCTTGACTTAGTTCTTGATGAGAAGAATGATTGTTAAGAGATGGTACAGGTTCCTGTTTGGTACAGGAACCTGTGCCAATTGCACATAGAATGAAAAAAAGGTTATATGCAATCTTTAATCTCATGTTAATTTATTTTATTAGTGACCTCCTTTTTTAAATACTTTAGGATTTTCTTCACCTGTAACTTTAATTTTACCTAAAGCACCTTTGTTGAAAGTACGAGACAATGAGTGGTCAACGATGTTGTATTCACCAGGTACTTCAACTTTAAATTCTACGATAGCAGCACCACCAGCAGGAATTATTGTAGTTTGAACGTTGTGAGATACAGTTGTACCACCCTCTAAGTAAACATTGTCAAAAATCTCTCCAATTACGTGGAAAGAAGACACTAAGTTGGGTCCACCGTTACCAACAAACAAACGGATTGTTTCACCAACTTTTGCTTCCAACATATTCGCTCCTAGCATAGATCCTTTTTTACCGTTGAATAAAACGTAATCAGGATTTTCGGCCATAGCTTTATCATTGTCAAATTCTAAAACACCTGCTGCTCCAGCTTTTGTATAGAATTCACCTTGCATGATGTAGTATTCACGATCAACTGGTTTTAAACCTCCTTCTGGTTCAACTAAAATCAAACCGTACATTCCATTTCCGATGTGCATTGGTACGGGAGGTGCAGCACAGTGGTAAACGTAAAGACCAGGGTTTAAAGCTTTAAATGTGAAAACAGCTTCTTTACCAGGCGCAGCAAAAGTTGCTTCAGCACCACCACCAGGTCCATTTACAGCGTGTAAGTCAATGTTGTGTGGCATTACACTGTTAGAAGCATTTTCTAAGTGTAATTCTACCTCATCACCTTCACGTACACGAATGAAACTACCAGGGACTTGGTTAAATGTCCAGAATGTATATTTCTGTCCGTCAGCTATTTCTGCTTCAATTTCCTCTGTAAGCAAATGAACAATTACTTTTTTAGGAGCTCTGTTTCCAACAGGAGCAGGTACATTAGGAGCTGGTGTTAATTCCAACTTGATAGGCTCTCCTTCAGCAACCATATCAATTGCTGCAGTTCCTTTCTGAGAAGACGAAGTATCTCCACCTTCAGTTTTGCTCTTACATGCTGCTAGCATGAGTGGCAAAGCTAGACCAAATAAAATTGCTTTTTTTGTCATGATGATTTGTTTTTATTGATTATTATTTAAAATTTAATGTTTAAGGTTTAAAAATACGGGAGTTATGTCCAATGTTACCCATCCCCAGTGTTGATCTCCTCTTGGATTAATACTTCCTTTTAAGTTGTTTACTGTTGGTGTAGTCATATAAAGTGAGTAACCGCCATATATTTTTACAAATTTATTAATTTTTACGTTAAAACCTAAGTCAAATTCTTGTCCCAAGTTGATTGATAGGTCTTTTATTCCATTATTAACACCGTAAGGAGCTAAAAATTGGTGAATATTCAAATATAAACTCCATTTTTGAGAAGGTGCGTAGCCCAATGAGATAAAGTTATCTGATAGACCAGCATCTTTATGTCCATTTCCTGCATAATAATAATCCATGTGTCCATAAAATTTATGACCAGTTATAAAATAAGGAGTGAAAACGTTACTAACTGATTTTGGAGCTGCACCTACTTTGTTTCCACTAACAAGCTCACTTCCAAATCCTAATTTCCATTGATCATTGAATTTATACGATGCTCCAAGGACAGCCATGTATGCACTGATTCTCTTACCGCCAGCATTTTGTCCCATTTGATAATAAGCTGAGGCATTAATATTCCATTTAGCACCAGTGTGAAAATAATTTACACCAAATGTTTGATTGTTATAGTTCTTAGCTGTATCATTTGGAGTTAGCATTGTTTGAAAACCGATGTTGCTTGCTAATAAACTGATAGCATCTATATCTGTGATTTTAAAATTCCCCCAGATAGTTTGCATCCATTTATATGGTGTTGCTCCAACTGGGCTATATAGATTTCCAGAAATGTTATTTATATTATTAGAATAAAGAGCCTTGTAATTTTGATTGTATGCTAAATAGGTTCTCAAAGTTACTTTTTTTGCCTCCCAATGGAAAGATAAAGCGTCATGAACCCTTGCCCCTTGCGCCCAGTCTAATTCACCAAAATAACGCTCATCGTCAAGAGATATTATTTGGCGACCAATGGCGAAATAAGTTGTTTTGCTACTGTGTACCTTTGCCCACGCTTCAAATAATGCAAATCCATTGTTTATTCCCGATCCTTGCGTGTTACCATCTTGCCCCCAAATACTAATCATCTGTGGAGTAATGTTTACAGATAAAATATCTTTGTAGTCATAAAAGAATTTTAGTCTAGTTCTTTGACTAATTAAAGCCGCTGGGTATTTTCCTTTTTCAGCAGGTTTAAAATTACCAGATCTGATTTCGGCTCTTGGTCTTATTTGAGCACTAATGATAAAAGTGTTGTCTTTTGTAATTGTGTCTTGCGCATTAGAAAGGAGAGGCAAGCAAGTTATAGTTAAAAGAAACAATTTTAATTTGGAGAATTTTATTGGTTTCATATAAACTGTTTTTAGTTATATCACACTGCAAATATATGAATAATTATTATAAAAAAAGACAAAAATATCTTTTTATCCTATATGTTTTTGAAAATAAATTCGTAATTATTTATATGTTACTCATTATCAGGATGATGAGGAGTGTTTAATAGGGTGTGATTTGTAGCTTTTATTTGCGAAATAAACAATAATAGCGCTCCTAATAGCAGAATTAAGGCTGCGGTAAACAGAAAATAATTATTAAAAGGTACTACAACGTATGCAAAAGCAGAAAATCCTTGAATAGCTAGAAATAGTTCATTTAGAAATACACCAATAAAAAAGGTGATAGCTCCAATTTTTGCAAATGGGGTAGGGCGTAAAAAACCTTTTAAAAATCCGTAACCTAAAATAAAGAGACTATATACTCCTAATAAAACCAGGTGTAAGTATGCAATTACAATTGGACGAATACCAAAAACCAATCTGCTTAATGATGGGATGACAGAAAGTGTTTGAAGAACAAATTTTAAAGTCATTGCAAAAATGACAAAGTAAAGAATGTAATTCACCCATTTTGGCGTGCCAAATTTAATTTTCTTAAAATCTGGAGCTAACTTGAATAACATATAAATCCATACTCCCATTTCTAAAAGTGCAGCAAACAATGTTAATAGATACAACCACATTGGAGGCATACTCCATAATACTGATAATAAGAAAGTAGGTATAACAGTTGAAATAAACACCCAATAGTACTTATTTAAATTAGGAAATCCTTTTGGTAATGCATAAACGATTAGCGACATAGCACCAAAGAAAAACCATCCGTTGTATTGAAAGTGCAAGTAATAATAAAGTGAACCTAAATATAAATCTGAAGTAATTGTTTTTGTAACAATCATATATGCTAAATAAAGAGGTCCTAATGCTGATAGGATGTTTAATGCCAAGCCAGATAATATCCATCTTCTTGATGGATGTGTTATAGGCAAATACTTTTTATCCCCAAAGTATGCAAATGTAAATAGCACAGCCATTACAATCGATAGTGATGAAAAAACGATAGCAATTGATTTGTAGCCAACTATCGTAAAGGAAATCAGCATGCCAAAGGAGACAAAAAGGTTAAAGTTGATTAAGTATTTGTATTTCTTTATTTGTTCGGGTTTTAGGTGATCCATTATCACCAATACAATTCCACTATATATAATATGACTAATCCACCCTGAGAATGCAAAATGTGAGTGAGCATGCAACAAGTACTTTTGATGAAAAAAAGGAAAATCAAAAGCTATTTTGTACCTCATTAATGAACCATATAACGCAACAATTGCTAGATTTAATAATCCAATCAAAAACCATTTTTTGGCTAAGGATAGTTTCGTTTGATTCATAAATAATGAAGTTTTCTATTAATTATTTTCACTTTTCCTTCTTGCTGTAATTTATTCAAAGAACGAATTACAGTTTCAACTCTTAATCCTATATGATTGGCAATCTGTTGACGTGTATATGGGATGGGAGTATTTTTAGTAATGATATTTTTATCTATAAGTTGATTTAAAAACTTAATGATTTTCTCTTCGGGTAATGGATTTGCTAAAATTTGAGCTGCAACAGTATTGTTGTAAACTCTTTCTGCCAAATCCTTGATTAAATTTTGTTGCGTGTCATTGTGTTCGTTCAATATCTGAAGAAAGTTCTCCTTTTTTAATACAACAATCACACTGTCTTCTTGTGCTTCTGCAGATATTAAATAGTTCTTGTTTAATAGTAATGGAGGCTCCCCAAAACTTTGACCCTTTGTATAAATATCTTGAATGAGCTCTTTGCCTTGTTTGTTAGATGAATAGATTTTAATACTTCCTTCAATAACTTGATAATAATAACGAGGAATGGAATTTTCAGAGAATACAATTTCACCCTTACTAATTTTCTTAGCTATGCCGCCATAGGTTATTAATAAATCATAATCTATATGCATAAAGGCAAATAATTTCTAATTCGGGCACAAAGATAGCTATAACTATGATTTAAATAATCATTTAAATAAAATATTTTTTTTAAGAATTCTATCTTCTTATGGAATAACAGTGTGTTCTGTTGATAAAGTATAGCTTTCTAGCTTCTTTTTTATTGATATTCGTATGCTCCCAAATCTGGTTGACCATTTCTTGGATTTCCTTTTATGTCCAATAAAATACTGGTTGAGGCACCAACATTAATTGCAGGAGAAGTAGCTTTTAGCTCAAAATTGTTCTCTTCGATACTTTTAAATAGTGGGGCTTGGTTCCAAATGATATTCGTAAAATAACCTTCTGTACTTGGTGTACTCTTTTTAATAAGGCATTTGTTAAAAGCAAAGTTATTTGTTCCTACATTGTCAAGGTTAAAAGTAATTTCATCGTCTTTATTTCCATAAATGATACAATTTTCCATTGTTGCATTGATGTCGGTAACGAGCAATGTTCCTTGGTTGTTGTAATAATCACTAATTCCAATAACTGATTGCTGATTTTGGCCAGTGGCATAACTAGCAAATGTACATTGATAAAAATCAAAACCTTTACCAGCTAAGTTGATAAATCCATAAACACCATTTTTTGCAATGACACAGTTTTCTGCATAGATTTTCCCTCCAGCATAATTAAGGATACCATAACTAGCATGATTTTCTATGATTGTATTTGATAGTGTTACTGTTGGTATGCTTCCATTGTTTCCATCACCTTCAATATGAATACCTGTTGTGCCATTTTTTATAATCGCATAATTGATACTTGATGGTTTGGCTTCTTTGAAATAAACTCCGTAGTATTGACCTGCAACATCATCATAGTCGCTTTCTAACCTGTCACCTTGAATGATTACTTCATCTCCCAATTGACCTTGTATGTTTAAAGTGCCCTTGTAAACAAATAAAAATGATTGTTTGTGTAAATATATTTTTGTTCCGGCTTGTATTGTTAATTGTTTTCCTTCATCAACAAATGCAGCTCCATAGATTAAATGGGGCTTGTCATTTGGCCAAACACCTTCGTTTGTGTCTAAATTATTTGTAGCACCACTCATGTCAGAATAGTGGTAATACATGTCTTGTCCCCAAGCAGCTAATTGAACGTATTGATCCTTTCCATTGGTTTTAAAGCGAATAGAATCTTCAACTACCATTGGTAAATTACCTCCGTTTGGATTAAGAGTAACTTCAACAAAAAGAAAAAGACTATCTTTTTCGGGTAGTTCTATTTCAGAAAAATGAGTACCTTGTAATCCATCTAAATTAATTCTATAAGGAGAATTAGATCCTCCCATCAGTTCAACTTCAGAAATAACGACAGGTTTATTTTCTTTGTTGTAAATTTTTAATTGTTTCGTTGTTGAACCAATTGTTGTAAATACAGTATCAAACACAACTGTATCTCTAGAAAAGGTTAAATTTCCTTTTGAGAATAACGTTGTCTTTTTACAAGACGAGTTGAGGTTTAGTACGATAAAACTAAGGCATAATAATACAACTAATGACCATTGTATCTGTTTGTATTTTGTATGTGTTTTATAATTTTCCATTCTTGTAAGCATGTAAAAGTAACGAAAACAATTAAAACTTATTTTATTTTTCAAAAAATGTATGATAATTAAAAAAAATATATAACTTTGCAATCCATTTTTAGGATAAACAAGATAATAATAATTCAAAATGAAAAAAGATATACATCCAGAAGATTACAGATTGGTAGTGTTTAAAGACATGTCAAACGAGTACGCTTTTTTATGCCCTTCTTGTGCTTCATCAAGGGAAACAATTAAGTGGGAAGATGGAAATGAATACCCATTGGTAAAATTAGATATTTCACACACATCTCACCCTTTCTTTACAGGTACAGCACAGTTAGTAGATACTGCTGGACGTATTGATAGATTCCAAAGCCGTTACGGTCGTCATACTAGAAAATAATAGTTGTTTCTATATATTGAAAATCCTTTTGGTTCTCCAGAAGGATTTTTTTATTACCCAAATGTTGTAAATTTCATCCAATTAAATGTAACAACCAATCGATAAAAAGCCAATAACTTTGTAAAAAATTAAATGCAATGATTATGAAATACGATGAATATTTAAATCTTTTTGATACAATTCTAAAAAGTGACTCTCCAAAAGCACCTTATGATGACGCTGAATATTTTAATTATACAAAATTAAATGATTCCAGAATGAAGCGATGGAACAAAACAGCTAGTTTGACAGATGAAATGATTGAGGCTTTAACAAATCTTAAACAAAAACAACATTGGATAATTATTGCAGAACCATGGTGTGGTGATGCCTCTCAGATTGTTCCTTTTTTAGTTAAAATGGCAGAACAATCACCAGCAATCACTTATGAAATACAATTGAGAGATTCAGAACCATTTTTAATTGATTCCTATTTAACAAATGGAGGAAAAGCAATTCCTAAAATGGTCAGTAGAGATGAAAATGGGAATGATTTATTTGTGTGGGGACCTCGCCCAAAAGGAGCACAAGATTTGATGATTGCATCCAAAGCAAAGGAAATCCCAATGGAGCAAATAAAAATTGATTTACAAAACTGGTACAATACCAATAAAGGGGTGGCTATTCAGGATGAATTTTTAACATTTTTTTTTAACTGAAAAATATATTTTAAAAATTTATAGTTTATCTTTGTGACTCATTCTATGAAAGGTAAAATATATATATTATTGTTAGTTTTCGTTTCATTTACGGTATTACCTTCTATTATTAATAGTATAAGTAATAACAATAATGTAAGAATTTCTTTAATGAACAACACCTCAAGTGAAGAGGAAGAGTCTCATGAAAATCATAGAAATCATAAATTTATAAATTTTTATATTAGTGGTAATATAAAAAACATAATAGACTCTTTTAATAATAAAGAGAAGCATTCTTTTAAGGATTCAGCTAGTAATTACAAGGATCCTTATTTGAATCTAGATTTGATGCCTCCAGAACATTTATAGTGTAAAGTTACAACTCATAGTAACAAATCTGATTATTAGTAATCATAATTAATTTTCTGTGCTACTTTTTAGCATAGAGATGTTCTATACTTACACTTAATTAAAATGTTAAATAATAAAAATTTTTTAACCAACTTGAAGTATGATTTTTCTTCTGGTTTGGTGGTCTTTTTGGTTGCTCTTCCTTTATGTTTAGGAATAGCAATGGCATCTGGAGCTCCTTTGTTTTCTGGTATAATCGCTGGAATTATAGGAGGGATAGTCGTAGGGTTTATTTCTAATTCCCACATTAGTGTTTCTGGCCCTGCGGCTGGCCTTACGGCAATAATTGTTTCAGCAATATTAACACTTGGCTCGTTTGAAGTTTTTTTGACAGCACTATTTATTGCAGGTATAATTCAATTAATACTAGGTTTTTTAAAAGCAGGTTCTATATCTAATTACTTTCCTAACAATGTGATAGAAGGTATGTTAGCTGGTATTGGGATCATAATCTTTCTTAAGCAAATTCCCAAAGCATTGGGGTCGGATGTTGAAGTAGGAAATGGATTTTCCATTTTCTTTGATATTCCTAAAGCTTTTACAGAGATTCAGCCTGGAGTTTTTGTAATTACTATAGTTTCTTTAGCTATTATACTGATATGGGATAAGATTGGTGTTTTAAGAAAATTAAAATTATTGCCTAGTGCGTTAGTTGCAGTTATCGTAGGGGTTTTAATAAACGAATTATTTATTTTGATGAATAGTTCTATGGCAATTACCTCGTCAAAATATTTAGTTGAACTTCCTGTTGTCGAATCGTTTAATGATTTTAAACAGATATTCATTTTACCAGACTTTTTAAACTTTTCGAATGGTTTAAATTTTTCAAGTTTTTTAAATAAAGAGGTCTGGATAACTGCGGTAACTATTGCGATAGTAGCTTCTATTGAAACTTTATTGTGTATAGAAGCAGCAGATAGAATGGATCCGCAAAAGAGATTAACGGATACGGATTTAGAACTCAAGGCACAAGGGTTTGGAAACATGATTAGTTCATTAATTGGAGGATTGCCTATGACTTCTGTTGTTGTTCGTTCTTCTGCTAATAAAAATGCTGGTGCAAAAACCAAAATGTCAACAATTGTACATGGTATTCTATTACTTGTTAGTGTTTTAACTATCCCAATGTTTTTAAATAAAATACCTCTAGCTGTTTTAGCGGCTGTTTTATTGGTTATTGGATATAAACTAGCAAAACCAGCTGTTTTTAAGCATTTTTTGAAAAGAGGTAAATATCAATTTTTGCCTTTTGTGGTAACAGTAATAGCTGTTGTGTTTACTGATTTATTAACAGGAGTTGCCCTAGGGATGGCGATTAGTATTTTCGCAATTTTAAGAGGAAACATGAAAAGGGCTTATTATTTTCGAAAAGAAGATTATAAAAAAGGTTCTGTAATCCATATTCACTTAGCTCAAGAAGTTTCTTTTTTAAACAAAGCAGCGATACTTTTTACTTTGGATGCTATTCCAGAAAATTCTAAATTGATTATTAATGCTTCTGATACTGTTTATATTTCACATGATATTCTTGATAGCATAAAGGAGTTTAGAGATATAAGAGCTCCTTTAAAAAATATTAATATATCATTAATTGGGTTTAAAGATGAATATCAATTAGAAAATACAGATACTGATATCCGTCAAGTGTCAATAGAACATGATTTACTGATAAAACATAGAAGCCGACATAAAGTTTCTAGCAAAGTGATTTCAGAATTAAAATCTAATAATCAGAGTTCTAAATAAAATAATTAGCATTCTGGTTAATAATAGTTGAAAGTAAATAGTTATAACAAAATTTTAAATTATGTCAGATTTTTATAATAAAATACTCGAAAATAATAAGAAATGGGTTGCTTCAAAATTAGCATTAGACCCAGACTTTTTCAATAAATTAAAAGACACTCAGAAACCACCTCTTTTATGGATTGGGTGCTCAGATAGTAGAGTTCCTGCAAATGAAATTATAGGTGCTCAACCAGGCGAAGTATTTGTACATCGGAATATTGCAAATATGGTTATTCATTCAGATATGAATATGTTAAGTGTCTTAGATTATTCTGTAAATGCTTTGAAAGTAAAACACATTATTGTATGTGGTCATTACGGTTGTGGTGGTGTTAAAGCAGCTATGGGGAGTTTACCTGTAGGAATCATTGATAACTGGATTCGACACATAAAAGATAGTTATAGATTTAATGAACATGAAATTGAGCAAATTAAAGATGAAAATGAAAAATTTAATAAACTTGTTGAAATAAATATAATACAACAAGTATTGAATTTAGCAGTAACTTCAATTGTTCAGAAGGCATGGAGTAGAGGACAGGAGTTATCAATTCATGGTTGGGTTTATGGACTTGATACAGGCCTCGTTAAAGATTTAGATGTTACATTTTCATCTGGGGAGAGGCTAAAAGATAATAGTATCTATAAATTAAATTTTTAGCTAAAGATTGAAAAAACCTAAATTTGATATAAACCCCATTTAGGTTAATAGAATCTAAAATATACGAATAAAAAAAATCCCGCTTTATGCGGGATTTTTTTATTTTAAGAAGTTTATTTATTATTGTTTTACAATTCTAAATTCTGTACGTCTGTTAAGAGCGTGCTCTTCTTCAGAACATGTTGACTCAACTTTTCCTTCACAGCCACAATCATTCAACAATCGAGATTCACCATATCCTTTACCAAATATTCTTGAAGGATTTGTAATTCTAGATTTGATATATGCAGCTGATGCTTTCGCACGTTTATCAGACAATTGCATGTTGTATGCAGCTGTTGCACGACAGTCAGTGTGAGATCCTAATTCAATTCGAATTGTTGGGTTGTCGTTCATGATTTTAACAATTTTATCCAATTCAATTTCTGCATCTGGTCTGATATCCCATTTGTCTAAGTCAAAATAAATCGGACTTAAATCAATCATTTCAGCTAAGTCTTTACCAATATCAGTTTTCTCTAATTTAATAGATTGATTTAACTTCACATTTTCTGATAATATCTCATTGATATCTTTTGAGATAGATAAATACCCTTTAGATGAGAACTTTAATTCATAATTAATGATGTCGCCATATAATTTATCATTCAATAATTTACTCAAGAACGTACCAGCTTCATCTGTTGTTAATGTTTCTAACAATTGGTTTGTTTTCTTGTCAAAAATTTTCACTGTAACATCTTTTACAGGTTCTCCAGAATCTTTATCCGTTACAGCGCCTAATAGTTCGTAGTCAGCAATGTAAGCGTCTTTAGTGATTTCTTCATATTTTTTGTTACAAGTTGTGTTGAATTTTTCAGAACGAATAGCTGTTGTACTATCTTTCATGAAAATCACTTCGTAATCCATACAAGATTCAAGAGTACTCATGAAAGCACCATCTCTCATACGTATTGAAACGATTGATTCTTTTTCATCACAACTTTCGCATTTTAATTTAACGTGAGTGGCTTCTGTTAATTCAGCATTTCCAAGAACATGGATGTTTCCTTTTAGTACTACAACACTTTGAATACCTAAGTAGTCATTTTCAATTTCATATAAATCCTTTTCACCAAGACCACCTTTTCTGAAAGATGATAAGTATCCTTTTTTGCCGTTAACTGTTGTCGTATAGAACAAATCATCACCAGTACTGTTGATTGGATAGCCTAAGTTAATTGGATCAGACCATTGATTTTCATCGTCTCTTACTGTAACGAAAATATCAAATCCCCCAATACTACTTGGACCGTTAGAGGCAAAATACATCGTTTTATTGTCAATTGCTATAAAAGGAGATTCTTCATCGAATTCAGAATTAATTTTTGGACCTAAATTTTGAGGGTCACTCCATCTTCCATCAGGCATTTTAACGATACGATAAATATCTCTTCCCCCGTAACCTCCAGGTCTATCAGAGACAAAGTAAATATTTTTACCATCAGGTGTTACAGCTATGTGTGTTTCCCAATAATTTGTATTTACATGTTGTGCCTCAATTGGAGCCATAACTTGGAATTGATCTTTTACAAAGTCAGAATAATAAATATCACCATTACCAGTGATGTCTTGATAAGCATATACTCTTTTCTCATCGACACTCACAGCGATTGTAGCTTCGTTAACTTGAGGATCACAAAAATCCATTTTCTTGGGAGTCGTCCAACTACCTTTTGATAAATAACTTACGTAAATGTCTTCAGGATATTGGTATAATTTAGGATCTCTAAATTCATCTGTAGAATTATCTTCCCATGGTCTTCTAGATGTAAAATACAAAGATTTACCATCAAAAGAAATAAATGGAGAATATTCGGGATATTCGGTGTTAACAGGAGAACCAATATTAACAACCTTTGCACTTTTAGGGCTTGCAATTACTTGTTTTGCTAAGTTACACTGTGTAATTCCTAAATCAGCTTTTGCCATTAACTCTGATTTTTTTCTACTATTTTCTTTAAATAAATTGTAGTACTCAATTGCTTTATCAATCTGTTCGTCTAAATGATAACAACGAGCTAAATGGTAATAAGCATCTGTTGGAGCACTTTTTTCTTTAGAAGAGTACATGTCGTAATTGGTTTTAACGCTTTTAACTGCTTTTTCCAAATAACCCATTGCTGTTTGGAAATCAAATTTTGAGTTAAGAACGATAAATCCCTTACGGTAATTGTAGTTTGAACTTTCAGGATTTTTTTCCAAAAGTTTATCTACAATGATTTCTGAGAAATAGTAATAATCTTCTTGCAGCATACGAGAAGACTCAACAACTAATTGAGCTTCAGTAGAAGTATTCGCAATTTTTGTCACAGATTCAATTGTGTACTGTGAAACTCCAATTAATGGAATTAGGATGAATGATAATAGTGCTAGTCTTGTATTCATTTTTAATTTAATTTAATTTAACTAAAAGTCCCTATTTGGATCAAATTGTTCTAGATAATCAGCTACACGTCGTACAAACTGTCCACCTAACGCACCATCAACTACTCTGTGATCGTATGCGTGAGATAAAAACATTTTATGACGGATACCAATAAAATCACCATGTGGAGTTTCGATAACTGCAGGAACCTTTCTAATTGCTCCTAATGCCAATATTGCAACTTGCGGTTGGTTGATAATTGGAGTGCCCATTACATTGCCAAACGTACCAACATTTGTCACAGTGTATGTTCCGCCTTGGATATCTTCTGGTTTCAATTGGTTATTTCGAGCATTGTTTGCTAATGCATTCACTTGCTTAGATAAACCAGTTAAATTCAATTGGTCAGCATTTTTAATTACAGGTACAATTAAGTTACCAGTTGGTAAAGCTGTAGCCATACCTATATTGATATTTTTTCTCTTAATGATTTGTGTTCCACTTACGGAAACATTGATCATAGGAAAATCTTTGATAGCTTTAGCAATAGCTTCTATGAATATTGGAGTAAATGTGATGTTTTCTCCTTCACGTTTTTTGTATGCATCTTTTACTTTGTTTCTCCAATTAACGATGTTTGTTACATCAGCCTCTACATAAGAAGTTACGTGAGGAGAAACATGTTTAGACATAACCATGTGCTCAGCTATGATTTTACGCATACGATCCATTTCGATGATTTCATCACCTGGATTTGGTAAAACAATCGGTTCTTTGATGTTAGACAAGAATCCACCTCCGCTTGGTGCAGGAGCCGTTTCTTTCTTAGGAGCAACAGCTTCTACTTTTGGAGTTGATGCAGCAACTGCTACAGATGTAGCTCCATTTTTTCTATTATCTAAATAGGATAAAATATCTTTTTTTGTAACTCTTCCACCTTGACCAGTTCCTGCAAGAGCATCTAATTCTTCAATAGAAACCCCTTCTGCTTTTGCTATGCTTTTAACAAGTGGAGAATAAAATTTATCAGAAGAATTAAAATCTACAGTGCTAGATGACGCAGTTGAAATAGCTGTTTCAACTGTTTTTTCAGCAATTGCAACAGGGCTTTCTTCTTTTGATACAGCATTTGAAGATGCGGGTGCAACATCACCACCATCTGTTGAAATAATAGCGATAACATCACCAACTTGTGCAACTTGGTCAACTTCAAATAAACGTTCGATTAACGTACCTTTTGCTTCAGAAGGTAGCTCATTATCAACTTTATCTGTAGCAACTTCCACTAATGGTTCGTCCAATTCCACACTATCACCAATGTTTTTTAACCAATTTGTAATAGTTGCCTCAGTTACACTTTCACCCATTTTTGGGAGTTTAATTTCAATTCTTGCCATATTTAAAACAATAAATAAATTTATTTTGATTGCAAAAATAACGGATTTTTCCTTTTTAACAAATATATGTTAGTAGCTATTGTCCATTTTTTTCCACATTTTTGAAAGAATATGTAAATCTTTTTTCACTGAATAATCGCGTGCATAGAGTAAATTCACCTTATCTATTTGATTGTCAGTTATTTTTTTGTCGTTTAGTGTAGGGGGAAGTACTCCTTTTTTTAATTTAGGTAAATTGATTTGTTTTGTGGTATGAAGGTATCCAATACATGTTTTTTTACCAATTATTAAAGATAAAACGTTGATAAAGTATTGTTTTTTATTGTTGTAAAACCAAATTAAAAGAGGAGAAAGGAGAAAACCTATAATTCCAACAAATAAATCAAGTAAACGTTTGTTGCGTATATTTTCTGGTTTTGAAATAGCATTGATGTTTATTAGGTATAAATCTCCTGCTGTATCAATGGAGTTGCTACCAATTAAATATAAACTATCGGGTTGTGCTATTTTGAAATCAATACGTGTAGAATCGATAATAGACATCCATTGAATAATAGATTGAGAGTCGATGTTTTTGGCACAAAAAACAATTTCATCTACTTTGTATATGTAGGCTATCTGATCCAGTTGAGAGATTTTTCCAACACTCCAATTTTCTTTTGTATCAGAAGGTGATACGTAAAAAACTTCATCAATTTTAGTGAATGTTTGCTTTAAAATATCAAAAACTCTTTCTGCTTCATCTAAAGAACCAACAATAGCAAATCGTTTATCCTTTTTGTTGAATATTTTATACGATTTTCCAAATGCAAAATGCATAAATAGACGAGAGGTGATAAAATAGATAAACGAAAATACAGCACCTGTAACAATAAATAATCTTGAAAACTGGTAATCCTTTGGTAGTAATGCATATACTACAAGTATGAATAGTGTTCCCCAAAGCAACCCTTTAATCACAGAGAATAGCTTGAAAGGTCTTAAATAACCATTTTGAAAATAGATGCTTAATAACCAAGTAATGGTATAGAAAGGCAAGGCGATTTTTAAAACAGCATTTGGAAATTCGATATTGAACAATTCCCAACGATGAGTGATTGCATATAAACCTCCTAAAATAAGAGTAAAATCTGCAATTGGGAGAATTGCTTTTTTGAAAAAACGAGCTAAAATTGCTAATCCAGCACGGAGATAAATGGCAAAATTGATCAGAAATGAAAATAACTTTGCATTGCGTTGAGAAAAATGCTTTTCAGCAAAAATGACCATTGCTTGGTAAAAAACAAATACATAATTGACAGAACTTTTTTTAGTGCTCTCTCCTTTGTAATGGATGATTCTTGTTTCAGGAAAGTAGTAATTTTTATATCCACCTTTAATGATTCGATAAGATAAGTCAATGTCTTCTCCATACATAAAAAAGGTTTCGTCGAGTAAGCCTACCTCTTTCAAAACATCATGACGCATCAACATGAATGCACCGCTGAGTATTTCAACTTCGTTGGTTTCAAATTCACTTAAATAACCTAAGTGATATTGACCAAATTTTTTAGATTTTGGAAACAGTCGTGATAATCCAAAAATTTTGTAAAATGCCACCATGGGAGTTGGCAATCCTCGTTTTGATTCAGGTAAAAACTTACCTTTTCCATCTAACATTCTGACACCCAGACCACCTGCTTTTGGTTGTTGATCCATAAATTGAATCACTTTTTCAAAAGTATCTTCCTCAACAACGGTGTCGGGATTTAGAAGTAAGATGTATTCACCTTTAGCAATTTCAATCGCTTGATTGTTCGCTTTAGAAAACCCTCTATTGTCTTTATTAGCTATTAGATGGTATTCAGGAAATTTAGCTTTCACCATTTCAACTGAATTATCAATAGAATTGTTATCCACAACAAACACCTCTCCGCTTACATTTTGTAATGCTTTTTTAACGGAATTGAGACATTGTTCCAGAAAATAAGCAACATTGTAATTAACTATTACAACGCTAATTTTATATGGATAATTAGAGGTCAATTTAAAATTTCGCTTACAATGCTGCTATACAAGAGATTTCTATGTTTACGTCTTTAGGTAATTTTGCTACTTGCAAAGCGACTCTTGCAGGAGCTACAATTCCTTTGAAGTATTCACCATAAGTATCATTCATTGCAGTATAATCGTTCATATCTTTTAAAAATATTTCACATTTAACAATATTTTCTAAAGTTGCACCAGCCTCTTTTAAAATAGCAATAATATTGTCCATCACTTGTTTTGTAGCTATTTCTATAGTTTCCATGTTTAATTCACCAGTAAACGGGTTTACAGGGATTTGACCGCTAACAAAAATAAAATTACCAGCTTGAATTGCTTGACTATATGGAGCGATTGGTTGTGGGGCTCCTTCGATGTGAATTGCTTTTTTCATATTTTTTTTATTAATTCTCTTTTTTAACTTTGTGCAAGTTTAATCATTTAACTTGAAAAATTGAAGGTTCTTATAGTAGATAATTATGATTCTTTTACTTATAACTTGTATCACTATGTCAAAAAATGTGGTGTAGAGGTTAGTGTAAAACGCAACGATGAATTGAATATTTTAGAGATAAATGAATTTGATAAAATTATTCTCTCTCCTGGGCCAGGGTTGCCTTCAGAAACACCTTTAATGTATGAAATCATTGAAAAATACCATACATCTAAGCCTATTTTAGGTGTTTGTCTTGGGATGCAGGGGATTGCAGAATTTTTTGGAGGTAAACTGATGAATCAAAAAGAAGTAAAGCACGGTGTGCAAACTATAGTAACTGTTGATACCAATACCTTTTTATATAAGAATTTGCCACAAAAAATAGAAGTAGGATTGTACCATAGTTGGTGTGTTGATGACTATTTATTGCCGAAAGAATTGATTGTTACGGGAAAATCTCAAGAAAATATTGTTATGTCATTGGAACACAAAACCTTTCCTATATATGGTGTTCAGTACCATCCAGAGTCTATTATGACAACTTTTGGGGGTGAAATAATTGTTAATTTTTTGAAAACAAGTAGTAATTAAATTTTTTTTATATATATTTGCTTATAATTACACTAGAACTATTGTTTAATAATAGTTAAAAAAAACAAAGCTAT
Source organism: Crocinitomicaceae bacterium (assembly GCA_023957475.1). Lineage (GTDB taxonomy): Bacteria > Bacteroidota > Bacteroidia > Flavobacteriales_D > Crocinitomicaceae > Taishania. The sequence goes on along the minus strand of JAMLHA010000010.1, from coordinate 101,981 downwards.
GAAAAAGATATTTGTTATTACTACTATGTTTTTGGTTGCGAATTGGGGGTTTTCTCAATTTGAAAATTCACTGCAACGAATGATGCCAAGCATTAAGCCAGTGACACTAAAAGACAGATATAGAGTTGATTATCGTCTGGAAAATGAAACGTTATTAGGTGCTGATAGTACTGTTTTAACTACGATTAATTCAGAATTTATTGACAATAATCGTAAAGAACAAGAAGATGTTGTTTTACACTGCCCAGATTCTAATATTCGAATTATTATTTACTCCGAAGAAAAGGTAGCTTTAAATAAAGCAAAATAGCCTTGTTTTTTACTTTACTAATCTAAAATAAAATTACTATGAAAATATTTATTTATGTATTTATGTTTGTTGTGTTACTGGGAGAATCATCTCTATTTGCACAACCTTATACCCATCCCACTACTGGTATTCAAAGTGAATATGTTGGTGCTTGTGTTGTTATGGATTGTGGACCTTCTACTTATTATGATAATGGGGGAACTGGAAATTATTCAAATAATATTAATCAAATCTATAGAACATTTTGCCCTTCTGTAGCTGGGCGTTGTATGCGAGTTACATTTAATAGTTTTGATACAGAATTTAATTATGATTATCTTACAATTGGAAACGGACCTACACAAAACTCTCCAGTTTTCACAACATCTCCTGCAAATGGCTCTGGAAGAATTTGGGGGACTCCAGCAGTTCCATTCTCTTATACTTCTACTGATGATAGTGGATGTTTAACGTTTCGGTTTAGATCTGATGGTAGTTCAGTAAGAGCAGGTTGGGATGCTACTTTGCAATGCGTGCCTTGTGCCAACGGACCCACAGGAACTGCTAATAGTGATTGTATTAATGCAACTGCTGTTTGTTCCAATGCTCCTATTTCATCATTATCAACAGGTCCTGGAATTGTTTCTGAATATTGCAATGGTACTAGTTGCCCAGCTGGAGGAGAAAATTTTTCTAACTGGTACCAATTTGTACCCCAAACCTCAGGAACATTATCCATTTTAATTACACCAAATAATGCTGCTGATGATTTTGATTTTTATATTTTTCAAGCATCTTCATGTAGTAGTTTAGGAAGCCCAATTAGATGCTCTGATTCTGGTGCTTCAGGACCTACAGGTGCAACTAACGTTGGTGGTGTAACTTCTGTGAATGTAAATGGTAGTGCATATATACGCCAATTAACTGTAACTGCTGGGCAACGTTATTACTTGGTTGTTGACAAATGGAGTCCAGTTGGGACAAATGGATACACTATTTCATTTGGAGGTTCTGCAAGTTTGAATTGTGTTATATTGGGATTAGATATGCAATCATTTGAGGCAGAATATCAACCAGACTTGAATGCCGTAGATTTAAATTGGGTGACAAAAAATGAAGACAATATGAGTCATTTTGATGTTGAACATTCTGTAGATGGAGTAAATTTTGAATTATTATCGCGTGTTAAGGCCGTTGGAAATACAAATTATGAAACTGAATATTTAATTTCGGACTTGGATCCTTTTCCAGGTGTTAATTATTATCGATTGAGAATGTTTGATTACGACGGTAAAAACGATTATTCGGAAACTCGTGTTGTAAATGTATTGGATGCTAATTATGATATTTTATCTGTTTTTCCAAATCCTGTTACTGATTTGACTGAGGTGATTTTTAATTCCTATTCAAAAGAAGATGCTTCTCTTGAAATTACAGATGCTACAGGTAAGCAAATTTTAACTCAATCAATCCCAGTTGTGAAAGGAGGAAATAGATTGAAATTAAATTTACAAGAACTTAAAAATGGTATTTACTTGGTAAAAATTGAAACGAAGTATAAAACGCATAGAACAAGAATTGTAAAAAATTAAATTGATTACAATTTTTGAAAAAAATCATTGATTTAATTTCAACTTATTGATTGTTATTAATGTATTGCCTTTTGTTTTACAAATGTACAAGTAGGTTGTAATTTCTTTCATTCAAAAGATAATTTCTTGCTGAATAGATTCTTTTATTCTTTCATTTATTGTTTTCATTATCTTTGTAGAAAATCAGAACAATAGATATGCTAGGATTAAAAATGCCAACTGATCCACGTTGGTTAAATATTGCAGAGAAAAACTTAGAAGAAGTGTTGATTGACCATGCTTTTTGTGAACAAAAAGCGGCCTCAAATGCCATTTCAATGATTGTTCAATATCCTCATTTAACAGATTTGGTGGAAGAAATGACTGCTATTTCTATGGAGGAAATGGAACATTTTGATATGGTGCACAAAGAATTGCAAAAGCGTGGAATGAAATTAGGGTTTGAACGCAAAGATCCTTATGTACATGATTTGGCAGAGTTTTTAAAACACCATCAAAATGATCGTTCTAGAGATGTTCATTTTGTAAATCAAATGCTTTTTGCTGCTATGATTGAGGCTAGAAGCTGTGAACGATTCCGTATTTTAAGTGAGGAACTCAAAGATGAAGATTTAAGAAAATTTTACCGTGATTTGATGGAAAGTGAAGCACGACATTATACTACTTTTTTAAAATATGCCAGAAAATATGGTGGTAAAGTAGATGTTGACGCACGTTGGAAAGATTTTTTAGCGTTTGAAGCTACATTGATGGATAAATACGGAAAACAAGAAACAATTCATGGATAAGATGAAATTACAATTAAAACGACCTTTAGCAATTTTTGATTTAGAAGCTACTGGATTAGATGTAACCAATGATCGAATTGTTGAGATAGCAATATTACGTGTCGATTTAGATGGCTCAACTGCAGAATATGTCAAAAGAGTTAACCCTGTTATCTCAATTTCTGAAGAGGCTTTTAATGTGCACGGTATTTCAAACGAAGATGTGAAAAGTGAAAAAACATTTGTTGAACTTGCTCCAGAAATTGCTGCTTTTATTGGAGATGCAGATTTAGCAGGTTACAATTCCAATAAGTTTGATATTCCATTATTAGCAGAAGAGTTTTTAAGAGCAGAAAGTGATTTTGATATTTCATCCAAGAAATTTGTGGATGTGCAAAACATTTTTCATAAAATGGAACAACGCACTTTGGTTGCAGCGTATGCTTTTTATTGCAATAAGGATTTAACCAATGCGCATCAAGCTATGGCTGATGTTACAGCAACTTGGGAAGTATTGCAAGCTCAATTGGTAAAGTATGAAAATTTAGAGAGTAATGTTGAGTTTTTGGCTAACTTCACTCGGACAGGTAATTTTGATTTACTAGATTTTGCAGGTAGAATAGCCATCAATGACAAAGGTGAAGCCATCTATAATTTTGGGAAACACAAAGGTAAATCGGTAAAAGAAGTGATGGTGCTTGAGCCTGGTTACTATGGTTGGATGATGGACGCAAATTTTCCTCTTTACACAAAACAAGTCTTGAAAAAGGAGATGGAAAAAATTAGAACAGAAAATGCTTCTAAAAAACAAGTCAGTCAAAAAGAAGACGATGATTTGCAATCGAAATTAGAGGCGCTTAAAAATAAATTTAAGTAAATGAAAATTATTTGTATTGGTAGAAATTTTGCAGATCATGCGAAAGAATTAAAAAATGATTTACCTACCGAACCGCTTTTTTTTCTAAAGCCAGATACCGCTTTATTAAGAGATAATGAGCCATTTTATTATCCAAATTTTTCAAAGGAAATACATTATGAGTGTGAAGTGGTAATCAAAATTTGTAAAGTAGGGAAAAATATTCAGAAAAAATTTGCCCATAAGTACTATGAACAACTAACCTTAGGGATTGATTTCACTGCAAGAGATATTCAGCAACAATGCAAAGAGAAAGGTTTGCCTTGGGAAAGGGCAAAGGCTTTTGAACACAGCGCACCATTATCAAACACGTTTATCGATAAAAATACAATTGATTTGAATCAACTTGAATTTAAGTTGCTAAAAAACAACATTGAGGTTCAACATGGAAACACAAAAGATTGGATTTTTGATGTTGATACAATTATTGCTTATGTATCTCAATACATGACATTAAAAACGGGTGATTTAATTTTTACAGGCACACCAAAAGGAGTTGGGCCGGTTGAAATTGGGGATAAATTAGAAGGATATATAGGGGAATTGCAACTGTTTAATTTTGAAATTAAGTAGAAACTCCATAAAAAAACCACTCATTTAAAATGAATGGTCTTTTCTTCAATTTCTTTATTATTATTATTGCGCAAGTATTTCTTCGTATTTAGCTTTTTGAGCATCATCTAAAAATATACGTAAATATTGCTGAAAACCTTCTTCATTCTTTTTTGTAAATTCAATTCTTTGCTCTTCTGATAAATGTGCATCGTATTTAACATACTCTTGTTTTTCCTCAATGCCATTGATTAGATTTCTGATCTTATCTTGTTGGTCTTCTGTAAAATGTAATACAGCATTAAGCGAGTTGTAACGTTCAACAGCACGCATGCCTGCTGCAGCTAAATCTTGTGCTGATGCCATTTGACAAACGCAGATAATTCCCAATGTTAAAATTAAATTCTTCATACAGTCTTTTTTATTTCTATGCTAAAACAATGCCAAAAATTGTTTCTATACTAATGACGACAAAATTAAGAAAAAGTTGCCTATTCTACTAATTCTTCTTTATTTTCTTTAAAAGCTAGAAAAAGTGTTAGATCATAACTAGTGTGGAGAGCAATAACAAACCACAAACCATACCAAGTATATCCATAACCCAAAAGAAATGACAATGGTAGTACAACTAATCCATAAAGTGAAAATTTCCAATTAAATGGATTAAGATAACCATGAATTGCAACAAATAATATTGAAGTAATAATTACACCTAAATAATGTTGAAAACCTACCCGAAATAATAATTCTTCACCTATGCCTGCGCATAAAGACAAGAAAATAGAATCAAAAATTGTTAGATTCATCGATTTTACCAATTCATCAACTTTTATTGGAATGTCATCAAAAATGGGATGTTTCATTATTCGATTGGCTATTAAAGCGTAAGCTACTCCAATTAGAACTCCAATTACAATGTTTACAATAGAAATTTGGGTAGGAAAAAGAAAATCAAAAAGAGTTATACCATCAGTAAAGTAAAGCGCAAGAAATACAGGAATTGGAAACACAAGAAGTGTTACTAACCCCATTAAATAAACCATTTTTTTACTCATTATTCTATTAGAATATTTTTAACCTTGTTAAGGGAACCTTATCCCAATTTCTATATTTGAAACAAAAGTAAGTTTTTATTTAGAACCCAACCGACATCTGTTTTTTTAATTGTATCAATAAATATAGTGAAATTTAAGCATTCTCTTTTAACTTTGTAAAAAAAATGCAATGAGAGATTTTGTAATAAATTGGATCAAACAGATATACGAGACCACTATTAATGGCGAAAAAGTCTTTAATAAAAGCTTATACGATTCACATACACTCTATTGGAGTATTGGGATGTTGGTTGTATTGGGTGTTATCTTTTTGATTGTTTGGCATCTATTTAAATTTATTTTGGTTAAGTTTTCTCATTCGTATTTTCAGAATAATACCATCAGATGGGATAATTATTTAGTGAACAACAAAGTATTTAAAGCGCTAGCATATTTAATACCAACATTTTTTGTGGATTATTTTTTATCCATTGTTTTTTATGAATACCCTGTTGTTTATTCCATTTTTTCAAAGTTAACGAGTGTTGTAATCATACTATTTCTCATCATCACGTTTAACCGACTTTTGGTGACTTTGAAAGATATTTTATTGGAAAAAGAAAGTTTTAAAGACAAGCCTATTCAATCGTATGTTCAAGTTATTCAAATTGTACTAACTATTATCCTTGTTGCAGTGATGATTAGCGTGTTGACGGGAGTTCGACCTATTAATTTGCTTGCGTCATTTGGAGCTGCGTCGGCTATTTTAATTTTGGTGTTTAAAGACACTATTTTAGGTTTTGTGGGGAGTATTCAGTTAGGAGGAAACGATATTGTTCGTATTGGAGATTGGATAACGATGGATAAATTTGGTGCAGATGGAACTGTTGAAGAAATAAATCTGACAACTGTCAAAGTGCGAAATTTTGATAGAACAATTACTACTATTCCAACGTATTTAATGGTTTCAGATTCTTTTAAAAACTGGCGAGGAATGCAAGAATCTGATGGAAGAAGAATAAAACGTTCTATTAAAATAAATATCAATTCCATTAAATATGCGGAGACTGAATTGATTGAAAAGTTAAAAAACTTTACGCTAATTAAAGATTATTTAGAAGAAAAAGAATTGGAAATAGCGAAATATAATGAGAAAAATGGCTTTGTTAATGAAAAAGCGATAGGTGGGAGGCGACAAACCAATATTGGTATCTTTAGAAAATACATGGAGTTTTATATAAGAAGCAAACCAGAAATCAATAATAAAATGTCCATTTATGTGCGTCAACTAGAACCTACAGATACGGGATTGCCATTAGAAATTTATTGTTTTACAAAAGCAAAACATAGTTTAGAATATGAGGCTATTCAATCGGATATTTTTGATCATATTTTTGCTATAATTGGAGAGTTTGAATTGTGTATTTTTGAATACCCATCTGGAAATGATATGAAATTGTTTAATATAAATTCTTAACAATTTCCGAATTAAAATAGTTTGGATTGATGCTTACCTCCTCTGTAACCCATTCAGGGATAGCTATTTTCTCATCTTCGGATGTTAGTTCAACTTCTGCTAATAGCAATGGCGCTAATTTCCCATGAAATTCATCGATTTCCCAGAGTTTATTCTGAAAGATAACTTCATACCGTGTTTTTTCTAAGTAAGGTGATGCAAATTTGTCTAATAGCTCCACTGCTTCTGAGTAGGGAATTTCGTATTCATATTCTTCACGTGAAATTCCTTTAGTTGCTCCTTTAATAGTTAAAAATCCTTTTTCTCCTTTGGTTCTAACCCTCACCGTTAGTTGTTTATTTGAAATAAAATATCCTTGTTTGATGGATTTACCAATGCCTTTATCCATCTCGTCAAACAGTTTTTTGTTTACCAAAAATTTGCGCTCAATTTCCATTTATTTGCCAATTAATTTTTTAATAATTGTTTTGATAAATACTATCCAACTAAAACGGTATAAATATTCTTTTTTCTGTATTTTTTCAGTGATAATTCGAGTAGCATCCTCTGCATTGATTTTATCAATAAAAATTCCTGCATAATTCAATCGCTGCATTGCTTTTTGCTGAAAGAAATCATTGTTCAATGCATCAAAATCTGTCACAATACCAGCTTTTTTTGTGTGGAATTTGACTGATTTAACTGTTTTATCTCCATCTATTTGGCAATTGATTGTCCAATTTTGGTAGTGTCTGTATGGGACGTTCAGATATTCCTCAACATGATGTACATATGTAAAGCTGTTGACAATGTGTACATCAAAAAAGAGAAAGATACATTTCTTTTTGAGCAAAGCAGCATAGATAGAGTGTTGACCAAAAGTACTTTCATCTTCACAGTCTTTTAATTCATTGATTGCATTTCCCCAAATAAATACAGAGTGAAGAGGATCTTTTGTTCGTGCGAAATCGTTGCGTTTAAAGACTTTATTTGAGACAGCACCAGTGGATGGTTTTCCTTTTTTGTAGTCAAACGTATCGCCATTTTTCAAATAATCAGTGTAAGCAGGAATGATGAGCGTACCTTCTTTTAATACTTCTTGAAAATTGTCAATAAATAAATTGATGTCAATGGATTTACCTTCTTTTTTTGCTTTGAGAGCAAAGTTTTTGATATCAGAGGAAATGAAAACAGTGTCAGTTGAAGAAAGCCCTAAATGAAAAGGAATTTCTTCGAATGGAATGTTGGAATCAATTGTTTTCATCTAGCTATAGTATTCAAAATAGTTAACATCTTTTCCTCCCATTTTTTTATAAAATGTAGCAACACTTTCTACATTGGAACCTCCAAAATCAAAATACTTAAACTGATTTTTGTAATGCTGGATAGCAAAATCCATTAAGCTAAACATAGCTCCATTTTTTTTGTTTTCTTCATTGCAATCACCAATTAAGTAACAAACCGTTTCTTTATCTTTTAGAAAAAAGGCGGCAGCAATTAGTTGATTTTCGTTGGTATATAATTCAAAAACTTCTCCTTTTTGAAATTTAATTGCATTTTTTAAAAGTTTTCTAAAAAATGCTTTATTTTTCTGCTGTTGTTTTATTTTATTGAATGAATTTTCGAAATAGAGTTGAGTTATCAATTCAATATTTTGTGTGATTTTATAGTGAAAAGTATTGTTTTTTGCCAAAATACGCTGTGCATTCTTTTTGTATTCAAAAGGTTGGGTAAGGTCTATTTGTTGATAGACACGTTTTTTACATTTTAAATTCAATGAATGGTTGAAATGAAATTGAAAAGTACCCAATGTTTTTAAAATAGATATGGCTTCTGTAACGTGATTTGCATTGCCAAAATAATCAAGGTGACGTGTAAAAGGATGTTGAAATAGTTTTTTGTATAGAATTCTATTTTTATAAGGAAATGGCCAACCAAATGAATAATCATCTGTTAGAATAGCTCCCCATTTTTCTGTTGTTGCGTCTAAATACCAACTGTAACAAAAGATATTGTTGACAGGTGAATTGGCAACTAATTCATCCCATTTTTGTTTATCGATATGTGAGCTATCCAGAAATTTCATTGTAAAATTCAGTAAATGATAGAAACGAATGATTGTGTTTATTATTTTGAATTATTTTTTCAAGTTTTTTAAGAGAAAAATGTGTCAATGATTTAGGATGGCCTAACAACACTGTATTTTTAAAGCCTTTCTTTTTATTTTGATCAATTATACGTTCTATTTTAGTCACGAAATACCCTTCAATACCTGCTGAAAGAAAGTGGTATTTGGTAAGTAATTTTCTTCTTGAAAAGTTTGGAGAAGGCATAGGTCTTCCATCGCCTAACGGTTTGTGTGTTGATGGAAATAGATTTCCTAAAAGAAATAACCGCCAAAAAAAACAAGGAGAATAATAATAGGAAGAAATAGGTAATTCAATGAATTTACCATCTTTTACTTCTTTGCAGACATCGTTGTCAAAATGCCAAAAATCTTTATCAGGAGCTGTTGTATAGTCGTAATAATAAGGTTCTACTGTGTTTTTTCCACCTACGAATACTGATGAATCGATCGTGATTCCAGCCTCTATAAACGATGATTTGACTTTTTCAAATGGTTGAATACACCAACCTCCAGCTCGATAACTCGTTGTTTTTTTGCCTGTTATTTGTTCTAATTCGTTGTTATAGCGTTTAAATATTTCAACAATCTCAAGATCAGAAAAATCGGACAATTTGTAATAGTTATAGTCAAACACCCATTTTTCACCGTTGTAAATGGTTTTTTCCCAATGTGGATGAATGTGCAACTGACAATCGTGTCCTTCACTGCAAAGCTCCTTCAATTGGTTGATGACTAAATTGTAATCATTTTCTAAATGTGTATATTGCTCTTTGTATTCTTTCAATTTGATTAAATAACCACAATCAACAAAAAACGTGAAATGTGCACCTGTTCTTTTTCCTATTTCAATTAAACGATTGGTTGGGTACAAGAGTGTTTTCTCAACTGTTCCATGCTGCTGACCAAAGAAAAGTTCGTAATCCAGTGTTATAAAAACGTTCATTGATAATTTAGAATATCTACAAAGTTAGTCTTTTGAATGAAAAATCATCCCTTTCTCAATTTTTAATTGACTTTTAAAATTAGTAACATACAAACTGCCTGTACCCAATCCTTGAGGCAATGTATTCTCATATTCAGCAGTTAATTCACAAATTGCTTTTAACCCAATATTTGATTCTAAAGCACTCGTCATCCACCAAGGAATGTTGCGTTGACTGGACAATTCTATCCATTCTTTTGTGCCTGAAATACCGCCATGTAAGCTAGGTTTAAGGATGATAAAGTGTGGCTGTATCGTTTCTAATAATTCAATTTTTTTATTTCTATCATTCACACCAATCAATTCTTCATCCAAAGCGATTGGAATAGGAGAGTGGGTGCATAATTCATGCATAGATTGCCAATTGCCAGCTTTTATAGGTTGTTCAATTGAATGAATAGACAATTTAGCAAGTTTTTCAAGTATTTCAGGAGCTTTTTGTGGTGAAAATGCTCCGTTTGCATCTACTCGTAAGGTAATAGTTTGACTATCGTATTGATTTCGAATGGTTTTTAATAAGTTGTATTCTGTTGCAAAGTCAATGGCACCAATTTTCATTTTAATAGTGGTATAACCATCTTTTAGTTTTTGCGCTATCTGTTTTTGCATAAATTCTTCATTTCCCATCCAGATTAATCCATTGATAGGTATTGACTTTATTCCATTTGCAAAATTATTGTTAAAGTAAATCTTTTTTCCTCCATTTTGGAGATCCAAAAAGGCACATTCCACTCCAAATAAAAGAGATGGTTTGTTTTTTAAAATAAGAGATGCATTTTCTTGTGTTAATTCACTTGAATTGATTTGTTGAGTAATTGCTTCTAATTCTTTTTCATACTGCTCATTTGAAACATAATCTGGAGTTAAATTTGGAATAATACTGCATTCACCTGTTCCGATTGTCCCATCTTTTTGTATAGTAATTAACCACGAATGCTTCGTTGTGAGAATACCTCTACTTGTTCCAGCTGGAATTTTAAATTCAAGTGGTGTGTATGTATAACTAGCAAGCATAATTTAGAACCAAATGGAAATAAAAAATAATACAGAAATAGCAAAAGTGGATAAAGCAACTGTTTTTAATTCTGGATCGAAGTTTTTTGTATAGGTGATTTTAGCAACCTTATATATATGTAATAAAAGTGAAATAGAAGGTAAAAAAGCAATAAACATGATTGCTTGATTAAATTTCATTAAATAAATAAAAAGTACAACCAACGCACTTACGATAATCAATATGTGGTATAGTTTTGCGTTGTTGATTCCAATTTTGACAACTAGAGTATTTTTTTCTGCGTTTTTATCAGAATAATAATCTCGCATATTGTTGAGGTTTAAAACAGCGGTACTAAGCAAACCAATTGAAATAGCTGGTAGTACATTGTTCCAATCGAATAGCTTAGTGTAAAGAGGATAAACACCCAAAACACTCACTAATCCAAAGAAAATAAATACCATTAAATCACCTAATCCATTATAACCATAGGCTTTTTTACCAACAGTATAGGTAATGGCTGCAATGATGCAAAGAATTGCAAGCCCGATATAATAAAGTGTCGTCGTGAATGGCATATCTTGAGAACCAAAGTAGATTAAGATACATGCAAAAATGAAGCTAGTGATAGAAGCTAAAATAACAGCTTTTTTCATTTCTAGTTGACTTATAACTCCTGATTGTACTGCTCTTGTTGGACCAACTCTTTCGTGGTTGTCAGTTCCTTTGACACCATCTCCATAATCGTTTGCCAAATTGGATAAAATTTGAAACGATAAAGTTGTTAAAATAGCAAATGAAAATATGTACCAGTCAATAAAACCTTGTTGAAACGCAATGGCGGAACCAAAGATAATTCCCGATAAACTTAACGGAAGTGTTCGTGGTCTTATTGCTTCAATCCAAGCTTGTTTTCTTGTCATTGTTTCAACTGTTTTCTATTGACGTTTTAATTTTCCTTCTTTCCAATCGTTGATTAATTTTGACCAAGCAAATGGGTTCAATAAATTGTTGCTTGGAATCTGACCTTTGGTATAGATTTGTGTGTACATTTGATTGCGGGCATAACTTTGAGCCAATGAAGCATCTGTTTTTACTCGTGCAGCAGCAAAAGCTAAACTTTCACCAGATAATTCACGTTGAGCCCGTTTGATAACATCCTCTGTTGGGTTCATTTCAACAAAATAGCGCGCAAAATCTTCTTTTGATGGCCATGGATAAATCGTGATTTCAGGTAAGTTGATGGTATCTTTTGTCATCATGTGGATAACAGAATAGCGATTGTCTTTTAATGTGTCTGGGACAATAAATGTGGTTGTTTGATAGCCATAATAGGAAAAAAACAGTGTGTCATTAGGTAGTGTTACTAATGAAAAATAGCCGTAATAATCAGCCATAACACCTCTTCCTTGAGTTTTATTAAAAATGGTAGCATAAGGCAAGGTGTTCAACTCAGATTCTGACACTACAACACCTGATAATTGAATTAGATTTAGTGAATCTATTGTTTTTTGGGAAAAAGCTGAATTTGAAACAACTAACGCTATTCCTAAAAATAAAAAAATGTGTTTTATATTACTCATACTACAAGTGTAATTTAATTTTTAATAGGTGCTGTTTATTTTTAATAAAGTTAACAATTTTTCTGTAATTTATAACATACTTTAATCAAAGAACGTACCATTTTTCACCATTAAGTTTATTTCATGCAATTACATGGCGGACTCATTATTAATCTCACCTTTGGAAACATTTTCTTTAAACTTGTTTGACTATCTTGGTCAATCTGCACTCCAGATAGATCTATTTTTTCTAATGTTTTTATTTCCGTCATTTCTTGTGGTAGCGACTCGATAGATGTGTACCACAAATCGATAAATTTTAATTTTTGACAGTTAACAATACACGAAGGCACTTGGTCAATGTAAACGTTTCTATTCAGTATTAAGGTCGTTAATTCTACTAGTTGGCAAATTCCTTTTGGAAAATATTCTAATTTATTTTTTTCGACATTCAAATATTGTAATTCCGTAAAAGTTTCAATTCCATCAATATCGGCTAATTGATTTTTTGATAAATCTAAGTATTGAATGTGTTTGAATTTGAAAAGAATTTCTGGAAGTTTTTTTAATTTTTTCTTACTTAAATTGATGGCAAAAACAGAATCTATTGATACATTTTTTAATTGATCAATTGTATAATAATTGACTTTCTCAACTTGAGAAAATACAACATTACACGTTGTTATTAAAATAATTACGAGTATATTCTTCATCTCTTTTCATTTGTTGAATCAATTCATCAATCGAATTAAATTTTTCTGATGGACGAATGTAATGCAATAATTCAATAGCTAAAATCGTGCCATATAAATCACCTTCAAAATCTAAAATATATGCTTCAATTGTTCTGTTTGATTGATTTGAAATTGTGGGGTTTGTGCCAATACTCAAAATTCCCTCAAGTTTTTGTTGATTTTGCGTTAAGATATGAACTGTATAAATCCCGTCAGGTGGGAGCAATTTTAAATCACTCTTCAAATCAATATTGCATGTTGGAAAGCCAAAAGTTCTTCCGAGTTGTTTGCCTTTTACAACCTCACCTTTTAAGCTAAAAGGATTACCCAAAAATGAATTTGCAATTTCAATATTTCCGTTTTGAATGGCGTTTCTAATTTTTGTGGAGCTGATGTTGACTTCATCTATTTCCTCTGCTGATATTTCTGTGATTCCAAAGCCAAATTGTGGTGCAACTTTCTTTAAAAAGTCAATATTTCCCTCTCTCCCTTTACCAAAATGATGGTCGTAACCGATAACTAAGTGTTTTACACCTAATTTTTCAACTAAAAACTCTTCTACAAATTCATTTGCTGTTAATTGAGAAAAATCGTGTGTAAATGGCTGAATAATGATGTTTTGCAATCCGGTTGTTTCTAATTTCTCTAATTTTTCTTCTTGAGTTTGAATCAATTTGATACCATGATTATCTGGTTGCAATACCATTTTGGGATGAGGATAAAAAGTAAAGAGTGTTGATTCGCCACCAATCTTTTTAGCCGTTTCATTCAAGTAGGAAATAATTTTTTGATGACCTAAGTGTACACCATCAAACGTTCCAATAGTCAAAACTGGATTTTTTATTTCTTTTACTCGATCTAATCCTTGAAATATTCTCATGTATATTAGTGAGAGTTGTTTGAATAAGCAGTTTGGCTTTAACACCAAACTGCCTAAAATTATTCTGCTAAATCTTCTGTAACTTCTTGAGAGTTATCAGACTTATTTTCATTGTTTTCATAAGTTATATTTTCTGCTTCAACCTCTGCAGTTGTTGTTTCCTCTGATTTTAATTCTTCTGGAATATCAACTTTTTGTAAATCTTCTTGAACATGTTCTCTGTCCCAAGGACGTTTTCCAAATATTTCTTCCAAATCTTCTTTAAAGATGACTTCTGCAGACAATAGTTTTTCGGCAAGTTGGGTTAACTTATCTTTATTGTCACCTAATATTTGCAAAGCGCGCTGGTATTGGTTTTCAATTAATTTACTAGCTTCTTCATCAATAATACGTGCAGTTTCTTCAGAATATGGTTTTTGAAACGATTCTCTACCTTGTGAATCGTAGTAGGAAATATTACCAATTCGATCATTCAATCCATAGATGGAAACCATTGCATAGGCTTGTTTGGTAACTTTTTCCAAATCGCTTAAAGCTCCAGTTGAAATACGTCCAAAAATTAGTTGTTCAGCAGCTCTACCTCCAAGTGCAGAACACATTTCATCCAAAATTTGCTCTGTTGTAGTAATACTTCGTTCCTCTGGTAAATACCAAGCAGCACCTAGAGATTGGCCACGAGGGACAATTGTTACTTTTACAAGTGGATGAGCGTGTTCCAATAACCAAGAAATAGTTGCGTGACCAGCTTCGTGGAATGCGATTGAACGTTTTTCATCTTTTGTGATGATTTTGTTTTTCTTCTCCAAACCTCCAACAATACGGTCAACAGCGTCTAAGAAATCTTGTTTTTCAACACATTTTTTCTCTTTTCTTGCTGCTATGAGTGCCGCTTCGTTACACAAATTAGCAATATCCGCACCAGAAAATCCTGGTGTTTGCTTTGACAAGAAATCAATATCTATATCTTTAGCTAATTTCAACGGTTTTAAATGAACTTCAAAAATTTCTTTTCGTTCATTGATATCTGGCATATCAACATAAATTTGACGGTCAAAACGTCCAGCACGCATCAATGCTTTATCTAAAATATCTGCACGGTTGGTAGCAGCAAGGATGATAACACCAGAATTGGTTCCAAATCCATCCATTTCAGTTAACAACTGATTCAATGTGTTTTCACGTTCGTCGTTTGAGCTAAAACCACCGTTTTTGCTTCTTGCACGACCAATAGCATCAATTTCATCAATGAATATGATTGATGGAGATTTCTCTTTTGCTTGTTTAAATAAATCCCGCACACGTGATGCACCAACGCCCACAAACATTTCAACGAAATCAGAACCAGAAAGCGAGAAGAACGGTACTTTTGCTTCACCTGCAACTGCTTTTGCCAATAACGTTTTACCTGTTCCCGGAGGTCCTACCAATAAAGCTCCTTTTGGAATTTTAGCTCCTAATTCGGTATATTTTTTAGAATTTTTCAAAAATTCAACAATTTCTTGAATTTCTTCTTTCGCACCTTGTAATCCGGCTACATCTTTGAACGTGACGTTTGTTGATTTCCCACTATCAAATACCTGTGCACGAGATTTTCCAATGTTAAATATCTGTCCGCCAGGTCCACCACCACCACCTGACATTCTGCGCATGATAAACATCCACAAGGCGAAAATAAGGATGATAGGCAATAGGAAACCTAAAATATTAGTGAGGTAATCGTACTCTGTTTCAGATGTGTAAGTAATTTCACTTCGATTGTGTTGTTTTAAATCCTCATTGATCTTTTCCAATTTTTTCTCAAAATTTCCATTATCTGAAATGTTTAATTCAAGAAAATAAGGCCCTGTATTTCTACTTCTAAAATCTTTATCTTTTTTTAGATAATTTTTGATTGTTTTGAATTGGGTGTTGTCTGTGTTGTTTAAATATTCAATACCTTCATCGGACAAACGGATGTCCACACGTAGTTTATTGATGATAATAGCCACATTTTCAACATAACCACTATCGGCCAATGTTTCAAATTGAGCCATCGTTTTAAGCGGAATTCTATTATTGGAACTATAATAGTACTGATAGGCGATTAAGCCAATACCTAAAATTGCATAAATCCAATAAATTGAAAAAGGACTTTTTTTGTTATTATTTTTTTGTGCCATGTTTGTTGTTTATTAATGTAAATCAGGAATGGAAGTTATTTTTGCGTCAGCCCATAAATCTTCTAAATCGTAGTGTTCTCTCAACTCTCGATAAAAAACATGTGCTACAACATCCACGTAGTCAATCAATATCCATTCGCTTCCATATTTGCCTTCTACGTGCCAAGGTTTCTCTTGCAACTCTTTACGAGTTAAACGTTGGATAGAGGAGCTAATACCATCTACTTGTGTACTTGAATCTCCACTACAAATGACAAAGAAATCACATACTGAACCTACGATGTCTCTTAGATCCAATATTGTAATGTTTTTCGCCTTGTTCTCTTGCATTCCTGCAACTATTGTATCTCGCAATAGTTCGGAATTTGTTATCTTTTTTTTCTGCATTAATGTTTACTAATTACAAATTTAATGCTATTTTTAAATTATACTTCATATATTCGTCAAAGAAATAAAATAAATGAACCCAATAGGACATAAAATTATCCATTTGGATAGCATAGATTCTACTAGCAATTATGTTGCCAATCTTCAAAAACAAGGTAATTTGACACATGGGACTGCAATTATAGCAGATGAGCAAACCGAAGGAAGAGGGCAAAGAGGTACTGTTTGGTCAACTGTTCCTGGGTTGAATTTAACCTTGTCTTTCTATGTTGAATTTGATGATTTACTTGTTGAAAATCAAACATCTATACATCATTGGGTGGCGTTGTCTGCTATTCGGTTTTTGGATAAAATTGGTGTGAAATCATGCATTAAATGGCCAAATGATATCTTAACAAAGAATGGCAAAATGGCAGGTATTTTAATTGAGAACACTCTTGGTGGTAAAAATGTTAAATCGTCCATCATTGGAATTGGTTTAAATGTAAATCAAATTGACATGCAAGGGTTAAATGCAACAAGTATTAAATTGGAAACAGGCAACAACTTTTTATTGCTTGAATTGGCACAAATGTTATTCAATGAGTTAAATATTTTGTTTGAGATACTTCAATTTAAACGTTATCAAACGTTGAAAGATGATTATTTAGCTAATTTGTGGGGCATGCACAAAGAAGTGAGATTTATAAGAAATAACATCACTGAAACAGGCGTGATTACAGGTATAAATCAATTAGGTTCTTTGGAAATGAAAACCAATAATGGTGTGGAATATTTTAATTTGAAAGAAATAAAATTTATTATAGATTAACCTTATTATCTATCTTTACCAACAAAAACATGGTTCGATTTTTTTATCTTCTTTTAGTACTTTTCTTTGTATCATCTTGTATGAAAGGACAACGTGTTGATTTAATTGTACACAATGCTGTTATTCATTCAATGGACGAGAATCTTACAATGTACGAGGCAATGGCTATTAAAGATGGGAAAATTGTTGAATTAGGGCCAGAACGACAAATTCTTAATAAATATTCATCAGATGATTCGTATGATGCTGGAGGTAGAGATATTTATCCTGGATTGACAGATGCTCATGTTCATTTGTTACTCGGTGCGAAACAACGAATGGGTGTTGATTTATCACAATGTAAGTCGTTTTCTCAGCTTTTGATGGATGTAGAAATGTATCAACAGCGAAAGCCTTCTAAAGTCATTGTTGGACATGGTTGGAATGAAAGTCTTTGGAGAAACAATGAACTTCTCACCAATGACGAATTGAATAAGTTATTTCCAAAAACACCTGTTTGTTTATTTCGGAACGATAGTCATACGGCTTTGGTAAACGATGCGTTGTTAAATCTTGCTGGAATTACATCTGAAACAGTTGTTGTAGGTGGAGAAGTAGTTAAAATTGATGGAAAACCAACTGGTATTGTGACAGATGCAGCATTGGAGTTGATAAAAGCTAAATTGCCAAATTATTCTTTAGAAGAGTTAAAAGAGAAAGTCATTGAAATTCAGAATGAATTGTTGATGTATGGCGTTACCAATGTCCACGATGCAGGTTTAGAAGCAAGTGAGGTAAAAATGTATCAACAATTAATTGATGATGATCGTTTTAAATTGAATCTTTATGGCATGCTTTTACCAACAACAGAAAACATACAATTTGCTAAAAAAAATAAAGTTTTTGAATACAAGAATTTAACGATTAGAAGTTTTAAAATTTTCGTTGATGGAGCTTTGGGTAGTCGTGGGGCCTATTTAAAAGCTCCTTATTCGGATAATTTATCAACCAATGGTTATCCCACTATTACAAAAGAAAAATTAGATGAAATGGTTCGTTTGTGTATGTCTATTGGGTATCAGTTAAATGCACATGCAATAGGTGATGCGGCAGTCAAACTAGTTTTGGATGCTTATCAACCAATTCATCGGTTAAATCCAGATCACCGTTGGAGAATAGAACATGCACAAGTTATTGATAAAGAGGATTTGCCGTTGTTTTTAGAATATGGTGTCATTCCTTCTGTACAACCTATTCAAGGTGTTAGTGATTATGGTTTTGCAGAGCAAAGATTGGGGAGTGAACGACTAAAAACTGCTTATGCCTACCATTCGTTATTAAAAACAACAGGCGTGTTGCTTATTGGTTCAGATTTTCCAATAGAAGATTTTGATCCTTTTAAAGCATTGTATGCTGCTTGTGTAAGAAAAAATGAAAGAGAACAACCTGCGGGAGGATTTGCTATTTCTGAATCTATTTCATTGGATGATTTTTTAAGAGGAGTTACAACATGGTCAGCAATAGGTAGCTTTCAAGAAAGTAAATTAGGTAGTTTAGAGGTTGGTAAAGAAGCAACGTTTGCTATTTTTGAAAGAGAAATTACGGTTCCTAAAAATTTTATTAAGAATTTTTCTATTGCAACTTATATCAATGGTGAAAAGGTTTATTCCATTGAATAGAAGTTAGCATCATTGAAAATGAAAAAAGGCTACCGAATCGATAGCCTTAATATTGAATATGACAAGAGAATTATTTCTTGTTTTTATTTTTCATTTGTTCTTGTTGCATTTTTTGCATCATTTCCAAACGTTCTTGGAATTTAGATTTTTTCTTTCCTCCACCAGCTGCAGCAGTAGCTTTTTTCTCAGCCATTTTTGCTTTCAATTTTTCTTCATCGACAAAGAATTTCTTGATTGCAATCATAATTAAGATAGATGCTAAAGTTGAGATAAAATAATAGTAACTCAAACCAGATGAGTAATTGTTAAAGAAGAAAATCATCATGATTGGCATGAAATACATGATAACTTTCATATTTGGCATACCTGGTTGTTGAGGAGCTTGCATATTGCCACTATTAATCATGGTGTAAATCAAAGTTGTACCAGCCATTAATAATGTAAATAAACTCATGTGATCGCCATAGAACCAAATGTTTACACCAAAGTCCCAAATAGAGTCATAAGATGATAAATCTTCTGCCCATAAGAATGATTCTTGACGTAAAGAGAATTCAGCTGGGAAATAACGGAATATAGCAAATAAGATTGGAGCTTGGAAAAGCATTGGTACACAACCAGATAGTGGGCTTGCGCCAGACTCACGGTAAAGTGTCATCATTTCCATCTGTTTTTTCATCCCATCTTCTTTGTTAGGATATTTTTTGTTGAGAGCTTCAATTTCAGGTTTCAAAATACGCATCTTAGCTGAAGAAACATACATTTTCCATTGCACTGGCATCAAAATCAATTTGATAATCAATGTTAAGATTAATATAGCAATACCTGCAGAGATAGCCATATTACCTGTCAATGTGTTGTATATTGGAGCTATGACATAGACATTTATCCATCTAAATAATCCCCAACCATAATTGATGATTTTATTATAATCTTTATCGTAATTAGTTAGAATATTGAAATCATTTGGACCAAAATACCAGTCTAACGAAATACTAGCATTGTCAGGGTTGGAAATATCTAACATCAAAGTAGATGAATAATCTTTCAAATTAGTCCATGCTCTTGGGTGATCTTCTTTGTATGTTTGTACCTCAAAATCCGTTCCCTTTTGTAAAAATGGTCGCTCTGGTTTTAAAATAGATGAAAAGTAACTTTGTTTGTAAGCTACCCAATCTACTTTGTCTTTTGCTTCATCGTTATCGTCGGTAATCTCTTTTAGGTAATCAAAACCTTCTTTGTTGTAGAACATGCAAACTGTAGAAACACGTCGCTGCTCAACAAATAAACGTTCTGTTTTTCGATACGCCATGTCCCAATTTAACCCTACATTTTTTGCATTGACGCTACTGCCAAAGCCTTTCATGTGGATGGTGTAATTTAAATCGTAGGCATCGTCAGTTAAAATGTATTGGTTTTGAATTGTCTTTCCTGGGGCAACTTCTGTTTCAAAAACAATAGAATTTTTTGTTTTGGCAACAACTGAAAATGGTAAATTTCCTGTTTTAATTTTTTTGCCATCCATATCAAACACCAATTGATTGACAGCATCGCCATTTTTGAACAATTCTAATGCTGTTATTTTGCCATCCTTTTTAGCAAAATTGGCATACGTTTCAAATTCCTTTAGCCACAAACTTGCAATAATTCCACCTTTAGTATTGAATGCAATTTTATATTTACTGTTTTCAAGAAAAATAAGAGAATCTGTAGCTGTATTTTCTTTTTTTACAACTGGTTCAACTTTTACAGTATCAACTATCTTTTCACTATCCTTTTCATTGGAAGATTTTGTACTCTCTGCTAATTTTTGCTTTTCTTTTTGCAATAATTGCTCTTTCTTATATTCTTCTTCCATCTTAGCACGTTCTTCGGCAGATGGTTGATTAAATATTGTAAAAACAGAGAATATCGTTCCAATTA
Source organism: Crocinitomicaceae bacterium (assembly GCA_023957475.1). GTDB lineage: Bacteria > Bacteroidota > Bacteroidia > Flavobacteriales_D > Crocinitomicaceae > Taishania. The sequence continues at coordinate 81,157 of JAMLHA010000010.1, read as the reverse complement.
ATACGAGTCCTATGACTGTTTTTTTATCCATTTATCTATTTTTCGTCTATTTATTACTACTTTTTATTTTCTATTGCTGCTTTCACAAAAGCTACAAACAATGGGTGAGGGCAAGCTACAGTACTTTTGTACTCAGGATGGAATTGTGCGCCAACAAACCAAGGGTGTGATGGTATTTCAATGATTTCTACTAAACCTGTATCTGGGTTTTTACCTGTGGCAATCATTCCTGCTTTCTCAAAGTCTGCCAAATATTTATCGTTGAATTCATAACGGTGTCTATGACGTTCGTTAATGACTTCCGTGTTGTATGCTAAATATGCTTTTGAAGTTGATTTTAATTGACATTTGTATGCACCCAAACGCATTGTTCCTCCTTTATCAGAAACTTTTTTCTGTTCCTCCATAATATCTATAACAGGATATTTACTGTCTTCGGCAATTTCTGTTGAATGTGCGTCTGCCCAACCAAGAACGTTTCTTGCATATTCAATAACTGCACATTGCATACCTAAACAAATACCAAAGAATGGCACGTTGTTTTCTCTTGCGTATTTGATGGATTGTATTTTCCCTGAAATACCTCTTGAGCCAAATCCTGGGGCAACTAATATACCGTCCAATCCTTTTAATTCATCAACAATGTTGTCATCATTGATTTTTTCTGAATGAATCCATTTAACATTGACTCTACATTTGTTAGAAACGCCAGCGTGTATAAATGCTTCAGAGATTGATTTGTAGGAATCTTTTAATTCAACATATTTACCAATTAAACCAATGTTAACTTCTGTTTCAGGGTTTTTAAAATTGGTAATGAAATCTTTCCAACTGTCTAAATTTGGAGCTGTTCTTGTTGTTAATTGTAATTTTTCCAATACAACTTTATCCAATTCTTCTTCTTGCATTAGCAATGGAACATCGTAAATGGTAGAAGCATCTCTGGATTCAATAACGGCATTCATACTAACGTTGCAGAACTTCGCAATTTTACGGCGAATGTTTAAATCCAGTTCATGTTCCGTTCTACAAACCAAAATATCTGGTTGTACTCCAAATTCAAGTAATTGTTTTACAGAGTGTTGGGTTGGCTTCGTTTTCAATTCACCAGCAGCAGCTAAGTAAGGAACCAATGTTAAATGAATAACAATGCAATTATTTTCCTCTTCCCACATCATTTGACGAACAGCTTCAACATAAGGTAAGGACTCAATATCTCCGATTGTACCACCGATTTCGGTAATTACAATATCGTATTCGCCATTTTTACCAAGAATTTGAATACGCTCTTTGATTTCATCAGTAATGTGCGGAATAACTTGTACCGTTTTACCTAGGTAATCACCACGTCTTTCCTTGTCTATAACAGATTGGTAAATTCTACCTGTTGTAACGCTATTTGCTTGAGAAGTACGAACATTTAAGAAACGTTCATAATGACCCAAATCTAAATCTGTTTCAGCACCATCGTCAGTTACAAAGCACTCACCGTGTTCATAAGGATTAAGTGTGCCTGGATCAATGTTGATGTATGGATCTAATTTTTGAATGGTTGTTGAATAACCTCTTGCTTGCAATAATTTTGCTAGAGAAGCTGAGATAATCCCTTTACCTAAAGAGGATGTAACACCGCCTGTTACAAACACATATTTTGTTGAATTTGACATGGAAAATAAATGTAACTACGGGGCGCAAAGTTAATAGAAACTTTTAAGAAACATCCGTTTTTATTATATTTAATTTTCCACAATGTTATAGATTGTTAATTAATCTTCTTCAACGTACTCCTTTGATTCGTTGTTTTCTTCATCCCATCTAACTACTCGCTGCACACCTTCAACTTCTTCTATTTTGTTTTTTAATTGCTCCAAATGCTTGGTATCAAGCACCATAACTCGTACTTTCCCTTCAAATAAACCATCTTCTGTTTCAAAAGATATAGACTTCATATTGACGTTGTGTTGGTTTGAAATAATACCTGTTAATCTGTTAACGATTCCCATTCTATCAAATCCAAAAATCTTAATGGTTACCTCTCTTTCTTCAATATCTTGGTCTCTCCAACGTGCATTTATACAACGATAAGCCATTTTAGACATAAGATTTTCTGCATTTGGACAGTTCGTGCGATGAATTTTAACTCCATCATTAATGGTGATAAAACCAAAAACTTTGTCACCTGGAATTGGCGAACAACACTTGGCAAGTGTATAATGAATATTTTTAAAATCATCTCCGATAATTAGCGTATCGGCTTTTTTATTAACGGATGCTTGAATATTTTCTTTCTTACGAATACGTTTTGATGTATCTTCACTTTTCTTAAATGAAAGAATACCGTTGTCATTGTCAAATTCTCTTAGTTTAGTTAAGTTCAATTTGCCTTTTGCAATTCTAAAATAAAGCTCTGTTGCACTCGGTAATTGAAATGCCTTTTCTAAAAAAGTAATGTTTTCGGAAATGAAATTAATATTGTGTTGTTTGAATTTACGCATTAAAATTTCTCTTCCATCTTCGGCAATTTGTTTTCGTTCTTCGTTGAGATTTGCTTTTATTTTTTGCTTCGCTCTTGCAGTGACAACCATACTTACCCAATCTTCATTTGGGCGTTGTTTAGATGATGTGATAATTTCTAGTTGATCTCCACTTTGTAATTGGTAAGAGAGAGGCATTAATTTGTTATTTACTTTAGCTCCAATGCAAGTGTCGCCAATACGTGTGTGTATATCGTAAGCAAAATCAAGCACAGTTGCTCCTGTTGGTAATACACGTAACTCTCCTTTTGGTGTAAAAACATAAATTTCATCATTGAATAAATTTAATTTAAACTCATTAATGAAATCCATAGCGTTCATAGCGGGATTTTCGAGTAAAGAACGAATTTCAGAAATCCAACGATCTAATTTTGAATCATCTTTTTTCGATTCTTTGTATTTATAATGTGCTGCTAGCCCTTTTTCGGCAATTTCATCCATTCTTTTTGTACGAATTTGTACTTCCACCCATTTTCCTTGGGGAGACATTACCGTTGTGTGTAATGATTCGTATCCATTGGCACGTGGAGTTGATATCCAGTCTCTTAAACGATCCGGACTAGGTTGGTAAAAATCGGTAACAATGGAATAAACACGCCAACAATCAGATTTTTCTAGTTCAATCGGTGTGTCTAAAATAATTCGGATTGCAAAAACATCATAGACTTCTTCGAAAGGAATGCCTTTAGATTGCATCTTGTGCCAAATCGATGAGATAGACTTTGTTCGGGCTTTTATTTCAAATTTAAACCCTTCATTCGTCATTGCTTCTTTGATTGGGTGTAAAAGCCTTCTAATGAAGCGATTTCTAACTTCTTGACTAGATTTTAAAGCACTTTCAATTTGTTTGTAAACTTCTTTTTCTGTATATTTGAAAGATAAATCTTCTAATTCTGATTTGATAGAATACAAACCCAAGCGATGTGCTAAAGGAGCGTATAAAAATTTTGTCTCGGAGGCGATTTTTAGTTGTTTATCCTCTCGCATGCTACCTAGTGTTCTCATATTGTGCAAGCGATCGGCTAATTTTATAAGTACTACACGTAAGTCATCCGAAATAGTAAGAATCATCTTACGAAAATTTTCTGCTTGAATAGAAGCATTTTCATCAAACACTTCTGGAATTTTCGTCAGTCCATCTATGATTAAACGTACTTTTGGACCAAATACATCTTCAATATCTTGCAAGGTAATGTAGGTGTCTTCAACAGTATCGTGAAGCAAAGCGCAAATAATGGCTGTTGGCCCCAATCCCATTTCTTCCACACAAATTCGAGCTACAGCTATTGGATGGTAGATGTATGGTTCGCCAGAAGCTCTTCTGACCTCTTTGTGTGCCTCAACTGCCATGTCAAATGCCTTACGAATCATCTCGGTATCTTCTTTAGAGCGATTCTTCACTTGACGCATTAAACATTTGAATGCACGAAGTATTTCTTTTCGTTCTTTTTCTAAATCAATTTGTGAGATATCAAAGTCTTTTTGTGCCATAAGTTTGCAATAATTTTCTACGTATTACAAAGTTAGGAAATAGATATTTATGAAACTCACGCAAAGTGAATATTTACGAAATACTTATAAAAAAAGAAACGTTAATAACCTATTTTGCTGGTAGAACTTTTGAACTAACTTCTCCAAAACCAATACGAATACCATTTTTTTCTGAATAACCTCTCATGATAACGGTATCGTTGTCTAAGATGAATTTGCGTTCAGAACCGTCGGATAATTTCAATGGTTTTGTTCCTTTCCAAGCCAATTCTAACATGGAACCGTAAGAATCTGGTGTTGGTCCTGAAATTGTTCCAGAACCCATCAAGTCGCCACATCTCACATTGCAACCGTTCACTGTATGATGAGCCAACTGTTGCGACATGTTCCAATACATGTATTTGAAATTGGATTGACAAACCAAATTTTCTTCTCCATTTTCTGGTTGAATCAATACTTGTAAATGAATGTCGTATGATTTTTTCTCATTAAATGCTAAATAGCTCAATACTTTTGGATCTTGTGTTGGCCCATCCACTTTATATGGTTGCAACGCATCCAAAGTTACAATCCAGGGGGACATAGATGAAGCAAAGTTTTTTGCTAAAAATGGTCCAAGTGGAATGTATTCCCATGTTTGAATGTCACGTGCAGACCAATCGTTGAACAAAGTCATTCCAAAAATATAATCTTCTGCTTCGTCTGTAGAAATAGAATCGCCCAATGGTTTCCCTTCGTAAGTAATGAAAGCTGTTTCCAATTCAAAATCTAATCGTTGACAAGGAGCATAAACTGGATCTTCTTCGGGTGATGGTTTGATTTGTCCCTTTGGACGATAAATTGGTTCGCCAGAAATAATAACGGAACTGGCTCTACCGTGGTATCCAACAGGTATCCACAACCAGTTTGGCAACAACGCATTGTTTGGATCTCTAAACATCGTTCCAACATTGGTAGCATGTTCTCTTGAAGAATAAAAATCTGTATAATCACCTATTTGTATAGGTAGTAATAATTGAGCACTTTCAATAGGTACGATGATTTGGTCAACATGATGTGTGTTGTTTTTTAAATCATTGTAATCAGTAGAAAATAATTTTGACAATCTATTTCTTAAATCGCGTGTTGCTAATTTCCCTTTTTTCATCATGGAATTCAAAAAAGGCGTGTCAAAATCATCAATGGTAAAAGGTAAATTGCTTAAATATCCTAAAACATAAAGGGATTTTAAGTCAATTACATAATTACCAATTCTTGAACCCACTCTTGGAGTCAATGAATCTGTTTTAAAAACACCAAAAGGGATGTTTTGAATAGGGAAGTCGCTATTGTTTGGGACTTCTATCCATGATTTCAATGCAGGATTATTTGCAAGTATTTCTGACATAAGATTTAGATTAAATGTAGATATTCATTTTTCGATTAAACATTGAAGCGGAAGTGCATGATGTCACCATCTTGAACAATGTATTCTTTTCCTTCAACTTTAAATTTACCAGCTTCTTTTACAGCTGCTTCAGAACCCAACGTAACGTAATCATCGTATTTCATTACTTCGGCACGGATAAATCCTTTTTCAAAATCGGAGTGTATTACACCTGCTGCTTGTGGGGCTGTTGCTCCTTTTGGAAATGTCCATGCACGCACTTCTTTAACACCTGCTGTAAAATACGTTTGTAAATTCAATAAAGCATAAGCTGAGCGAATCAAGCGATTAACACCTGGTTCGTCCAATCCAAGTTCATCCAGGAACATTTTTCTTTCTTCGTAAGATTCTAATTCATTGATGTCGGATTCTATTTGTGCACCAAGCACCAATACTTCTGCATCTTCATTTTTTACGGCCTCTTTTACTGCATCTACGTATTTGTTACCTGTTTTAACAGAAGCTTCGTCCACGTTACATAAATACAATACAGGTTTGGAAGTGATTAATTGAAATTTTTTGATGATTTCCATTTCTTCACTATCAAATCCAAGTTCACGAACAGATTTTCCTTGTTCTAAACCTGCTTTTATTTTGATGGAAAGTTCATTTTCCTTTAGTGCATCTTTATCACCTGATTTTATCACTCGAGCAAGAGATTGCAACTTCTTCTCAATTGATTCTAAATCTTTTAATTGCAACTCGATATCGATCACTTCTTTATCTCTCACTGGATCAATCGAACCATCAACGTGCACGATGTTTCCATTGTCGAAACAACGCAATACATGGATGATGGCATCTGTTTCACGAATATTGGCTAAAAATTGATTTCCTAAACCTTCTCCTTTAGAAGCTCCTTTAACTAATCCAGCTATATCCACAATTTCCATAGTTGTAGGTATTACTCTTTCAGGCTTAACAATTTGCTCAAGTTTTTCCAAGCGATTATCAGGTACAGAAATTGTTCCCAAATTGGGCTCGATTGTACAAAATGGAAAGTTTGCAGATTGAGCTTTCGCATTTGATAAACAGTTGAAAAGAGTTGATTTACCTACGTTTGGTAATCCTACAATGCCACATTTTAATGCCATATCAGTTAATTGAGTTTATTTTAAATTTAGAGTTGCAAATTTAACAAAAAGAAATGGAATAGAATGAAGTTTGTATGAAAATGAGGAGAAATAGCGATTTAATCGATTTATAGGTTGTCTTCTACGTTTGAAATTTTAGTTAATGACTATGAAACAAGGTGGTATGAAATGATTTTTCTGATAATTGTCTTCAAATAAAGGATTCTCCTGATAAATTCACTATCTTTGCACAAAATTTCAAAATATGCTTACAGTAAACAATTTATCCCTTCAATTTGGGAAAAGAGTTTTATTCGATGACGTTAACGTTAAATTTGTTAATGGTAACTGTTACGGTGTTATTGGTGCTAATGGTGCTGGTAAATCTACTTTTCTAAAGATTTTAACAGGTGATCAAGATCCAACAACAGGTCGAGTGGATCTTGAACCAGGTAAGCGTTTAGCTGTTTTGAAACAAAATCACTTTGAGTTTGATAGCATACAAGTTTTGCAAACTGTTATAATGGGACACAAACGTTTGTATGAAATTATGACTGAAAAGGATACGTTGTATGCAAAGCCTGATTTTTCAGATGAAGACGGGATGCGAACAGCTGAATTAGAAGCAGAATTTGCTGATTTGGAAGGATGGAATGCCGAAACTGATGCTGCTATGTTATTGAGTAGTTTAGGTATTGACGAATCTAAGCATTATAGTTTAATGGAGGAACTTTCCAATGATTTGAAAGTACGTGTTTTATTGGCGCAAGCATTGTTTGGGAATCCAGATGTATTGGTGTTGGATGAGCCTACCAATGACTTGGATTTGAAAACGATTTCTTGGTTGGAAGACTTTTTATTGGATTTTAAAAACACGGTGATTGTTGTTTCACACGACCGTCACTTTTTGGATACAGTTTGTACCCATGTTTGTGATATCGATTTTGGAAAAATTAATTTATTTACTGGTAACTATTCATTCTGGTACCAAAGCTCGCAATTAGCAGCACGTCAACGTGCAGATAAGAATAAGAAAGCAGAAGAAAAGAAAAAGGAGTTAATGGAATTTATTGCTCGTTTTTCTGCCAATGCAGCTAAATCAAAACAAGCAACTTCTCGTAGAAAGATGTTGGATAACTTAGATATTGAAGAGATTCAACCATCTTCGAGAAAATATCCTGGTATTACATTTCATCAAGAAAGAGAAGCTGGAAATCAAGTGTTGAATGTTGACAATATTGCTGCTTCGTCTGACGGTGTAACTTTGTTTAGCAACGTCAGTTTTGTTGTAAATAAAGGTGATAAAATAGCGTTTATTTCTAAAAATTCATTAGCTCTTACTGCTTTATTTGAAGTTTTGTCTGGAGAAGAAAAATCGGAGTCGGGTGAGTATTTGTATGGTACCACGATAACAACAGCCTATTTACCAAATGATAATAGTCGTTATTTTTCAGATAAATTACCTTTAATTGATTGGTTGCGTCAATATGCACAAACGGATGAAGAGAAAGAAGAAGTTTATTTGCGAACTTTCCTTGGGCGTATGCTATTTACTGGTGAAGAAGCATTGAAAACAGCAAATGTTTTATCTGGAGGTGAAAAAGTGCGTTGTATGTTGTCTAAAATGATGTTAGCAAAAGCAAACTTATTATTGATGGACGAACCAACAAACCACTTGGATTTGGAATCAATCACGGCTTTGAATAATGGAATGGCTGAATTTAAAGGAACATTGCTATTTACTTCTCATGACCATGAATTGGTTAATACAGTTGCAAATCGTATTATTGAAATTACTCCAAATGGAATCATTGACAAAATGATGCCTTATGACGAGTATTTAAAAGACGATAAAATAGTTCAATTGCAAGAAGAATTGTACAAATAATCAGATTAAAGTAAACGATTACTGATTAATTTAACCTGAATAGAATTTTATATTGGACTCAGGTTCATTTAACTGAATAAATTGACTATTGAAAAGAGGTTAATTACCCATTTCGCTCATAAACTTAATGCGCATTATACGTAATTCTTCTTCGGAATAATCTCCATCAAATTCGTTATAGGCTTCTATTAAGTCGTCTGTTTCTGCTTCTTTGAAGTAATTATAGATTTCTTCTTGATTTTCAGTGTCTAAGATGTCGTCGATGTAATAATTGATGTTAACTCGAGTTCCAGAAGCTACAATTGCTTCAATTTCATCGATGATTTCTTCCAATGTTTTACCTTGAGAGCGACCGATGTCTTCCAAAGGCAATTTGCGGTCAATGTTTTGAATCAATTGAACTTTTAAGCCACTTTTGTTGACAAGAGATTTAACCACCATATCTTGTGGGCGTTCGATATCGTTTTCTTCAACGTATGATTTAATCAAAGAGATAAAAGGAGCGCCATATCGCGTAGCTTTACCATTTCCAACTCCTTGAATATTGGTTAATTCATCAATTGTAATCGGGTATTGAAAACACATATCGCGTAGCGAAGGTTCTTGAAAAATAACAAACGGAGGAATACCTTTTTGTTTAGAAATAGATTTGCGTAAATCAATCAAGTGATTGTATAGATTTTCATCCAAAACAGCTCCTTTTCCACTTGCAACAATTGTGTCATCTTCATCGTCGGAATAATCATGTTCTTTGATTAACATGAATGAAGTTGGATGGTTTAAAAACTCTTTTCCTTTGTCTGTTAATTTGATGATTCCGTAGGATTCAATTTCTTTGTATAAAAGTCCACCAACCAATGACTGACGAATTACAGCATTCCAGAAATGTTCGTCTTTTTCTTTTCCAAGACCAAAATTCTCCAGTTGATCGTGTTTGTAGGATTTTATTTCAGAAGTTACTTTCCCAGAAATGAAAGAACAAATGTGTTTTGCTTTTTGAACTTCACCTAAATCAACGATGGCTTGAAGCATGTCTTGAACAAAGTCTTGACCTTCAAAGCGCTCTTTTGGATGTTTACAGTTGTCACAGTTGCAATTGCAATTTTCTTCGTTAAATCCTTCACCAAAATAATGTAGGATGAATTTTCTACGGCAAACAGAAGTTTCTGCATAAGAAACAATTTCATTGAGCAATTGCTTTCCAATTTCTTGTTCTGCAACAGGTTTGCCTTGTAAAAATTTTTCTAATTTTTCAATGTCTTTGTATTGGTAGAAAGCCAAGCAATTTCCTTCACCACCATCTCTACCTGCTCTTCCTGTTTCTTGATAATAGCTCTCAATAGACTTTGGAATGTCGTGATGGATAACAAAACGAACATCTGGTTTGTCTATCCCCATACCAAATGCTATTGTAGCAACAATAACACTTGCTTCCTCCATCAAAAACATGTCTTGGTGTTTAGCTCTTGTGGCTGCATCTAAACCAGCATGATAGGGAAGGGCATTGATGCCATTTACCTGTAATAATTCAGCTAATTCTTCAACTTTTTTTCTGCTTAAACAGTAAATGATACCGCTTTTGCCTTCATTTGAACGGATGTATTTGATAATTTGTTTATCAATATCTCTTTTGGGACGAATTTCATAATATAGATTATCGCGATTAAAAGAAGATTTAAATACAACAGCATCCAACATGTTTAAGTTCTTTTGGATATCGTATTGAACTTTTGGTGTTGCAGTTGCTGTTAAAGCTATAATTGGAACATTTGAAATACGTTCAAAAATTTCTCTCAAACGGCGGTATTCTGGGCGGAAATCATGTCCCCATTCAGAAATACAGTGAGCTTCGTCAATAGCAAAAAATGAAATATCAACAGATGTTAAGAAATCAATGTATTCTTGCTTTGTTAACGATTCAGGTGCTACATATAATAATTTGGTGTGGCCCGCAGAAATATCCGATTTAACTTGGTTGACTTCTGTTTTTGTCAAAGAAGAATTTAAAAAATGAGCTATTGCCTCCTTGTCGCTAACGTTGCGTATAGCATCTACTTGGTTTTTCATTAAAGCTATTAGAGGAGATACAACAATTGCTGTTCCTTCTAATAATAAAGCTGGTAGTTGATAACAGAGCGATTTACCTCCACCAGTAGGCATTATAACGAATGTATTTTGACCTTCTAATAAATTTGTAATAATAGACTCTTGCTTTCCTTTGAATTGGTCAAACCCAAAGTACTTCTTTAAAGCATTTTTTAAATCTACATCAACCAAATTTTCCATAAAGAATTTTATATTTTTAACTTTCCTACGAATATACTACAAAAAAAAGATTTAAAAAAATAAATTTAATAGATATTCTTTTTTTTTATACATAATAGTTGAAATGCTAATGCGCATTTTTTCTTCTTATATGCCTTGTTTTACTAAGAGTAGTTGTATAAATATTGATAGATTTAATATTATAACTGCTTACCACAGAAATAGTTCCAGAATATATTTATCTATTTCTTTTTCAAACTTAAAATCTTTTTTTGTTTTTTCGATTAATTCTTTTCTAGTGAGTGCTTTTTTTGAATTAAATTTTGGCATGATTTCCTCTATGTCAAATGTTGTTTCTTCTATGGATTTTGCAAAATAGGTGATAGAGCCATCTTCGTTGGCTAAACCTAAAATAGCACCAGGAAGATTGCAATAACTCTCTGGACCGATGTTGGGTGTTATTGCACTACTAAACCATGCGTATATCCGAATGGAGTCGTTTACTGTATAAACTGCTTGCATACATTCTTGATTGCAAATAGTGCGCCATTTATCTGTAAATTTCCATGTTCTTTTAATTAGTGAATCTTGAACCAATAGTGATGCTCCTGAAAAACTGTAAATTGTTTTCGTTTCGTCTTTTGAAAAGTTTTGGATGACAGTATTGTTATTGGTTGTCCAACTGAGTCGGTCTCTTTCAAAATTTTCTTCTGGAACAAAAACAGACATCGAATCGTTAAAATACAAAACAAAGCGTTCCGTTCGGTATTTATTGTCGTCTTTGATGTAATTCTGTGTGCTTTTTTCGGTATATTTCTTAAATAAATTTGTTTTTCGTTCGAATAATATTTTTCCCTCATGTATTTGTGCAAATACTGAAAAGTAAAAAACAATTGTCAATATGTTGAGTATGAATTTCATGTTATTCGTTGTCTTTTGTTGTTTTCTTACTACTCTTAAAAGTGCTATTGAATTTATAACTCAAATGCAATAAAAAATACCTTGAAATAATAGCTGTTCGACTATCAGTAATGATGTTTGCGTTTGCCGAACGATTGATTTTAACATTTTTGTTTAATAAGTCATAAGCTTCGATTTTTAACCCCCATTGCTTGTTTTTCCCCAATGTTTGTTCAATGGATGCATTCCAAATAAATGGTTTAACATTGTAACCATCACTTAATTCTCGGTAGTTTTTGTAGTCAATATCAGTAGAAATATTCATGCCATATGGCAGATAAACGGATAATTCGGAACTAATGCCATAGGTTTGGTTCACTAAATTCATTTCTGAATTAATAGAATTTTTATTCAACGAATAATTGTAGTTAAATCCAACGTTAAATTCAACAATGTCTGCTTCTAAATTTAAACGAATACTTGGACTTAATGAATGTGTCAATAGTTTATTTTTATTGTTGTTGACATAGTTAAATCGATTGCCGTATTGATAACCAAATTCAGGTTCTAAGGTTAAAACTTGTTTCACTATTGGAATACCACCGCTAATTGAACCGCCTAAATAATTTAGTGTGTTTCCATTGATATAACTGTTTATACTTCTCCCGATTGAATCGTAATTCTTCGTAGAAATAAATTGATTGATGGCATAAGCTGTATAAAAACTTGTCCATAAGTATCCTCCAGAAAGTGGATTGTAGATATTGTAATTAAGGTCGGAACTTATAAGGTAATTTGGTTTTAAGTTGGGGTTACCAATGGTTATATAGTTGGGGTCGTTATTGTTAGTGGTCGGTTGTAGGTAGTTGATGTCGGGTAGAATAGAATTGGTATTGATACCCCATCTAAAACGACTGTTTTTACTTATTTTATAGGTATAAGTAAATCTTGGCAACACTGCTGTTTGATTTTGCTTTATAATTGTTTGTGTGTAAATATTTTGATTGTCTGTAAGCACATTTCTTCCAACAGCCCCCAATTTTACGGTGTGGTTTTTGAATTCATAAGTTGCAATGAGTCCAAGTTTATTTTGCATTTTTACACTTTTGAAATCACCTGATGTAGTTGTATCCAATATATCGTAATTTCCTTGATTGAAGTTGTAGGAGTTTTTTAATTGTTGATTGGTTGTGTTGAATAATTCGTAGCTAAACTCCATGCTCCATTTCTTTGAAAATGGTTCGGTGTACGAAATTGCAAGTACATTTGATAAGATAGTTCTATCTGATTTTTTTTGTTGGTCAATGGCGTTTTTGATTGAACTTGTTTGTGCGAAATAGTCACTGTAAAGTTGATTGCCATTAGAATTGGATAAATCAGAAATGAAGTTGTTAACGATTTTTAATTCGCGTTTTGGTTTTATGAATTTTTTGTTGTATTTAATGTGTGCTTTAATATTTGTTGCCTCATTGGATGATGTTGAAGTGTTGGTTGAATTTCTAGAAAGTTGGTCATCGCTGTTTAAATAGTCTGATAAATAAGAATTGGTGTTGTTTCTCTTAGAAAAAGAAAATTTAGGTTCAATGGTAAGTGTTTGTAAAGAATCGATTTTATAGACAAACGATAGATTTGCTTCATGTCCCATAAACCGTGAGTTTGAAGTGCTTTCTGTAGAATTAGAATAAGAAGTATCGGGTAAGAAAAATTGTGAACGTGAAGTTGTTTTTGTTGTTTTTCTGAAGTCACTGTAGGAATAATTTGCACCAATCTTTAATTTATCAGTGACTTGCCCCGAATAAAAAGCACCTGTTTTAAAAACAAGTGGAAAACCGTCTTCAGAACTGATAAAATTATCATTAACCTCCCAACTATCTGTTTCTGAATTGTAGTTGTATCGATTACCAGAATTGACTCCATATTCATTTGCATCCTTCCAACTAATGCTTGATCGGGTGGTGTTGGATGTTAAAAAATAAGCTGCAACTTTTTGTTTTTTGCTAAAATGATTGAAAAGAGCTTGTCCTTCATAATAGTTCATAAAATCTGTGCCAAATGCAACTTTACCAAAATACCCTTTTTTAGCTTCATCTTTTAATCGCAAATCGAGTATTTTTACTTTTTCATCTGAAGAGGAGGCATCAGGCAGATCTGTTTCATACACTTGAACACGCTCGACACTATTAGCTGATAAGTTTTTAGTAGCCAAAGTTGCATCCGAGCCAAAGAATTCATCACCATCCACATAAACTCTGGATATTTCTTTACCTTGACTTTTTATACTTCCATCTTTGTCAACAGTAATACCGGGTAATTTCTTTAATAAATCTTCAACCACCGCATTGGGACGTGTTTTGAAAGAGTCGGCAATATAAATTAGCGTATCACCTTTGTAATGTATTGGGTCTTTGTAAGCAAAAATGGTTACTTCATCTATTTTCTTACCTCTATCCGATAATACCATATTGAAAAGAGAAAAATCATAATTGTTTTCGTTGCTAAAAAAGTAAAATTCACGTGTTTCGTACTTATAATGTTCTATAACTAAGCGAAAAGTGTCGATGGGTAAGTTCTTAAATTCAAATTTCCCATGTTCATCGGTATTTTGATGTGAAACGATAATAGAATCCTTCAGTCGGATCAAAATAGCTTTGGCATCTTTTATTCCCTTTGTAGAATTGGTATCGATAACAGAACCTTCTATGTGTAGCGTTTGAGCATAAGTAGTGTTGTAAGTGATTTGTATTGAGAATAGAATTCCAAAAAGAAATAAATATGCTAATAAATGCTTCATAAAAAGATTGCGCTCTAGTTATTTTATGAACGGTATTATTGAAGAATTGTTACATTTAAATTGTGTTTAAGTTAAATAATTTGTTAAAAATTGATAATTGATTAAAAAATAGCGAACTTTGCCCCCAAATTTTAAAAACAAGTAATGAAAAAATATGTACTTTTTGCAGCTACAGCTTTGATTTGTAGTTTTTTCTCTTTCTCACAAGATTCAACAGCAGCTGCTAAACCAGAGAGTCCTTGGAAATTAAAAGCTTTATTTGGTTTAAACGGAACACAATCTTCATTTGTTAACTGGAGTGCGGGTGGACGTAACAATTTATCTGTAATTGGATTTATTTCTGCCTCTGCAGATTATAATAAAAACAAATGGCAGTGGACCAATAGTTTGGATTTGGCTTTGGGTGGAATGTTGTATTTAGATAAAGCGGGTAAAAATCAAGGGTTGCAAAAGACAGATGATAAAATTGACTTTGCAACAAAAGCTGGTTATCAATTACATAAAGCATGGTATTTATCATTTATTGGAGGTTTTAAAACACAATTTATGGATGGTTTTAGTTATCCAAATGATTCTGTTTATGTTTCTCGTTTCATGGCACCGGGTTATGTAAACTTAGCTCTTGGTATCGATTACACTCCAAATGAAAACTTATCTGCGTTTTTATCTCCTATTGCAACAAAAATGACGTTTGTATTGGATGATTCTCTTGCAAATGCTGGTGCTTTTGGTGTAAAGGATGCACAATTTAATGCGCAAGGTGATGTTATTTCTTCTAGTAACAAGTTTAGAGGTGAGATTGGTGCTTACTTCCGTTTAACGTATGTGAAGGAAATCGTTAAAAACATCAACTTTAAGTCAAAATTGGAATTGTTCTCGAATTATGCTGTTAAGCCACAAAATATTGATGTTAACTTAGATATTCTTTGGACATTTAAAGTTAATTCTTGGTTGTCTGCTTCGGTTAACTGGACATTGATTTACGACGATGATATTAAAATTAGAGATGCAAAAGGAGGTTTTGGTCCACGTACTCAGTTTAAATCTGTATTAGGTTTAGGATTATCTTATTCTTTACAAAACTTTAAATAATCGTTGTTGATGCTATTGAAAGGTGATTTAATCAATCTTTGAAAATACAAAAACCACTCTGCAAAGGGTGGTTTTGTTTTTTATGAAGTTTTTTCCAACAGAGTATTGCTATTTTATAAGGATGTATTATATTTGCCGACCAATAGGAATAAACGTTTTCTATTGAAATAAGAAATAGTCTTATAGGTCCTATAGCTCAGTTGGTTAGAGCACCTGACTCATAATCAGGGGGTCACAGGTTCAAGCCCTGTTGGGACCACTTAAAAATCAAAGGGTTGCAGTTATGCAACCCTTTTTTGTTGTATTTATAATTGAATTTACTCCATTCAAATTTCGGGTCTAACAGAATTTCATTTTCTCCATCTTTGTTGTCAACAGTGTATTTGTTTAAAAACATACCTTTGGCATTTAATATAAATTCTTGTCCGTTTTGGAAAGCAAACACAATTTGTCCACGCCAATTCATTTTCAAGTTTGCAATTTCTGTCTCGTCCTTTGTTACAGATATGCTTGTCCCGAAAATACCTATAGGTTTAATGTCGTAAGTGTCAGTGTTTGTTAATATGATTCTTGCTTTATGCGAAAATAAACTTTCATAATGAAGTTCGACTAACTGCTGTCCGTTGTCAGTCAGTTGAAAAGTTTCTTTATCTGTTGATTTTGCTACCATTTTATTTTTATTTTATATTTCAATTCGGGAGTATCGCTAACTATGACCACTGACTGCGTTTTAGGCGCTCGGAGTAGAAGCCATTTTTACAAAGATTCCTAACTCGAAGCACGAACTCAAATTTAAACAAAAACCTTACCCCCGAAGCGTTTTTTTTGCTTTTGCTCTGAATGCCTTGTTATGGAACGGTAAAATCTTATGCATGAAATGGGTTTATTTGAATATTTCCTTCAATTGCTCGTAATACTCTAAGTATGGTCGAAAATTGAGGCTTCGAACCATCTGATAGTGCTTTGTATAAACTTGGTCTGCTTAAACCAGTTTGTTCCGCAATTTTAGTCATACCGATTGCTTTAGCAATATTTCCGATTGCAACTGTTATAGCTTTTTCATCCCCATCTTCCAATGCTGAATTCAAGTATTCAGCAATCATTTTTTCTAATCCTTTTTGAACATACCACCAATTCCCTTACCGATTTTTTGTACCACTTCAATACTTTTTGTGATTGGTTCGGAAGAAATGTCGTGATAACCTTCATCTGTTAACTCATCGATGTGACGAGAATAGATAACCATGTAATTGTTGTGGGTAAAGTATTTTTCCATTTTGGTTGGCAAGTGCTCAAAAATAGACATGTACGAAGGAGCTCCTTTACGCGATGTAATCAATACAAATAAATCATCTTTGTGGATTTCTCTTGATAAAACCAATATATCTTCCCAATCGTCAAACTCTACAATGGATATTTTGGTGGCATATTTCATCTCTACAAAGTGTTTGTTGATGGATTTTTTAGTGGTTTTATTGCTATACATTAAGATTGGAATGCTCAATTCTTGAGACAATCGAACGATTTTTTCAATCCACAAAGCAAATCCTTTTTCAATTTCAGCATAAGGAGGAACAACAACAACAATTCGTTTTGTGGTTGACAAAGCTTTGTCAAAATGGCAAATAAACGTTGTTTTATACGTTTGGTCCAAGATGCTATTCATACGGTCGCCTAAAATCTTTTCAAAGAACCCTGCCTGATGTGGCCATCCAAGAACAATTAAATCGGCAACAATTTCTCTTGAAACACGAGCAATACCACTAGCAACGTTGTGGTCGATGGTTGTCAATACCTTTACTTTTGTTTCGGAAGCACAAGCCTCTTTAACAATGTCTTCCAATTTTCCTTTGGCTTTAACAATGTTCGCCTCGGCATCGCTATTGTTAGAAACAACAGTTAAAACAGAAATTGGATTTTCTGATTTTTTGTTTTTAATCAACGTAGTAAACTCTAAAATACGTTGAATTTTAGAAACTTTTTCAATAGGCACCAATATTTGTTCGGCAGCAGCCCAAGAATTTTCTGAGATTTTTACCTCTTCTTCTTCCGATTGAGCTAAAATTTCTTTACTGGCGTTTTCAGTGGCAAATGAAGCAACAATACATGTAATTAAAATCAGAATAATTGTTCCATTCAAAATGTTGTCATCCAATAATCGAATGGCATTTCCAGAAGCATCCGTACCGATAATTACGTTATAACCAACTAGAATAATAGCCAAAGTTGCAGCAGCATGAGCAGAACTTAATCCAAATATCAATTGACGTTGAGCTCCCGAATATTTAAATACCTTTTGTGTGATAAATGCAGCTACCCATTTACCAATAATCGCCACAATTGTTAGTGCTCCAGCAATAATCCAAGCATTCCATCCACTTAAAATTACTTTTACATCCACCAACATCCCAACGCTGATTAAGAAAAATGGAATAAACAATGAATTTCCCATAAACTCAATGCGGTTCATCAAGGCAGAAGAATGTGGTATTAACTTGTTTAAAGCCAATCCGGCAACGAAAGCTCCAATAATTGGTTCTACACCTGCTACTTCAGCTAAAAAGGCAGCAAA
The DNA here is from genome assembly GCA_023957475.1 of Crocinitomicaceae bacterium. Classification (GTDB taxonomy): domain Bacteria; phylum Bacteroidota; class Bacteroidia; order Flavobacteriales_D; family Crocinitomicaceae; genus Taishania. The sequence continues at coordinate 63,125 of JAMLHA010000010.1, read as the reverse complement.
AAAGACAACTGACAATACAAAAATATAATGTGAATGCTTCTCACTTTCCAATTTTTTGAAAAACCATTTTGCAATACGTGGAATAAGGAAGAACATAATGGCTGAGAAAATGGCTAAAGAAACAATTAATTGTAACCAAAAGGCTGTGTTTAAGTTTCCATGTGCATTACCGATTATAACAGCTAATATTATCAAAACAGCAGTGTCTGTTAAGATGGTACCGCCTACAGCAACGGCAACAGCTTGATTTTTTGAAACCCCTAATTTACTCACGATGGGGTAGGCTACCAATGTGTGTGTAGCAAACATACTGGCTGTTAAAAAGCTAGTATTAAAATCATAGCCTAAAAAATAGTGTACTACAGGAAATCCAATTCCTAAGGGAATGATAAATGTAAAGAAACCAAATACCAGACTTTTGTTTTTGTTGACCTTAAATTCATTCATATCCAACTCCAGTCCAGCGATAAACATGATGTAGAGCAAACCAATTAAAGAAAATAAATCAATGGCAGAGTTTTTTTCAATGACATTAAATCCATGTGGCCCAATGGCAACTCCAGCAATAATCAACCCAATAATACCTGGGATATTTAATTTTTTTAATAAAATAGGTGAAAGAAGAATGATTAATAAGATTACAGAAAAAACTAAAATCAAATTCTGTAAAGGCAATTCAAAACCGTGTGCTAATTGATTAAAAAAATCTGTCATTATTCCAATTGTTACTGTTTAGGTTTACAAAAATAGTAAAAAAAATAGGATTCTTTATCTAAATGTAATATTTGAATTAAGTTAAAAAATGTTACTATTTCTTTTTGAATAAATAATTTTAAAGCTAATTTTAGGATTTCAAGAATAAACCGTATTTTTGTGTTAAGTTTTTATTAAAACACTTGAAATGAAACCCTCTGTAGAATTATTTAAGTTAATTAAATCGCTTTCAAAATCTGAAAAACGCTTTTTTAAACTTTCTTCTTCACTGCAATCTGGAGAAAAAAATTATATCAAAATCTTTGATTTTATTGACGCTCAAAAAGAGTATAATGAAGAATCATTGAAACAAGAATTTAAAAATGAAGTATTTGTAAAGCACCTTTCTTCTGAGAAGAATTATTTATACAAGCTGATTTTAAAAAGTTTACGAAATTTTTACAGTGAAGAATCTCCAGAGAGTATCTTAAAGCAAGAAATAAAAAACATTGAAATTTTATTTAGTAAAGCACTTTACAAAGAATGTGGAAAATACATTCAACGAGCCAAAGAATTGGCCAAAGGAACAGAAAATTTTTACTATTGGAATGAAATTATTTCTTGGGAAAAATGGTTGATTGAAGACGGCATCCAAGAAACGTTGAACGAAGTGTTGTTGGAAGAATTAATCAAAGAAGAAATTGAAGTAGTAGAAAAACTAAGAAATCTAGCCGAATACCAAATTATATATTCCAGAATCAATAATATCTTTCGATCTGGTGGTTTCATTCGAAGCAAAAAAGAAGAGGAACAAGTTGCTTCTATTGCCGATTATCATTTGATAAAAGGTAAAAACACAGCACTTTCTGTACGTGCAACTTCGATGTGTTATTACATCAAAGGATTGTGTGCTGCTACTAATAGAAATTACGAAGATAGTTACCTCTATTTTAATAAAACCAGAGATGTATTGGATAGAAATCCAATAATCAAAGCGGATTTAGCAACCCGTTACATTCAAGGATTGACGCATTTGCTACGTTGCTACATTGATGGTGAACAGTTTGATAAAGCAGAACAATTAATCATTGATTTAAGAAATCTACGAGAAGAAAAAGGATTTAAATCGGTGAGTCATGAAATTCGTATCATGTCAAATTCGTACTTGATGGAGCTATTATTATTGCAACGACAAGGTAAGTTTCAAAAAACAATTGACTTAATTGATAATATCGGGAAATTCATTGCTGAATATGAAGAAACACTAACCAAAGAACAACGAATTTTATTTATGTATTACAAATCCGTTAGTTACTTTGCTGTTGGTGAGTTTAAAAAATCATTATTGAGCGTAAATGAGATTTTGAACGACAATGAAAAAATTGTACGTCAAGATATTTTTAGCTTTGCGAGAATCTTTAATTTGGTATTACATTTTGAGTTGGGAAATTATGATTTTACAGAATATGCCATTAAATCTGTGAATCGCTATTTATCAAAACGTGAACGTGATTATGAAACGGAAACACTTTTAATTAAAGTCATAAAAAGTCTTTCAAAAGCCAATAAACCAGAAGAACAATTAGTGATCTTTAAATCGTTGAAAAAAGATTTAAAAGAATTGTTCAAAGACAAGCACGAGCAGGCCATTTTAGAGTATTTCAACTTGAATGCTTGGATTGAGTCAAAGTTGAGTAATACCACTTACGAACAAGAGATTATCAAAATTTTAAAAGCGAATTGAACCAGTAACGGTAATTAAATTATCGGTCAACTTAGTATTTGCTGTGCTACTTCCTGGAAATGGATAGTAAACCCGTTTCATATTGCGATATACATAAGATAAGTCAATACTGAATCTACCGTATTTATAACCCAAACCACCACTGTAGGATAAATCTGGTTTTGGATCTACGTTTTCTGATTTTTTATACGCATTTCCATAAAAAGCAAATCCTGCTCGTAGAAATAACTTTTGCTGGATGTTAAATTCCGCTCCCAATCGAAAATTAACAGCATTTGTTAACCTTTTTTTGATATCTTCATTTTCTATTCCAAAACCGTAAGCTTGATACGTTATATCTTTTGTTGGTAATAAACGCCCTTGATTGTATCCAACGTATTCAATGTCTGCACTTAACAATGCGTTTAGACCAATTACATAAGAAGCCGAAGCGTTTGCTCTAAATGGAGTTAGCATTCGGTATTTGAATTGTCCTTTTGGTACTAAATCAGTAGGAACGCTAATGCTTAGATTATCATTGAAACGGCCAGTCATGGTGGCTGTCCATTTGTCTGTTAAAGAACTGATAGTTGGAGAATGAAGGGAAAAGCCAAGTCTAAAACCATCCGTAACAAGGTAAATGATACCCAGTTTCAAATTAGCACCAAATCCACTGGTTTTTAGTTGGTATTCATAATCGAAACCGTTAAATGTTGGGTCTTCTAATACCAAATCTTCGGAGTGTGTGTAGCCTTCAAAACGGTTGTATGTACGTATTCCAATCGAACCACCATAATACAATTTATTCAATCGGTTTCTGGAATACGATATGAAAAATTCATTGATCCCTCCAGTTGTGGTAATGGTGCGTTTCATTTTCATGTCGCCACTATTCAAATGTGAGGTGTAGTATAAATTTGTAGAATCAAAGTCAATCACATAGGATTCCCATGCCAATGAAGTTGAAAAAGGAAACAAACTACTTAACTGGTCGGGATAAACTCCATCAGCTTGCCCAATAAAGTTGTCCAACATGGAGGGGAATTGTTGCCCTTCAATAATTGTTTTTCGGTTGAAATGAGCCAATCGATTCATACCAAATCCAAATTGGGAGTACATATCTCCTTTGTTTCTGTCGGATAAATCACGAGTAAGAACAATTCCTATGGAAGGTAAGGAAAAACTGGCATTGTTTGCCTTGCTTTTTGTATCGATAAAATTAGATGCCGTGTTGTTCAAAGCTGTTCCCAACGAAATTGTTGCCTGAGAAGATGAAAATCGACCCATTGCTGCGGGATTTATTTGCACAGAACTTATATCAGCCCCAAGAGAACCAAAAGCTCCCCCCATAGCATTAAAGCGTGCCGAGCCACTGTAATACTCTTTAGATAGAATAAATAAATCGGCGTCATTTTGGGCAAATGATGCTGGTAAACTTACGATTAACAGCATCAAAAATGCCAATGAACTGTGCAAATAAGATGTCATAAATGTTATCTTCTTCCTCCGTTTGAATTTGAACTACCACTAAATGAACGACTACCACTTTCGCTCGTTGAACGACTACTGTTACTTGGCGACGATGAAGGAGTTCTTCTTTCAAAGGAGCCAGAGTTAGAAGGCGCTCTATAAGCAGGTTCTCTTGATGGAGATGTTGTAGTTCTGTTACCACTAGGAATCTCTCTATAGTTAGAACTATTCCCTCTAGAATTGGACGGAGTCGTATTAGAAGGTGCAACATTTCTATCAGGATAAGTACGGTAATAATCTGTATTAGGAGAACTTGTTCGGCTTTTATCTACTGAAGAGTTTGTTGGATTAGTTCTACTTCTATCAATTGTTGTATTTGTCGCATTTCCATTTACACTATTCTCAATACCTTTATTAAGGTTGTCGATATTTCTATTGATAACTGTTGATGCGTTACTTCTTTCAGGTTGTGATGTAGAAGATGCATTATTTCTATTAATCGTTTCTTTAGAAAGCTTGAAAACCAAGTCAGAATTTGCTACTTCTTTTACTTCAAAAGTCCTACCACTTTTTACAAATGTTTTATCGGATTTACCAGAAGGCTCTTTAACATTATCTGTGTTTGGTTTTTTTGGAGATAAAACAGAATTTGAAGAAGTTGTTCTTCCATTTGGATTGTAATAACCAGAAGAAGGTGAGCCTCTGTGACTTGTTATGACATTTGAAGCGTTTGTTCCACTGTTACTCCAACCATTTGAGTTACCACCATAACCATATCCACCTTGTCCATAAACGCCGTTATAGCCATAATTTCCATAACCACCATAGCCGTATCCACCGTATCCATAACCACCATAGCCGTATCCACCGTATCCATAACCACCATAGCCATAACTGTGTCCATAGCCATAATTGTAACCGTAATTGCCATAAGGGTAACCATAATGATACGGTCTATAAGGGTTGTAACCCCATCCGTTGTAATACCAAGGATTTGAATACAAATAAGGATTGTGGTAATAAGGATAACCCCAACTGTAGTACATTCCATAACCAAATCCTACACCATAACCACCGTAAGGGTGACTTTGATAGAAATAATAATTTGGTTGAACAGATATGTATCCATAATTGTTAAAAGATGAGTAACGACTGTATCTGGACCAGTCTGAGTAAGAACAGCCACAACCGTCATACCATCTCCATTGATTCAAACAATTTTGACGATTTTCATACGCAATATCGTCAGAATAGGCCAAACGTTCTTCGTATTGACCCTCTTTTCTTGTTTTATAAGAGGCATAAGACAATTCATCTGTAGTGGATTCACCAAGAGGTAAATTGCTCGCACGAACAGAATAGATATCATCATTTTCGAAGTTATTAGTTACTGAACATGAGGTAACTAAGAAACTTGCAATAGCTAAAAAAGAAACTAAATATTTCATGACCATTAATTTTATAGATTAAAAGTACGACTAAATTTGTAACTTTGCAAACTTGAGAAGCTCAAAAAGGGCTTTTTAACAAATAATTAATTTTAACAGTATTATAATTTATGGCTCAAAAATATGCTACAAGAGAAGAGGATTACTCTAAATGGTACAATGAAACCATTGAAAGAGCGGATTTAGCTGAAAATTCAGGTGTGAGAGGATGTATGGTTATAAAACCATATGGATATGCTATTTGGGAAAAAATACAAGCGCAATTGGATAAAATGTTTAAAGAAACTGGTCACCAAAATGCTTATTTTCCTCTTTTTGTTCCCAAAAGTTTATTTGAAGCCGAAGAAAAAAATGCTGAAGGATTTGCTAAAGAGTGTGCTGTAGTTACGCACTACCGTTTGAAAACAGACGATAAAAATCCTGGAAAATTAATTGTTGATCCAGAAGCAAAGTTGGAAGAAGAATTGGTTGTCCGCCCTACTTCTGAAGCAATTATATGGAATACTTATAAAGGTTGGATTCAATCCTACCGTGATTTACCTATATTAATCAATCAATGGGCAAATGTGGTTCGCTGGGAAATGCGTACTCGTTTGTTCTTGCGCACTGCTGAGTTTTTATGGCAAGAAGGTCACACTGCTCATGCTACCAAACAAGAAGCTTACGAAGAAACAGAGCGTATGTTGGGTGTGTATGCTGAATTTGCAGAAAATTTTATGGCAATGCCAGTTATTCGCGGTAGAAAATCAGAATCAGAACGTTTTGCTGGTGCCGATGATACCTTGTGTATCGAAGCGATGATGCAAGATGGAAAGGCCTTGCAAGCAGGAACATCTCATTTCTTGGGGCAAAATTTTGCCAAAGCTTTTGATGTGAAATTTAGCAACGATGAAGGTAAACAAGAACACGTTTGGGCAACTTCTTGGGGTGTTTCTACGCGTTTAATGGGTGCTTTAATTATGACGCATTCGGATGATGAAGGTTTGGTACTTCCTCCAAAATTAGCACCTATCCAAGTGGTTGGTGTGCCAATCTTTAAAACAGATGAAGAATACCTAGCAATTGGTCAAAAATTTGATGAATTGGCCGCTAAATTGAAATCTTTGGGTATTTCGTTTAAATACGATAGCGATAAGCAAAAACGTCCGGGATGGAAATTTGCTGAATACGAAGCGAAAGGAGTTCCAATCCGCTTGGCAATGGGACCAAGAGATCTAGAAAACGGCAACATAGAAGTGGCTCGAAGAGATACCAAAACGAAAGAAGTAGTGTCATTTGAGGGATTGGATGTATTTATTCAAAATTTATTGGAGACTATCCAAACGAGTTTGTTTCAAAAAGCAGTGGATTTTAGAAAGAAAAACCTGCATAAAGTGGAATCGTATGATGAATTTAAGCAACAAATGGCTCAAAAGGGTGGTTTTTACTTAGTTCATTGGGATGGAACGGTAGAAACAGAAGCTAAAATAAAAGAGGAAACCCAAGCTACTATACGTTGTTTGCCTTTTGATGAAAAAGAAGAAGGTGTATGTATGGTAACAGGAAAACCGTCAAAACAACGAGTAGTAATAGCTAAAGCATACTAAAATGGGTAAAAAATCGGATAATTCGCACAGTCTCAATTCTCAGCAAATTGTCAACTTGTTATTGGATAAAGCATCACTTAAACAAGATGTTTATGCCTATTCTTTAAAAGCGTTTAATGAATTTAAAGAATTGGTAAGAAATGAATTGGATTTACTTCGAAATAAAATTGATGATAACCGTATTCGTTTGTCACTTAGTGAAAGAGGGCAAAATGAATTTCATACGTATGTTGGTAGTGATGTGTTGGTGTATCAAGTGCATACCAATATTTTTCGCTTACCAGAAGAACATCCATTGTGGCAAACAGATTATTTAAAAGAAAACCCGAGTAGAGGCTTTTTTGGAATTATTCATATTTACAACTTTCTTGCTGAATCGTTCTTGCAAAACAGGTTGAGTGATTTGGGACATCTAATTGGTCGCATTTTTGTCAATATGGAAGGTAAGTTTTTTGTGGAAGGAAGTGGTCAGTTAGGATTTTTATTTAAAGATTTAGCAGAAGGAGAGTGGAGTGAAGATGCGATTCGTCACATTATTCAAGTGTCTTTTGCGTACGCTATTTCTTCTGATTTATACGTTCCTCCTTACGAAATGATGCAGGAGTTAAATGTAGAACAGGTGCAAACGATTGGACACAATGAACGTTCAGCGATCGGTAAGCGTTTAGGATTCTTATATAAAAACATTCAAGAAGATTGATGAAAAACTATTCCGAGTATCTATCACATCCAATATTTAAAGTAATTCGCTCCATTTCTCAAGAAGAGCAGTTGGAAGTGTATGTTATTGGAGGTTTTGTACGTGATACTTTTTTAGAAAGGGATAGAAAAGATATTGATATTGTTGTTGTTGGAAGTGGATTGGATTTGGCTCAAAAAGCAGCAGAAAAATTGCGCGTAAAAAAAGTAGCTTTCTTTAAAAATTTTGGAACAGCTTCGTTTAAATACAAAGATATTGACGTAGAGTTTGTTGGTGCAAGAAAGGAATCCTATCAACGTGATTCTCGAAAACCAATTGTAGAGAATGGTACGCTGCAAGACGACCAAAATCGGAGAGATTTTACGATCAATGCAATGGGATTTTCGTTGCAAGATCACAATTTTGGTGAATTAATGGATCCATTTAATGGAGTGAATGATTTGGAAAAAGGAATTATTCGTACACCGTTAGATCCAGATGTTACGTTTAGTGACGATCCATTGCGAATGATGCGAGCAATTCGTTTTGCTTCACAATTGAATTTTAAAATTGAACCCAAATGCTTGGAAGCAATTTTAAGAAATTCCAATCGTTTGGAGATTATTTCCAATGAACGCATCATGGATGAATTGAATAAAATTATCCTTTCAGATGAACCTTCCAGAGGATTTAAGTTGTTGTATTCAACCAAATTATTGCATCAGTTTTTTCCAGAAATGATTGCTCTTCAAGGTGTGGAAACGATTGATGGCAAATCGCATAAAGATAATTTTTACCATACGCTTGAGGTGTTGGACAATGTAGCTGGAAATAGTGATAACCTTTGGTTGCGCTGGGCAGCAATTATGCACGATATTGCAAAACCACCAACAAAACGTTTTGACCCAAAAGTAGGCTGGACGTTTCATGGACACGAAGAATTAGGTGCTCGAATGACTCCTAAAATTTTTGCCCGTCTTAAATTGCCATTGGATACCAAAATGAGGTATGTGCAAAAATTGGTGCGGTTGCATCTGCGTCCCATTTCTTTAGTTAAAGGAGATGTTACCGATTCGGCTGTACGTCGTTTACTCTTCGAAGCAGGTGATGATATTGATGATTTAATGACCTTGTGTAATGCAGATATTACTTCCAAAAATGAGTTTAAAGTCAAGCGTTACCGCCAAAATTTTGAATTGGTTCGTGAGAAATTAAAAGCTGTAGAAGAGAAAGATCGAGTGCGCAATTTTCAACCACCAATAGGAGGAGAAGAAATTATCAAAACATTTAATTTAGGGCCTTGCCAAGAAATAGGTGATATCAAAAATAAAATCAAAGATGCTATTTTGGAAGGAGTTATCCCCAATGAATACGATGCAGCGTATCAATACATGCTGAAAGTAGGGAAGGAGATGGGATTAAAACCATAAAATCCTAATTGATTCGAAACATGCAAAACCTCAAATTATAATTTGAACTTTTGCTATTTTTTACTGTTTTTAAAAGTATAATTTGTGGTTTTGACTTTTGGAACTAATTTTTTAATACATGACAAAAATTAAAATTTGAGATGGAAGGTGCTTTTATTTCTTTGTTGAATCAATTATCAATAAAAAAAATGTCGCACCTACGGAGATTTGGTGTGAGGGGCATCAATTTTTACAAAGGTTTCGTCCCCCATGGGACTAAAAAACAACCCCCAAAACGATAGTTCTTACTAGGAGTAGAAAAAGTGCGTTGACCCCATGAAAATAGCGGGAAGCGAAAACCCAATAACATTCAGTTGAGTCTATCTACATTGTTTGAAAAATGTTATGTAGTAAAATGATTTATTCAATACTTGACTATTTTTTATTTCCCTGTTGCCAACACCCAATAATGTGTAAACGGACTTCCATCAACTGATTGATAACCTATTCCAATCGTTTTTGAACTTTTCTCTAAGATGATTGAGCGGTGACTTGGACTATCCATCCATTGTTGAAAGGTTGCTTCGGCTGTACTATTACCTGCAGCAATGCATTCACCATCAACAGCTCGTTTAGAAAACTTGTTGATACGGTCAAAAGTGCCTCCTATTTTGTTTTGTTTGTTGTTGGAAACATCGTATGTATCGTGACTAAAATAACCCTGACTTCCTTGGTCGTAAGCATGGTAGCGACAAGCACGAGCTAAATCCTCGCTCCAAACCAATGGTGAGGATCCATTCTTAGCTCTTTCAATATTGATGAGTTCCAATAATCTTGTTTCTTCGGCAGTATTGGAAGAAAGAATCATTTCTTTGCCAGAAGGCATACCAAAAAACTGATTGGTTGGAACAGTGTAGATAACATTGGTATTCTCCACAACTTTTGTAACATCTGCTTCAAAAGCAAATGGTTCTTGATTTTCAATAACATCGTATTGAGCCAAATTGATACCAGATGCAATGGACTCAATTTTGTTTAAACTGGCAGTTAAATTTTCACTTAAATCTCCCATTTCATTTCGATTTAGTGAGGAAATCAATTTGCCAGCTCTGTTTTTTAATGAAGCAATGTGTTCATCCCAATTAACCATGCTCTTTTCACTATCACTGCATGTTTTTTCAAATTTTGCCGCATTGGTTGCAGAACGATACAACTGCAAATACGCACCTTTTAACGTACGAGATTCTTTGCTTTTATCGTAGTATATAACCGATGAAAAATAATACGGAATCGATTCGGTTGGCTTTTTCTCGATGATTTTCTTGGAAACATCTAAACATTTGTTTCTGTCAGTTAAGTACAACTTATTTAATTTGTTGTACAATTTTTGGTTGCCCCAACTTGTGGATACAGCAAATACCAAAAGCGTGGAAATAAGGAGAGTACGCATGGCTTTTTATTTTAGAGGTTTATAACACTTTTAACGAAAAATGTTAAAGAAAATTGTGTTATTAGAAAAAAATAATTCGGTATTTGAGTATTCACAAACATACCACTCTTAACTTTCAAAATGGTAAAAATAAAGTTTTCTCCACGTTTCACGTGTCGAAATGACAAATCGCAATAAGTGTCTATTTCGCGCGTAGCGCGATAATAACCTCACTAGAATGAAGTCATTTCGACAAACTTGTTTGGAGAAATCCTCCTACTTGATAGTTTGGCTGTCAATTGAAAATAGAAAAACGCCCCAAAACAGTTATATTTATTCTAAAAAGTGGACTTTTTTTCTTGACTTTGTAAAACACCCATGAAAAACAAAGGGATATAGAAGAAAGTTGTCTAAAATTGAAAAATTTTCGGATGAATGTGGGTATTTAATGAATAATTGAAATAAAATGTCGCACTTACGGCGTTTGATGAGGTGGGGAATGTTAATCTATAAAGGTATCGTCCCGTTGGGACTTCAAAATCAAAGAATATCTATATATAAACTCCGGAGCGACACCTTTGTATAGACCTATTGTTAATCAACGTAAAATAAATCAGAAGCAATGCGATCGGCTTGTAGGCGACCTTCTTTCGTTAGTTGAATAATGCTACCGTTTTGTATAATTAATTGATCCAAAATAAATGTTTCCAATTGCTTGTTGAAACTAGCATTGAGGGGGCGTATTTTCGCCAATACATTCAAATCGACACCCTCTGAAATTCTAAGACCAATCAAAAGTGTTTCATTAAAAATATCATTTGGAGTCAGTAGTTCTTCTTCAAACCAGTTTTCTTCATTTTCTAGGGCATTCATATAGCCGTGATTGTTGCGAATATTCCAAGAACGTTTTGTGCCGTTGTAGGAATGAGCAGATGGACCAATACCCAAATAAGGTATTCCTTTCCAATAACTCGAATTGTGTTTGGATTCAAATCCAGGTAAACAGAAATTGGAAATTTCGTATTGTTTAAAACCGTATTCTTCAAGTGTGTCAACCAAGATTAAAAATTGATCGATTTGGTTTTGCTCAGTAGCAGGTGTTATTTTCCCTATTTTAATGTGGTGACTCAATCCTGTTCCTTGTTCCACCGTTAAACAATAGGCTGAAATGTGTTGAACGCCCATATTAATTGCAGTTTCAATATGGTTTTTCCATTCTTCATTCGTCAAGCCGGGCAATCCATAGATTAAATCAACTGTAATGTTGGGAATTCCACTTTTTACAGCTATTTCAACACAATGAAGTGCTTCATTTACAGTGTGCGCACGATTCATCCATTTTAAATCATCTTCTTTAAACGATTGCAAGCCAACACTCAATCGATTAATACCTATTTTTTTCCAAAAGCTAACCGATTCGTTTGAAATATCGTCAGGATTTGCTTCAAGTGTAATTTCTTGCATGTTGGAAGTATCAAAATGGGTGTGAATGGTTGAAAGTAATTGAGTTAATTCTTTTTTAGAAAGCAAACTGGGCGTACCACCTCCAAAATAAATCGTTTGTATCGGTTGGTTGTTCAAATACCGTTTTTGCAATTCAATTTCTTTGCAAATTGCGGCAATCATCCGATTTTGATATCCATGATAGGTAGTGCTAAAATGAAAATCACAATACGTGCATTTTTGTTTGCAAAATGGAATATGAATGTAAATACCTGCCATTTATTTTTTTTCAAGCGCCTGCTTGATGTGAAGTGTTTCAAATGATATAATATCAGAATGATCTAATGTAATCAAACACTTTTTACGATTTAACTCCCTATTTTCAATATCACCATTTATCGATAATTCGTAAAATAGTTTGATCAAATCCAATTTTGTTTTGCTACTTACAACTGGTTCGTTCACCAATTGAGCAAATTTGTCTAAATCTGTTTCAGCATACAAAGCATTCAAATTTCCGTTGGCTTGGATAAGTACACAGATTTCTGTTGAATCAAAATCAGGGTTGATACTTGTGAATTTTCCAACGACAGCTTGAACCGCTTTGCCTAAACGTTCTATTTCTTGTTGAAAGAAGTCCTTAATCATTGTTTGATCATTTTAGCTACTTCGTTAAAATCTTTAGCAGTCCTGTCCCAATTACCCGAATTACCTTGTCTTACTAATTGAATCGTTTGAAAACCAGCCAATTTTGCAGCAACTAATTCCTCAACTATATCGGAGAGAAACAATATGTTTTCAGGTGCTATCGTTAAATTTGTTGCGATTTTACTATATGTTGCAGCTTCACGTTTTCCTCCTGTTGTAGTGTCAAAATAATTGGAAAAATAGTTGGTTAAATCACCTGCTTCTGAAAAACCAAATAGCAATTTTTGAGCAGCGATAGAACCACTGGAAAAAACACCCATTTTTATATTGGATTGTTGCCATTTTTTGAATTGTGGAGCAACATCAGCATAAACATGACCATTTAAAATGCCACTTTTGTAACCGTTGTCCCAAATTATTCCTTGTACCGATTTTAAAGGAGTAATTTTCTTATCAGCCAAACTCCATGCTTTCAGTTGAGCAATGATTTCATCATCAGTGTTGATGGTTTTGTTTTCACTTTCTTTTGCTAAACGCTTTGTTTCCTCAAAAGCTTGTTGCACCTCAGGAAGATGAGTTAGCGATTTTAATTTCTCTATATTTTCGTTGAAATATGGAAATAAGGTTTCTGTAACAAATGAAATGGAACTTGTTGTACCTTCAATATCCGTTAAAATATAGTTTACCGGGTGTTTTAAAGGAATTTTAAAGTCATGGAATTGTGATTCAATTTTGGTATCCGTGTAATGAGGTGTCCAACCGCTCATTTCAATAAAAATACGAATGGCCTTAACGAAAGGTCTAAATTCACCAGCATCAAACCAATGTTTGGTACCAGCAGGCACAGAAATCAAGTCACCACGTTCACACAAAAGGTTAAAAACAGGTTCGGTTTCCAAGTTGAACCAAAATAACCCTTGACCATCTACAAAAAAGCGAATTTCATCTTCGGAATGGGTGTGTTCTGCTAAGAATTTAACACGAATGGCGTCGTAATTTTCAATTTCAGGGAAAATATTGATAACATCGGCTGTTTTATAGCCTCCTTTCTGCATAAAAGGTGTTAAATCCTTGTCATAAGCTGCTAAAATTTCCTCTTGAGATGATTGATTGGTGAATTCAACGTTGCATTTCCATTGGTCAAAATAAATCCCTCGATCATTGAAAAAAGATCTAATTTCATCGGGATTGGTAATTACCGTGTTTTTTTCAGGAATTGATAAAATTGCCATCGTATAAAATTTTGAACAAAATTACGGAAAATAGTTGGTGCAAATTGAAATACCTAGATGTAAAACCTAAGATTAATGCAGAATTTCAGGTTTAAAGGAAAATGAGTACTATTTTTTAAAAATAAAATAAACAGCCAATATTAAAAACACAAAACCAATAAGGTGATTGGTTTTAAAAGATTCTTCTTTGAAAAAGACAATGGTAAAAATGGTAAAAACGACCAACGTTATAACTTCTTGAATGACTTTGAGTTGCCAAAGAGAAAAAGGGCCATTGTTGCCTTCAAAACCTATACGGTTGGCGGGAATCATGATGGAATATTCAAAAAATGCAATTGCCCAGCTCAATAAAATGATTTTGAAAAGATTGAGGTTGGAAAACCAACTGTATTCTTTTAGTTTTAGATGGCCATACCATGCAAAAGTCATAAAGGCGTTAGAGGCAACAAGCATGGAAATAGTTAGAAAAGCTTTCATTGTTATTTATTTTGGTGGTAAAAATAAAACATTTGTCCGAATTTGATTAAAAATTACCATTTAGCGCATCATTTATGAGTTTTGTTTTCAACTTTTAAAATAATTTTACCCAAAATACTTTTTTATAATTGATATTTACTTAACTTTGCCCTCCAATTTTTATGTAAAGTGGCGAATAGTAAACGTGAATTTGTGATACCTTTCATAGGTTTGAAAATAGGAAGTCACACTTTTGAGTATGACATTTCGTCTTCGTTCTTTGATAGTATTGAGTATTCAATTATCCACGAAGCCAATGTGCATGTGGATTTGGTACTTGAAAAAAAAGAAACCATGATGATTGGTAATTTCTCTTGTGAGGGAGAGGTTTCCACTTATTGTGACCGCTGTAACGATCCGTTAAATGTTCCGGTAAAAGGTTCATTTCAATTGATTTTTAAGCTCAGTACGCAAAATTCAGACGATGAATCGTTGATAATTTTGCCACCAGAAGCTTATGAATTGGATGTTACACCTTATATTTACGAGTTGATAACGGTTTCATTGCCTTTCAGAAAGATTCATCCAGAAGGAGAATGCAACGAAGAAATGGTTGAACAACTACATCAATATTTGGTAAATGATGAGGATGAAGATGAAGATTGGGATGACGAGGATTGGGATGACGAGGATTGGGATGAAGACGATTTCGATGATGATATCGATGACGACTTTGACGATAATGACACTCCTGATGATGATGATATTGATCCACGATGGTCAATATTGAAAAATTTGAATTAAAAATTTAATATATAAAGTAAAATGGCACATCCAAAACGAAGAGTCTCAACAACAAGAAGAGACAAAAGAAGAACACATTTCAAGGCTGTAGCAAATAATATTGCAACATGTCCAACAACAGGTCAGCCGCATTTATTTCACCATGCATACTGGCATGAGGGGAAATTGTATTACAAAGGGAAAGTAGTTGCTGAGAAAGAAGTTGCAGTTTAATATACTGTAAAAAACACTTCTTTATGAAGATTGGAATAGACATCTTAGGAGGCGATTTCGCTCCAGATGCAAATATTTCTGGTGCAGTCTTAGCAAGAAAAGAACTTTCAGCTGACGCTCAGTTAGTATTGATAGGCGACAAAGAGCAAATCTTTAGTGGCCTTTCTTCGTTGGGTGAAAATCCTGCGAATTATGAAATCGTTCATGCACCCGATGTAATTACGATGCATGACCATCCTACTAAAGCAATTCCGTCAAAACCAAATAGTAGTATTGCTGTCGGGTTTGATTTGTTGGCAAAAAAAGAATTAGATGTTTTTGCTAGTACAGGAAATACAGGAGCGATGTTGGTTGGTTCCATCTTTAAATTAGGCACAATTCCAGCAATTTTACGACCTTGTATTACTACTGTTGTTCCTACAATTAATGGAGGACAGTCGATTCTTTTAGATATTGGAGCAAATTCTGATTGTAAACCAGAAGTCTTGCACCAATTTGCAGTATTGGGTGCTTTGTACTCAAAACACGTTTATGGCAATAAAGATCCAAAAGTTGCGTTATTGAGTATAGGCGAAGAGGAATCGAAGGGAAATATTGCAACTGTAGCAGCACATAAGATTATAGCTTCTTCTAACGATGTTAATTTTATTGGTAACATTGAAGGAAGAGATCTTTTTACTGGAAAGGCAGATGTAATTGTGTGTGATGGTTTTACAGGTAATATCGTATTGAAACAAGCAGAAGGTATGTATGCATTGGTCAGAAAAAGAGGAATTAAAAATGATGCTTATTTTGATCGTTTCAATTACGAAAATTACGGAGGAACACCTGTTTTGGGTGTAAATGGAAATGTAATCATTGGTCACGGGATATCAAATGATGTTGCAGTGAAAAATATGATTCTTTTAGCCAACGAAACAGCTAAGTCAAATTTACCTTTAAAGATAAACGAAGCTTTTAATTAAAATGGAAAAAATAGCAGCAGCAATTACAGGAGTTTGTGGTTATGTACCAGACGAAATAGTGACAAATGATGATTTGGCTAAATTCGTTGATACTTCTGATGAATGGATTACTACACGAACAGGAATTAAGGAAAGAAGAATTCTAAGAGAAGGGGGGTGTTCGGATATTGCAGCAGCAGCTGTAAAAGGATTGTTGGAAAAGAAAGGATTGGATCCTATGGATATTGATTTGTTAATCGTAGCAACAGTTACACCAGATTATCCTTTTCCAAGTACCTCAAATGTTGTTTGCGATAAACTTGGTATGAAAAACGCATGGGGCTATGATTTAATTGCCGCATGTTCTGGTTTTATATACGGATTGGCAACAGGTGCTCAGTTTGTAGAAACAGGTCGCTATAAAAAAGTAATCGTTGTAGGTGTTGATAAAATGTCAGCCATTTTAGATTATCAAGATCGTTCAACATGTGTTATCTTTGGTGATGGAGGTGGAGCTGTTTTGTTAGAGCCAACAAGCGAAGACGTAGGAATTAAAGATTTTATATTGCATGCTGATGGTGCTGGTCGTCAATATCTATTACAACCAGCTGGAGGTTCTGTTAGCCCAGCCTCTATTGAAACAGTAGAGAAAAGAATGCACTATGTGAAGCAAGAAGGAAAAACTGTTTTCAAATTTGCTGTTACAAACATGGCAGAAGTTTCTGCTCAAATAATGGAGAAAAACAACTTAACCAGTGACGATGTTGATTGGTTGGTTCCTCATCAAGCAAACTTAAGAATTATTGATGCTACTGCCGATCGAATGGGATTACCAAAAGAAAAGGTAATGATCAATATTCAAAAATACGGAAATACAACAGCTGGTACGTTGCCATTGTGTTTGTGGGATTATGAAAAACAATTAAAAAAAGGGGACAATATCATCTTGTCTGCTTTTGGAGGTGGTTTTACTTGGGGAGCTGTTTATGTTAAATGGGCTTACAATTCATAAAAATAATTATATTTACACGATAAAATTTACTCAAAATGAATATTAGAGAGATACAAGATTTAATCAAATTTGTTGCAAAATCAGGTGTAACAGAAGTTGAAATTGAACAAAAAGACTTTAAAATTACAATTAAAGCATGTAATGGTGAACCAATTGAACGTCAGATTGTAGTTCAAGCAGCGGCACCAGTTCAACAATTAGCACCAGCAGTGGTTGCGCCATCTCCAGTAGCGGCTCCACCAGCAACACCAGCAACACCAGCAACACCAGCCCCAGCAGCAGATGATTCTAAATTGATTACTATAAAATCACCAATGATTGGTACTTTTTACCGTGCACCAGGAGCTGATAAAGACCCATTTGTGTCGGTTGGACAAACAATCAACAAAGGAGATACTGTTTGCATCATTGAAGCAATGAAATTGTTTAACGAAATTGAATCAGAAATTTCTGGTAAAATCGTTAAAGTTCTTGTTGATGACGCAACACCAGTTGAATACGATCAACCATTGTTCTTAGTAGAACCTTAATAAGAAGATTATAAAGAAAGGAGACTTAGTGCTCCTTTTATATTTTATACACATATTAAAGTATTATGTTTAAAAAGATATTAATCGCTAATAGAGGCGAAATTGCTTTGCGTGTTATTCGAACATGTAAGGAAATGGGAATTAAGACAGTTGCTGTTTATTCCACTGCTGATAAAGATAGTTTACCAGTTCGTTTTGCTGATGAAGCTGTGTGTATCGGACCAGCTTTGAGCAGTAAGTCTTATTTAAGTATCCCGAATATTATTGCTGCAGCAGAAATTACAAATGCCGATGCTATTCACCCTGGATATGGTTTCCTTTCTGAAAATGAAAAGTTTTCTAAAGTGTGCCAAGAAAGTGGTATTAAATTTATTGGGGCAACTCCTGAGCAAATTGCTGGAATGGGAGATAAAGCTAATGCGAAAGCTACAATGATTAAAGCAGGTGTACCTTGTATTCCTGGTTCTGAAGGTTTATTGAAAGATGTTGCAGAGGCTAAAAAGATTGCTAAAACGATTAAGTACCCTGTTATTTTGAAAGCTACAGCAGGTGGTGGTGGAAAAGGAATGCGTATTGTGTGGAAAGAAGATGAAATCCAACACGCATGGGATTCTGCTAAACAAGAAGCAGGAGCAGCTTTTGGTAACGATGGTATTTACATGGAAAAATACATCGAAGAACCACATCACATTGAAATTCAAATTGCAGGTGATCAATATGGAAATGCTTGTCACTTGTCAGAAAGAGATTGTTCTATTCAACGTCGTCACCAAAAATTGGTAGAAGAAACACCTTCTCCATTTATGACAGATGAATTGCGTGAGAGAATGGGACAAGCAGCTATTAAAGCTTGTAAAGCGGTTAATTACGAAGGAGTAGGTACTATTGAGTTCTTAGTGGATAAAAACAGGGATTTTTACTTCATGGAAATGAATACGCGTATTCAAGTAGAGCATACTATTACCGAGGAAGTAATTAATTACGACTTAGTTAAAGAGCAAATCAAAATTGCGGCAGGAGAAAAGATTTCAGGTAATAACTATTACCCACAAATGCATGCTATCCAATGCCGTATTAATGCAGAAGACCCATACAATGATTTTAGACCATCACCAGGGACAATCACAACATACCATTGTCCAGGTGGTTTAGGCGTTAGAATTGATACACATGTTTATTCTGGATATACCATTCCGTCAAATTATGACTCAATGATTTCGAAATTGATTGTTGTTGCTCAATCTCGTGAAGAAGCAATTTTAAAAATGCGTCGTGCATTGGATGAATATGTTATCGAAGGAGTGAAAACAACGATACCTTTCCATCAGAAATTAATGGAGGATGAGAATTTCAAAAAAGGTGAGTTTACAACCAAATTTATGGAAACATTTAAGTTTTAAGCTAAAATTTGTTAATTACAAATAATCTTAATTTTTTTACGTTAATAAAGAAAAGCCTATTTTTGTATAGAACAATTAGTTTTTAAATTCAACTTGTATGTCAGAAATTGAACAATCACCAAAAAAGAATGGACTTAACACCGTACTAATGCTGTTATTATTAGCTGGAATTGGTGTTATGACTTATTTGTGGTCTTCCACTAGAACAGAATTGAGTGAAAGTAATTCTCAATTAGAAACAATGTCTTCTATGTTGTCTCAGTACACAGGTGAAATCTCAAAAGATTTATCTGCTGATTTGAAAAACATGTTGGAAACTTACAATGCACTTGAGAAAAAAGCAAAGGATCAAGGTGATTTGAATGAGCAACAAGCCGCTGAAATAGAAGAGCAACGTTCACAAATTAAAGACTTGTTAGACAAGGTTGAAAAAGGAAAATGGACAGCTTCTGAGTTGGCAAAAATGCGTCGTGAAAATGAAACATTGAGAAGCATCATGAAAGGATATGTTTATCAAATTGACTCATTGAACACGTTGAATTTAAAGTTGACTTCGGATTTGGATCAAACACGTACAGAATTGACAACAACAACTACAGAAAGAGATAATTTCAAACAAGAAGCTGAAGAGTCTAAAGCTCGTGTGAAAGAAGGTAGTAAGTTGCAAGCGTATGGTTTTTCATCTGTTGCTTTGCGTTCTAAATTGAACAATACAACAGCGGAAACAAATAAAGCCAAAGGAACAGTTCAGTTTAAGTCTTCTTTTACAATTGGTGCAAACCCGATTGCAACAAAAGGAATGAAACCTGTTTATTTGCAAATTACGAAACCAGATGGATCTATTTTCCAAAGCAGATCTTCAAATATTTTGTCAACAGAACAAGGAAATGTAGCCTATTCTGATAAAAAAGATGTTGATTATACCGGAGAAGCTGTTAGCATGGCAATTTATTATGATTTGCGTGGCGAAGAAGCTCAAAAAGGAAATTATACAGTAAAAATTTATTGTGACGGAAGTTTAATTGGAAAAGACAATTTTACATTGAAATAATTTTAATTTAGGTAATATATAATTTAGTTTAGTTAGATGGTTAATATTTTTATCGCAAATCTTGATTGGTCGATTACCTCTGAAGATTTAAAAACCACCTTTTCATCATTCGGTGAGGTGAGCTATGCACACGTAGTATTTGAAAAAGATACAAAAAGATCTCGTGGATACGGGTACGTTGAAATGGAAGATCCAAGTGCAGCAATTGCCGCTATTGGTGCATTGAATGGGATTGAAATTAATGGACGTGCAATTGATGTGAAAATTGCGTCTCCAAAAACAAATCGCCCTAAAAAAGAAAATAAGCCGCAAGAAAACAAGCCTTTCAAAAAGAAACCTTTTGGTCAAAATAGAGGTGGAGGACAAGGTGGCTTCAATAGAGAAAGACGTGAAGGAGGTTACAACAACCGCAGAAGTGGTGGAGAAGGTTACAATAACCAACGAAGCAACGAAGATTATAATAACGAAAGAAGCAATCGATACAACAACGATAATTCTTCGTCAGAAAGAACCATGCGTCCTCGAAAAAGAATGCACGAGGGGGGAGATGATAATAAAGGTTATGAAAAAGTTGAACGTTTCACAAAACGTATCGACGATAATAAAGAATAATTATGTCAGAACAAGCAGTAAATCAAGGTCATGTTGAATACAATATAAGTGATGCTGGAATCGCTACAATTGAATTTGGACACCCATTAAGTAATTCCTTACCAGGTAAAATCTTACAAAAATTAGCAGATACCATTACAACATTAGGAAATGATGCTGCTGTAAAGGTTATTGTAATTCGTTCTTCTGGCGAAAAAGCATTTTGTGCAGGAGCCAGTTTTGATGAACTGATTTCGATTAAAGACTTAGAAACGGGTCAACAATTTTTCTCTGGTTTTGCTAAAGTTATCAATGCTTGTAGAAAAGCACCGAAATTAATTATTGGTCGCGTTCATGGAAAAGCTGTTGGTGGTGGAGTAGGTGTTGCCTCTGCAGTTGATTATTGTTTTGCAACAAAGCATGCTGACGTGAAATTGTCTGAACTTGCAGTTGGAATTGGTCCATTTGTTGTTGGTCCTGCTGTAGAACGTAAAATTGGCGTTTCTGCTATGAGTGAATTGGCTATCAATGCTACAGAATGGCGTTCTGCTGATTGGGCTTATAGAAAAGGATTGTATGCGCAAGTATTTGATACTGTTGATGAAATGGACAAAGAAATTGGAATCTTAGCAGATAAATTGTCCAACTCAAACCCTGAAGCTATGCGTTTGTTAAAACAGATTTTTTGGGAGGGAACAGAAAATTGGGATGATTTATTGGCGGAAAGAGCAGGCATGAGCGGTCGCCTTGTATTAAGCGATTTTACTGTGAATGCAATCAATCAATTTAAGAAGAAATAAGAGAAATCTGTTTAAAATTGAAATCCCTCGGTAGTTTATCGGGGGATTTTTTTTACTTTCGTATAGTGATTCCAAAAAATACCATATTTATTTTACTGTTTGCGACATTCTTTTGTCACGCACAAGAAGATAATCTTGTTACGGATTCCCTATTGAAACAACCAGCTAAATTTTCATACAACAAAGGCAGAACCATTGGTGTGACAGTTGGAATTGGTACTGCTTGGGCGGGTAGCATGATTGGTTTGCATCAAATTTGGTACAAAGGAATGGAAAAATCTCCATGGCATTCGTTTGATGATTCAAGAGAATGGCTGCAAATGGATAAAATGGGGCATTTCTATACGGCTAATAAAATATCTTCCTTAATGGGAGATTTGTATAAATGGTCGGGTTGGAAGAATGAATATGCCGCATTGATGGGGTTTGGTGTTGGTTTTGGTTATCAATTCACCTTAGAATGCTTGGATGCAACCGGAAAAAAATGGGGCTTTTCTTGGAGCGATATGGGAGCTAATTTTTTGGGTTCTGGTGTTTATTTAGCGCAACAATTGGCTTGGGAAGATCAGCGATTTCTTTTGAAATTCTCTTACCACAATTCTCCTTATGCTCAATACCGACCAAATACGTTGGGAAGCACCTTTCCAGAACGATTATTGAAAGATTACAATGGACAAACGTATTGGCTGAGTGTAAGCCCGGGTTCTTTTCTAAAAAACTCAAAATTTCCTGCTTGGTTGTGTTTTTCTATAGGTTACAGTGTTGATGCTAAATTGCATGGTTCTGATAATTTTTATACAGTTGAGACGGATTTTGGAACACCACTCACTTTTGAAGCAAAAAGGCAAGTATTGTTTTCATTGGATATTGACTTTAGTAAGCTGCCCATCAAACAAAAATGGCTAAAAGCAATTGTAAAGCAATTCAATTATCTGAAATTACCATTTCCTACCATTGTTGTCACAGGAAACAAATGGAGTGGAAAATGGATTTATTTTTAGAAAAAACAAATTTAAACACTCGAAGCTCTCCCTGTTGATTGAATCGGGTAGGGCAGGCAACTCGATTATGGGCTGGCGTTCTGTCTGTCGTGTTGTCAAGTCTTGGTTTTATTGTCGTGTTGGTTTGTGCGTTTGCGTATTTTTTTATTTTCAGAAGAGAAGGAAATTTTTATTCTGTCTTGTCCTAAAATAACTTTACTTTTTTCATTTTTACGCATTTTAAATTCTTTAAATGTGTAAACTTATTTTAGGACAAGACAATTGTCTGTGTAGTTCGGTCGTCCTACGCTTGTGTATAACGTCTGCCTCGGTTCGGCGTTCGGGCGGGATTTTCCGCTGAAAATTCCGTGCGAGAGATAGAGTATAAATATATAAAAAAAGTGTCGAACGTGTACGTACGCCCCGCCTGATGCCAACGGTTTGCGGCTTTGCGTTGTGGGGGATTTTTAGCACAAAAGTTCAATCGAAGTACTGCACTTGAACCTACCACAAAACTGTCATACGAAGCACTGCACCCGCCATTACGCAAAACCGCTGTTAGCACTTCGCCCTTCTTTTCTGTCGTGTTTGTTCGTGTCATTTCGTGTCTGTTTTTGGTGCGTTGGCTTGGTGGCTCTTTTGCAAAACATGGCTTTAGCGTGGGCTTGTGCGGTTTTGCAAATGTGCCACCAAATGCTTGGGCTATCCTGTCATTCCGTTAATAAATGTCTCTACAAAGTCCATAATTCTTTTTAAAATTCTATCGCCTAATTTTTTGCGTTCAAGTAAACTTGGTTTTGCTCCGTCAATGAGTTCTAATACTTCGTCTCTCAATGGTGGTCGTTCTGCAAATAGATAGTCCTCAATGAGTTTTTCTGTTCTGTCTGCTGATAGTTTTTCTTCTTCTACAAGTTTGTTAAATGCTTTTTGTTGTTCTGCGTTCCAAAACTTGTCAAACTCAGGAGCAACTTCGTCTGTGTCAACTATTACTGGCAAATTCTCTTTGATAAATTTCTCTATCAATTCTCGTTTGCTACGCAAAGTCGTTTCTGTGCTTAACAAGTTGAATATTTCTTGCTCGGCTTTGGTCGTGTCTTTTTGTGCTTGTGCTTTGAGTTTTATTAAAAGCTGAATGATATAAGCAACATTGATTTCGTCACGGTGGATTAATTCCAATTCAAAGTCCACATCTTCCAAAATGGAAACTTTCTCTTTTTGGTGATTGCTTTTTACTTTATCGTAAAGGTCAAGATACTTGCTTTTAAAATCTTCAAATTGCTGTTCAGTCATTTTCAAGTCCGTCCATTTGAAGTCTGTAAAAGCGGTGAGAATGTTTTTTATTCTCATCAAATCTCTGAATGCTTTTATAAATTCAAGTTCGTCATCTTCTGTTTCTAAATCATCAACGCTGTCTGTTGTTGGCGTTAGTGAAATTAAATGCTCAAACGCTTCATCAAACTTGGCTGTGTAGTCTTCATAAGGTTTCATTATGATTACTTCAATAGCTTCTTTGTTGCTAAATAAAGTAATGGCTTCGTCTGTACGATTTTTCAAGTTGCGGAACGCAACAATATTGCCCTGACTTTTTTGCTCATTTAAAATTCGGTTCGTTCGGCTATATGCCTGAATAAGTCCGTGATACCTTAGGTTTTTGTCAACGTACAATGTGTTCAATGTCGGGCTGTCAAAACCTGTGAGAAACATATTTACAACTACCAAAATATCAATTTTACGTTCTTTTACTTTCTTTGAAATGTCGTTGTAATAGTTATAAAAGCTTTGACTGTCTTTGGTTGTGAAGTTGTCGCCAAAAAGTTTGTTGTAATCTTGTATGTATTCTTCTAATTTATCTCGGCTGTGTTGATTGATATTGTATTCTACTGTTGGCTCGGCAACTACATTGAAATCAACGCTATCAAAATTTTCTTCAAAGTTTATAAAACCATTTGCATCTGCATCATCTTCATTTGCTCCGTAGCTGAAAATGGTTGCAATGTTCAAGTTGTGTAAACCTTCCGCTTTTTTCTTTTTGAATAAGTCAACGTATTTGATAAGCGTTGGCACATTGTTGATACAAAACATTGCCGTAAACTCTCGGCTATGTGTTTTGCGGTTGTGGTGTGCAATAATGTAATCCGTTATTTTTTCTAAACGGGTTTCATCTTCCATCAACTCTTTGGTGTCAATGTCTTCTACCTCAATATCAATATTGGTTTCTCTTCCGTCTTTGTGCTTGTATCTGCCCACATATTCAACAGAAAACTTCAACACGTTTTCGTCTTTGATTGCATCTGTAATCACATATTTGTGCAAACAGTCTTCAAATAAATCTTTGGTGGTTCGTTTGCCGTGTTCGTTTTTAGCTGCATTGTCCGCAAAAATGGGAGTACCTGTAAAACCAAACATTTGGGCATTGTTGAAGAAATCTTTTATGCGTTTGTGGGTGTCTCCAAACTGGCTTCGGTGGCACTCGTCAAATATGAATATAATGCGTTTATCTTTGAGTTCAGCCATTTTCGCCTCATACTTCAATTTGCTAATGGCTGTATTGAGTTTTTGAATGGTGGTAACAATGAG
This sequence comes from Crocinitomicaceae bacterium, assembly GCA_023957475.1. Classification (GTDB taxonomy): domain Bacteria; phylum Bacteroidota; class Bacteroidia; order Flavobacteriales_D; family Crocinitomicaceae; genus Taishania. The sequence goes on along the minus strand of JAMLHA010000010.1, from coordinate 38,007 downwards.
TTTTGAATTTTTGGCTTCTCCTTTTTTATCAACGTAAGTTCCTGTAAACTGCTTTACTAAGTTTTGGGTGTTGTCTGTTCCGTCAATACAACCTTCTTGAAAGCTGTTAAATTCCTTGGTGGTTTGGTAATCTAAATCCTTTCTATCTACCACAAAAACCACTTTGTGAACTTGTGGCAAACTCATCAAAATCTGACTGGCTTTAAAACTGGTTAGGGTTTTGCCTGAACCTGTGGTGTGCCATATATAGCCGTTTTTGGTTGAGTTTTTTACTCTTTCAATTAGGGCTTCTACTGCGTAAAATTGATACGGACGAAGCACCATTGGAATTTTATAGGCTTCGTTCAATACAATGTATTTGCATATCATTTTACTCAAATGGCAAGGCTCTAAAAAGGTATCGGTAAAGCCATTTAAAATATTGGAAAGTCGTTTGTTGTTTACATCAGTCCAATAGAAGGTTTGTTTGAAACTTTGATTTCGGTTGTTGGCGTAATACTTTGTATTTACTCCGTTGCTGATAATGAAAATCTGCACATATTGAAACAAAGCCGAATTTGCACCAAATGAATGTCTTTGATAGCGATTAATTTGATTGAAGGCTTCTTTAAGTTCTAAGCCCCTGCGTTTGAGTTCTATTTGAACTAAAGGTAAACCGTTTATGAGAATGGTTACATCATAACGGTTTTTAAATTTCCCTTCCTGGCTTACTTGGTTGGTTACTTGATATTGATTTTGACACCAATGCTCTACATTCAGAAATTCAAAATAAAGATTGTCGCCATTATCCCGAACAAGGTGCTGCTTTTGGCGAAGCATTTTTGACTTTTCAAAAACGGAACCTTTACTCAATAAATTTAAAATCTTCTCAAACTCTGTTTGGGTGAGTTGTTCGCTTCCTGTTTTAGCAAGTGCAGCTTGATTATGTTTTTCTAATTGCCCTTTCAGGTTGAGCAATAAATCCTTTTCACTGTTGATTACAACATAGCTATAACCCAATTTTTGCAATTGGGCAATTAATTGTTCTTCTAATATTTGTTCGGATTGTCTGCTCATATTATTTCCAAAGGGGTTCGTTTTGCCAATTTGCAGGGAATCCCATTTTGCTTAATTGTACATTAGGGAATTTTGCAAATAGGCTAAAAAGTTCTTGTTTAATTTGATGACCTGGGCTTATTTCATCATTCAAATAAATAATGGCAGAAAGAATTGGAAATATCTTTCTGCGTTGATGATTGTTTGGGATATAATTTAATATAGGTTTAGGTGATGTTGGTGGCCAATCATATTTATTGATTATTACTCTATTCCATAATCTGCTATGGTGAGCTATTATATTTCTAATTACTGTGATGGTTAATAACCAACTCACTAAATATTTTTGATTATTCAATCCAAATTCGTTTGCAATTTTATTTTTCTCTGGAAGCTGATGTTTTAAATTACTATACAATTTTGATAAAGTACCTAATGTTAATACTTCAAGAGCTTTCCAACTTTCGGGCATTTCATCAGGATGATTATCAAAATGCTTTACAATAAACTCTTCACTACTATTACTCATATCCATATTGATTTTGCCTAAGAAAGAATTAAATCTTTTTGGGTCCTGAAATATAGAAGGTATCAAATACCAATGCGAGCCATAAGTTTGTGATAAGTGATAAATCAATTTAGTTCTTAATGCAATTTCAATTCTTTCTATGGCATTAAAAGCAATAAGCCTGAAATGCCTGTCGAAATTGTATAAATCAATTACATCTTCAAAATAACTATTGGGGGCGAAATGATGATTTACTTTATCTTCCTGCATCTCCCACCAATAGCCTTTTAATCGATAATAGCTAATATTACTTAAAAAATGGGGAGCATCTGCAATGTTTCTAAATTGCATATCTCTACTTTGTAGTAAAGCAATTTGTTGTTGTATTGAATGTGAAGGTTTAGCCATTGTGCAATGTGTTATTAAAAGAAAAGACCCCTTCAGTGTGCATCGTGGAGAGGCAGAAGAGGTGTATTAATTTTGTGGTAAACCCTATAAAAAAGAAAGACCCGTGAGCTGTTCTAACGGGAAGCAACACAGGTACTGTTAGTGCAAAGGTAATACTTTTTTTGAATTCTGTAAACATTTTCAAAGTTAAATTTTTAATGCCATTAATTTTCAGGGCTTTTAATATGTCTTTCGTCTGCTTCATTCCTTAACAAAACATTTTTTGTAAAAGCCCTTTTTTCCAATTTTCTGTTTTGGCAATTTCAATTTCTAACTGCTTAATCCTTAAATTGAGTGATTTTAAAAAATTGGAAATCTTTTGTTGTTCTTCAACAGACACTGGAATAATGATTGAAATTTCAGCCATTACATTATTCATTAACTTGGGATTTCCAACATAAGACACATATTTTCTTGAAACTGAATTGAGCAATTCTGCTATAAATAGATTAGCATAACCTTCTTCACTCAATAAAACTCCACATACATTTGTGCAATAAAATTTTCCTTCTCTGAAATTGACATCTCCTGCACCTGCACCGTCCGTTGTCCAAGTTATAGCATCTTCAAATAAGTATTCATTGTAGTAACCTGCTAATCCTCTATTTTTTGTTTGCGAGGAGTAGACTGGATAAATATGGTCGTTTTCTATTTCATCGCTAACTAATGACATTGCAAGTACATCACCTCTTGTAACTTTGAATAAGTCTTTAACTTGCTTTTCTTCCCACTCCGGAAAATCATTTCCTTTTTTATCCTTAAATCTAATTTCTTGCGAAAAGAGTTTTTGCATTACGCCTTTTTTGTATTGCTCTAAAAGACTGTGTTTCTTTTTGAGGGCTTGGATTTTTTCGTCAATGGAACTAAAGCACTCCACAATTTTCTTTTGCTCGTCTTTTGAAGGAAAGTCTAAAGAAATATTTGATAGTCGTGTTGCTGAAATACTCAACACTTTTGAGCCTTGTGCCTCTTTCTGAATTTTCGTTCTTACTTTATTTGACTTGAATAAGTATCCACCAAAACCAATATCGAACTTTTCCAAATTAGGTCTTGCTAAAATGGTATGCAGTCCTGCTAACAATTTTTCGTTGTTTAAATTAAATACCTCAATTGATTTACCTACATCATTTAAGTCTTCGGAAGCATCTGCAAGTATCAAATCGCCTTCCTTGCAATAGTTATCCTCTGAAATTCTATCAATTGAAATCTCAGAGTTAATGAAAGGAACATTTTCCTTTGTAATATCAAAAAGCGTTTGGAATTTGGTGTGAATATCTCCGTAATGTATATTTTTTACAGTTCCTTCCTCATAATTCAAATTGTCTCTTGAAAGTGAGTTTGTTACTTTGAATGAATATATTTCACCCATTTTTTCCTCATTCCATTTGTCTTTGAATTCAGGGAAACGCAATTGTGGTATGTTGTCTGAACCTTGATTATTTTTGATTGGCATGATTACTTGATTTCTTTTTTGTTGTTATGAACCCGTTTGAATTGTAGGCTTTTTGCCCCAAAATTGAGAAGCAGTCCGATTTCCAAATCGTAGGCTTCCACATAGTTCATTGCCTGTGCCAAGTGTACATCTTCCAAATTAATGATTGCTTTCAATTCCACCATTATTACATTTTCTACAAAAAAATCAACACGTCTAGTGCCAATTTCATGTCCTTTGTACTGTATTTGCATTTCGTGTTCTCTGCTAAATTCCAAGCCTTGTAATTGTAATTCGATAGAAAGTGCCCTTTGGTATATAACTTCCTGAAAGCCATTGCCTAGCTGTTTATGTACTTCCATTGCACATCCAATAATTTTTCTAGTTAAATCCTCATGTTTCATAATCAAGTAATCATTTAATCTTTAAAATCATGGTTTAAAAAGGTGTTGAGATATTCAGTTCAGCACAAAAAGTTGCAATGGTTTTGTCTGTAGTAGCCATCGTTTCGTCCAATGCTTTTATTTCCTGGGCAATGGCTTCAATGTCAATATTTTCTTCTGCCTCAAACGTATCTACATAGCGTGGTATGTTCAGGTTGTAATCGTTTTTCGCAATTTCTTCTAAAGTTGCTTTCTTGCTGTATTTTGGCGTTTCTGTTCTGTTGCGGTAGGTTTCAACAATCAAATCAATATCTTGCTTACGCAATACATTTTGGGTTTTTACCTTTTCAAAATGCTGGCTGGCATCAATAAATAAAATATCATCAGGATTTTCTCTGCACTTTTTGAAAACCAAAATACAAGTCGGAATGCTTGTACCGTAAAATATATTGGCTGGTAAGCCAATGACAGCATCTAAAAAGTTTTTGTTTTCTATCAAATACTTGCGAATGTGTTGCTCTGCACCACCACGAAACAAAGCACCGTGAGGCAATACAATTGCCATAGTGCCATTGTCAGCCAAATGGTAAATCATATGTTGCACAAAAGCAAAGTCGGCTTTGCTGCTTGGTGCTAGTCTTCCGTATTGGCTAAAGCGGTCGTCACTTGTAAACAAAGGGTTTGCACTCCATTGAGCCGAAAATGGCGGATTGGCTACAATGGCTTCAAATTGTTTGTCAATGTGCTGTGGGTGTTCAAGTGTATCGTCTTGCTTTATATCAAATTGGCGGTAATGTACACCGTGCAAAATCATATTCATTCGGGCAAGGTTGTAAGTAGTACGGTTCATTTCCTGTCCGTAAAAATTACTTACATCTTCTACTTCTCTTGCCACACGAAGCAACAAAGAACCCGAACCACAAGTGGGGTCGTAAACCGATTTTAGTTTTTGTTTTCCTGTCGTTACGAGTTTTGCAAGTATGGAAGAAACTTGTTGCGGGGTATAAAATTCACCTGCTTTTTTACCTGCTCCACTGGCAAATTGCCCAATCAGGTATTCGTAAGCATCACCTAATACATCAACTTCGTTAAGGTCATTTAACTTGAAATCAATTTTGTCAAGATGCGTCAACACCTTTGCAATGATTGCATTTCTTGCTTCGGGAGTTTTACCCAATTTAGAACTGTTCAAATCCATATCCTCAAAGAGATTTTCATAATCTTCTTCACTTTCAGTACCCATTGTACTCAACTGGATATTGATAAGGATTTTTTGTAAGTCCTCTAAAATGAAATTGGTTTTGCTTTCATCAAAGTTTTGACCATCCTCTTCATTGTCGCCTTTGCCTCGTTTGGCAACTTCTGTAAAGAGTTCTTCGGGTCTTAAAAAGTAGCCCAATTTCTCCAAAGCTTCTTCCTTTATAGCTTCAATAAATGCTGCTCCGTTTTCGGTCTTTGGAGTAATGTCTTTGAACTTAATGCCGTCTTGTTTCAATATTTCGTCAGCGAAAATGTTCATTTTCTCGCTTAGGTATTTATAGAAAATGAAACCCAAAATGTAGTCACGAAATTCGTCAGCATTCATTTTGCCACGTAGCGTATTGGCAATGTTCCAAAGTTGGGCTTCTAGTATTCTTTTATATTCTTCACTCATTGAGATTGTCTTTATTTTTTTAGGTCGTAAAGTTAGTTTTTATAATTCCATTACTGACACAAGTTGCCTTCAAATTGTCATTTGACCGCTTTTAGGGTGGTGGGTTGGCATTTTGTCTGTCATTTTTCTGTTCGTTTTTATTGGTCGTGTCGGTCTTTTAGGGTGAGTGCTAACGTGCGGCAAATTGGCGATGGAGCCGACTTTTAGCACAAATGCTGAATTGAATTACTACTCTTCAACCTTGAACAAAAGCTCAATAGAAGCACTTCACCGGCTCTATTGCCAATTTGTTTGTTAGTGGCTGGTATTCTTTGTCAGTAATAGCAAAATCTCTCTTGCTTGTTCTAAATGCCGTTGCTCGTGAGAAATAATAATATCAAAAGCCGTTTCCAATTTATATACAATATTTCTGTTCGCAGGTGATGAAATTACCACTCCTTTTTCAATAAATTCTTTCGATGCATCTATCTTTTGCTTTAGTATGGTCTGATGGTTCTCAAATCGTTTAAGGATATCGTCATTGATTTCACTTTTGGTTGGCTCCCATATAGAAAATGTTTTCATCTTTTTCTTTCTGTCGGGCTTAACTGCATTAAGCACAGTCTTACCTAAGAATGAAACTATAAAACCAATCTTGCCGATCAATGGTGTTTTATATGTCTTTATATTCAATGAAGCCAAAACCGGATAATACGTTTCGTTAACTACGATTAAATGTTCCATATTTTGAGCAATACTCCACGTTTGCTGATTAGGTTTCCAATTCAATTGCTCGATGCTTAGATGTCCAAATTGAGAATTGAAATCCTTAGTAATCTTATCTATGTCCCTACTCCAACTCATTTCTTATATCCAATTAAATATCGAATAGGCATTGCGCCTTTCGTTTTTCCTATTTCCCAATGGTAGCTCTCAGTATTGTTTAGGGAACTTACCAATGCTTTGAGTTCTTTTTCTGAATAAGTCCGTAAAATTGAAGCAATTCCGTCCCATAGGATATAAAGTGGCACCAAAGGCAAAAGATATATAAATGGCAAAACTTTTAATCTAACGGGTCTGATGAAAAGCGTGAAAACAAATACGTTAAGAGGTACAAACAACATAGAAAACCAACTTCCAATATTTCTACCTACCGGTTCAAATACTGCAATGGTTGAATTGGAATCTATTGTATCTTGCAAAACTTGCTTTGCATCCTTTGGACGAAAATGATGAAAAGCACCAAAAATTGTTTTAAGTGTACCCTCTAAGTGTTTGGGAGGTTGCATTGCATTGATTGATGTTTTTTCAAACGAAAAAATAGTGGGAAACTCCTTCTGTAACAATTCGAATGCTCGAATATTAGGATAATAATCAGTGAGTGTTATTTTCAATTCCGGATTTTCCGCTTTTAACACCTTTGCCAATTGAACCAATGCGCTGCCTCCTCCTGAAGCCAGATCTACCCAGTGGTTTTGTTCACTCTTCTCCATTGCTTTGCGAATAAGCGGCAATATTGGTTTGTATATATCAAACTTTGTGGCTATGAATTTTAGATAATCTGTGCCAAAATCTCTCCAACTGGTTGGGAACCACTTCAAATCCTCCCATTCTAATGCATGAAATCTCCTCATATTAACAATGATTTAATGTTATTAAGTTACAAAATTCTATGGAAAACATGATTTTTCATTGTATAAAAGCGACAACATTAAATTTTGATAATTTCTGGAGTTGCTAATTGGTCGGACAGCAATAATTTTCGTTTTAACAGCTCACATGGTGCATAATTTCGCCATTGTTTTACTTCTCTGATAAAATGTGATTGGTCGGCAAAATCAAAATCTGAAATCAGTTCAAACACGTTGGGTTTATCTTTTAGTCGTTGTTCAATTCTTTTCATTCGGATAATGCGTAAATATTCCTTTGTAGTTAATCCAACTTCAGTTTTAAAGTTTCTTTGTAGCGTGCGCAATCCAAGTCCTTTTTCTTTGGCAATGACCTTAACCGAATGCGAAATATCTCTGTGTTCAGCAGTTTTAATAAAATCTTTTGTTATTGATGAAACAGGATACAAAGGGAACGTGCTGATTTTTTGTCCAAGTTCTTCAATAAATGAAGCTTCAATCTCTTTTCTGTTTTGGAAAAGATTTAATAGCGAATTTGTTAAGGGATGTGCTTCTATGTCAACAACCGTGTTTACAAAATCACTTGCATTGACATTAAATAATTGTTTAAGTCCGTAAGGATAAAGCGAAACAGAAAGAAAATGATAGTTAGGAATAAAATCAATTTTTTGAATAGATGTATATTGTCCTTTTATGAAACCATTTTTGCATGTTGTATTTTTGATTTGGCTCTCAGTCCCGATGTAAAATAAAAGTTCAGGATTCCCTAATGGTGGAATGAAATGGGTAAGTGTATCAGTAGCACTATCTGATTGTATCAATCGGATTTCGTGAATTATTGGGTGTGTGGATTTATATTTAAAAATCTGAATTTTCATTTGTGTAGGCAAATGATAAAGTTAATTGTCAAAATAATTTCGTGTCAATCATTGTTTTACTTTTTACGGTCGTCCGTTACACTTGCCCATAACGTGCCTCGTATTGGCGATGGGCGGGATTTTTAGCACTGAACTTTAATCGAAGAACGAAAGTTGAATTTTGCACTATCGTTGATACGAAGCCGTTTAGCCCGCCTATTGCCAATACGATGTTAGCTACTGTGCGATTTTTAATACATAATCTAATGCGTCTTTTGATTTTACTTTAATGTTCGGACTTACACCATTTTGTTCAATGCGAAATCTGGCGGACGTGTAATAGTCCGCAATAGGAAGCATTAAACTCCATTTGTCTTTTACTGTAATTACTGTTGATGATAACATTTTTCCTGCTGTTGTTTCGCCTACCAAAGTTGCTAAATTATGCTGTTTTAAAAAATAGGCAATCGGCTCAGTCGCACTTGCAGAGTTATTGTCAATAAGTGTATACACTTTCCCGTTATAATGAAGTTCTCTGTCGGGTGAAACTTTACCTTTCAATAAACCGTTGTCCACAATAGTTTGCAAAAATTCTTTTAGTGATTTTCCGTTGTAGTCGGGTAAATTCTTGATTGTATTTTCATCTGGCAAGTTACGATTACTTTGATAATATTTATTGCCAATGAAGAAACCTGCTTCATTTGTTTCATTTGTCAAATATTGTGCTAAAAACATTGATGAATAGTCGCCTCCGCTACAACCTCTAAGGTCGTAAATTAAATTTGGAATTTTTTGTTCAATGATTGTTCTGAAAAACTGTCGAACAACTAACGTGTCAGCTAATTGAAAACCTTCAAATTTTATGTATGCTGTTTTTTCGTTAATCATTTTGTGAGATACTTGTGTAACATATTTTGAGGTGTCTTCGTCATCGTAACTGTCCCAAGGATTATTTTTTAAAATCGCAATGTGCGACATTTTAATTTTACCCGCCAAAAATGAAAAGTCCATATACATTTCTAAATCATCGTGAATTTTTGGAGCAATGTCGTCTAACGATTTAAAAAAGTCTGTCCATTCTTTTGTTTTCAGAATTTCCGAATCGTAAATATTTTTTTGAAATGTGTTTTTTATACTTGCAATTAGTGATACATAATCATAATTCACAAATTCTTTGTCGTAAGGTTCAGCCGTAAATTCGTAATATGTTTTGGTTTTGTCTGCGCCAAATAAAGCACCTCTCATTTTTCCATTTTTTAACTCTGCTGCAAAATACAAGTTCATCATTGGTGTTGTCAAAACACCTCTTAAACTGTCTTCTCTGATAACACCTTTGTAAATATGAACAATAGCCCCGTTTTTATAGATTTTATTGTTTTTAGCAACAGCGTACTTTATACCTCCGATAATATCTTTTAATGCTTTAGGTCTTGATGAAGCATAAAATGTTGTGTCAGTTGTTTTTGAAAAGTCAAGCAACATTTGTATTTCGCCCATACCTTGAATGTTAGCATTAAGTTTCCACTTACCTGTTAAGTTTTGTGAGTAGCTTGTTAAGCAAAACAAAAAAGAAAAAAATAAATATGTTGTTTTTGTCATTGTCGTTTTATTTCGGTTTTCACGCATTGTAGCTAACGGGCTTGGGCTAAAAGCTGGTGGGCAATTGATAACCACTTCATTGTCCACCACCACAAAAGTAGATAAAAAGTACTGAACTTGAATGACCTACAAATGCCCACTTGATTTTAGCCCATGTTAGCAAATCGTGCAATTCTGTCCGTGTGTCGGAGGGAATGCTCTTTTGCAAAGCTTTGGAGTGTGGGCAGATTTTTCGTGGCTTTGCAAATGTGTATGACCAGCATTGGCAATTAGTTTACCTTCGGTGCTACTTCTTGGTTTTCCTCATTTTCATGTCATCTGAATAAATGAATTGTTCCATTAAAATTATGTTTTTTGTCTTGTATATCGGTTACATAGATAATGTAAAAGTAAACACCATCAGAAACTTTTTCCCCTGCCGAAGTCCGTCCGTCCCATAAATCAATTGTCGTTGGGCTTACAGTAATTGTGTTGCTATATTCTGTCAATAAATTTCCCCAACGGTTAAAAACAGAAAATGATATTTCTTTAATACCCTTCACTTTTATAGAGAAATTGTCATTAATGCCGTCATTGTTAGGAGTAAAAACATTTGGTATTTGAATCATTAAAGAGTCGTACACTATGATTTGCAAAGAAAACGTGTCGGCACATTGGGGCAGGTTGTTATAGGCGATGAGCATTATTGTATAAACTCCAGAACTGTCAAAGGTGTAAGAGGTATTGTAAGAATTTGAAAAAGAAATATTGTCAACATACCAAACATAATTATTTGCATTGTTTGATTGATTATTTAAGTCAACAAAAAGGGGTTCAACTCCAATTTCAGGATTAGCGTTAAATAAAGCACTTACCGGATTTATCTCAGGTACAAAAACAGTGGAGTCAAAAGAGCAGCCATTGTTGTCTAAAATGCTAAGGGTGTAATTGCCTGTAGACAGGTTAGCAAAGGTGTTACTATTTTGAAAGCCATTGCCGATTGAATATTGCAATGAATTTGCTCCGCTTGCAGAAATAATTATCTTTCCATCATCATTACCACAAACCGAAGGAGTGATATTAATAGCACTTATTTTAGGAGGTTCATTAACCTTTACCAATACTTTTTCTGTACGGGAGCAGTCTAAACTATCTTCAATACGAACAATGTATAGCGTGGTGCTATCAGGTGAAGCCATAGGGTTGGCAATGTTTGAATTATCCAAGCCCGTGGCAGGCAGCCAATAATAATTAGTACCACCGCTTGCTAAAAGCTGTATGCTATCACCTTTACAAATTACGGTATCAGTTATAATGCTAGTTGTAATAGTATCGCAGGGTGTGGTATAGGCGTTGATGAAAAGAAGATTAGAATTTGGATCACCTCCTAGTATATTAAGATTTAAATTAGTTGTAAAACCAGTTGACCCATTTAAAATATACGAAGAAATATCAGCTAAAGCATCTGCTCCATTCATAGTATTGTTTGCCGTATCATCATCTAAGCCAAATAAGGTATTGTTTTGATAATAAAAATGTCCTTTTGTTCCACTACACGAAAAAAGATTATTAACGGCATCAGGAGTTCCAATAATACCAAGATTGTTACTGTTTAATGTTACAATTGTACCATCATTAGTATTGTTGCAAGCCCTGTCTATCATTAATGATAAACCAACTGGATTAGCAGTATTTATCGGATTCATTCCTGCCATAGAGTAGGATTCATTCCCGTTAAAATCTTTATCATTAATAAAAAGCGATGAAGCAACTTTTGGTAAAGAAAGGTTTTCGTATTCAATGTAAATAAACGCAGTAAACCAACCCCAACCAATAGGAAGTCCAAACTGATTAGGAATGGTTATATTAAAAGTTGAAGTAATGACAGTATTTAAATCTGTTGTGATATCTTTAAAATAAAGTTTTATCGGATTAACAAGAGGACTTATATGAGATGCGGTCATAACACAATTAATTGTATCGAAAACATAAGGAGTGCTGTTTACTGTAATTGGTACTGCGGGAGCGTAGCCTTGCCTATACGAAAACAAATAGGCTTTTCTAATGGTGCTACCTGGTTCAATGTATAGGTTTAAAGTACCTGAACCTTGTCCTTGCCCTGTTGAAAACCCACCAGCCGTAACTCCGCCATAAAAAATATCCTGATGGAAAAGATTTTGGGCAGAAACAAAATTGACTCTTATAACAAGGAAAGAAAAAAACAAAGCGATATGTAAAACGAATCGTTTCATAAAAATAATCCCTGTTCTGCTTGGCAGAACAGGGATTTGAAATTTAATTATTAATCAAGAGTTTTTTAGTTTCGATAAGTTGGGTATTGCTGAACAGTTTTACAAAATAAACACCGGGTATTAATTTGTTGGTGTTTATAGTAACCATTCTGTTCTCACCACTGAACGAATACGAAGCAACTAACTGACCTGTGATAGTATAGATTTCAAGGCTTACATTGTTTAACAATTCATCACCTTTAATTTCTAAGTTTACGATACCACCATCCGAAGGATTCGGATAGATAGATAAAGAACTTTCTTTAGCTGAAACTTTTTGCTGTTCTAGATTATTCTGTCCCATTCGTAAACCGCTGCCGATGGGTTCAAGCGGTTCTATGTTCGCTAAAAATAAACTATCAAAAGCAACGGCAAGCAGGGCTTCTCCACGAACAGCATTGATGCGGTCGTTAGGGTCGTAAGCCACGTATTCTACTTCCTGTTTAATGTTGGGGTCGGTAATAACCGCAAAGCAAGATGAAGGCAAACTAAAAACTTCTAGTTGAACATCAGCCATTTTTACGTAATTATTATATCCATATTCCAATGCTAAAGTATCTCTTGTTTCAGTGGCTTTAACAGTATCACCTTTGCCAATGTAAGTATCACAAAGCTGTTTTTTACGTATTTCCCTTTTTTCCTCTTTTAGGATTATAGCGATGCTGTCCAAAGGATTTTGAATTAACGTATCATTTAAGAATAAACGAATACGCTCATCAATCAGACTATTTCGTTCTGTTGATGCAAAGGATATTTCGTTGTTCAAATACGTCATAGCAGAAACACCTGTTTGTGCATTGTTGATTTGGTTTTTTATTCCGTTTGGAATATTCATACTGTTTAAGACATTCAACACCTCTTGAGATACAGGTGAATTTGCTAAAACAACTTGCTGAATATGCCCTGCTGGCGGAACTGGTGAATCAAAAGTATACATTATTCTACTTGAAGAAGTGGAATCACCTTGATACAAATGTTTTCCATCAAAAGTGTAAATTCTTTTACTTGAGGAACTGCTGTCACCTTGGTAAAAGTATTTTCCATCCCAAGTATAAAGTCTTTTACTTGATGAAGTAGAGTCGCCTTGATAGAGGTATTTTCCATCCCAAGTATACATTATCTTACTTGAAGAAGTGCTGTCTCCTTGAAAAATGTGTTTACCATCCCAAGTGTATATTCTTTTACTTGAAGATGTGCTGTCGCCTTGGTAAACGTATTTGCCATCAAAAGTAAAAACGATTTTGCTTGAAGAGGTGCTATCCCCTTGAAATATTTTAGCCATTTGTAGTTTTTTAATTTGTTTTTCTTACTCTTTTCGATTTTCAGATTTCTCGCTGTTTTTTTAGATGGTTTTCTTGTCTCCATTTTTTTTATGTCATTATAGGTGGTTAGCCTGCCTTGAACCGTTAGTATGTCTTTTTAAGGTGACGCATAACGGTTTGCAAATAGGCAAAGGCGCCTTTCAAATATAATCGTTTCGGCGCTTTTGTTTATTTGCTGTTAGTGGTATTTTACCAGTCATCATTTTTTTGTTTTTCAATTACAAATGTTTTTGAATTCATTGCTTGAAATAGCGAAGTTGAAACTTCATACATTGCAAAATACAATTCGGAATAAGCCAAACTATTTTTTGGGTCTATTTCTTTTTCTGAAAGATAAAATTCTCTTTGATCCCAACCAGTCTTTTGTGGTTCACCACCTGATCTATATTTTGTATTTCTCGGGTTATAATAGAATGTGTTTAAATCAACTTGAACTCGGTATTTCTGATCTTTAAACGATATTGTTAAGGTATAATCAACGTCATATAAATTTCTTTTTAATCCAATATAGAAAGCTTCAGTCTTGATTGTCCGAATTTTAAGTTGATAATTGGTACTGTCAAATATTAGGTCATTCTTAATGTTCGGATAGAATGAATTAGCCCACTCAACCGCTTTATTATATAATTCAGCAGTGGTTTTATCCTTAATGTCAAATACTTTTGGAAGAAATCCATTATATGTTAAGTTTAGCCAAGTTGATTGTGGTTCTTGTGCATTAATATTTGTGTTTGAGATTAATACAAAATGTATAACCCAAATAATAAGTGTTTTGTATAAATTATTTATCATATTTTTCTTTTTACCACTAACGTTTTGCCGCTTGCCGCAGTGGGGGATTTCGGAGCACTTCACTGTCAACCAAGCACAAATGCTGATAGAAGCACTGCACTTGATTTAACCACGACTGCCCCCATTGCGGCAAACGGCTGTTGTGCGTTCGTTGTTCTTTTCTGCCGTCCGTCATTACTTGCATTTGCATTCTTCACATTCTTGTTGTGTCGCAAAACCTTTCTGTGAGCAACCGCTATATCCAATTTGTTCACATTTGTTTTTCTCTTTGTTGTAAAACCATCTGTTAAATGCTGCTTGGCAAAGTTCATTTGTCGGTGGAGTTTCGCTACAAGTAGCGAGTTTTGGTTCACAGTCCTTAGAACAACTTGTTAGACCTGCTGTCAAAAAAAGGACAATTGCTGGGATTAAAATTTTAATAGTCATATGCTTATAAATTTATATTGAGTTTAAAAGTGCTAAAATGTCGTCTCCAAATTTTGCAATTTTCTGTCCACCAAAACCTTTAATATTTGAGAGTTCGTCTAATGTCTGAGGTTTTATTTTTGAGATTGTCAGTAGTTCAGTGTTGTGGCAAACCATAAAATTTGGTATGTTAAGTTGAGTTGCTTTGTCTTGTCGCCACTGTTTCAATGTTGCAAAAATTCTTTTCTCTTCGTCTGTCAGTTCGTTCTCGTCTGTAATTGATATTTTGTCAGAAGTTTTTTCTTGTTTTTCTGTTTTTTGTTCGTCATAGAAAACTAAAATTGACCAAAAATTTGGTTGACCGTTTATAAGTTCGGTTGCAATCTTTTTTACTGTCACGCTGTCCAAGAAGTTGTTTAAGTTGTCTTGGTCGCTTTGCAAATTTTCTTTTGTCAGTCTAATATGAAAAACTTTTACTTTCATAGGTTCAATTTTACAAATTTTTCGGTTCACTCGTCAGACGTATCGCAGACGACTTTTTTGTCGTCCGATACAATGACGCACAACGGTTCTCAAATAGGCAACGGCCACATTTTTACGTTAAACCTAAAATACGAAGCTACAAATTTTATCTTTGTGAAAAACATTACACGAAGCATTTATTGTGGCTGGTGCTTATTTGATGTTATGCACAGGTATATTGTTATTCAATGTGAATTTAGTAATAGGAGCATTTATTAAGTCTAATTTTATGGTTTTCGAATCTTTTCCTATAATAAAATTTGATTTCTGTCCAAGTTTTGTGTTTTGAGACATTACTTTGCCATCAAAATCAGTGAAATTAGGAAAAGTATATTGATATTGTTTGATTTTTGAAAGAATAATCAACCTTTTTGAGTTAATTATATTTATTTCTTCGAATGTTTTAAAGAAGCCCATTCCTATTGTGTTTAACTCATTTTTATCATCAAATGAATAATATGAGATGGGAATATTTTCTATTATAAAATTTCCTATTCTAAGAGTGTCTAAATTAATAAAACTCGTATCCATCTTATCTCCATTAATTGTGCTTTCAACACCGACATGTTCAATAAAATGTTGTTTGTTTGTAGTTGTTTTACGTGGTGAAGAGATGCTTAGTATTCCATTATAACCTGTATCAAAAATAAAGGTATTTGAATTATTGTTATTAATATCAGCACTTGCACTAAGTGTATTGTTTTTATCAATAAAAGTATTAATAATATATGAGTTGGTATCTAGGGTTTTTATATCTTTTTCGTTGATACGATAAATCTCTAAATTTCTAGTGTCTATTCTCCAATTAAATTTATTAATAATATCGGCACCTAGAATTCCGTGAATATTTAACCTTTCAAAAAGTTTTGGTTTGCTTTCTATGATAACACAAAGACCTTTACTTTTTATATTAAAGAATGGAAGTTCAATATGTTTTCTTACTATTTGTGCCTTTGAAGAGTTGTTTTTAGAGTCAAGAATTTTAATGTCTTTGGCTTTAGACAAATCAAAACTACCATCGTTGAATAATAAATTTATTTGACTACCAGTATCAAATATGAAAGGGAATGGTTTGTTGTCAATTTTTACTGTAACAATAATTAGAGTTGAGTCTTTATTCGTAGAATATTTCTCCATTAATTTATTTTGACAAAAGGATAAAGAGAAAATAGCCGATATATACAAATATATGAGAAGAAGTAATATCTTTAGCATAGCTTTAAAAATTAAAATAATATAAAAAGATAAGCACCCACATCATTGATGTAGGTGCTTATTAATTTACCACCTAACCCATATTCTAAAATAAAATCCTTCTTCTTTTGACCATCCAACATCAACACCCCCTTTCCTAAGTCTTTGAGGAACAGGAAGAGTGTCGTCAGTTACAATAATATCTATAGGATATTTCTTTTCAATTGCTCTAGCAATAATTAAACTAATTTCTTCAATATATGCCTCGGACACACTTTGTAAGCATCTATTCTGCAATTCAGAAAAGCAGAAATTTTCCTTTGCCCACATTTTCAAATCATTCCTAATCATCTGCGCTTGTTTTATTCGCTCACTGTCTGGTAGAACGTATAATTCATTCAATTTTAATTTTGCGTTTTCGCCATTCCAAATGCATCCCATAATACTTGTTTTTAAGATTAATAATCAATATTACAACTTATTTTTATTAAATCCAAATGTTTTATTGTTAAATTTACTTGTGCATAACGGTTCGGGGCTTGGCGTAGTGGCGGATTTATAGCACAAATGTTTAATAGATGCACTACTGTTTGTTACGGCACAAAAGTTCAATAGTAGCACTTCGCCCGCCATTACGCCAAGCTCTTGTTATGCACAGGCGTTCTTCTGTCAGTCGTTTTATTTTACTACAAATATTATGTCTGTCAATGCTGTAAAAGTCTGTGGTTTTCCTTTGTAGCCAAATGAAACTTTCAAGTCGTCAATTTTCTTGTTTTTGAAATTGTCCAAATAGTTCATAATGGTCGGTTTCAAAAGGTCAAGGTTTCTTTTTAGTTTCCAAGAATTACCAAAATCGTCTGTATCAACAAGCACAAGAAATAAACGATTTTCAGAGCCAAAACGCATTTCGCCTTGATTTTCGTAAAGCCACGTTGCTAATATTTTCGGGTTATCTTGAACTTCTTTTAGAATGTTAAGTTTTTCATTTTTCAATGTTGTTAAAACATTGTTGCAAAATTCGTCATTCTTATCTTTCATTTTCTCTGTTATCTCATAGAAAATTGTTGTGTCTTTGGCTTTCTTGTCAAAAATGATATTTGCTTCTTTCGCTTTGTTTTTCAGAAATGTAAGTTCAACAGGTAATCCTTTTTCTTTTCGTTTGAATTTGATGTATTCGGCTGGCAAATACGTTACTTTCAAATCAAAAGGGACGTTATTTATGAAGAAATCAACACTTTTGATTTGTCCGACTGTTGGCAAAACAGTTGGATGCGATTTGAAAATATGTTCAATCAAAATACTGCTCCAATGGTTGTACCAACTATTCAAAACATAACCTTGAACAGCGACTTGAATTTCTGTTTCAAATTTTGAAACAAGCGTATCGTAAGATTTATTGACTTTTACATATCTACTTACCAAATACTTATCCAACGAATTTTGGTAGTCGCCACCCCAATCAAAGTTTTTGAGTTTGTATAATTCAGAAACCAATTGTTCCGTATTCAGTTCTTCAACTTGAAATTTGTTTTTCTCTTTGATGTAACTGTCTAAAATCTTGTGAGAATTATCAACGTTTTTACAGAGCAATTCAAAGAGTTCAATAAACTGTTTTCCCAAAGCGGTTTCTTTGAGTGCAATTTTATTCTGCTCAACAAATTCTGCAATCAATTCTTTACGAACTATTGATTTTGTTTTCAGCCAAAGCAAACCAATACTGTCTGAACTAAATTCTTCCAATTGTTCACTTTCGTGTAACTTCTTCCAATAATTAAAATCTTTCATTTACGACTTCTTCCTGTGTTGTTATAAAATGTTTTTTCTTTGGTTTGCACACAAACAAAACTTCGTGGCTTCCTGCTACGCTTCCTTTTCCGCCTCTGCCGTTGTGGTATGCTTTTGCTTCAACCGTTACTTCTCTGTATTTGGAAATTATTTTTGATAATTCCTCCACACTCGGATAGCTTCTGTCATTATAGCTGATTAACCAATGTGGAATTTCTTGTGAATACTCAAATAACTTTTCAAACGACTCAATCACATCTCGTTTTTTATCAAATCCGCTAAATCGTTGTGGCTCGTAGCGTTTAATTCCGTTTATAAATTCTTTGTCTTTCCAATACTCCGTAAAGGTTTCCAACAAGTGATAGAAACTTTGGTAATCTGCGTGGCTGTCGCAATAAGGTGGGTCAAAGTAAGCCAAATCAACGTTTTCAAGCGTTGGCAACAAATCTAAAATATTTTGATTGTAGCTTTGATTGTCCTGCTTGTTGTCAAAAACCGCTTCGTTGTATTTTGGTAATAATTCTTCAAAAATATCTTTGACGGGTCTTATTAAGCTTCTATTTCGTTTAATGCGTTCAGGGTCGCTTGCATATTTCAAGGCTTGTGTATGTCCGAAATGCCCCATTGTTATTTTTCGGGTCATACTTCGGTTGATGACTGCGTAAGCCAATGCCTGTTTGTATGGGGAAGCTAACAAAGGAATATTTGCCCTAAAATTGTCTAAAAATTCCGCTTCAATTTCTTCAAAAAACACATTTGTAAAAACGGATTTCATTAGTTGAAAATCGTCTTTGTTTTTTGCAGGTTGAAACAAAATGGATAAATCTTCGTGTGTCAATTTTTCATTTCCGTTTTCAATCAATGCCAAACCGATTTGATTATTGAAATTCAAAAAATCGTTAGTAATGGTTTGTAATCCCATTTGCTTAAACAAAAACGCAACCGACTGCGAACCTGCAAAAGCATCCAAAGCCACATTCACAGTTTCGGGAATAAATTCTTTAATCCACGCTAAATGTGTGTGCTTAGCTCCCAAATATTGTGGTTCAGGGAAATTGTAGTTGAAATATTTGTATTCTTCAAATAACATTTTTAATTTACTTTTTGTTTTTTTATTCTGTTCGTCTTTCTGATGTTGTTCAGATAGTTCGTTAGTGGTTTTGTTCCCGAATTAGACGTTCGCTCTTGTGTAACTCGTTCAATTATTTTTTGAGGTGCGTCTATTTTGTGAAGAAAAACATCAATTCCTGTGATGTTCTGCTCGCCTTTATACTTTGTTTTTCGGTAACTGATATTAAAACCACCTGATTTTACGATTTCTAAAATTGTATTCAAGTGTGGCTTAAAGTCCTGTTGAGATGAGAAGGTTAAATCATCAACGTATCGTGTATATGTAATTCCGAATTTGTTGCACAACTCAATCAAAGCAATGTCAGTTTTTAGAAAAACAAGATTTGCTATGTGAGTGCTTGTCGGTGTGCCTTGTGGTAATTCATATTTCCACGTTGTAAGTTTTGTTATTAGGCGTGAAAAGTGAGTTGAATACTTTAATTCTACAAATGTTTCGTAAACTCGTTTTGCTGAAATATTTGGATAAAAATCTTGTAAGTCAGTTGTAAACTGATATTTGTTCCCTTGATGTGGTTTAGCGTTTGAAATGTTACTACGTTTTTTTACACCACCGTGAACATTATTTGGCAACTCAATTTTTGAAAGAATTTTATTTTTTATTCTTGTCTGAATAATTTTTAATTCCCCTTTTGACGGTCTGATTACTCGTTTCTTTATTGTTCCGTCTTTGAAAGTTTTTGGCTTTCCTGTTTTCTTGTCTGTTTTTTCTTCAACCCATTCGTTGTAATATTTGTCAATATCATTGGTCAGTTGCCCGATAAAATCGGGCTTAAAACCAACTATCGCAGATAGTTTTTTTACTTCATTATTTTTATACTGCGAAAAATTCATTGACTAACGATTTAACAGATGGGCTTACAATTTGAAACGCTTTTCTTTTGTTTGGCTGAACATCTTCTTCAGTCATAGAAAGAAAAAACAGGATAGGCAAAGGAACATTTAGTTGTTCGCCAATACTTTTGAGAGTTGAAAGATTAGGTTCTTTTAAATTACTCTCTATTTGGGATAAATAAGTTTGTGTGATACCACACAAAGAGGCAAACTCATTTTGAGTTAGCCCTTTTTGTTTTCTTATATTTTTTATGACGTTACCTAAGTCCATTTTCTTGTTTTAAAAAAAATTAAGAAGCGTTCGGATTACTGTTGCATTTCGCTTTTTTCGTCTGAATTACTGAAAAACTTGGAAAGTAAAACAACTACATCAACTACACATTGTAGTATTTGTTCGTTTGTTCTTCCTTTCTTCCGTTTTAACTCGTTCAGTAGCGTTTCCGCTTGAGTTAGGACTGTTAAGTCCGTTTCCGAAAGAGAACACCGGTTCTGTGTGATAGTTTTGATTCCTTGTATCAAACTATCAATGCTTTGAGCTTGTTTAATTCTACTCATTGTAAAAAATATTAAGTTACAGGACAATATCGTCCTGCTCCTTTACAAGATTGTCTGTAACTAAATGTGTAGGCGATGTTCTCGTTACGCTGTCTTAACTTCCTGCTCCATTAAATAATATCAATAATCATTAACAGAACAATAATTACGGCAATAAGGCATATATCTATTGACAGATAGGGGGATATGCAGTTGTGCCTGTAAATTACCCTTTCGGGTTGTCCTTTCGGACTGTCAGTTTAACTCCATTTAGTTGTCAGAGCCAAAGCACTTTTCAAAGAACTATGTTGCAAAGATAAGAAATTATTACTTGCAGTTAATAAAATAAACGAAAATATTTTTCAACAAATTTTGTGTTGACCTGTTAATAACCGATTTTTCTGTGGGATTTTTGTTTGTCTTTTGTCCTGTCTGTTGATAGTAGCACTGTCGCCCTACGCTTGTGCATAACTCTTTTATATATTCAGTCAAAACTTCCCTTTAGCTAAAAATTCCTTTCTAAAGAGATAAAATGTTTCGCCTATTCATTGTACAATAATAATAAAAAAATTACAAATCATCAAAAGGACTTCTAATTTTTTCAATAAATTTTTGAGAAACGTGTGTATATATTTGAGTAGTATTGATGCTGTTATGTCCTAAAAGTTCTTTAATTAAACTAATGTCCGTTCCGTTTTCTACTAAATGAGTTGCGTAACTGTGCCTTAACCAGTGTAAAGTCGCAGGTTTTTTAATGTTTGATTTTTTTAAAGCACTTTTTAAGACTAGTTGTAAACTTCTCCCACTATACTGCGTTCCTTGTTCATACCCCTCAAACAACCAAACCTTTGGGCGATATGCACGATAATAATCTTCTATCATTTCTAAAATCTTTGGAGAAAGTGGTACAATTCGATCTTTATTTCCCTTACTTTGAAAAACGTGCAAAGTCAAACGATCTCTGTTTATGTCTTTGAAAGTGATGTTTAATAATTCGGAACGCCGCAAACCACAAGCGTAGATCAAACTTAACATTGTGCGGTGTTTTAAATTTCCATGCGCAGTTAAAATGGCTTTTACTTCTTCTTTACTTAAAACTCGAGGTAATTTTCGCTCCGTTCGTGGACGATGAATGATGTCGATTTCCAAAGATCTGTTTTCAACGATACGGTAAAATAATTTTAACCCATTTACAAATTGATTCTGATAAGTAGAGGAGAGTTTGTGCTTTAAAATGTAATCATTGTTGAATAAAATAATGTCATCATTTGTGATAGATTCAACAGGCTTTTCTTTGAAATAAGTGTGAAAAACAGAAACTACTCCTATGTAAGTTTTGATAGTATTATCACTGTAGCGTTTGGATGTTAACCATTTTTCAAATTGTTCTAGCAGTTGTAGTTTTTCAACTGATAATTGCCCGTTTTTATAAATGGATATTTTGAATAATTTACGGTATTCATGTGTGTCTGGCAGATGCCAACAACGAAGAGTTCGACTCCATTTGGCGCCTTTTAATAATTTGAATCGTTGAATCAACTCTTTCTTGTTTTCAAAATATACTGCAATACGTTGATTACCGTCGTGTTGTAGAAGCTTAGCTGTGTACATAAAAAAGGTTTTGGTTGTATTAAATATAAGATTTTTTTTCAAAGCATAACAAAATTTGAAATGAATATTTTAATTTGTTGGCACTATGATCGTATGACAAGTTAAGCAAGTTTAAAGCGCAAAATATCTCTCAGATGAAGGGCGAAAAACCAAACTTCTCAATAGGTTTAACTCCTCTTAACTTGAAAGTATATACAAAAGAGAAAAAAACTAAAAATCTTTTCTGAAGGTGTGAATGTCGTTGTGGTTTTCTTCTATTTTATCTTTCACTTCCTTGATGGATTTTGTTAAAATAAAGATGTCTTGTGAAGAATTTTGATTGAGCCACTGCCAGTGTTCTTGCTCTCCTTCAATAGCCATGGCCATGTGGAACAACAAGTCAAATTTGTGAGCTAACAACCATTTTTGTGCATTTTCCAAGCCTTCTGCGGCATTGATGAAGGCCATTAGATGTGCATAGCCATTTTTCATCAACCAATCCCTGGCTTCTTCTTTTAAATAAATGGCATAAGTAGCCATGAACAATTCAAAATAATTTTCTTTCAGCCACAATGTAAACTTTTCATCGCCTTCAATGGCTTTTGCCCATGCAATGATGATTTTTGCATCGTAGTCAATAGGCATTAACGTTGTTGCAACTGCTTTGGTTGCAACGGGTGCTGTTTTTTTACGTTTAAAAAATCCAAACATAATCAATGTGGATAGAAAATTAATGCAATAATGATTGCGATAATAGCTGCAGCTATATCTGCAATTAAGCCTACACCGGCTGCATAGCGTATGTTCTTAATTTTAACCGAACCAAAATAAACAGCCAGTACATAGAACGTTGTTTCCGTACTTCCTTGAAACGTGGCTGCTAATTTTGCTGTAAAAGAATCTACACCATACGTGTCAAAAAGCTCTAACATCAATCCTCTTGCACCAGATCCGCTAAACGGTCGCATGTATGCAACAGGCAAAGCATCAACGATAGAATCGGCGTAAATGCCCATTGTATGTAAGCACCACTTAATCCCATCTTGAAAAGCGTCTAATGAACCAGATGAACGCAACAAAGCAATGGCGGCAAGAATTGCAACTAAATAAGGAATGATATCAATGGCTACTTGAAAACCACCTTTGGCGCCTTCAATAAACGTTTCGTAAACATTGACTTTTTTACGCATCGCCAAAACGATGAAAAGCACAATGATGGAAAGTAAGAAAATATTTCCACCTACTTTTGATACATAGTCGGTGTATTGTGGTTTATAGACAATGAATAAAAGCAATGTAACCAATAAGACAGTCATTCCTCCCAAGTAGGAAATAATTGTTTTGTTCAGTAAACTGATTTTTTGTTTAAATGCGACTACAGCAATTCCAATCAACAAAGAGAAAAATGTGGTAAATAAAATAGGTATAAAGACTTCTGAAGGTGAACTGGATCCAGCAGCCGAACGAAAAGCCAAGATAGAAACAGGAATAATCGTAATACCAGCAGTGTTGATCACCAAAAACATGATTTGTGCATTGGATGCTTTCTCTTTTTCTGGATTTAATTCCTGCAACTCTTTCATTGCTTTCAATCCAATAGGTGTTGCCGCATTGTCCAAACCAAGCATGTTTGCACTGAAATTCATCATAATGGAGCCAACAGCAGGATGATCTTTTGGCACTTCAGGAAATAACTTTGAAAACAACGGAGAAACAGCTTTGGAAAGCAATTTTACAGCTCCACCTTCTTCACCAACCTTCATGATTCCCATCCACAAACAAAGTGCACCAGTGAGAAATAACGATAGTTCAAAACCACTTTTAGCGGCATCAAACAACGAGTTGACCATGTTTTCAAAGATGTTGATATCGCCCCAAAATGTTAATTTACACAAGGCAACAATAAATGGAATGAGAAACATTCCGATGAAAATACGGTTCAATAACATAGTACAAATATGCTTTAATAATTGCTATAATTTTGTTGTTGAGAAACAAAACTTTAAACAATAAGTTATTGATAAGTGAAATTATCCTTGCAATTCAACCAATCCAGAATAGATTCCACGGCGAGCAATTAATTCTTCATGATTTCCGTTTTCTACGATTTTACCTTCGCTTAGCACAAATATTTTATCTGCATTTCTGATAGTGGATAAACGGTGCGCAATAACAAAGCTAGTTCTTCCTTCCATTAATTTGTCAAGTGCATCTTGTACCAATCGTTCTGATTCATTGTCCAATGCAGAGGTAGCTTCGTCCAGAATTAAAATGGTAGGATTTTTCAGAATCGCTCTTGCAATGGCAATTCGTTGTTTTTGTCCACCAGATAACTGGATTCCTCTATCTCCAACCTGCGTATCAAAACCTCCAGGAAATGAAGAAATAAAATCGTAGGCATTGGCTTGCTTTGCAGCCTCAATGATTTGTTCGTCCGAAGCATCTGGGTTACCAAATAAAATATTTTCACGAATGGTACCTGCAAATAAAATCACTTCTTGTGGTACAATTGCAATGTGTGAACGCAAGTGCGTCAAATCAATGTCTTCAACATTTACACCATCAAAACTGATTTTACCGCTTGTCAAATGGTAGTAATTTAACAGTAAAGAAGCCAACGTTGATTTACCTGCACCGGATTGTCCCACAAAAGCAATGGTTTCATTTTTATTGGCAGCAAAAGAAACATCTTTTAAGACGGTTGCATCTGGACGTTGTGGATATTTAAAAGCAACATTTTCAAACGATACAACTCCAGAAATTGCTGGTTTTTCTTTGCCAAAATGACTGTCTTTTTCTGATTTCTCATTGATGATAATCATTAAATGTTCTGTAGCACCAATTGCTTTTTGAATATTGGCATACATATCAGGTAATGTTCCAACAGAAGCACCCATCATGATGGTGTACATAACAAAGGAGAAGAAATCACCCTTTGCCAATTCGGGGTTTGCACCTTGTGTCATCAATAAACCTTGCCAGATAATGAATACGATTGCTCCAAACAAACAAAAAATGATAAATGAAATAAAAGCACCGCGCCACAAACCACTTTTTACGTTCAAATTTCTAATTTCTTGTGTAGAATGTTGAAATTTATTGAACATAAATACCTCATTGGTAAACGATTTGACGTTGGAAATACCCATCAACGCTTCTTCCAATACAGAATTGCTCACGGCTGCATGATCTTGTGCTTGTTTGGATAATTTTTTGATGAATTTACCAAAAACAACAGCAATTATAGCCATAACAGGAACAGTAGAAAGCATAATCAAAGCCAATTTCCATGAAAAGTAGAACAATAAGATAATGCCCCCAACAACAATTACGACCTGTCTGAAAAACTCTGCAACAGTTGTACGTAATGTTTCTTGAATTTGTGTGATGTCATTTGAAATACGGTTGGTCAATTCACCTACTTTGTTGGAATTAAAGAAGTCCATAGGCATATAAACCAATTTATGAAAGGCATCGTTTTTCATATCACGCAACGCATTTTCAGTGGCATTGGTAAATAAAACGACTCTAAAATAGGAGAATACAGCTTGCCCAATAAAGAGCATGAATAATATAAATGCAACGGTATTGATGTTTGTCAAATTGATGTTTGATATCGAATCTTGCATGGACATAGGCTCGGTTGATTCTCCTCCAAGCAACTGTCCCATTAAATAGGGAAAAGCAAACCCTGCAGAGGTCGATAAAACAAGGAAAATCCAACCTATAAAATAAGTAGTTCTGTATGGTTTTAAATAAGTGAAGATTCCTTTCGCACGTTGAATGCTTTCTTTCGTGATTTTTACCTTTTCTTCGTTTTTACGTTTTTTGGGCCCCATCATAACTACTACACTTTAGAACTACAAAAATAAATAATAAACGGATAGTTAGTCTTAAATAGTGTTATTTATTTCATCCAAAAAATCTTGTTATTTAAGGCAGAAAGTTCACTTTCTTTTTCTTTAATTAATTGATTATTTGCGTCTTGATTGTTTGTTTTATGAAGTTTCATCAGATTGATCTTTTCAACTTTTTTGTTTAATTCAATTGTTGAATCAGAAAAGTGGGTGTTTTCAAATTGTTTCCAAACAAAATCAATGGCTTCTTGTGTGGGGTGTATTTTATCGGATTTGTAAAATCGGTAATCACGCAATACATCGATAATGAGTTCATACGATGGGAAATAACGGCAATTTTCTTCAAACGACAACTGGTGAACAGCTTCTATCAATCGTGCTTTTGATAAGTTGTTTTCTGGCAGGCCATCTTTCGTATGTCGAACTGGGCTAACGGTGAAAATCACTTTCAATTCGGGATTAAAAGCATGCAATTTTTCCAAAGCTAACACCCAATCTTGTACAAGTTCATAAGGACTTGATAAGAATTTTGTAAACAATTGAGCAGGCATTTTGTGGCAATTTGCAACAATCTTTTCTTCTTCGATTAATTCATATCCCCAAGCCGTTCCAAAGGTTACAATAAGCAATTTAGCTTCTTTTAAAAAGTTTTTGAACTCTTTTTTAGTTGCTTGTAAAGTTGCTTGAAGTTCTTCTTTTGTAGTACCCGAAATCAATGTGCTGGTATTCCACGAATAAAAACTTCCCGCACGTTCAAAAATAGATTGTTCTACATTGTCATTAAAACAGTCCAATACTTGATAGGCCAAAACAGAAGGGTGGAAGATCGTTCCATAAGGATTAGAGAGTAGGGTATGACCAGCCAATTGTAATTTCTTTGCAATTTCATCTGAAAAGCAACTTCCAATTAGGCAAACCCCATCTCCATGTTGAATGGTTAAATCTGCTTTTGGAATATCGTATTGTAAGAAAAAATGATCCATTGTATTCTTTGTATAAACAAAAAGAGGAAGTAAAACCCTCGTAATTACTTCCTCTTTTCGCTAAACCATGCTAAAACTATAAAACCCTAAAACTACAACTATGAATTGTGTTATTTAGATACCACAAAGATACGTCAAAAGTTTAGTTCAAAAAAATATTTATCAATAAAAAATGTTAAAATTCTATTTTTAGATGTAATTAATTGATAATCACTACATTCTATTTGGTACATCAATACCTAATAAACGCATAGCTGTTTTGATAACTGTTGCTACATTTTTACTCAAAATCAGTCTAAATTGCTTCAAACTTTCATCAGATTCATTGAGTATGGTTACCGATTGATAGAATTGATTGTACAATTTTACCAATTCATACGAATAATTGGCTATTACAGCAGGAGAATAATCTTTTCCGGCCTCCGCAATGATTGTTGGGAAATCATTCAACTGTTTGATGATTTCTTTTTCAGAATCATTGATGGATGAAGGCGCGATTGACGATAAATCCATAGCTGATTTTGCTAGTAACGATTGAATTCGAGCGTGTGTGTATTGGATGAATGGAGCAGTGTTTCCGTTTAATTCAACCGATTCTGCTGGATTAAATTTCATTCGTTTTTTAGGATCAACTTTTAATAAGAAGTATTTTAATCCACCCAAACCAATCATTTTGCACAGCGCATTTAGTTCATCATCAGACAATCCTTCGATGTGTCCTCGTTCTTTTGTCATTTCAAAAGCAGTTTTTACTACTTCTTCCATTAAATCATCGGCATCAACAACTGTTCCTTCACGTGATTTCATTTTACCTTCTGGTAAATCAACCATTCCGTAAGAAAGGTGAAAACAATTCTTCGCCCAAGAGTAGCCCAATTTTTCAAGAATTAAAAACAATACTTTGAAATGGTAATCTTGTTCATTTCCAACAGTGTAAACGATACCCGATAAATCGTTGAAGTCATTGAAACGTTCTACGGCCGTTCCCATGTCCTGTGTCATGTAAACAGCAGTACCATCAGAACGAAGCACCAATTTTTTGTCCAAACCATCGGCTGTTAGGTCAATCCAAACAGAACCGTCTTCCTTTTTGAAGAAAACGCCACTGTTCAAACCTTTTTCAACGATGTCTTTGCCTAAAATAAACGTGTCAGATTCGTAATACAACTTGTCAAAATCAACGCCCATTTCTTTATAGGTAACTGCAAAACCGTCATACACCCATTGATTCATGGTTGTCCATAAAGCATAAACTTCTGGATCTTTTGCTTCCCATTTCACCAACATTTCTTTGGCTTCTTTAAGAATAGATGTTTGGTTTTTTGCTAAATCTTTAATTTTATCATCGATACCTTTGACTGCTTTTTCGTCTTTGCCAGCTTTGGCTTCGGTTAATCGAATAAATTCATCTTTTACTTCTGTTGAAACAGCGTCAAATTGACCTTGTTCCCAATTGGTAATAATTGCTTTGGCTTCTGTATTGAAATGTTTGTCAAATTCCACATAGTATTTACCCACCAATTTATCGCCTTTTAATCCAGTGTTTTGAGGAGTTTCTCGCTCACCACTTTCATTGATTGGAGAAAATTTTTGCCAAGCCAACATGCTTTTGCAAATGTGAATTCCTCTATCGTTGATGATTTGTGTTTTTATAACTTTATGACCATTCGCTTTCAGAATTTCGGCAACAGAGTAGCCTAAGAAATTGTTTCTTAAATGTCCTAAATGCAGTGGTTTATTGGTGTTTGGTGAAGAATACTCCACCATGATAGCTGCTTTTGAATTTGGTGCAACCAATCCATAATTGGCAGTATCGTTGATTGTTTTTAATTGTTCTACCCAAAAATCGTTTCCAATCACTAAGTTCAAAAAACCATTGACTACTTCGTAGTTGGAGATAGCAGGAATTTCTTTTAATAGAAAATCGCCGATTTTTGCGCCAGCTTCCAAAGGAGAGCAGCGCATCATCTTAACAAAAGGAAAGATTACCAACGTCAAGTCGCCTTCAACATCTTTGCGCGTTTTTTGAAGTTGCACTTGTTGTTCACTGATGGTTGTTTGAAATAACGATTCAGCGTTTTCAAGAATCTTCGATTTGATTAGATTTTCCATTAAAATTTATTTGTTTTCTATTGTTGTTATTACTTCTTCTAAAATTTCAAAAGCGGTTTCTGCCATTTTATTGGTTTTTTCGTCCAAACAAGGGTTGATTTCAACCACTTCGAAGCAAACCAATTTGGGGTTTGCTACCAATCCTTTCAAAATTGCTTTAGTTTCGGCAACACCAAGACCATTTGGTACGGGAGTACCAGTTCCATGACTTGTTTCGATTGGATCCATTGAATCTACGTCAAAAGACACGTAAATAATATCGCAATCGGCCAAATGGTGATTGATTTCTGAAACAATTGTTGCTGCTCCTTTATCTTTCACTTCTTCAACGGTGTAATTGCGTAGATTAAGGCGATTCATTATAGCTATTTCTTCTTCTTCTACATCACGAACGCCAATAAAAATCAAATATTCAGGAGCTACTTTTGCACCTTTGAAGCCAACTGATTTTAGTTCTTCCCACAAATCACTTGTTTCTTTTGGCAATTGATTGCGTTGACATTCAGTGTTGTTGTCGTTTAATGCCGTACTCAATGGCATACCGTGCATATTGCCAGATGGAGTAGTGTAGGGCGAGTGTAAATCACCATGAGCATCTACCCAAATAACACCTAATCGTTTATCTGGAAATGCAGCTTTAATACCAGCTATTGTACCACCTGCCGAACCGTGGTCAGCAGAAAGTAGTAAAGGAAATTGCTGATTGGCGATTGTTTCTTGTATTTGTTGACTAACATCTTTGTAAACAGCGATTAAACCTTCAATTCTTTTAGCAAATTGATGCTTTGGATGAATGTTTAATAATTGATTTTCAGTTTTAATATCGGAAAACGGATAATCTCCAAAAATTGTTTTTCCTTGTTTCCAGGCTACAATCTTTAGTGCATCCGGACCAAGGGATGATCCTCTTGTGCCAGCAGTAATTTCAGATCGATTGAATAAAAATTTAATATTTTTCATAGCTAAATAACAGACAATTCTTCAACTTTAGTTTGATTTTGGTTTTTTAAGTTTAGAAAACAATCAATTTGATTTCGTAAACTGTCCATTTTGCGGTTCAAAGATAAGTTGAAAATGTGGAATAGTATATGTTCTTTTCAACATATTTTAATAAAAAAATCCGACTATCTACTGATAATCGGATTTTTTAGCTCCCCCTGCTGGACTTGAACCAGCGACCCTCTGATTAACAGTCAGATGCTCTAACCAACTGAGCTAAGGAGGAATCTCATTTTTTCAAATGCGAGTGCAAATATAAATGATTTTTATGAAATACAAGCACGAAAACGAAAATTTTTTTAAACTTTTTTATAAGTCTTTAAAAATCATCTTCATCCAATGAAAAATCAGATAAGTTTGAATTGAAATCATCTTCATCTGAATCGTCTTCGCTATACATATCAGCATCATTTGAGTTGTTTACCGATGGAGCTGTACGCAGAATATTTGTTTTAAATACATTTAATCTAATTTCTGTGCGAATAGAACCGTCTTCACTTGAATAAGCTTTTGCAAATGGAGTACCAGACAATTCTACCAATGTCCCTTTTTTCAAGTAGTCAACCACACGAAGATTAGCACCTTCTCGTTTCCAGATGGTACAATTGATCCAAGTTGTGTTGGTTCGTTGCTCCCCTGTTCGTTTATCTTTCCAATTTTTATTGTGAGCGACTGGGAAATTAATAGCAATCATACCACTGCTCATTGGTTTCACTGTTGCATCTTTACCGATGTTTCCGATTAATTTTGTTTCAAATACTGTGGCCATTATGAATATTTTAGTCTATGAAATTACAAAAAAATAATCAACTGTTAGAAAATTTATCATTTTTTTTAATTTTTTTTGACATTCATCCGAAAGTTATCCAATTTTAGACAACATTCTTCCATATCCCTTTGTTTTTCATGTGTGTTTTTACAAAGTCAAGAAAAAAAGCCCCATTTTTCCCTCATATATGACAGTTCTACGGTCATTTCGAACGAAGTGAGAAATCCTAGATATTTCCTTTTTGCGTTTCATTTTAAAAAGTTTCGGATAGTTGTGATTTTTTTTTGATATTATTGCGCTCTCTCAGTAAATAATTGTCAATTGATAACAAAACTTTGTACTTTTGAACTTTAATTGAATAATGATGAAAATTCTAACACTCCATTTTTCTCAATCTGGTCAACTTACAGATATTCTCACCAATTTTTCTTCACCATTTAAAGATGCTGAGTTTGATTATCAGATGATTGTGCCTAGTAAATCATATCCATTTCCATGGGATGTTCCCACTTTTTTTGATACCATGCCCAATTCGGTATTGGAAATTCCGTGTGAAATAGAGCCGATTCAATACAAGCATGAGAAATATGATTTAATCATTATTGGTTACCAACCTTGGTTTTTGTCACCATCCATTCCAATTACATCCTTATTAAAAGATGCAACTTTTCAAAAAATAGTAGAAGATACACCAGTTATAACTCTTATCGGTTCTCGAAATATGTGGTTAAACTCCCAAGAAAGTGTTAAGATGATGATTGCGAATGCAGGTGGGCAATTGGTAGGCAATGTTGCGTTAGCGGATAGAGGTGATAACTTGATTGGTGTCATCACTATTTTGCATTGGATGTTGACCGGAAAAAAAACGAAAAAATGGGGTATTTTACCAAAACCGGGTGTTTCTGATGAAGACATTGAACAGGTGAAAATATATGGAGAATTGGCTCAATCGGCTTTTGAACAGAATGATTTGGAGCATTTACAAGCAAAAATAGCTTCAAAAGGAGGGGTAGAGATTCGGACTAATATTTTGTTTATTGAACGAAAAGCAAAACGTTTATTTATTATCTGGGCGAATTTAATTCAAAAGAAATCCAAACAGGGTAAGCGTAAATTCTGGGTCAATGCTTTCAAATATTATTTGATTTTTGTTTTGTTTGTTGTTTCTCCTATTTTATTACTCTTTTATACTATTCTGATTTACCCATTTTCATTTAAGAAAGTTCAGAAACGAAAGACCTATTATCAAGGTGTTGACCTTCAATAAAAGTGGAATGTTTTGGGGGAGTTTTTAACAAAATGGTGATTATTAAAAGAAATGGATTAATTTTGCAAAATATAAACATGATAATATCGTATTAGATTAGAAAAATTATAATGAGTTTGAAAGACGTTTACATAACACGGATAGCTTCTTTTCTACCGAATGAGCCAATCTCAAACGATGATATGGAAAAATATCTTGGTGTAATCAATCAACAAGCTTCTAAGTCAAGAAGAATTGTTTTGCGAAATAATGGCATCAAGACACGCTATTATGCGCTAACAAGAGAAGGTGTAAGCACACATACAAATTCCGAAATGGCTTCATTGGCAATTAAAAAGTTAATGAATAATAATAAAGAAGAATTGGCATCAATTGATTTGATTAGTTGCGCTACCTCTTCTCCAGAACAATTGATGCCTTCTCATGCAGTGATGGTTCATGGTCATTTACCTGAAACAGGGAATGTAGAAGTTGTTTCTCCTTCTGGTGTATGTTGTGCAGGAATGCATGCTTTGAAATATGCCTATATGTCGGTAAAACTTGGACAAGCTCATCGTGCGGTATCTTCTGCTTCAGAGCGTTTATCTCCCTCTTTAAGAGCTGATAAGTTTGAATTGGAGGTGAAAAAATTGAGTGAATTGGAGGCAAATCCTTATGTTTCTTTTGACAAAGACTTTCTTCGTTGGATGCTTTCCGATGGTGCAGGTGCTTTTTTATTAGAAAGTCAACTAAATAATTCTGGAATTTCTTTGCGAATTGATTGGATAGAAGGGTTTTCTTTTGCCAATGAGATGGAAGCTTGTATGTATATGGGAGCTGATAAATTAGAAGATGGCACGTTAAAAAGCTACTTGGATTATACACCTCAGGAAATCGTCAATAAATCAATATTGAGCATCAAGCAAGATGTTAAATTGCTAGGAGCTAACATTGTTTCTTTAGGATTTAAGAAATTAAAATCGAGCATTGAATCAAAAGGAATGGATGTGAACGAAATCGATCACTTCTTACCACACATGTCCAGTTTCTTCTTCGAAGATAAAATGTACAATGAAATGAAATCTTTGGGAATAGAAATTCCGAAAGAAAAATGGTTTACAAATTTAGGAACGAAAGGAAATGTAGGAGCTGCATCAATTTATTTAATGTTGGATGAGCTGTTTAACAGTGGTAAACTCCAAAAAGGGCAAAAAATATTATTAGGTGTTCCTGAAAGTTCCCGTTTTTCATACGTTTACTGTATGTTGACAGTTTGTTAATTTTTTTCTGATACGAGTACTTTTTTGTGTCTTTAAAAAAACTATATTTGACTAAATCAAGTCGAATAGAATGGATTTTTCATTTAAAAATAAGAATACTCCTAAAAAAGGAGCGTTGCTATTGTCTGACCCGTTTGAAATGGGAGCGTTTTTCACACGTGCTGTTGTTTTAATTTGTGATTACAACGACAAAGGAACGTTTGGATTTGTGCTTAATAATTATTTGAATATTTCAGCTGATAGCATCAGTGATCAATTGGTTGATTACGATGGTCGAATTAGTATTGGTGGCCCAGTTGATAATAATAATTTGTTTTATATTCATCAATTTGAGGATATAGAAGGAAGTGAATATGTAACGGATGGAGTGTATTTTGGAGGTGATTTTTTAGAAATAGTCAAAAAAATGAATGAATCGGAAGAGAATAGTTCTAAAATTCGATTTTTTGCAGGTTATTCTGGTTGGGATGCCGGTCAGTTGGAAGATGAAATTAAACAACACTCATGGATTGTTGCCGAAAATCATACCATTCACCAAATTATGGATACTTCAAACGATGATTTGTGGAAAGAATTGATGAGTGCACAAGGAACAAAATACAAAGTTCTTGCCGATGTTCCGTTAGATCCAACGCATAATTAATTTGTTTTATTCAATCATATTCATCAAGAAAAATTAAATTTGTTCCATGAAGATTTCACGTAGTTGGCGATATTTGTTGAGTTTTTTGTCAGGTGTATTATTAACCCTTTCATTTCCTTACACAGGAAGCTTAACTCCTTTGATTTTTGTGGCACTAATACCACTTTTATTGGTTGAACATTCCATTTTTAAGCAACGATATAAATCTTCAAAGGTATTTATCCATGCTTATATTACATTTATCGTGTATAACATTGGTACCACTTGGTGGATTTGGAATGCGGATATCAATGGAGCAATTATGGCTTTTGTCTTAAACTCACTATTGATGGCACTAGCATTTCAATGTTACCATTTTATTAAAAAACACATTGGAGCTCAATATGGCTTGGTAACATTTATTAGTGTTTGGCTTGGATTTGAATACTTGCATTTCAATTGGGAATTGTCATGGCCTTGGCTCACGTTGGGAAATGTTTTTTCAATAACTCCCTCTTTGGTACAATGGTATGAGTTTTCAGGCGTTTTAGGTGGTAGTTTATGGATTTTGTTGATCAACTATTTATTGTTTAAAGTAGTGTTTTTTAATTATTTTGATACAACAAAATCGCCCTTTTCGTCTCGACAAATTGCACTACCAGTTGTTATTCTATTGTTACCTATTTCCACTTCTTTGTGGATGTATTCAATGAATACCGACGAAGGTACTGCTGCCGAAGTGGTGTTGGTGCAGCCAAATATCGATCCGTATTATAAATTTACAACCATTACGCCCGATCAGCAATTGCATCGCATTATGGATATTGCCGATCAAACGAAAACAGTGAATACAAAAATTGTTGTTGCACCAGAAACAGCTATTCCTGTTTCATTTGATGAAGCTGTGATTGATTACGATATTGGTTACCATATCTTAAGAGAGCGCATGAAAGATTGGGGTGCTGTTCAATTATTCTTAGGTGCATCAACAGAAAAACGTTTTGAAAAGAAAGTATCGAGAGCTGCCAAAAAAGATCCTTATGGAGGTGATGACTTTGTAGAATATTACAATTCTTCCTTGTTGATGGGCAATTCATTGTCACCAAAAATTGTTCACAAATCCAAATTGGTACTTGGGGCAGAGAAAGTTCCATTTTCACATTGGTTTCCATTTTTAGAAGATTTGTCGTTGGATTTTGGAGGAACAAGCGGAACATTGGGTGTGGAGGCGCAACCAACAATTTATGACAACAGTGTTTTTTCATTTACACCAAGCATTTGCTACGAATCCATCTATGGTGAATACACTGCTCAGCAAACACGTTTAGGTGCGGGTGCTATTTTTGTAATTACAAATGATGGTTGGTGGGGAGATACGCCTGGTTATAAGCAGCACTTTAGTTTTGCACGTTTGCGAGCTATTGAAAATAGAAAATCGGTTGCACGCTCTGCCAATACAGGAACGAGTGGATTCATCAATCAACGTGGAGATGTTGTTCAGTCTTCAAAATGGTGGGTAACAAGTGGTCTAAGAGGGACTGTTTTTGTCAATAAAATCAAAACAGTGTACATGACGTTGGGCGATATTATCGGAAAATTGGGATTAATTTGTGCCGTTATTTTCTTTGCTTATGCAATTTTCAGAAAAGTCAAACCGTTGGAAAAACGAGAGATATAGCGTGATTGGATAAAGTTTTTTGATTATTGATGTCATTTTTTTTTCAAAATTTCAATTTTTGGCACGCAGTTTGATTTTAGCTTAGTATAAAATTAAATGCCATGAAAAAGTTAGTAGTATTTATTGGAGCATTGGGATTGTTTATCGGAATGACAAGTTCTGATTTAAAATATCCGCACTATAGAAATGGAGCTTTTCAAGCTGGTGAAGTACTAAAATATAGGGTTACTTATGGTTTAGTGGATGCAGGAGAAGCTGTTATTGAAGTCAAAAACACCGACCGAAAAGGTGCTAGCAGACCTCTTTATCACGTTGTTGGAACTGGACGAACACTCGGTGGATTCAACTCTTTTTATAAAGTACACGATGTGTATGAGTCATTTATTGATCAAAAATCAATCATGCCTTGGTATTTTATTAGAAATGTCAATGAAGGAGGGTATAAAATCAATCAAAAATATACCTTTAATCAAGATAAAAACAATGTAAACAATGGTAAAAAATCGTTTACAACACCGATGGAAATTCAAGATATGATTTCTTCGTTCTACAAGGCACGTACAATTGATTTTACCAACATTAAAATTGGTCAAGTGTTTTCATTCAAATGTTTTATGGACGATGAAATCTATAATTTGAAAATAAAATACGTTGGAGACGAAGTGGTAAAAGTTCGTAAGGGTAAGTTTAAAGCACACAAATTCGTGCCAGTTGTTCAAAAAGGACGTTACTTCAAGAGTGAGGACGATGTGCAGTTTTGGATTACAGCAGACGAGAATAAAATTCCATTATTGGTAAAAGCTAAAATACCAGTTGGTATTGTGAAATTACACTTGGTTGATTGGAGTGGATTGAAAAATGAATTGATTAGTAAAGTTCAGTAATCATTTATATAAAATCATAAATAGAAGTGACGTAAGCAATTGCGTCACTTTTTTTATCTTTTTAAAATATAACTCTTTCCGTTTTTAAGCAATGTAATACGGTCGTTTTTATCGATTATCTTTTTGAGTTTATTGGATGGTATTTGTCCACCGATATAAGTGTTTCGATCCTTAACCTCCAAAGAATCTTCTATAGATTGGTTTTGAGGGTGTAGGTAGCTCAAGCCAGTTTTTTTAATACGTTTGTCGTTAATGTAAGGGTGATATATTTCGATATTATCATCTGCAACGTGTTTAAAAATGAATATCACCCACATAGAATCTTCTTTCACGTTGAAAACACAGTATTTTCCTGCTGATTTTACAACAAAACTATCCGAAATAGTGTATGTTTCAGTACCTCTGATTGACTTTTTGTCGTTGACTTTTTCTATGTCTTCACTGAGTGTAACAGTAGAGGGTTTTATGGTTAAACGAGAGTCATCAACAATCCATTCTCCTTGATATTCTTTGGGTATTTCAGATAATATCGCCCCGTCTTTGGGTTGAATTTGAGTAAAATAGGTTGTTGTGCAAGAAAACAACACTAAGGAAATGGAGAGGATTGTAAATAGCGCTTTCATGGTTGACCAATTAAAAAAGCCAAATCTTTTTTTTGATTTGGCTCGTTGTTATTAATTTTTAATGATGGTGGTGTCCGTGAGGGCCATGAACGTGACCGTGATCAATTTCATCAGCAGATGCTTCACGTACATCTGAAATTTTAATGTCAAACGTTAACACTTCACCAGCCAATGGGTGGTTCAAATCCAACGTTACATTATCGCCATCAATTTTTTCAATATAAGCTAATGCTGGACCGTTTTCAGTATCCAATTCAACTTGCATTCCAACAACCATTTCTTCTTCGCCTTGGAATCCACTTTTAGGAACAACATAAAGTAAATCGTCTCTTCTCAATCCGTAAGCATGTTCTGGTTGAACAGTAACCGATTTCGCTTGACCTTTTTCCATTCCTTCAATTTCTTGTTCCAAACCTGGGATTAAAAATCCAACCCCATGTAAATAAACAAGTGGCTCTTGACCTTCAGAAGAGTCCATCACTTGACCTGCGTTGTTTTTTAATGTGTAGTCCAACGAAACTACTGTATGTTTTGCTGCTTTCATAAATCAAAATTACGATATTTAATACAGATAGAAAAAGATAGTTGTGTTTTTTTAACAATAAATTTGAAAGAAAGCGTTTATTGCTTGTTTCCAGTTAAAGTAATCGTGTAATTAGCTCCCAATGGACCCGGTCCACACAAGTCATCTGTAAAGGACAATTCAAAATTTTTCTTATTTATTGTTCCTAATTTGGAAAGACACTTTGTTATTGTACCATATTTAGAAACTGTAAATTCATATTCAGTACCATCATACCAGTCTATTTTGATGTTTCCTTTATCGCCATAGTTTATTTGACCAATGTAATTGATGGTTGTGTCTCCTGTTATGTTTCCCATCTTCCAATAGCTATAATGGTAGGTGATTTGATACTCACCTAAGTAGTTATTCCTATAGTCGAATAGTTTCTTTTTGCAACCAAGCAAAACAGTTGTTAAAACAATAGCAATGAATATGTTTGTAAATTTTTTCATGCTGGCAATTATTAAACGGTTAAAACAAATATAAAAAAA
>JAMLHA010000001.1 GCA_023957475.1 Crocinitomicaceae bacterium | reverse complement strand
TAATAAGTCTAAATGTTGTCAACTTATTTCAGGACGGGACAAAAATAAATTTATTTAGGTCACTTTTTTCAAAGTGACCTTTTTTTTGATTTTTTATCCTTACTTTTGAGCAACTAATTGAAATGATACAAATTCACAATCACTATATAAATGCACTTAAGACTTCTGTTATTGCTTCAGAGGAAATTATGCGTATCTACCATACTTCATTTCAAAAAGAACTAAAATCTGACGGATCTCCTGTTACCGAAGCCGATAAGTTAGCCTCCAGCATCATTGTCAACGAAC
Source organism: Crocinitomicaceae bacterium (assembly GCA_023957475.1). GTDB lineage: Bacteria > Bacteroidota > Bacteroidia > Flavobacteriales_D > Crocinitomicaceae > Taishania. Next base: position 477,273 of record JAMLHA010000001.1, on the reverse strand, counting down.
TAAAAAGCACGGGATTTCCCATTATCAGCGAAGAAGAATCGAAAGCTGCTTACGAAGTGCGAAAAGATTGGGAAACTGTTTGGATTGTTGACCCTCTTGATGGCACAAAAGAATTTATCAAACAAAATGGAGAATTTGCTGTCAACATAGCTCTTGTTCAGGAAGGAAAACCTATTTTTGGACTCATTGCCAGTCCTGTACATCAACAAATTCTTTTTGGAGGAATAGCAATCGGTTGTTTCATCACTTCTTTTGACGATATCGATAATTCAGATAAATGGAAGCAACTTTCTGCACAAGCATTAAACAGTCCTGTAGTTATGACCAGTTCGCGCACTCATTACTCTGGAAAATTTACCGAATTGATCGATGAAATCAAGCAAAAACGAGAAATTGCCTTTACTAGCAAAGGCTCTGCATTGAAATTCTTTGATTTAGCGAAAGGAACGGCAGATGTTTACCCACGATTTGCACCAACCATGGAATGGGACATTGCTGCAGGCCAAGCAATTTTAGAGGCCTTGGGTGGAACTGTGGTAGATAGCGAAAGTGGAAAACCGCTATCGTACAACAAAGAATCGCTCTACAATCCACATTTCATAGCAAAAACCAAAGCTTATATTCACTATTACGGCTAATGTTGAGCAAATTGGTAAATAGCATCCTTCTTTTAATTGGTACTTTTGGAGTGCTCATTAGCTTTGCGCAACAAAACAATATTCCTCTCAACCATTTTTACAAGGATAGACTGTATTATACCAGTAACAAAATGGAAGGCTACACTGGAAATAGCTTTTTCCCGGTATCTGAAAGTCAATACGATTTGCATACAAAAATTCAAGATACTTCTAAGCAATATTACCTTGTGACAGAACACCTTTTTAAAAAACACTTTTTAGAATTCAAAGGCAAAAATTATTATTTGACCATTTCACCTGTTTTTGATGTTATGATGGGAAGAGATTTTTCAGATTCTGTTTCTCGTTGGTTGTTTCAAAACACACGTGGATTTCACATTGAAGGTGATTTGTTTAAAAACTTTTCTTTTTCTACATGTTTATACGAAAATCAATCACGAAATCCGTTGTACCAAAAAAATTATTTCAATGCCATTGGAGAATCGTATGTGAAAAAAGCTGATTCCAGTTATTTTACTCAAAATGCTGTTGTACCAGGTTTAGGAAGAACAAAGCCGTTTAAAGGAGATGGATACGACTATGCATTTGCAATGGGTGAAGTAATTTATCAACCGTTTAAAGTATTGACCATTTCTGCTGGAAACACCCGAAAATTCATTGGTGATGGTTACCGCTCACTGTTGCTTTCCGATAACAGTTTCAGTGCACCAAATTTTCAAATCAATTACCGTTTTCATCCTCGTTGGGAGTTTGTATATCTAAGAAGTCGCTTGATGAATATGCTTCGACGACCAGCCAGTACCACTGTAGAAAGTTATTACAATCCAAAAATATTAGCTGTTAACTACATTTCATTTAAAGCTACCGAAAAATTGACCATCTCCTTGTTTGAAGGAACAATTTACTCCAAAGGAGATTCTGTAACTTCAAAACCTGCTTCTCCATGGATGTACAACCCCATACCTGGATTAGGTGCTTTTGTAGTGAAAGAAAAATATGCCAATTCCATTCTTGGACTGAACATTGGCTACACAATTATTCCCGAATTACGCATGTATTCACAAATAGCATGGAATTCAAGGCAACACGGATATGGTGCTCAATTGGGATTTCGAGTTATGGAACCTGGCCATGTGAAAAATCTATTTCTTCAATTAGAAGGTAACTACGCATCAAAACACCTTTATCGTTCTTCCAACCCAAGTTTAAATTACAGTCATTTTAATTTACCTTTAGCACATACAAAAGGTGAAGGATTTGTAGAAATTGTATTGCGTGCTAATTATGAAATAAAACGGGTTTACTTTGATGTTCGCACCATTTTTTACAACCTTGATAAATACTCTCCTACTTCCCACCTTGCTTTATACAACGAAGGAAAACGTATTTATGGTAGTACTTTCTATGCTTTTGTTGAAACAGGATACCGATTCAATAAAAAAATGAATTTTTCGGTATTTATTAATTACCTATTTAGAAAAGATAACACGAGTCAACCGCAGTTAACCAATGTATTTGGCTTTGGAATGAGAACAAATTTAATTAACAGTTATACCGATTTTTGAAAACATTCATTCTACATATCATCCTTTTGTGTTTAACTCCAATTACTTGGGGACAATATGGTATTGGTTCTACTTTTGAAGAATTACCATTGGACAGTATTCCACCAGCTTCTGTAGAATTTCACAGTGCTTTAAAGCCTTCTGACAGGCAATATACCTATACATCTTGGAAGAAAAATGATAGCATTCGCCCCAATTATTATTTCATAGCACCAGCAGTTGACATCAACGGTGGTTACTCAAAACAATTTAATTACCGAACAGGATTGGGATTAAACTTTCATGCTCAAACGGGTAAATGGTTTATTAAAATTGGAGCAATAGGCGGTATCGGATCCGTTGATTCCTTATTTCACACACCGGCTTATTATTACGAGCAAAAAGGAAAAAACTATTATTATGCCGATATCAGAGGTAGAATAAGCTACACACCTAACGAAATTTTCAATTTTCAAGTAGGATTGGATAATAATTTCATTGGAGAAGGTAGTCGCTCACTCTTTTTAAGCGATTACGGAGCTCCTTATCCATTTGCACAAATAAAAGCTAAATTTTGGCGTATGGAATATACACTTCTGTATCAATTCATGCGTGAACATTCGTCAAAAGGATGGAAATCAAAATTTGCAACAAGTCACAACATCAGTTTGAACGTTACAAAATGGCTTAATTTTGGTGTGTTTGAAACCGTATTGTTCCAACCAAAAGACACCTTATTAAATAGAGGTTACGAAGCCGAATACTTAAATCCGCTTGTATTTTTTCGTCCGCAAGAGTACTCACTTGGTAGTGCCGACAATATATTAATGGGAATTTCGATGAATGCCAATTACAAAGGACACATGTTTTATGCGCAATTTGTATTGGATGAATTCAGCTTATCTGAAATTAGAAAGAACCCAACATGGTGGGCAAATAAATATGGTGGGCAATTTGGATTTAAAGGTAGATTCAACACTTCTATAGGTGCTTTCTTCTACAGAGCCGAATACAACTTCATGCGTCCATACACGTATTCACACATCAATGAAATGCAAGCTTATGGAAATCAAGGACACGTATTGGCACATCCATTGGGCGGCAATTTCCACGAATTAGTAGCCGAATTAAAATGGCAAAAAGGCAAATTTTTAGCAAAATTCTTCACCGTTTACTATTTAAAGGGCTATGACAAAGACGGTTACAGTTATGGTGGAGATATTTACATGCCTTATACTTTGCGACCAGAAGAATACAACCATAAAATTGGACAAGGGCAAGGGCAAAACATTAGCAAAACGATATTAACCGTTGATTACGAAGTTTGGAAACCTGGTCAAATTCACGTGTTTTTGGAAAACCATTTCATCATTCAAGCAAACAAGATGAAGGCGAGCTACATTCCTGTTATCGGCATTAGAAGTCAGCTTTGGAATGATTATAGGAATTATTAATACATGGCAATAATTAATCTTGAGATAGAAGAAGTGTTTGTTTCTTTGTTAAATATGGTAAAAGTAAAAATTTACGCTCCATGATAGCTATGCCTATTAGGAATTTCTCCAACTATTTTTTTTCCCTAACTTAGCCCTAATAAAAAAAAACAAATTATGAACGCAAAAAAAACATTCCTTTTCGCAGTTGGTTTGTTGTTTGCCTCTAAGGTTGTGGGGCAACAAATTCTTGATACTAATACTATTTGGTCAGAAGCAAATAGAAAATTCTATTATATAGATAATGACACGACTGTTATTGGAGAATATACATATAAAAATGTACATAGTTATTATGGAACAGACATCCATTATAGTGGAGCAGAACAAACTTATTTAGTACGGGAAGAAGGTGAACGTGTGTTTTGGAGAAATGCATTTACAAATGAGGATTATTTACTCTACGACTTTGGGCTTACGGTTGGGGATAGTGTGTACGTTACGCCTGATTCTTACGACACTATGGACTCGACCCTTCTTATTTGTGAAAATGTTGATACCGTTTTTTTATTTGGAATCGAGCGACAAAGACTGACAATGCGGACAACGAATCCTTCTCCCTATTATAGTACGGATATTGAATATTGGTTGGCAGGTATTGGTAGCACTTTGGGGTTATTTAATTCTGGACATTTAAATACTGCTATTGTTGACCAAATGGACCCAAGTTTGTATTGTTGTCACAAGGGGTTTAATCAAGTGTTTCAAACAGAAAATAGTAATTTTTGTTATGGTAGTGGTGTTTCGTTAGAAAGCTATTTAGTGTCATTCGTTCAAGTATATCCTAATCCAACAACGGGTAAAATTACAATTAGTTCGAAAAGTCCCATTAGTGGGATTGACTTATATAATCTCTATGGACAAAGTATTACAACAGACATAAATTTACATACAAATGAGCTATTTTTTTCTGAAATAGAAAAAGGTATGTACTTCTTAAAAATAATCATTAATGGAAACGAAATCATTAAAATTATTTCTTATGAGTAATCAAGTTTAAATCATTTTAACGGTTTTGTAAGTGGTGTTTTTATCCTAGTTCAATCATTGCCCCAACTTGCGGTTAACCAAAAAATCATGCACCAAATAAGCGATTGATTTTCCAACAATTTTTTCTTCCATTTCATTTGTTGGTGCACCTTCTGGTAAATGCAAATAAGCCACATTGCGACCAGAATTTACAATTCCAGATAAATAGGCTCGCACTTGTTCAATTTCCAATCCACTTGGTGTAAAAGCAGAAGTTGGCATGTTTTTAATAGCATCCAAATCCAATTCAACACCGATAGCTTCCTCGCTACCTCCCAAAACTCCCTGAATATCATCAAGTAATTTGGCTGGAGTTTTGATGTAATCTTCAAAAAACGAATAAAAGAACTGATTTTCATCTAAATAGCGCAACATGTTTTCGCCATTATAGGCTCTATGCAAACCCAAAACCGAATACATTTTTAAAAATCCATTTTCTTTGGCATAAGAAAACGAATTACCACTATGTCGCCCTTCCAATCTCCTACAATCAGCATGAGGATCAAGATTAACAACTTCCAACGGCTTGTTGAACACTTTTGAATATGCAGCAATTAGCGGGTAAGCGTTATTGTGACCACCGCCCACAATAATTGGCAATTGATCGTTCTTATATATAGGTATTAATAAATCTATCAACAAGGCATCCAATTCCTCAACCTGTTTTCTACCCACTTCAACGGATGAAAAAGAAGTCAATTGACGAACAAATCCAGCCACACATATTTCATCACCACTCAAAAAACGATTCGATTGCATGTTTAAAAACCGTGACAACATCGAAGAAAATGCAGCTGTTGAACCAGGGCGACCGAAATTGGCTTGCGGACCAATATCTTCTTGAACACCGATTAATACGTATTTACCCTTAGAAGGCCACCCAACTTGCACTTTTTCACCTATTTTAGTTTCACCTTCACGTCGGCTAACCAAATTAGAAATGTCAGTTGCATTAAAAGAGATGAATTCAAAATTTTCAGTTTTCATAGACTGTATTTTTTAAGTAACTCCAAAAAAGTTGCAGGAGTTTTGATTGGTCGCATAGAATTTTTAGCAACAAATACCAACGTTGTTGATGCTTTTACTATCAATTCATTTTTATCGTTGTGAATTTCATAATCAAATTTTAAGCGAGCACCTTTCACAGACACAATGGATGTTGTAACCATTAATTCATCGTCATAACGAGCTGGAGCATAATAATTGGTAGAAAAATCAGCAACAGGAAGCATTATTCCATTTTCTTCTAATTCACGGTAGCTCATTCCAAGATTTCGCATAGCCTCTACTCGACCAACCTCAAAATATTGCGCGTAATTACCATAATAGACATACCCCATTTGGTCAGTTTCGGCATAACGAACACGTAATTTTGTTTGATTTTTATATGAAAACTCCATAATCTGAATAAAATATCAATTTTAAAAAAGATTTTGATACGATGAATGAGAAAAAAGTATATATTTGAAAAGAAGATTGTTAATAATCTATTTGTTTAAACAAATTTTAATTTTAAAAAATTTAACACAATTTTAAAAGACCACTATTTACAAGGCATTTCAATGATTTAATTAGTGCTTTTTTGATACAAGTAAAAAAAACGATAAAGTCAATAGCAAAATGACTTTTTTTTTAACTTTTTTATGTAAATATTTGTACCACTTAAAAAGATAGCTTATCAATTGACTGTAGCAATTGAAATATATAAAATAATATTGTTTAACCATAACTAACTAAAAAGCTCAATGAATAATACACACGTAGCCGTTTGGGAATCATGCTTGAAGATTATCAAGGACAATGTATCATTGCAGGCTTACAGAACATGGTTTGATCCAATCATTCCTGTAAAGCTTGAAAACAGTGTTCTTACAATTCAAGTGCCTTCACATTTTTTCTATGAATGGCTAGAAGAGAACTACATTACTTTATTAAAAAAGGTTATTCACAAAGAATTGGGAAGTGAAGGTCGTTTAGAGTACAGTATTATCATGGAGAACAACTCCACGAATTCGACTCCTTATACGGTGAAACTTCCAGCATTGAACAAAAAATCGTTAAAAAATGCGCCTGTTACAATGCCATTAAGCGTTGGTGAAAACCAAATTAGAAACCCTTTTATCATTCCTGGACTTAAAAAGATTCACGTTGAATCCAACTTAAATCCAGCATACTCATTTGATAATTTTATCGAAGGAGATTGCAACCGTTTGGCAAGAGCATCTGGCTTTGCTGTTGCAAACAAACCAGGAGGCACAGCTTTTAACCCATTGTTAATCTATGGTGGAGTTGGTTTAGGAAAAACGCATTTAGCACACGCTATTGGTATTGAAATCAAAAATCAATTTCCAAATAAAACAGTGCTTTATGTTGGTTCAGAAAAATTTGCACACCAATTCATTGATGCATTAGGAAATCATACAACAAATGATTTTATCCACTTCTATCAAATGATTGATGTGTTGATTATTGACGATGTACAGTTTTTCTCTGGAAAGGAAAAGACACAAGATGTATTCTTCCATATATTCAATCATTTACACCAAAATGGCAAGCAAATTATCTTAACTTCAGATAAACCACCTGTGGAAATGCAAAACATGGAACAACGTTTGCTTTCACGTTTCAAATGGGGGTTGTCTGCTGATTTGAGCACACCAGATTTGGAAACAAGAATTGCTATTCTTGAGAAGAAAATGTATGGAAACGGAATTGAATTACCAAGAGAAGTGGTTGAATACCTTGCTTACTCTATCAACACAAATGTTAGAGAAATGGAAGGTGCTTTAAATACATTGTTGGCACAAGCTTCATTGAATCGCAAAGCAATCACCTTGGATTTGGCAAAGCAAATGGTGGATAAATTCGTTAAGAATACCGCTAGAGAAGTATCCATTGAATACATTCAAAAAATTGTTTGTGATTATTTTGACATGCCTATTGAAATGCTAAAATCTAAAACACGTAAGAGAGAAGTCGTTCAAGCCCGTCAAATAGCCATGTATTTCTCAAAGAAAATGACCAAGTCATCATTGGCAAATATTGGCGCTCACTGTGGGGGGAAAGATCACGCAACGGTATTGCATGCTTGCAGAACAGTTGTTAACCTTTCTGAAACAGACAAGCAATTTAGAGCTTATTTGGAGGATTTAGAGAAAAAATTAACTATACAATAAACACATTATGGAAAATCAACCGATCGAATTACTTGAGGGCTTATTTGGAAGCATCTTCTGGATTTTTGTATTCTTTATTTTGCTTGTTAAAAGCATCGTCATTGTTAAAGAACAATCTGCTGTTGTTATTGAACGCTTAGGAAAATTCAATCGTGTTGCTAATCCAGGTATCGGTTTCATCATTCCATTTATTGATAAAAAAGCTGGATTACTAAATCTTCGTGTACAACAATTAGATGTAGAAATTGAAACAAAAACAAAAGACGATGTATTTGTTCACTTACAGGTTTCTGTACAATACCAAGTTTCTAAGACTAAAATTAGAGAAGCATACTATTCATTAGACAATCCACGCAACCAAATTGCATCTTATGTGTTTGATGATGTACGTGCTGAAGTTCCAAAACTAGAACTAGACGACGTTTTTGCTCGCAAAGAAGACATTGCGATTGCTGTTCAACAAAATATCGCTGAAAGCATGGGTGATTACGGTTACATCATTGTTAAAGCCTTGATTACAGACATCAACCCAGATGCGAAAGTGAAAGAATCTATGAACCGTATCAATGCTGCTAAACGTGAAAAAGAAGCTGCTTTGGAAGAGGGTGAAGCTAAGAAAATTAAAATCATCAAAGAAGCTGAAGCTGAGGCAGAATCAAAACGTTTGTCTGGTGAAGGTATTGCACAACAACGTTTGGAAATCGTTAGAGGTTTCAAAGAATCTGTTGAAGACTTTAAACGTTCAATGGACAACGTTACCCACGAAGAAATCATGCAATTTGTATTGATGACACAATATTTTGATACCATTAAAGATGTTGGAGCAAATTCTAAAAACTCTTCTATCTTAATTCCGCACTCACCTGGTGGATTGAAGGATTTCCGTGATCAAATCATTCAAGGAACATACATTGGAGGTGAGATGAACGATCAAATAAAAGATAAATAGTCGTTATCTCGTCAAAACGACATAATCTTCCAATACATTTTGTAAAAACTCCATTCGTTTTTCAGTAATAGGTGGTATTTCCATCAATTTTGCTGTTTCATCACACAGTTTTTGACCAAATTGTATCGCTTCTGGTGTGGGATATTCTCTCAATCGATTGATGGTGTTTTTTATTAGCAACATATCTTCATCTGCAAAACAAGTCACTTGAGGATACTTTACTTCATGATTGGTTGTATCTACAATTTTTAATAAATCATTCAAGCTAAAACGCTCTTTTGGTCGTGATTGGATAACCAATGTATTCGACAACACATCCGCCATTCGTTGACTATACTGACTAAAACTAATAACAAGAATAGCGATTAATCCCATTCCAAACCATAGGAGAATAATGGCATTTACACTGATCCACAAAAAATCTCCTTTAAAGATCCAGCGTGTAAAGACCTCTTTCAACATTGGTCGCCCTCCATTCATTGTTACCACACGAATACCAACGATGTATTTTCCAATTGTTTGCCCGTGCATAAAATACTCACAAAACGGGTTGTAAAAAATCCAAGGAAGTTTCACTAAAAACAACCAAAAAAAATCGCCAAACGAAGACGCATTGAAAAAAAGTGATTCGCCAAAAAATGCAAGAATAACAATGAAATAAATTATAAATAGCAACATATCCAATATGGCGGCAAGCAATCTCTGTCCCGCATTTGCAAGTCCAAACTCTACAGGCACATAGAGCGATGATTCAAAATTTATAGTACTCATACAGAGAAAGTGATATTGTGTACTAAAATAAATAAAAAAATTAGATGTAGTGATAAATTATGGAAGAGTAAACGAATTTAAAATATAGAGATAAGTTTATTTTTCAATCAAATGAATAAAAGTATAAGACAGATCGTATTCTACTTCTATTATTTATAGTACGAATATTGCACCTCAAAGATTCCCATTCTTCTTTTTTAACCACCTAATTAACTAAAATCATTTTTCAACGTTAAACATCTTCTCATCATTTTGTTTAACTTTATCCCGATGAAAAGTATCATAGAAATATACAAACACACATTTAAGTACAAAACTTTAGCGCTTTTAGTTATTGTATTCAACTTCTTATTTGTTGTATTCAATTTAATTTCAATGGTGTTGTTCATTCCATTTTTACAATTGATTTTCCCTACAAATGGTGAACAAATAAGCATCCCAGAAAAACCCATTTACGATGGTTCTATAAGTGGAATGGTACATTATGTTTCAGAATATTATAGTTATTTCACACAAAGTATGGTGGCTGAAAACCCCAAAAACGCATTACTCTTCGTTTGCTTTTCGGTATTAGTTGCCTTTTTCTTAAAAAATGTCTTCCGCTACATTGCTATTTGGCATCAATCACAATTGAGAATGGTTGTTGTTAGAGATGTGCGCCAAAATCTTTTTGATAAAGCCATGTCTTTACCACTTTCTTTTTATAGCAATGAACGAAAAGGCGACTTAATGTCACGTATTCAAAGTGATGTTGGCGAAATTGAAATCGCTGTGATCGCTGTTTTAGAATTGATTTTTAGAGAACCTATAGCTGTTATCATCAACATTGCTGCATTGCTCTATTGGAGTCCAAAATTAACACTCTTTTCATTTATTTTATTACCCATTACTGCTTTTGTTATTTCGCGAATTGGGAAAAGTTTAAAACGCACTGCTGGTCAAGAGCGTATCGAATTGGGTGTACTATTTTCTAAAATGGAAGAAGCATTAGGCGGTATTCGAATCATAAAAGCATTCAATGCACAAAAATTCATCAAAGATTCGTTTGCAAAAACCAATCTTCGTCACCAACAGCTAACAACAAAAGCATTTAGAAAACGGGATTTATCTCCACCTTTGAATGAGTTTTTAGCAGTAGTTGTAATGCTCGGCATTGTTTGGTATGGTGGAAGTATGATATTGGACAACAGCGATACAAATGGTTTTGACGGACCTCAATTTATTGGATTTATTTTGGTGTTTTCTCAATTATTACGCCCAATTCAAGGTATTGCCACATCCATTGCCAATTTAAACAAGGCACAAGCTGCGCAAGAAAGAATCAATGAGGTGCTAAATACCGATGAAAAAATTCACGAAAACAGTGATGCTCTTGAAACGATTCAACTATCGGAAGGTATTCATTACAAAAATGTAAGTTTTTCATACAACGAGGAACCTGTATTAAAAAATGTTTCTTTTTCCATTCCTAAAGGTAAAACCATAGCATTGGTAGGTGAATCGGGAAGTGGAAAATCAACCATTTCTGATTTATTACCACGCTTTTACGATGTAACTCAAGGTGAAATTACAATTGACAACACCGATATTCGCGCTATCAAAATCAATGAATTGAGAAATAAAATTGGTATTGTTAGTCAGGAATCTATTTTATTCAACGGAACAGTTGCCGAAAACATTGCTTTTGGTAAACCAACAGCCACAAGAGAAGAAATTATTGAAGCTGCAAAAATTGCAAACGCCCATAAATTTATCCAGGAGTTGGAAAATGGGTACGATACACAAATTGGTGAGCGTGGAAATAAATTATCTGGTGGACAGAAACAACGTGTAAGTATTGCAAGAGCTGTCCTCAAAAACCCAGACATTCTGATACTTGACGAAGCAACATCCGCATTGGATACAGAATCCGAAAAACTGGTGCAAGAAGCTTTAAATAAGTTGATGACAGACCGCACATCACTTGTCATTGCACACCGATTAAGTACCATTGTTGATGCCGATGAAATTATCGTACTATCAAAAGGAGAAATCATTGAAAGAGGTACACACGCTGAACTATTAGCAAAAGGAGGAACCTATGCTTATTTATCGTCTTTACAAGGTATTTCTTAAATAATCACTCGTTCAATGTGCATATCCCCAAAAGCATAAGGGATATAAGCCAAACTTGGGAGTTCTTTTGTAATAACGATAGGAGATCTTCTACCCAACGCTATTCGCCCATGCGTTTCACTCAATTCCATCGCAGCCGCAGCATTAATCGTTAACGCATTAAACGCCTCTTCAGGAGTCATTTTCATCTTTACACAAGCTAGCGACCAAACAAAACCTAAATTGCCACTTGGAGTTGTTCCTGGATTAAAATCACTTGCCAAAGCAACAGGTAAATCATTTTCCATCATCCAACGAGCATTTCCAAAAGGAATAGATATAAAGTGAGAGCAACTTGGTAAAATCGTTGGAATGGTCGTTGATTTTTTCAATGCATCAATGTCTTCTTGGCAAATTTCTTCGAGATGATCGACAGAAACAGCATGTAATTCAATTGCCTTTTGAATACCGCCCAAAATTGAAAATTGATTGACATGAACCTTTGGTTTTAAACCATATTTTTGTCCTGCAATCAAAATTTGTTCCATTTGTTCAACAGAAAAATAATTGCGTTCACAAAAAACATCTATGTAATCAGCCAAACCTTCTGCTTCAATCTTAGGCAACATTTCATTGATAATTAAATCAATATATCCTTGATGATTTTCTTTAAACTCTTTTGGAAAAGCATGAGCGCCTAAAAAAGTAGCTTTAATAACAATAGGCATTGATTCTTTTAATCGCTTGATAACACGCAACATTTTCAATTCGTTATCTACCGACAAACCATAACCCGATTTTATTTCCAACGCACCTGTTCCATAAGAAATCATTCTTTCGATACGCTGTTTTGCATTTTCATACAACTCATCTTCAGTCATTTCACCCAATCGACGAGCAGAATTTAAAATTCCACCGCCTTTCAAAGCTATTTCTTCATAACTTAAACCATTGATTCTGTCCACAAACTCCTCTTCCCTACTTTTTGCAAAAACAGTATGTGTATGTGCATCAACAAAGGCTGGCATTACATACTTATCGGTTGCATCAATCACTTCCAAATCCCTCCAATCCGTTATTCCATGCCATTCTTCCATCGGACCATAAGCAACAACTTCGCCGTGTTCAATTGCCAAAAAAGCATCTTCAATAATAGGCAACTGATTCATGCTTTTCCCTTTAATAACGGTAGGAATATCCTCGCCAACCTGAATCAATCCTTTGATATTTTTGATAAGTATCTTCTTCATAATGCGAAGATACAAATCAATCTTTGAAAGGTTTAACAATTTTTAAGTAATTCTATCCAATACATAGTTAACTAACTGCTAATCAATAAATAAATCCAACAGATTAATAAACAAACAATCAATTGTAAATAGTTTCTATTTCAAGAATGCGCCCATATCAAAGAGAAATCTTATTTTTGATGTCTGATATTATAATAAATCAATGAGAGCACTCTATTTTAAAGAAATTCGAAGCTTTTTAAGCTCCATCATCGGATTTATCTTTGTGTTTATTTTTTTAGTTGCAACGGGAATCTTCCATTGGGTGATTCCAGGTGGAACAAATTTGTTGGAAGGTGCTGAAGCTGACCTTATTCCTTTCTTCAACTTAGCCCCAATCTTATTTTTCATTCTAATACCTGCGCTCACTATGAGAAGTATTGCAGAAGAAAGAAGAACAGGCACGATTGAACTACTATTCACACGCCCAATAAGCGATTTGAAAATCATCTTGGCAAAATATTTTGCAGGAGTTACACTCCTCGTTATTGCATTGATACCAACTATCGTCTATTACTTTTCCATGTACAATCTTTCATTGGAACCTGAAAAATTTGATCATGGCGCAACCATTACCTCTTATATCGGCTTGATTTTATTAGGTGCTGTATTTGTTGCCATTGGTATTTTTTCATCTTCATTGACAAATAGTCAAATTGTTGCGTTTATTATTTCAATGTTTTTATGTTGGTTATTCTTTGATGGTTTAAACCGATTGGGAGCATTCAATGTCATGGGGAAATTTGATGTGGTGCTTCAATACTTTGGAATGGTAAAACATTACGATTCCATTCGAAAAGGAGTGATAGATACGAGTGATATTATTTACTTTTTATCATTGATTGTGTTTTTTATCTTCTCGTCATTGACCGTTATTAAAACATTAAAACGATAATTTTCTCTTTAGATATGAGCGAAAAGAAAACATATAAAGGAATTTTTAATTGGTCGTTATTACTAATCGTATTGGTTGGTATCGTTACCATTAATGTCATCAGTGCTTTTCTATACAAACGCATTGACATGACAGCAGATCAACGTTATTCACTTTCCAGTGGTACAATCAAAATGTTGGAAGATGAAAATGCGATTAAGAATAGAATGACCATACGTATTTATTTAGAAGGTACGATGCCTGCTGAAATTAAAAACTTCCGCAATGCCATTCAAGATAAGTTAAACGAGTTTAAACAATACGCAGGAACACGCATTGAATATAAATTCATCGACCCCAATCAAGGAACAGAGGAAGAACAAAAAGAATTAAAAGACCAACTTTACAATCAAGGAAAAGGTATTTTACCCCTCAATTTGATTTACCAAAAAGATGGCGCACAAAGTCAGATTTTACTTTGGCCGGGCGCAATTATCAACTACGAAGGAACAGACGTAAATGTCATTCAGTTTTTACCCGGTACACCTGCTGGTAAACCCAACCAATTGGAGGGGATTTCTCAATCAATCAACAATGCAATTAATAATTTAGAATACATACTAACAAGTTCGATCCGACGTTCGGTTCAAACACAAAAACAACGAATTGGTTTCTTACAGGGGCATGGTGAATTAACTTTTGCACAAACACAACGTGCAAGAGCGCTTATTACGCCTTATTACAAAGTAGAAGATGTAACCATTGACGGTCAACTAAATGCTTTGGACGATTACCAAGGATTAATCATTGCCAATCCGCGTCAAAAATTTGATGTAAAAGATTTATTTGTCATCGACCAATTTTTAATGAAAGGTGGGCGATTAATGTGTTTTTTAGATGCTTTATCCATCAATGAAGACACGTTGAATCTAAAAGGAATGACACATACCACACGAATTAAAACCGGTTTAGAAGATCTTTTGTTTGATTATGGTTTAAAATTGAATGAAAATTATGTGTTAGATGCCCGATGTGCACCTAAGGGAGTTCCTTTTGCTAATCGACCTGTAATTCCTTGGTTTTTTCATGTTTTGGCAACACCAACAGCACACCCAATTTCAAGAAATTTGGAGCCTGTCTCATTAAAATACACCAGTGAAGTTCAATTTGTCAATTCAGTAAATACGGTACTGACACCAATTTTGACATCTTCTACAAATTCGACGGTTACAGGATTAGCACCGATGGTCAACCTCGGTTTGCCATTGAATTATGGAAACAATCCTATTTTAACAGATAACCCTTCGTTGGAATCCAACAAAAAATGTTTAGCGGGGTTGTCAGAAGGGATGTTTCAATCTTATTTTAAAACACGGATTGTAGATGAATACACAAAAAATCAAGATGCACAGTTTATAACCGAAAGCAAACAAGAAAGTAAAGTTCTTTTGGTTGGTAATGGTCGTTTCATTGAAAATAGATACGACTCTACTATCAACAACATGACTGGTCAAACCATGTACAAACCCATTGACTTCCCAGATTTGCGTATGGATGAAGAATTGTTTCGTTTAAACATTCAACTATTATTTGGTAACCGAGAGTTTTTCCAAAATTCAGTAGATTATTTGATGGGTGATAATTCAATTTTAGATATTCGAAGCCGACAAATAGACATCCACGAGATTGACAATGCAAAAGTTCAACAAAATGCAGGTTTTTACAAAATGATTAATCTGTTGTTGCCTTCCTCACTTTTAATTATCTTAGCCTTTGTATTTGGTTATATTAGAAAAAGAAAATATTCAACAAAAAAATAAATAAACAATCGAATGAAAAAATTAATCATCTTAATTGTATCAGCACTTAGTGTAGGTTTGCTTATTTACTTTGGTATTAGAGTTATCAATAATTCTGGTTCATCAGTTGAATCTGAATTAATTGAATTTGCAATCAATGATGTGGAAAAAATTGACCGCATTGTCATTACTGATAATTTTGGTAGAACAATGGATTTGCGTTTACCAAAAGGAGCTAAAGAATGGACAGACAAAGATGGAAATTGTGTGCAACAAGAAGGTGTTTTTTACATTCTTGATGCCTGCAAAAAAATTGAATTCAAAGGATATTTAACAGATGGAGGTGTTGAAACAACAAAAAAAATGATGTTGACACAACATACAAAAGTAGAATACTACATCAACGGTTCTTGGAGCAAAACATGGTATTTGGGTCCAGCTTCCAAAGACCATCTTGGACAAATCATGCTATTGGATTCAAAAGAATTGGGAATGTCTGATAAACCTGTTATTATGTCCATTAAAGGCATGTATGGCATCATTGATCCACGCTTTTATGCCGATCCATTAAAATGGCGTTGTTCTCAGATTTTTTCTATACAACCTGATGAAATCAAAAAAGTAGAAGTAACCTATCCATTGGAGCCAGCAAGAAGTTTTTCTGTTGAAAATTTTGGCAACAAACGCTTTACTGTGAAACAACAAAACATTCCATTAGCAGCTGTGGATACACAATATGTAATGTTGTATTTAAACAAGTTTAAGAAAGTTCATTTTGAGATGCCAAATTACATTTTGAACGACAAACAAGTGGATAGCGTTAAAAAATCTTCTCCTTTCTGCATTCTAAAAATTGACCAAACAAATGGCAAATCATCTACGATGAGAATGTTTAGAATTCAAGCTGAAGAACCTAAAATAAATGAATTTGGACTTCCTGTTTCTTATGAAATTGACCGTTTTTGGGGCGAACTACCAACAGGAGAGCTGGTTAAATGTCAATATTTTGTATTCGATCCACTCACGATGGGGCATTTATACTTTCCATTAGATTTAAAATCATTAAATTTGAACAATTACGAAGTTAAATCACCCGATCAATACAAAAAGGATTGATTTAACAATTTGTTGATAACTAAAAGAAATAAACTTTAAATCTAGTTTTTTTTTAAAAGATGATTTTATAGTTTTGAACAACTTTTTATAAAACAATATGAACTTTATAATATCAAGTACAACACTATTAAGACATTTACAGAGTATATCTGGAGTTTTGAGTACTAGTAACACATTACCAATACTCGATAATATCTTATTTGAAATTGAAGATAGTTTATTAACCATTTCAGCATCTGATCTAGAAACTACGATGCAAACTTCATTGGAAGTTGAGGCAAATGAAGTGGGTAAAATTGCCATTCCTGCAAAATTATTATTGGATGTATTGAAAAACTTACCAGATCAACCATGCACATTTTCAGTTGATATGTCAATATTTAGCGTTGAAATCAGCTACGACAATGGTAAATCAAAAATGGTTGGTTACAATGGTGATGAATTTCCAAAAATTCCAACGATTGAAAACAGTAGTTCTGTAAAAGTTTCTGGAGAGATCATTAGTTCTGCAATCAACAAAACATTGTTTGCTGCTGGAAATGATGATTTAAGACCAGTCATGAGCGGTGTATTTTGCCAATTTACTCCTCAAGATATTATTTTCGTTGCAACGGATGCTCACAAATTAGTACGTTACCGCAGAACAGATTCAACAGCAGATTCAACAGCTTCTTTTATTTTACCTAAGAAGCCATTAAATTTGATTAAATCCAACATTTCAAACGATGTTGAGGTACTTATAGAATATAATGATTCAAACGCAGTGTTTACATTTGGAGACACGGTGTTGGTTTGTCGCTTGATTGATGGTAAATACCCCAATTACGAAGCGGTTATTCCAAAAGAAAACCCGAATGTATTAATCGTTGATCGAAATCAATTCTTAGGTTCAATCAAACGTGTTTCTATTTTTGCAAATAAAACAACTCACCAAATTAAGTTGAAAATAGTTGGTTCTGAATTAACGCTTTTTGCAGAAGATTTGGATTTCTCTAACGAAGCAAATGAACGTTTGACATGTAATTACAACGGTGAAGACATGGAAATAGCATTCAACTCTAGATTTTTACTTGAAATGTTGAACAACATCGACACAAAAGAAGTAAAATTGGAAATGTCAGTACCTAGTCGTGCAGGACTTTTAATGCCGGCAGAGAACACGAATCCAGATGAAGACATCTTGATGCTTGTAATGCCTGTAATGTTGAATAAATAGGATTAAAAAAATTTGATTGAAAAGCTGTTCATTTATGGGCAGCTTTTCTTTTTTGAGGACTGGATGGCTGGATGACTAGATGATTTGTTGACTTGTTGATTATAAAACAAAAAATTACGCAACACAGGTTACAGTAACCATCATTACGTTAACAAAAGGCAGTTTATTTTTAAACTATCTAACAATTTGTTAAAAAAGAACAAGTATAAATCATATTAAATAGCTTTTGTGAATAGTCGTTAATATACCAATTGTGTTCTTTAAAAGGGATTTCTCCAAACAAGTTTGTCAAAATGAAGTGAGCAATCCTAGACATTTCCTTTTCTTATTTCATTTTAAAAAAGTTTCGGATAGTTGTGCAAGAATTCGTGTATGAAACTATTTTTTTTTATTTTAGCTCTATGAAACATCTGATTTTAAGTCTGATAGCAATGCCTTTCTGTTTATTCGCACAAACAGACTACATCGATAGTTTTAAAATAGCGTTAGAAAAACCGGTAAAATCAGATACCATGCGTGCTTATCAATACAACGAAATAGCGTGGGCATATTTGGATTATTCATTAGATTCAGCTTATAAATACGCAACAAAAGGACTTAATTTTTCAAAAAAAATCAATTACAAATATGGCGAAATGGATGCCTTGAGTACGATTGCTATCTATTATCGAACACAAGCAAAATACGAAAAAGCGCTATCTATATACACTCAAATTGAAAAATACAGAAAAGAAAACAATCAATTAGAACGATTAATCGGTGTATATTCCAATATAGGAACTATTTATCATGAAATGGGGAAATATGCTGAATCAATAAAAAAACACCAAATGGCCATTGAAATTGTGAAAAATCATCCCAATTTCACTCAGGCATCTATGGTTTATTCAAATATCGGTGCAGCCTATAAACAAGCTGGATTACTGGATCAATCTATTCAAAATTATAGAGAAGCATTGAAGATAGCACAACGTCAGCAAAATGAATTACAACAAGCTTCAATCTATTCCAATATTGCAACAATTTACCATGAAAGAGGCATGTATAAAGAAGCACTCAAAGACGGTTTATTGGCTGTTGAGTTACTTAAAAATCACAAAGACATTCGCTTGTTAAATACTATTTATTTTAACTTAATTATAGACTATAAAGAATTAAAGGATTTTAAGAATGCGGCAAAAACTTTAGAAGAATACAGAGCATTTGCTCAAAGGCTAAATGATAATGAAGTATATAAATTGTATTATGTCGCAAATGCACGGTTTTTGAGAGATATTAATTCATTGAATGAAGCAACTAAAAGTATAGATAAATCTTTACAACACATTGACACAACAGCTGATTTAATTTCGTACTTTGATGTATTAAATACAAAAGCTGATATTTTTATCTTGATGTCTCGATTTGATGATGGTATTAAAAGTGCTCAGAAAGCTTATCAAATCGCCCAATTAATCAATGAAGGCACCTTTTATATTCAAGCAGCAAAAACTCTAGCAGTCGCCTACAAAGCGGCAAAACAATTTGAAAAAGCATTGTATTACACAGAAGAAGCTGATTCTTTGAAAGAAAAAGACAATATTGAAACATTGAACTTACAAATTGCAACTTTAAATTCATTAAATGAATTGGATAAAAAAGAACAAGCTCTAGAAATTACAAAGCAAAAAAATGAAAAAATTCAAGCACAAAACAACCAACAACAACTATTAATTATTGGTCTGTTGCTCATAGGGGCGCTGGTTGGTATTTTACTTTTGTTTACGATTAAATCAAATTTAGAAAGGCGAAAAGCAAATGTTTTATTAAATCAAAAAAATGAAGAGATCGAACGTCAAAAATCATTGGTAGAAGTAAAACAAACGGAGATTATCGGCTCCATACACTATGCAAAGCGAATACAAGAAACTCTTCTGATTCAAAAAAGTATATTGCGCCAGTATTTTTCAACTGCTTTTATTTTTTTCCAACCAAAAGACATTGTTTCTGGTGATTTTTATTGGGCAACAAAAGAAGGAGATAATTATTACTTAGCTATTTGTGACAGTACTGGGCATGGTGTACCTGGCGCTTTTATGAGCGCATTAAACATTACTTTCCTAAGTGAAGCGATCAATCAGTTGAAGTTAGAAAAACCCGGAGAGGTATTCAATCATGTTCGAGAACGATTGGTGAATTCAATTTCACATGATGGAGCACGAGATGGTATGGATGGTATATTGTTTTGTTTTAATAAATCAACAAACCAAATTTATTACGCTGCATCTCAAAATGCACCTATTATTGTGAGAGGAGAAGAACTTATAAAACTCTCATGTGACAAAATGCCTGTAGGAAAAAGTGACATCACCAATTCATTCAATACCTATGAACTACCTTACCAAAAGGGTGATGTTTTGTATGCTTTCAGTGATGGTTACGCCGATCAATTTGGAGGTGAACAAGGGAAAAAGTTGAAACTAACCAATTTTTACGCCTATTTGATGGAAATAAGTTCTAGCGAGATAACAGCCCAAGAACAAATGCTGCAAAAACATTTCAACGATTGGAAAGGAGAAAATGAACAGTTGGATGATGTCTGTGTATTGGGGATTAAGTTGTGAATATTTTATATCATCTGGTTATCTAAACAAACTCTGATAATTCCAACCAACGAAATGTTTTTTCATCGATAGCTGTTACCACTTCGGTTAACTCCTCCCCTGCTTTCATTAATGCTTCATTTGTGCTATCTGCAGAAGACAAAACGGCTGTTAATTCTTCCTTTTTATGCTCCAAGTTTTCTATTTCAGATTCAAGAGTTTCGTATTCTTTTTGCTCTTTGTAAGATAACTTTCGCTTTTCTTTTGGTTCTTCAACAACAATTGTTTCTTTTACATCTAATTGTTGTTCTGCCACTTTTTCTTTGCGTTCCTCACTGACTTGTTTCTTTTGTTGCTGACGGTATTCTGAATAATTACCTATGATGTCTTTTACATTACCTTCTCCCTCAAATACAAAAAGGTGATCCACCATTTTATCCATAAAATAACGGTCGTGCGAAACAACAATCAAGCAGCCTTCAAAGGAACGTAAATATTCTTCCAAAACTCCCATCACAAAAATGTCCAAATCATTGGTTGGTTCATCCAATATCAGGAAATTAGGGTTTTTCATTAAAACTGTCATCAATTTCAGACGACGTTTCTCTCCACCACTCAATTTATGCACAAAATTATAATGCATCGATCGTGGAAATAAAAATTTTTCTAGAAATTGAGCAGCAGAAAGTTGGCGACCTTTTTCAAGTGGAATGTACTCGGCAACATCGCGAATTACATCTATCACTTTTTTATCATCTTCCGCTTTTAATAACTCTTGGTTGTAATAGCCAAACACAACCGTTTCTCCAACAACAACTTTCCCTTTATCAACTGATTCTTTTTCAAGAATCATGTTTAGGAATGTAGATTTTCCTGTGCCGTTATTACCAACTATTCCCACACGCTCTTGTCGTTTGAACGTATAGGAAAAATCATTCAAAATTTTCTTCTCTCCAAATGCTTTTCCAATGTGGTGCAACTCTAAAATTTTAGTTCCAAGTCGCTCCATCTTTACAGGAATATCAATTTCGTCCTTATCAATGCGTTGGTGAGCTACTTTTTTGGTATCATGAAAAGCATCAATACGAGCTTTTTGCTTTGTACCTCTTGCTTTTGGTTGACGTCGTATCCAATCCAACTCTTTTCTAAATTGATTTCTGGCTTTTTCAATTGTTGCTTCAAGTTGTTCTTCTCGTTCCGCCTTTTTTTCCAAAAAATAAGAAAAATTACCTTTGTAACGAAAGAGTGTTTTATTGTCTAATTCTAAAATTGTATCGCAAACAACTTCTAAAAAGTAACGGTCGTGTGTCACCATCAAAATAGTTGATTTAGACTTAGAAAGGTACTCTTCCAACCATTCTATCATATCTAAATCCAAGTGATTGGTAGGCTCGTCTAAAATTAAAAAATCAGGTTCAGCAATTAATACTTTGGCTAAAGCAACTCTTTTTTTCTGTCCACCCGATAAATTTTTAATTTTCAACTTGGTATCATCCAATTTGAGTACGGATAGAATCTGTTCTACTCGTACTTCAATATCCCAAGCATTTAATTCAGACAATTTTTCAAAAGCAGCTTGAATAGCAATATCATCCTTATTCAGCATAGCTTGATTGTATGCTTTTACGGCTAATAATTCAGGTAAATCATGAGAAAAAACTTCTTCTAAAATGGAGTGTTCCTCATTCAATTCTTCGCTCTGCTCCATAAAAGCGATGCGAATATCATTTCGAAAGACGATTAAGCCATTATCAACCGTTTCTTTCTCAGTTAAACAACGCAAAAGTGTTGTTTTTCCAGAACCATTTTTAGCAACAATAGCTACTTTTTGTCCTTGATCTACACCAAAAGTAATATCCTCAAAAATGGTGCGATCACCAAATGTTTTGGTGATATTTTCTACTGAAAGGTAATTCATCAAAGGAGTATATTAACGCAATCTATTCAATGAATCTATTGTTTTTTTATCTTTTCCTATTCCCATAAATGCTAAGTGAACAAGCGGCAATCCTATCACTAAGAAATAAAATGCTGATCCATAATTGTTTTGTATCACTTTTCCAGATAGTTGATTAGGGGCAATTAAATAATTCCACACTACAACTCCTATAATCGTTAACAAATACAATCCCCATAATATTTTGGAATAGGCAAATTGTTTGTTTAGCTTCTTATAACTCAGCATAACAAATAATGCAAAAGCAGCCAATACAAGTGTAATCACGCAAAAAGGCATAGTCGCATATGTAATCAACTCTTTATTGTCTAACGATAACTTACTAATTCCAAATCCATTAAAATTAAAAATTGCTTCATCGGTTACATAATAAAATAAATCACCTACAAAGCTTGCTAAAACAAGCATACCAATTGCGCCTAATAGATAAACTGTTTGAATACGTTGAATCATAAATTAAAATTTATACAAAGGTAGTTTATTTCATCGATTTTTAGAAATAAAAAAATGGTTGTTTCGTAGATGAAACAACCATTTTACAGTAAAAAATTAAACGTCTTATTTAATCACAACTTTCTTAGATGCTTTTTTACCATCATTAGAAGTCATATTTACAAAATAAATACCTGGTCTGAAAGTAGATGAATTCACTTCAATCCTTGTTTGACCGTTGTTGATTGTTTCGTTGTGAATTGTTTGTCCCAACATGTTTACAATAGAAACTTCCCAATCCCATGTATTTGAAGGCACATCAATATAGAATGCTGTTTCAGCTGGATTTGGATAAATGGAGAACAATACTGTTTCTGGATGTTGTTTTAATGACAATCCTTGAACACACAATTGATCGTGTAAGAAATCTATAAATAAATCATTTGCTCCAGCAGGGAAATCACAATGAGCACTTCCTGGATGCATTTTATACACTGAAGGAATATTGATATTTTGAGCTCTTTTATACATTAAAGAATCCCCTTGTAGGTTTACTTGAATTTCAAAACCTGGATTAGGGTAACCAGACAAGTTAGGTACAACATTGTCTCCTTGATTATGCATTCCTGCATAAGGCTGTGCTCCTGGTTCCATCCAAGTTGTATCCATAATGGCACCACACCAGCTCAATACTAATTGAGGGACACTGCTATATCCTGGGTTACCAGAATTCCCTTCCAAACCACCTTGTGCTGTCATATATGCAGTCAAATCAGATGGAACTTTGCTTACTTTATCCAAATACGCAACATGGTCTGCTAAAATGGCTCCAGCTGAATATCCTCCTACAATAATCAAGTCTTTATTAATTCCATAAGGATTTCCATTTTCAGCAGATTTTCTAAAGAAACGAATAGCCGCTCTCATATCGTGAATAGCTCTAATTACTTCTTTTTTAAACTCCATTTCCTTGTTGCCAAGCACCTGCAAATCAATGGTTAATAATCTATAACTCATAGAAACTGCCACATACCCCATTCTTGCAAGAATTTCACATTGCACTTGCAAATCACTTCTATTCCCACTAATGAATGAACCTCCATGTGCTAAAATAACAAGTGGACGGTCTGTATCTGCATCCCCATCTGGCGTGTAGATATCTAAATACAAATCTTCGTTTGTTGTCCCGTTTTGTTTGAAATTTGCCCCATATTTTACGGCTGCTGTTTTAGTTACATTCGTAAAAATCATTTGATGGTAACGGTTTCCAGAACAGTTAATAGCTTCAATTTGTGCTCCAACTTGAAATGCTAAAAATGCTGAAAAAGCAAGTATTAATTTTTTCATAAGATTTAATTTAATTTTAATTCTACCAAAAGTACTAATAATTTTAGTTAGAAACTAAAAAATCTGCTAAATTTTGTTTTAATTTTATTTTGAATGTCTTAGTCCAATATTTACCTGTGAGATAGATTAAATCTTCGTTTTTGTTATATGCAATACCATTCAACACATCTCCAGCACTTCCTCTACCTTGAGAAACAAGATTTGCACAATTCAACACTCCTACTACTCTACCAGTTTCTGGCTCAATGATTGCAACATTGCTTGTCATCCATATATTCGCAAAAATATAGCCATTGATGTACTCCAGTTCATTTAAACGAATAACGGGTTGTTCATGCGTATAAACTTCAATGGTCTTTACAATTGAGAAATCGTGTTTATTCCTATATGTTAAACGTTCCGAACCGTCCGATACAATCAAATATTTTCCATCATTACAAATTCCCCAACCCTCGCCTTTGTACAAATGTTCTTTTGGTAAAATTTCAAGTGTATTTTTATTGTACAAAAAACATTTTCCAGAAGTCCATGTTAATTGATAAACAGTATCTCCAACAATTGTAATTCCTTCTCCAAAATGGTTACCATCTAATCCAACCTTTAAGATGTCATTTCCAGTTCTCAAATCAATTTTAGCTAGTTTACTTTCTCCTTGTTGACCCGTTCCTTCATATAGTTGATCGCCACTAAATTCAAGACCTTGAGTAAAATTTGATATATTATGAGGTAATGTGCCTACAATTTCAAAATCAATCAATTTGGGTTGAATATCAGAAACCACCCTTATGATTCGTTTGTCTTCAAAAGAATTACCACTTTTATCTTTCGCCACTAAAAGCAGGTCTTTTGCTCCTATTCCCAAAGCTTTGGAATCAATGGTAAATTTCAAATTTTCGGAACCAAAACTGTTCCATGTTTTTACAACTTCATTGCCAATTTCCAAGCGAATTTCTTTTAAATCACTTACAATTGGTTGAATTTCTATTGTAACTTCTTCTTTGTATTTTACTGCTAAATTATCTTGAAACGTAAATTGGGCTAGTTCTGTGCTTTCATCTTTACAAGAAACGAGGACAATTAGTAACGAAACAATCAATAAGTGGTATTTCTTCATGATTTTTTTAATTAATTGCTTTTTGAATACTCTGTTGAGCAGAAATCCCATTGTGACTTTCTACATAAAGGACTTGTTTGTTTTTCACAACAATCAATTGAGGTGATTCATGCACAACTCCAGTCAACTCAGCTACTTTGTTGGACAAATCTCTGTAATTTAACAAATCAAGATACAGCAGTTGCAAAGGAAAATCGGGTGTTGTCCATTCCCTTTCGAACCGTGATTTTGCCATAACTGAAATCGGGCACCTTGTACTGTGCTTAAAAATGAATAACGCTTCATCGCTTTCCATAGCGATTTTTAATTGTTCTTCATTTTCTAATTTGATCCAAGAAAATTCATTTTTCTGATCAGTTGAGTTGGTAAACAGTCCCATAAAATTATATTTCTGAAGTAAATTGATTCAAGAATCGTACATCATTTTCAGAATACAATCTCAAATCATTTACTTTATATTTCAATTGAGCTATGCGTTCAATCCCCATACCAAAAGCAAAACCTGAATATGTTTTGGAATCTATTCCAGAAGCTTCTAAGACATTTGGATCAACCATACCACAACCCAAAATCTCTAACCAACCAGTGTGTTTACAAACGTTACATCCTTTTGAATTACAAATGGTACATGACACATCAACCTCTGCACTTGGTTCTGTAAAAGGAAAATAAGAAGGGCGCATTCGGATTGTTGCTTTTTCACCAAACAACTCCTTAGCAAAGTATAACAATGTTTGCTTTAAATCGGCAAATGAAACATTTTTATCAATGTACAAACCTTCCACTTGATGAAAGAAACAATGTGCACGCGCAGAAATAGCTTCATTTCGATAAACTCTACCTGGAGAAATTGTTCGAATCGGTGGTTGCGAATTTTCCATTACACGCACTTGAACAGAACTGGTATGTGTACGCAAAGCCATTTCTTTTTCACCTTTTTCCACAAAAAAAGTATCCTGCATATCTCTTGCCGGATGTTCTGGTGGGAAATTTAATGCTGAAAAATTGTGCCAATCGTCTTCAATTTCAGGCCCTTCTGAAACAGTATAACCAATTCTTGAAAAAATTTCAATAATTTCACTTCTTACCATTGACAAAGGATGTCGAGCTCCGATTGGCTCCTCATTTCCTGGTCGATAATAATCTACTGTTCCTTCATCTGTTACTGTAGAAGAAAGTTTTTCTTTCAACTCGTGAAACAACCCTTCCGTTTTAATTCTCAAGTTGTTCAACAATTGTCCCACATCCCTTTTCTGCTCATTTGGAACACTCTTCAACTCAGTAAACAATTCCTTTAAAAGACCTTTAGAACCTAAGTATTTAATTCTAAAAGCTTCCAATTCTTGTGGATTCGCTACAATGTAAGAAGAAATATCATCCCAAATTTTATCTAACTTTTCTCTCATATTCATTCATAAATGGCATTTGCTCATTCAAATGCATTAAATTTTCAAAACATTCTAAAAATATGTAACTTTTATTTAAAATTGCAGTTAATTAAGATGACATATTTTGAATACGAAATTACGAAATATCTGTTCAAGAATTGCGTCAAATACAAAATTTAGTTTAACTTTATGCACTTGATTATAATAGAATGAAAACTTTAAAACGTATATTTACTGCATTAACTATCTTACTATCAGTAGTTTTGTTTCAATCTTGCAAGGATAAAAGTCCAACAATTGCAAAAATATTTGTTCGTTCAAACAGTAACGAATTATTGCAAGAAGCACGTGTTGTATTAATTGCCGACGTTGACAAGAACGAATCAAGCATTGAATATGTAGATACTGTTATGACAAATAGCTCAGGTTTTGCTGAATTTAACTTAAAAGATTATTATGATCAAGCTGGAGCAAAAATCAGTGTAGCTACTTTTACCGTTATTTGCAGAAAATCTGGTAAAGAAGGAATTGGTAAGATACGTACACGTATTCATACAACAGCAGTAGAAACTATATTCGCAGAATAACTTAACTTAAAACAAAGGTTATGAAAAATACAATTAAAAAAGCAGGCATTTTCAGTTTAATGATTTTATTCATTTCATTAACAAGTATTAGCTGTAGAAAGAAAAAAGATACAATTGCAGAAATAACAGTAAAAAACTCTGCAGGTGCTTATGTTAGCGGTGCTAAAGTGCGTTTATTCCCTGTTCCAACTCAACAAGGAACGTTATTGTGGGAATTTGAAACAACAACGAACTCAGAAGGAGTAGCAAGTTTTAATTTCAATGAAATTTATCAATTGGGACAAGCTGGTGTAGTTGTAGCAAATATTGAAGCTACTTATCAAGGAAATACTGGTAAGGGTGTTATCAAAGTTGATCAAGAAGTAACATCAACAGCTACTGTATTTATTTAAAAAAAATACTCGTAAAAAAACCGACTCTTTCGAGTCGGTTTTTTTGTTTCTATAAACTTGATTTCAACTTATTTCGTAAACAGTATTTCGCTAAATTTTGGCAATGGCCACAATTCATCTTCAACCAACCATTCTAACTTATCAGCATGGTAACGAATTTTATCGAAATGAATTTTAACCGTATCACAATATGCAAAGGCACGTTTGTGATAATCCTCAATTTTATTAGCTACTTTTCGTGCTTCAAGCATTTCGTAGTTGATTGCTATTAAGTTATTCAAATGGAATGCAATTTTATCTATAATTTTTAATTGCGATTCGGATGCTGCTTTACCTGCTTTATCACCCAACAATGTTTTCAATTCTTTCACATTGTGCAACAACTTGTTTTGGTATTCAATGGTAGCTGGTAAAATTTGATTCTGAGAAATTTCATTCATGATACGTGATTCAATTTGAACCTTCATAACATAATTCTCAAATTCATTTTCTTGACGTGCCAACAATTCTCGTCGAGAAAGCACTTCCATTTCCTCAAACAAATCACTTACCCATTTTTCACCCCAAACTTCTAGTGCTCTTGGTGTATCTTTATGATTCGACAATCCTCTTTTTGCTGCCTCCTTCACCCATGCTTCACCATATCCATTGCCCTCAAAACGAATTTTCTTTGATTCTTTGATCAATTTTTGAAGTTCTTTCAAAATGGCTTCATCTTTTCCATCTCCTTTATCAATACGCTTGTCAACTGCCTTCTTAAACTCTTTTAACTGTTTTGCCATGATGGTATTCATTACAAACATTGCGTATCCACAGTTTGCAGAAGAACCAACACCTCTAATTTCAAATTTATTTCCTGTAAAAGCTATTGGAGAAGTTCTGTTTCTATCTGTATTATCCAATAAAATTTGAGGAATTTTACCGATGTTTAATTTTAATTCAGTTTTATCTTCTGGTGTCATTTTACCTGCCTTGATGTTCTTTTCCAAATCATCCAACAAGTTACTCATATAAGTACCGATAAACATAGAAATAATGGCCGGTGGTGCTTCATTTGCTCCCAAACGATAATCATTGGTTGACGAAGCGATGCTTGCTCTTAACAAATCGGCGTTATCATGTATCGCTTTTATCGTATTTACGAAGAATGTTAAGAATTGCAAGTTGGATTTAGGGTTTTTTCCTGGCGCCAAAAGGTTAACTCCAGTATTTGTTCCCAACGACCAATTATTATGTTTCCCCGAACCATTTACCCCTGCAAACGGTTTTTCATGAAACAACACTCTGAAATCATGTTTAATGGCAATTTTACCCATTAAATCCATCAACAATTGATTGTGGTCATTGGCTAAATTACACTCTTCAAAAATTGGCGCACATTCAAATTGATTGGGTGCCACTTCATTGTGACGTGTTGTAACTGGTATTCCTAATTTGATTGATTCTGTTTCAAATTCACGCATAAATGAAGTTACTCTTGATGGTATTGTACCAAAATAATGGTCATCCAATTGCTGACTTTTTGCTGAAATTTGTCCAAACAATGCTCTACCGGTCATCATGATATCCGGACGTGCATTAAAATACGCTTGGTCAATTAAGAAATACTCTTGTTCCCACCCCAAAGTAGCATTGACTTTTGTTACATTTTTATCAAAATACTGACACACTTCTACAGCAGCTTTTTCCACAGCATTTAAAGCTTTTAAAAGAGGCATTTTAAAGTCCAATGATTCTCCTGTGTATGAAATAAACACACAAGGAATACACAATGTTTTTCCAATAACAAATGCTGGCGAAGAAGGGTCCCAAGCGGTATAACCTCTTGCTTCAAATGTATTTCGAATACCTCCATTTGGGAATGAAGAAGCATCTGGCTCTTGTTGCACCAATAAATCACCATCAAAACGTTCAATTGCTTTTCCTGGTCCGATTGGTTTAAAGAAAGCATCGTGCTTTTCTGCGGTTGACCCTGTTAACGGCTGAAACCAATGCGTGTAATGCGTTGCTCCTTTTGTTAACGCCCAGTCTTTCATTGCTGAAGCAACCTGATCTGCTACCTTTCTATCCAAGCGAGTACCTGTTTCTATTGTTTCCAATACTTGTTTATAAGCATCGCTTGGTAAGTATTCTCTCATCACTTCTTGATGAAACACATTTTCTCCAAATATATCTGAAATTTTACCTTCATATACAATTGGTTTTGGAGCTCTTTTTGCTACCTCTAAATTCGCTTGATTTCTTTTTGATGCCATACTATTTTTTTTGCAAAAATATATAAAAACATTTTTTCACAATAAAAAATTTGTATTTTTTTCAATACACCCCCTATTTTTTATCAAAATATAGTAAAAGTTGTATTTTTATGAAAATAACCCCCTAAAAAATAGGGGTATTCAATAAATTTTATGATTTCACTACTTTTTTAATAGTCACTTGTTTCTGATTGGATATTTTTAAAGAATAAACTCCTGAATAAATTCGATCTAAATAAAGCAATTCTTTTTCTTTAGCTGATTCTATTTTAAAAACAACTTTACCATTCATATCGATTAATTCAATAGTGGAATTTTCCTGTATTCCTTCAATATGCAATTCATTTGTAAATGGATTTGGATAGAGTTTAATTGTTTCCAATATTGCATTATCAACTGACAAATCATCGATGTATTTTTGACCATCTGAGCTTATTTGCGCCACCAAATCAGCGCCATTAGTAGCTTTAATTGAAACATAATACATTTGACCAACAATGCCATTTTCAAAATTTGTTGTAAAGAATTCAGCTGTTCCAACACTTGTCCAGTCTAATACATCATTTCCATTTGGCGTTGTTCCAACAGCGTATTCATAATTAGTTACATCTGAATGAATATCAGAAAACGACCAATTTGCACTGATGGAATCACCCCAGAACTGACTCACATCGGCTGCTACGCCGTCATTAATGAAGTTTAAAACAGGACTTGTTTTATCTAATAGAACATCCATCGTATCAACTGAAGACCAACTTAACGCATCTTTAGCCAAAGCTAAAACCCTCCCTGTAGGTTGACCATTTTCACTTTCATATTTAATCAAACCGGCTAGTCCTGTAGAGACTTGCACAAAATTGCTTCGACTTTTCAATACTGAAAAATTATCGTATTCAACCACCGTGTTTGCCGTTCTGATTGAAATACTATTTCCCGATTGAAGTGGATTCGCATCTTGCCAAGAACTTGCCAACTGTCCGTTAATATAAACCTTAATCCAACCAGATGTAGGCGAATAAGTCATTTGAATGTGATAATCTATAGCGTTATTAATTACAAAATCATCGTCTGTTTGCAAAGTAAAAACATCATTCGTCACAGAATAGATTTGTACTTTATCATTCGCCTCTCTAAGGTAAACAAAATAAGAGTTTCCTCTATTAGTCAAAGTAGGGTCACTACACATAAAATGCAATCCAGCTCGTTGATTAGCTCCACTACCATTGAAACGTTGTGTCCATTGGTACAAATAATCTGATGAGGCTGTTTGTTGCAACATCAAATAAATATTGGAATTGGAAGTAGTCTCATCAAGGCATTCCAACCGTCCGTTATTGATAGAAAATGTACTTGTTTGCTCCACCCAACTCGGCGACAATGTAGTAAAATCATCCAAAAAAAAGC
This sequence comes from Crocinitomicaceae bacterium, assembly GCA_023957475.1. GTDB lineage: Bacteria > Bacteroidota > Bacteroidia > Flavobacteriales_D > Crocinitomicaceae > Taishania. Next base: position 445,827 of record JAMLHA010000001.1, on the reverse strand, counting down.
CTTCAGATGGCTGAGCTTTCCATGTTGAAGAGTTATTTGCTCTATCAGCTATCAAATAATAACGTTCTTCAATTGTTGATTGGGAACTAACATCGTTTATGGTTAACATGAAATCGGAAGTTTTCCATTGATTTCCCTGAACAATAGAAGTTACAGGAGGAGCTTGTACATCACTCACTGATGTATAGTTAATTGCCCAACCACTTGCTGTTGTAGCACAATCCGAGCGGAATTCAATCAACAAACTACCACTTGTAGAAGTAATTGTTCCTGGTGAATTTGTACCTGTATATTTTCCAATCAATGGCGCATCGGTGGTTGCTCCGTCATATAAAAATAAGTAATCCCAATTGTTTTCAATATTAAATTCAGAAAAATGAATGGAAATGGACGAGGTATTAGCCGGTTGAATTAACCACAATTTCCGTTCATCGTTACCATAATCACCCGTTGCACCACCTGTATCGTATAAATTTCCGTTTGCATTCGTTATCGTTGTTATTGTTGGAGTGTTATTAATCAACTTATAATATTTTTCCCAATCCCAATAAATTCCAGGATCTGTATGTGTTTGGTTGGGATAATGCTGATGTCCTTTTATTTTCGTACAGTTGCCCAATAATTTCGTACCTGATGTAGAAACACCAAAATAAGTTCTTAATGGTGGTATTCCGTAACCACTATTGGTAACGTCTCTCGACAAATCAGCCGAACTTTGGTACATCGCTTGCGTGTACCAAGAGCCATCATCAATCCATCCTTCGTGTTCGTAGCCAATTGTATAAGGGTTTTCCGAACCAACGTGCCACGCTTTGTTTGCTTCCAACACCATTTGTGTAACTTGCCCATCAGAAGAGCGTATCACGTAGTGGTAGGACACGTTTGATTCACAGTTTTTGGACCAAGAAATAGCGCCAGCATAAGAACCTTGAATGGTATGTATCGTGATAGCCGAAATAGCCGTTCCACTTCTTGAACTGTAATTACAACTTGGAGCAGGGTCCCATACTGCAGGACCATATTCACTCGATTTTAGTGCAGATAGCGTATAACTATTACCCAATTCATTGGTTATTTGTTCTTCTGAAACAACTACTTTTTTAGCAGTTAGTATTTTTAAGTTCTCAGCACCAAACAGCGCTTTCAAATCATAATTTTTCTTTTGAAATTGGTATAAATTTGCAAATTCAAGGTTGTTCATGTAATTTAAAACCTGATATATTTGAGCATCCAACGCATATTTGTTTACATTTCCCGAATCAGGGATTTCGCTCAAAGCATTCAACGTGAAATAAATTGCCTTTGCTACTGAATTGAAGTAATTTAAATAGTTTTCATAAATGGTGTTAAAAGCACTGCCATAAGCTAAAATTTGATTTTCGGGTGATAACAACTGTTCTGTTTCATTCATACCAGATAATGAAGCTACTAAATTTCCATTCTCACGGAAATAATTCTTTCCATCGTAGAACAACCCCATTACTCCCAATGCACGAGGCATTCCTGCGCAAGATTCTTTTTCTGTCACAGAAATATGCCGAATATGGGTATTTGACCAGGAGACCGCTTCCAATACACCTTTTGGCAATGAAGGATAATTCATATATACACTTTGAAAAGTAGAGGTATATTGAGAAAAACTCGATAAATGTGTTAGAACAACACAGCAAAATAGTAATAGTAAATGTTTCATTTGTAAAATCTAAAATAGTTGTATCGTAAAATTAATAATTTTGTCAATATGACAATCATTTTTTAAAAAATTTATCTTTTTTCTGCCATAGTGTCCGAACAATAAAATTGGCAAGTTATTTGACAGCTAAAAAATGAACAATTTTGAGTTAATTATGTCACATAAAGAAGAAAATAAAGAAGAATTTACAAATGAGGAGCAATTGAATGATTCTTCTCAAGAGCAGTTAGAAGTAGATGAAACTGAAAACCAAGAATTGTCTGCGGATGATAAATACAACGATCTAAACGATCGATTTGTTCGTCTTTTTGCTGAATTTGACAATTACCGCAAAAGAACAATCAAAGAAAAAGCTGACATTATTTCTAATGCGAACGAAAAATTATTGTTGGATTTAATTCAAACCATTGATGATTTTGAACGCGCCATTGAAAACAATGAAAAATCAGATGATATTGAAGCCATTAAAGATGGTTTTAAATTAATTTACAACAAATTAAAATCGACTTTAGAAGCCAAAGGTTTAAAACAAATGGAATCAAAAGGTGAAACATTTGACAGTGATTTCCACGAAGCAATCGCTAATTTACCTGTTGATGAAAACATGAAAGGCAAGGTAATTGACGATGTTGAAAAAGGATATTTATTAAATGAAAAAGTTATCCGTTTTGCTAAGGTTGTAGTAGGACAATAAGATAGTACTATGAGTGAAAAAAGAGATTATTACGAGGTTTTAGGTGTTTCAAAAAGTGCTGATGAAGCCGAAATAAAAAAGGCCTATCGTAAACTTGCTTTAAAATATCACCCCGACAAAAATCCGGACGATAAAGAAGCAGAAGAAAAATTTAAAGAAGCTGCAGAAGCATACGAAGTGTTGAGTGATTCTCAAAAACGTGCTCAATACGATCGTTTTGGTCACGCTGGAATGGATGGTGCTGGTGGATTTAGCGGTGGGGGAATGAATATGGATGATATCTTCTCACATTTTGGAGATATTTTTGGTGGTCATTTTGGTGGTCATTTTGGTGGATCCAGCTTTGGTGGCTCCAGAGGTGGTGGCTCTGTACGTACGAAAGGGTCTAATTTACGTGTTAAAATCAAATTAACACTTGAAGAGATTGCTAATGGTGCTCACAAGAAAATAAAAGTGAACAAATTGGTAAATGCAGATGGTGTAACCTATAAAACATGTTCCACTTGTAACGGTTCTGGTCGCATCACACGTATTTCTCAAACCTTTTTGGGCGCAATGCAAACACAAACAGCTTGTACCACTTGTCAAGGAACAGGGAAATTAATTGATAAAAAACCAGCTGATGCAAATTCAGAGGGTTTAAAACGCAAGGAAGACATCATCGAGTTAGACATACCAGCAGGTGTTGAAGACGGAATGCAATTAAGTGTTTCGGGAAAAGGTAATGCTGGTCCATTTAATGGAATTCCTGGTGATTTAATCGTTGTCATTGAAGAAATACAACACAGTGAACTGCGTCGTGATGGTGAACATTTACACTACGATGCATACGTTAACTTTGTTGACGCTGTTTTAGGTGAATCAATAGAAATACCAACCGTAACTGGAAAAGTAAAAATTAAAGTGGAGCCTGGAACACAAAGCGGAAAAACACTTCGCTTGAAAGGCAAGGGATTACCAATCTTACAAGGGTATGGAAGTGGTGATTTATTTGTACACATCAACGTTTGGACTCCTAAAAAAGTGACAAAAGAAGAAAAAGCGGTCTTGGAAAAATTAAGAACGAGTGAAAACTTTATACCAAGTCCTGACGAAAACGAAAAAGGATTTTTCCAACGAGTAAAAGACATGTTTCAGTAAATAAATGTCTATTGTGCATTTGTAAAACAAAAAAACAATAAGGAAAGACGATGACTTCGCCGTCGTTTTTCCTGTCTTAAAACCAATAAACACAGTCATTCCGATAAAAATCGCTAAGGTTTTTTGAGGAATCTCCTTTATTTTAATACAACTACTTTCTATCTAAATGCACAACGGGTTAAATAAGTATCTTATTCATTAATGACAACAAATCAACTATTCAGTCTTTTTTTTCAGTGATTTGTAGCTTTTTGGTTAATTTACTGTAAATTTGTACCAACTTTTTATTTTAAATTTTACATAGCATGCAACTGTGGAATACTTTGAGTAAGGAGGAATTGGAAAACAAATGGCGTGAAAAAGGATACGAATGGGTAACTATTTCATTCTATCAATATGCCAAAATTGACAATCCTCAAGTTTTTAGAGATTTTTTATACAACATCTGGCAAAAAATAGATGTTCTCGGAAGGGTTTATGTCGCTAAAGAAGGTATAAACGCCCAAATTTCTGTTCCAAAACAAAATTTTGATGTGTTTAAGAAGGAATTGTATGAAATTTCTTTCTTAGATGGTGTTCGTTTGAACATTGCGGTAGAAAATGGTGACGTTGAGTTTCCATTTCTAAAATTAAAAATCAAAGTGAGAGATAAAATTCTCGCTGATGGTTTAAATGATGATACATTTGACGTTACAAACAAGGGTAAACATTTGTCAGCTCAGGAATTTAACGACTTAACAGATAACCCAGATACTATTCTCATCGATTTTAGAAATCACTATGAATCAGAAGTGGGGTATTTCCAAGGTGCTATTACTCCTGATGTTGACACTTTCCGTGAATCTCTACCTTACATCGAAGATAAGTATTTGCAAGGCAATGAAGAGAAAAACTTAGTCATGTATTGCACAGGTGGTATTCGTTGTGAAAAGGCTTCTGCATGGTTTAAACACAAAGGATTTAAAAATGTTTACATGTTGAATGGTGGTATCATAAAATACGCTAACGATTGTAAAAAAGAAGGATTACCAAATAAATTCATTGGGAAGAACTTTGTTTTTGATGAAAGAAGAGCTGAGCGCATTTCTGATGATGTGATTGCGCATTGCCACCAATGTGGAGAACCTGCCGATATACACGTAAATTGTGCAAACGAAGCCTGTCATTTATTGTTCATTCAATGCGAAGCTTGTCAAGAAAAAATGAATCATTGCTGTTCTGACGAATGCAAACACATTGTTGAACTGCCAGAAAATGAACAAAAAGTGCTTCGAAAAGGAAAAGATTTTAGCAATAAGATTTATAAAAAAGGACGTTCAGAAAAATTAATATTTAAGGCTAATAACGATAAACCAATCGAATTAATTAGCAATCAAACACCATGAAAGACACCTCTTTAAAAGAAGAAATTAGCTTTTTAAAAGGAGCAAGAACCAGATGGAGAGAGTTTAAATACACCATCAGTATTGTTATCCAATTTGTTAAAGGCTTTCGAAAAATGCACTTTTTAGGGCCAACAATTACCGTGTTTGGTTCTGCTCGCTTCAATGAAGATGAAAGTTATTACATCAAAGCACGAGAATTGTCGGCTAAATTAGCAGCAGAAGGGTTTGCAATTATGACTGGCGGAGGTCCGGGAATCATGGAAGCAGCTAACAGAGGTGCAAAAGATGTTTGTGGAATTTCTGTTGGTTGCAACATCGTGTTACCGCATGAACAAAAGGAAAACCCGTATTTGGATACCTTTATAACATTTGATTCGTTCTTTGTTCGAAAAGAATTGCTTCGAAAATATTCATTTGCCTTTATCATTTTTCCGGGAGGTTTTGGAACTTTAGATGAAACATTTGAAACCATTACGCTGATTCAAACAGGGAAAATGGAAAAATTACCTTTGGTTGTTATGGACAAAGAATTTCACAAAAACATTATCGAACATATTGAGGTAATGAAAGAAGAAGGCACCATTAGTCCAGAAGACGAGAAGCTGTTTCTATTTACTGACGATGTAGAAGAAGCTTTTGATTATATCATTAAGTACGCAAAAGAACACAAAGGTATTAAACTAAGAGAAGTAAAACCAATAAGAATGCTTGGAGAAGATTCTTTGAGAAATTGTAAGTAATTGACCTGAAATTCTGTTTGGGCAAACATTTTTTAAAATTTGGAGTAAAGCTTTCTGAACAATTGATCAAAAACTATTGAATGAAGAATAAGCACTGTTCCCATGACAGCTTCATAGAGTCTTTACTGTGAGTTCAGACTGAGCGTTTACCGAAATTTAATAGTAAATTGTTTTATAAACACCATTTTTTTCGTATATTCGTATAACAATTAAAACAAGCAATTATGAAAAAGCTAGTCTTATTACCGTTTTTTGTGTTTGTGCTTGGGGGAGTAAGTGCACAGATACTTGATACAAATACAATTTGGTCTGAGGCTAAAAGGAAGTTATACTACATAAAAAATGATACAACAACTATAGACACTAAAGTTTATCATCGAATTCATAGCTATATTTCAGATACACTATTTCATTATAGTGGAACAGAAACACTTTATCTAATTAGAGAAGAAAATAATCGTGTTTTTTGGAGAAATCAATATTTAAATAAAGATAATTTGCTCTATGATTTTGGGCTTGATATTGGAGATAGTATTTATGTTAAACCAAATTATTATATGGCGGGTGATTCTACTCTTCTTATTTGTGAAGACATTGATACTGTTGTAGTTATGGGATATGAGAGAAGAAGAATGACAATGCGAACAACGGCGCCTTCATTATATTATGGAACAGATATAGAATATTGGTATTCTGGTATAGGTAGTTCATTGGGATTATTTAGTTCAGGGTATTTAAAATTTGTTTTTATGGATCAGATTAACCCAAAGTTGTATTGTTGTCACAAAGGTTTTGAACAAGTTTACCAAAATGCAGACAATGATTTATGTTATGATATCGGTGTTGGTTTAGAAAGTATAAGGTCAATTTCATTCCTTGAAGTTTATCCTAATCCCACAAAAGGTGAGGTGTTTATTAAAACAGATGGAATAATTAATACAGTGACATTATATGATTTATACGGAAAACACTTACTAATTAATTATGATTCTTTTTCAAGAAAAATTAGATTTAATAGTTTAGAAATGGGAATTTATATTCTTAAAATAACAATTTTTAATAAAGAATACATTAAAATGATTATTTATGAGTAGAATTATTTGGCTTGCTTTTTGGTTTGTGTTTTTGAACATCAATCAAAATCTATTATTATCTCAAGTTAATTATGAAAATTGCTTTATAGGGGAATTATTGCATGGTGGATCTAGATCTAATTATTGTTCTGATAATAAGCCTCTAAATAATTCTCTACTTTATCAGAATACTTATGCGCAAATGGCTCATTGGATACCTGGTGCATCTTTTGAAAATATTACAGTAAAAATTGCTTTTCATGTGTTTAATGACGATTATGGAAATGGGACAGATTATCCAGATAATTCTAATACATTAGATGAAATTAGTCAAATGATGATTTGGTTGAATTCTTTTTATAATAACTGCTCTCCATCTGATCCATTATCAAATGTAAATGATTTAGGATATACTAAAGTTCAATTTGAATTAGAAGATAGGGTTTATTTTTATAATAATACTCCTCTAAATGATAATTGCAATTTTGGTGATAAAATTTCTCATATTTCTCAATATCATTCTGAACGATTACAATATTTACCAATATTGATAGGGAAAAGTTGTGGGCAATTCGCCATGTTACCCTATCCTGATTTTATACCAGAAACTACTGGTAATACTGTCGATGATATAGAAGGACATTCTTGGGTTATTATTTCAGGGATTGGCTGGGTTGCTACTCAATCTCTAGCACATGAATTAGCTCATGCGTTAGATTTAAAGCATACTTACAATCACCCATCTACTTGTTGTCCAGAAAGTTGTGATCAAAATTCTTTTGATTACTTATGGGATGTCTTTGGCACTAATTATCAAAGTAATTGCTGGCATGATGGAGGCTTTTCTTGTGACTTTGAGTCAGAGAACAATACATGTACAAATAATATTATGGGAGGAGTAAACACAGGCAGTTTCTATTATTCGCCTTTACAAGTAGGGAAAATGCATCGTGCTCTTTCAATAAAATCTGTAAGAAAATATGTAAAATCAACTACAAAAATTGAAACTCCAGTAGTGATAAATGAAGATGAAAACTGGGATTTTGACATTGCACTTTATAGAGATATTGTAATTGAATCAGGAAGTACTTTGACTATTTCCTGCCGTTTATTGATGGGAGATAACTGCAAAATTATTGTAAAACCAGGGGCAAGATTATTAATTGATGGAGGTGTAATCACGAAACTTCTGTATTCAAAGAACCTCTGGCGAGGCATAGAAGTTTGGGGTACAAGCACCCAACATCAATATCCTGAATCAAATCCAACTTATCAAGGTAAATTGGAAATCATCAATGGTGGCACAATAGAATATGCAGATTTGGCTGTTCAAAATTGGAAACCGAATGATTATAACAAATTAGGTGGAGTTGTTGTGGCAAATGATGCCGTTTTTCGTAATAACAAATGCGCTGTATCCATGATGATTTATGAAAATTTCTCTCCATCGAATCCTGCTATTAAACACAACAATCTTAGTCGTTTTACAAATACAACATTTACCATAGATGATGATTTTCCATTAGACCAAATTGCATTTCAAGAGCATGTTAGAATGTGGGCTGTATATGGTGTTTATTTTAACAATTGTCATTTTTCTAATAATATCACCTCCAAATCTTATTATGCTAGTAGAAATCGAGCTATCTACACCATTGATGCAGGTTACTTTGTTGGAGCAGCTTGTTCAACTTCCCCTCCCATCGGTCAGCCATGCCCACCTGCAAATTTACTTAAATCTTCATTTACAGGATTCAACAAAGCCATTCAAGCATCTGGAGCAGGCACTACAAAAACAATTAATATTAGTCAAACTATTTTTGATACTAACATAACTGGTATAGAAGTTAGCGAATTGGATAATTTTGTGATAAATCGTTCTACTTTTGAACTGGGCAATCCATATCCATCAAGTATGTCTGCTTCTGGAATTGTAAGTGAAAACTCATCTGGCTTTGCAATAGAGGAAAATCAGTTTTCTTATGGCTCTGGATTCCCTTATACTACAATGGGTATTCATATCGAAAACAGTGGTACACAAAATAATCGCACCTATAAAAATCAATTCACAGGACTAACAACAGGTCAGTTTTTATATGGAGTTAATAGACATCCATCAAACGCCCTACAAGGTTTTCAATTTATATGCAACAAGTTTGATGCCAATACTCTTGCAGCTGTGTCTATATTTACAACTCTCTCAAATAATGGGATTAGAGCTTATCAAGGTGAATATTCGCCAGTAAAATCTGCTGGCAATACTTTTGTGAACACACCATCTGGTGCTTTTACAATTAGCAATTCAACAACATGGCCTATAACATATTACCACAATGGAGGAACAACTCTCCCAACGTATAACACAGCAAATGTAGCATTGAACTATACTTCATCTACCAACTCCTGCCCATCCAGTTTTGGACCAATTAAAGGTGTTATCTATTTAAAAACACAAATGGATAGTTTAGCTACCATTCAGAATGATTTGCTCTATAATTATTATTCATTGATAGATGGAGGTAATACATCTAATTTTATTCAGACTATCAATACGGAATGGAGTGAAGATGTGTGGAACTTACGCAATAAGTTAATGGAAAAAACACCTTATGTTTCACAAGAAGCATTGTTGACAGCTTTTGAAAAACAGATTTTACCCAATGCAATGGTATTGGAATTATGTATAGCAAATCCTGATGCAACAAAAGGGGAACGATTTATTGAAAAGTTAAGCACAGTATCCCCTTTACCAGAATACATGTTGAATTATATTCGACAAAATTGGGATGCAAAAACCATTCGTACAACTTTAGAATCAGAAATTGCAAACCTTGCAACAGATATTAGTGTATTGGAATATGATTATGTTCATCAACAGGTTACAGCAAGTGAAAAATCAGATAGCACTGTATTGGATGTTTTTGAATCTAGTAAAGAAAGTATTCAAAAAGCGATTGATTTAATCGATTTTTCAATTGAACAAGGTAATTGGAATAATGCACAATCTATATTAAATGACGCTTTAACAAGCACTAATTTTAAAGAAGAATGGCATTTATTGGATCATTATTCAGCGTACATCAACTTTAGAAAAAATCTCAATAATAGACAACTAAACCAATTAGACTCAACAGAGATAGTTTATCTAGAAAACTTGGCAGTTTCAGACAATAAGAGAGTAGCTGGCTATTGTAAAAATATTTTATGTTTCTTCTACGATATCTGTTATGAGTGGAGTGAAAATAACATGATGAAAAAATCTACAACGAATGAAACGCTACCTGATAAAACATTGAACGAATTGTTTTATAATATCATTATCTATCCAAATCCATCAACTACATATACTAGTATTCAATGGGAGATTTATGATAAGTTGATCGATGCTCATTATCGTGTTGTTGATTTGAATGGAAGAGAGCATTTAAACGGTGTTTTATCGAGCAATAAAGGTGAACAAGTGCTTGACACCCGAAAACTTGGTCAAGGTGTTTATATTATTGGAATTTATAACAATAATCAATTGAAAATAAGTAGAAAATTGATTGTTGAGGAAAGTAAATAATCCAATGATTAAGACCAGACAAACGTATTTAAAAAATTGGAATAAATTTGTTTAACGGATGATCAAAAACTATTGAATGAAGAATAAGCACTGTTTCTATGATGGTTTTATAAAGTCTTTGACGTGAGTTCAGGCGAACACTTATCGAAATGTAGTCAGAGAAATATTAGGGAGTTAAGCTAAATAACCTGGAGTTCGATATAATATTTAATGCTTATCCGTTTCTTTCCCCAAATCATAGTATTGATAGTATTGATTGATGAATTATAAGATTCCTCGACTTCGTCATCGGAATGACGGCATTATAATGATGTTGGAGGGGATAGGTGCGAGCTTCGCTCACACCTATCCCCCAAAATACCACTTAACCCCGTCATTTCGACGATTTATCGGAGAAATCTTATTGGGAGGACTTTGTCTCTGCTAAATAATTTTTAAAATAATTTCTAGGGGAAGGTTGCGGATATGCATATAACATTTTCATTCAGGTTCATTACAATTTCGCCTGCAATTCAAACATCACATCACGCAAGCGAGCTGCTTCGATGAAATCCAATTCCTTAGCTGCTTTTTCCATTGCTTTCTTAACCGTCCCAATTTGTTTTTTCAAATCACCTGTCGTTGCATACTCCGCAGTTACATCAGCAACCATTGACAATGTGTTTTCTTCTTGTTTTTCTTCTTTTGCCCCGATAACAATCATTTTTTCTTTCGATTTTATCAAAGGTTGTGGTGTTTTTCCATGTTTGAAATTGTATTCAGACTGAATTTCACGTCTTCTTGCTGTTTCATCAATCGTTTTTTGCATTGAATCCGTCATGGTGTCTGCATACATGATAACGTGTCCATTGATGTTTCGTGCTGCACGACCAACTGTCTGCACCAATGATCGCACATTTCTCAAAAAACCTTCCTTATCGGCATCTAAAATCACCACTAAGCTCACTTCTGGCAAATCCAATCCTTCACGAAGCAAATTGACACCTATTAACACATCAAATACACCATTGCGCAATTGATGTAGAATTTCAACACGCTCCAAGGTATCTACTTCACTGTGAACATAGCGACAACGAATGCCTAATTTATCAAAATATTTTTGCAATTCTTCTGCCATACGTTTGGTGAGCGTTGTGACCAATACACGTTCATCCAAACCAACTCGAATATGTATTTCTTCGATTAAATCATCAATCTGATTGACTGTTGGTCGCACTTCAATCACTGGATCTAGCAATCCCGTTGGTCGAATGACCTGTTCCACCACAATCCCTTCCGATTTTTCCAATTCGTAATCAGCAGGAGTTGCAGAAATATACACCACCTGATTTTGCATGCCTTCAAACTCCTCAAATTTCAATGGTCTGTTGTCAATTGCCGCTTGTAAGCGGAATCCATATTCCACCAAATTTACTTTACGAGAACGGTCTCCGCCATACATTCCTTTTACTTGAGGCAAAGTCACGTGACTTTCATCCACCACCATTAAATAATCATCTGGAAAATAATCCAACAAGCAGAAAGGGCGTTCCCCAGGTTTTCTTCTATCAAAATAACGCGAATAATTTTCAATTCCCGAGCAATATCCCAATTCACGAATCATTTCCATGTCATAATTTACCCTATCTTCCAAACGTTTCGCTTCCTCTAACCTGCCCGCTTTTTTAAATGCAGCAACTTGAATCACCATGTCTTCGCCAATTTGATCCAACGCTTGTTTGGTGTTTTCAGGGCTCGAAACAAAGATATTGGCTGGATAAATATTGATATCGTTGTAGGTTTCTAATTTTGAATTATTTACAGGATCAATTGCCATTATTTTATCCACCTCATCGCCCCAAAATTCAATACGAATAGCATAATCAGCATAAGCCAAAAAGATATCTACCGTATCGCCTTTAACTCTGAAAGTTCCTCGTTTAAAATCCTCATGTGCTCGAGCGTATAAATTTTCTACCAATTTCAATAAAAATTTATTTCGAGGCACAATTTCCCCAACTTTCAACTGGATGATGCTCTTTTCAAACTCATTGGGGTTTCCAATACCGTAAATACATGAAACCGAAGCAACCACAACAACATCCTTTCTCCCCGACAACAATGCAGAAGTGGCTGATAGTCGCAATTTCTCAATTTCATCATTAATCTGTAAATCCTTCTCAATATAGGTATCTGTTACAGGTAAATACGCTTCTGGTTGGTAATAATCGTAGTAAGACACAAAGTACTCCACTGCATTGTTTGGAAAAAACTGTTTAAATTCGCCATACAATTGAGCAGCCAACGTTTTATTGTGCGACAATATCAGTGTTGGTTTATTGATTTGCTCGATAACATTTGCAACCGTAAACGTTTTCCCGCTTCCTGTAACTCCTAACAATGTCTGGAATCGCCTTCCCGATTTAATCCCATCAACAATTTGAGCAATTGCTTCGGGCTGATCTCCCGTAGGTTTATAATCTGAAACAAGTTGAAATTCCATCGTTCAAATTCTTTTTATGACATTAATCCAGGTGCTGGGTTTTCATTACTTCCAGGTTTAAGTTTATTGACAGGTAAAGGAATAAACTCATCACTATCATTTGGAGGTAAACTGATTTTTCCTGACAACCAATCTTCTTTTGCTTGTTCAATTCGTTCTTTGCTTGAGGAAACAAAATTCCACCAAATAAAACGCTCTCCTAAGGATTCTCCTCCCAACAACATCAACTCTGTATTTTCTTTAGCCGTTAAAACAGCATCTTCATTTTTTGAAAAAACAATTAATTGCCCCACTTTATAAGTATATCCTCCCAATTCAACAGCTCCTTTTGCAACATACACACCACGTTCTGAGTAACCATGAGGTAAATTTGTTGTTGCATTTTTATCCAATTTCATGTGTACATAAAACAGAGGCGAATGAATTGCCAACGAACTTTTTTGTCCGAAAGCTTCACCTGCAATCAACCGCATCCAAACACCTTTATCAGACAGTATAGGCAATTGATTGGGTTGATAGTTTACAAATGAAGGAGTTAGTTCTTCTTTTTCTTTTGGCAAGGCAATCCATGTTTGCAACATTTCCAAACCACCCGACTTTAATAATTCGGGGTTTTCAAATCGCTCCGAATGTGAAACACCTTTCCCAGCAGTCATCCAATTAACTTCTCCAGGTTTGATGATTTGCTCTACGCCAAGCCCATCTCTATGGGTAACACTTCCACTAAACAAGTAGGTCAATGTGGACAAACCAATATGCGGGTGAGGAAGCACATCCAAACTTGTTATGTCAGTAAGAAAAGAGCTTAATGGACCTGCATGATCTAAAAAAACAAATGGACCAACCATTCTTCGTTGACGAAAAGGTAAAATCCGCTTAACACTCAAAGAATCACTAATTGCAGCCTCTCTTGAGTCAATAATTATTTCGGGCATGTGTATTCTGTCTTATATTTTATAAAGTTAATGAAAATTTTTATTTTTTTTATAAATTTGAATCCATTTTAACAGAATAGTAAAATATGTTGTTCAATTCCATCGATTTCATTCTTTTCCTTCCGATTGTTGTTGTTCTATATTTTGCAATTCCACACAAATTTCGTTGGATACTTCTGTTAGCTGCAAGTTACTACTTCTACATGTGTTGGAAAGTAGAATATGTGCTTTTAATTGTATTGTCAACGGTAATTGACTTTTACATGGGTATTTTGATGGATAAACTTCCAACCCAAAAAGCAAGAACTCCATTGCTCATCGTTAGTTTGATATTTAATTTAGGAACGTTGTTTCTATTCAAATACTACAATTTTGCTTCGGAAAATATCAATCTCTTAGTTGATAAAATAGGTATGAATCACCACCTCCCGGTATTGAATTTATTGCTCCCAGTAGGTATTTCATTTTACACCTTTCAGACTTTGAGCTATACCATTGATGTTTATTTCGGCCGCCAAAAAGCAGAGCGACACTTGGGATATTTTGCACTCTATGTTTCCTTCTTCCCTCAGTTGGTTGCAGGACCGATAGAACGTTTTTCTCGATTAACACCTCAATTAAAAGAATTTCATCAACTGAAATACGAAAACTTATCCAAAGGTTTTCGATTGATTCTTTATGGACTTTTTATAAAAATGGTAATTGCAGATAATTTGGCCAGTTACGTTGATTTAATCTACGATTCACCCACCAGTTACTCATCTTGGGATGTGTTAAAAGGTGTTTTCATGTATTCTTTCCAAATTTACAATGATTTTTACGGCTATTCATTGGTTGCCATAGGTAGTGCAAAAATTATGGGTATTGATTTAATGGATAATTTCAGGACACCTTATTTGGCTAAAAATATTATGGAATTTTGGCAACGATGGCATATTTCTCTTTCCACATGGTTTAGAGATTATCTTTATTTTCCATTGGGAGGAAATCGTGTTACTAAATCAAAATGGATGATGAACATCGCAATCGTTTTTATTGTGAGTGGTTTTTGGCACGGAGCAAACTGGACATTCATCATTTGGGGGGCACTTTATGGCGTTATCTACTTAATTGAGAAAAATACCAACGATCTTTTAAAACTAAAAACCAACCATACTGATTTTTCGTTTGGACACATTTTATTGGCTATAAAGACCTTTGTTTTTGTAACCTTTATTTGGGTGTTTTTTAGAAGTCAAAGTGTTCATGAAGCATTTGTTATCTTCAATTCTATTTTTAACTTTCATGCAGTTGGGCAATTAAGTCTTGAAATTCCAGCATTGGTTTGGATTTTATTAGCACTATTCATTCTAAGTGATATTTTGTTGTACAACAAACGATTCGATACCTTATTGGACAACATCCCATTTGCGGGAAGATGGCTTATTTATAGTTTTCTACTATTTAGCATCATTGTGTTTTCAAGCGTTGAAATTTTTCCATTTATTTATTTCCAATTCTGACAATAATGGCAAAAAAAGTAACATATCGATTAATAATACTAGCCATTTTGCTAATTGGAATGAATTTCATTTACAAAAAATGGTTTTATGAAGCCGATCTTCAAAAGCACTCTGATATCATTAATCTAGTTAGAGCCATTCCTGACGATGCTGATATCATCTATTTAGGAGAATCCTCTAATATAACCTACAAGGAATTGGAAGATGTTGATAAACGTCCTATTTCAGCCTTTATTGGAGATTTTTTCCCGACATTGCATACGTATGATATTACAAAACCTGCAAGTCACGCTGGGATTTACAAAGTTTTACTCAACCAACTACCTGAAACAAACAAGAAAAAAACAATCGTTGTCACGCTCAATCTTCGTTCATTCAATGCACAATGGATTTATTCTGACTTAGAAACAGTATTGCAAAAAAGCGTAGTGTTGCTACAACCCTACCCAGTCTTATACAATCGTTTTATGCTATCTTTTAAAGGTTATGACATTAAAACGGAAGAAGAGCGTACGCAACAATTCAAACGAAAATGGAAAAAAGATGTGTTTCATTTTCCTTACGCATTTCCATTTAAAAATGTTCCTGAATGGGAAAGTTGGGTCAATTCTAACGGCGTAAAAAATAAAGAAGGCGTATTTGACCAAGCAGCAATAGAATTAGCCTGTCATTACATCAAAGCCTATGGGTTTCAAATTGATTTTGACAACAATGTAAGAATCAAAGATTTTGATGATATTGTTGCATTGGCACAAAAAAGAAACTGGAATTTGGTATTTAATTTACTCGCTGAGAACACAGAAAAAGCTGGAGAATTGGTTGGCAAAGATTTGCTGTTTTTAATGCAGGAAAACACGAAAAAATTGGTAGAATACTACACAAAGAAAGGAGTAACTGTGGTTAATAATTTAGACATTGTTGCAAACGATCAATTTATTGACCAAGATTGGACAACTGAGCATTATGCTGAAAAAGGTCGTAAAACCATTGCTAGAAATGTGGCAAAAAGCTTAAAAAAATGGTACAACAATGAATACATAGATGTCAATGACGCTTACAAAACAACTTTTTTCAATGATTTTGAAAGGCTCAATCCTTGGAATCAAATGCACACCCTAACCGATCAACAAGCGTATTCTGGAACTCATTCATCTAAGACAGGAAATGGAGAAGATTTTAGTGTTTCGTTTGAATATCCTATTAATTTGATTCCTGATAGTTTACGAAAGACTGTTACGATTGATGCTTGGATGTATCAAGAAAACTCAAACCACAATGCACAATTTAACGTTGAAGTATATGGCGTCGATGAAAAATTCATCAATAGTTATCCAATAAAATCTCAACTCAATAAAATAACTGCTTGGCAACAGTTTCATTTAACCATTCCGCTACCAAAAACAATAAAAAACCCCAACTTCATAAAGCTATATTTATACAACACCTCTGAGACAACCATTTATTTAGATAATTTTAGCGTGAAATTTGAGTAGCATTTCCACCAGTAAACATGACCGAAAGAAAAAAAGCAGTATTTAATTGGAGCGGCGGAAAAGATTCTGCTTTGGCACTGCAAAAAACACTTCAAGAAAATAAATTTGAGGTCGTAGCTCTACTGACCACTATCAACTACGCATCTCAAACCTCATCCATTCATTCTATACCACTAAAATTGCTATCAAAACAAGCCGATAGAATTGGAATTCCGCTATATACTGTTCCTCTTTCTAAAAACACGAAAACGTATGAAAAAGGAATGACGGAAGCTGTAAAACATTTCAAAAAACAGGGTGTAACGCATTTTATTTTTGGTGATATCTTTTTAGCTGACGTAAAATCGTATCGTGAGAGTAAACTCAATGCGTTGGGAATAGAAGTTGTAGAACCTCTTTGGGGAAAAACTTCGGAAGAAATTTATGCTGAATTTCTAAAATCGGGAATTAAAACAAAAATCATTGTAACCCAAGCAGACAAACTTGATCAGACATTTATTGGAAAAGAACTAGACAAAGATTTCCCTCAATTACTACCAGATGGCATTGATTTGTGTGGTGAAAATGGCGAATACCACACGTTTTCTTATGATGGAGAATTATTCAAAACCAAAATTGACTTCGAAATTACCAAGGTGAGCAAAATCACCTACGACTTTAAAATGGACTCTGGTGAAATGAAAAGCTTTGACTATTGGCAAGCAGAAATACAACCAACTAATCCTCTATAATTTGATAGCCAGGAAATTTTGTTTTATCAAATGTAAATTTTGAATCAGGTGCATCCGCGTTAAATTCCAATTTCGTAATGGTATAAGTCATTGTGGTGCCATCTTTTCCTTTCAAAATAGCTTTCTTTAATTCATTATCTGTCTTGCCAATATACACAATAATGGTATGGTATTCTGATGATTTTACATTTTTTGGGTACAAATTAATTACGTGAACAGCATCGTTGCCCAACTTATATTCTTTGTCGTATTTACTCTTATAATCTTTGTCCCATAAAGTCATCATTCGTTTCGGATTGATGGAAGTTTCCTTATCGTCTTCATCAGAAACATAAATAGATTTTTCTTCTTTGATGATGGTCCATATTTTCTTACCATTTGAAACACGAGTCATTTCACCATAAGTTGCATAGTACTTATCAGCTTTTGCCCAACCTTTCCCAATATTGTTTTCTGTAGCCCCACCTGCATTTTTTATGCTAGCCGAAAACTCCAAATACACGGTTGAACTACCGTTCACTTTCAACGAAAAATCACGCAATATCTTATCTGCTTTGGCATCGCTTTCATTTTGCGAAAAGCCAAC
Organism: Crocinitomicaceae bacterium; assembly: GCA_023957475.1. Taxonomy (GTDB): domain Bacteria; phylum Bacteroidota; class Bacteroidia; order Flavobacteriales_D; family Crocinitomicaceae; genus Taishania. The sequence goes on along the minus strand of JAMLHA010000001.1, from coordinate 427,808 downwards.
TAGTGCGATAAAAACGATCAATATGGTTAATAACTGTTTCATTTTATTTATTTCTTTTCTTTTTTACCACCATAAAACGTGCCAAAAATTCAATTACAAAATATTTTTTAGTGTTTTTATTGAAATATCATGCTTTCCATCAAACCTTTTTATAGTAAAACCAAGACTTTTGTAAAAATTAATTACCTCAATTTGTTGCTTAGCATCAAAAAATTCATCCGTATTTCCAATAACAAAAAAATTGCCTTTTGATTTATCTCCGTTACTAAAAAACTTTTTTTGATCAATATCTGGAGGAAAAACCGAAGCCCAAACAATCAACCTATTAACAATTGTTTGATCGGAATAAAAATACCTTGCCGCAGTTGCTGCTCCTTGAGAAAAACCAAGCATTACAATTTCTTTGTACGATTGATTGGTTGTTAAATGTCCCATTAATTCTTGCATCCAAACCAAATTATCTGCTATATCCGTTTCCCGATCTTCTTTTGTCATCCAAGACGCTCCAACTCTACCACTGTGGCTGGCGTTATAAAACCGATGCAAGCCTTCTGGAGCTACCACGTACCAACTTTCATCCAAATCATTGAATTTTTCAATAAAATAGCGTGCCAACTGACTATAACCATGCAAAACAACCAATAATTTATCAGCTGTTGGTATATTCGCAAATACAAACCGTACAATTTCCCAATGCAAATCGTACAAAAAAAGCAGACTTATCACAAATCTGCTTTTTCATTTTTAAATATTATTTAAACTCTATTATAACTAGGATGTGCGATAATATGAAAGGTTAAGACTAATTAACGCCTCTGAAGGGGTGTTGCCATCAGTAAAACCTACTAATATAACTTCTCCTGTTGACATAATCATAACCCTTGCAGGAACATTACCATAAACACTACTTGATTCGCAAATAAAAATCAAATTCTCACTTGGGCGCAAATCTGTTGGTAAAGTTGTGAGCGGAAAACCAGCGCCAGGAATACCCGTTGTGTGGCCAAGCCCTTGAAGATGAATAACGCCTCCAAACCCTTTCTTGGCATCGATTCTCCAAGTTCCTACGTATGGAGAAGGTGCCAGCACTGTTTTGGATTCGATTTGAGTCATTTCACTTCTCCATACTTTCATTTTTTCATACACCGACTCGCTTGCTAGGTTTAAGTCCGCTACTGTGAATAAGTATGTTGGAGATGCGTGTATGATCTTTAATGATCTAACTTCATAAGTGTCATGTGGCCCACTTAATAGAAAGTTCTTATTGCCGTCAGGAAGATACACTTTCTTTTCAACAAATCGGAGATTAAGAGGCTCAAAAGGACCTGTATAACCCTCGAAATAATACACTTCACCGTTATACACCATCCATGCCGGTGTAATTGTTATAACCAATGGCGAACCAGATACCGAGGTTTCAAAACCTGACAGCACAGTGGCCAATGCTCCTGTTTGTTCAAAAAATGAACCAAATGCATTAACAACATCAACGAACGATTCATACATAAATCGGATGTCATCTAAGACGATTGGCATTCCGCCATCAATGTCTGTTTTTAATTTTTTCATATTAATATTCAATAATTGTATATTCTTTACTCTTTAACTTATACTTATCTACCCACCACTTGAACTCATTCCAATTGGTAACAAGTCCGCTCGGAACATGAATAATGAAGCCATGTTGATATTCTACATCGTTAAACAAATACAATGGATCTTCACCTTCTGATTGATTATAAAGATACACTGGTGGCTTGGCTTCATTTTTGTTGTGCAAATAGAACCGTGACGATATAACTCTATCCGTGATATATATTTCAGTTCCACTATTGTTAAATTTATCATTCAATAGCTTTTCTAAGTATATCACTTGACCTGTAAATGCCATTTCATACTTCTTCTTAGCTTCAATCTGATACAACTCATTAAGTAGCTTCTTCTGAAATGATTGCAACGCATTAATCGTTTCGTTCCATTGCGCACTTCTTAATCTTGGAGGCGTGGTATTATCAATGATATGTTGTATGTCTATTGAAATCATAATGCGATGTATTGAATATCTAATGGTATAACATCATCATGCACGATATAACCTGCATTTGAACGATAATAATCAATAACTGGTGCAAATGGGTGCAAACCATATTGTGCGCTTGCGCTGACAAGCAATGGATTTACAACTCCTTCTACTTGTTGTAATGAATCAACTAATGAAGTAACGTTAAAAACACCGTTAAATGGCATTAAACGTAAATAATCATTAACAGCATCCACAACTGGAAATCTGCTTGAATCCGTCAACAATGATCCATCTGCATTCAATATACTTGGATTATAATACACTTTCAATTTAAGTCTTATTTTATCGGCATCATCAGATATGTAATTGACAATTACACCGGCATATTTAATGCTCTCAAAATAGTTTTTAAACGCATTTAATTGGTATGGTTCCAACTTCTCAGGCAAACCACTTGAACTAAGTTTAGCTAATTTAACTGTTAAAAAACCAGCGCCCTCACTCACAGCGCATAACTTTACAATTCTAGCAGCTTCATCTATTGAATAATACTCATAGGTTAATTTCTCATTGTTCCACACCAATGTATAACCCATTTGAAAATCCAATGCCGTTTTTTGATACCAAAACAAAGTACCAGGAGTCATTTCAGAAATGCGCTGATTGACTTCTTTCAAGTGTAAATCTTGCAAATCCTCTATGATTTTACTGGTAACGGCCATTTGCTCCACAAATTGAGCCTCTAACGACACAGTAGAGAACTCATCATCAAATGAGTTTACCCCACTTATACCATAGATTGCCTGAAGCTCTGCGTTAGCAACAAATGATTGCTTGATTGATTCTCGTATTTCGCTTATTGTTCGTGCCATTAGTCTTCTATTTCCACTTCATAACCTTTAGCTTCAAAATATTCTTTTGCAGCTAAATAAATATCAATTTGATTTTGCTCTGTAACTTCTGCGACCACGTAACCTATTCCTTGTGTTGGTGTAAAATCAAGGTTTGTTTTAATCTGATTTTTAACACTCAAATTAAACATTGCCTCGTTTTGGTACACTACTGGCAAAAACCCAACCAAATTAGGTTGTGGATAACTTTGGGTGTTCAATCTTACAAAAACACTCTCTAATTCAATAGTTGTGTTCTCAATGAAAATTTTCTTTTCTGCTGTTGATTTAATGATTAATTTATTCATTTCTATTTATTTTTATAAAGTTAGTAATCCGTAATTAATTAACGCTTGTGCTATTTCTTTCACAGTTGTTTCCGTGTCATTTGAAGTTGGTAAAGTTGATGGGTCGATTGATAGAGGCTGTTGATCAACAGGACTTGCTCCAAAAATCCCAAACTGGTCAGGTGTAACTCCATCAGTAATGATATATTGAAATCTACTATTCTCACCTCTATCACCTATATTTATCAATTGAAAACCGTATTGAGATAATGACAGTCCTTTTTTGTATTCATCTGCTATTAATCTAACATTTTGGTATGTGTTTAAGTTGACATCTTGGCCTGCGTATAAATCAACACTTTGGTCTGCGGATAATCTAACACCTTCATCTAAAATTGTGATGCTTGTTCCAGATTGTTTTCCTAAAACAATCTGTTTTTCAGCCCCAGTTAAAGTTGCGTCTAAGTACGCTATACCCATATCTGTCATTGGGTTATTTCCCCCAACAAAACCACTATAAGGAATAAAAACACCTGGTACAATTTCCAACTTACCCACTAACATCCCCGCCTCCGGACTAACCACATCGTCAAAGTAGCTAAGTGTCTTGTTTGAATCATCGTATTGAAACCCCATTATTTCCCCAAAAGTATGATCTACTTTTTCGTAAAAAATTGCACCTGTAGCACCTCCTGTGATTGGTGTTACACCAACTTTCAAACCATCTATGAACCCACTATCATTCGTCAAATCACTTGTTTTTGAAGGAACAGTTGGTTTACCTGTTAAATCTGCATAAGCTCCTGATGTAGCCACTGGTTTTAATCCAGGAATAGTCAAATCGCCTGCTCCTTTGATTTCTTGACCGTAGAATGTTTTGAGCGGTGCTTTTTGGTTGATTTTGTCAACGGTTGTTTTATACACCTTACCTGTTGTAGCTTGTATCAATACTTGCTCGTTGCCTTCTAATGAAACCTTTTCATCAAATTGATATATCTGTTTTCTTGCCATAGCTTAATTTGTTAATATGAAATATTCTTCGTTGTCTATAATGAAGTTGTCTTCATCATCTGCTAGAAGTAGATCTTCTAATGTTCCAACTTCACTCACACTTGTACCTACAACTGTACCAAATGAGCGGTAAAAGTCAACAAAACGTTGTGAAACCAAATTGTGAGGTATAGTTAGTTCTTCGCCAACCAATACTTCTTGGTTTATTTTGCCATTAGCCAATAAAATAGCAACGATGTTCGTGCTCTCACCTGTGTACATCAATGCAATGTCTTGAATGCTTTGGTTTTGTTTTACTATTACTTTCATCTGTACTTCGCTTTGATGTTTGCTTTTCTTATGTTATACATCTCCATTTGTTCAATTTCAAGTCCTTCTTGCTGATAGTTCTTGCGTGTTCTGTGTCGATATACTAACAAATCATCTGTTGATGATAATAGTGCGTTTTCCAATGCAACGCCAACTTTTGGCGCATTTTTATACTCACCCGGATTAGACATTAATATCAATGCTTCGTTTTGTGCCTGCGTAGAACCAACCACCAAACCTTGTCTGATCTTCCCATCTGCTCCACGATGAACAGCATAAACAGGCTGCAACACTTTGGGTGTTGATGATGGCTCCAATTGTATAGCATATCCTTTCATGATAATACGTAATTAAACACACCAGTTACTGGACCAGTTGAAGTTGCCAATCCTGTTGTGTATGTTATTTGCATTTGCTTCACGTAAGCATCAAAAGCATCTGCCAAACGATTGGCAAATTCTAACTTAGCATCTTCAGTACGTGTTTCCATGTCGTCTAAAATGCTTTTTATCTCCGTTGCTAATTGTGCTTTGTTTAATGCCATTTTAATCTAGTTTAAAAGTTGTTTAAAATCTGTTTTAAATTGCAATAATGAAGCAGTTGTATCTGGCAACACACCAGTAGATGGACCTGCTGGAGTGGTCACCTTCAAATTGGTAATGATGTCGTGAAGATCTTGCATGAGTTGACCTAATGAAGTGGTATTGTTTTTAATCGTTACTTTTTTTGACTGAGAATCCAATTCAAATTCCAAATCACCTTGTTTGTAACGAACGTTATCAATCTGATCGCATTTTAACAATACCAAATCATTTAAGTCTCCGGTTACACTCCAAACCAAAGCTTTTGTTCCCACTTTTGGCGTTATAAGCAACACATCTGTGTCATTATTGATTGTTGCCATCAATCGCACATCTGGAAGCTCCATTCCTCCAGCAATTTTTATCGTGCATGAGTTATCCTCAACAGACACCACCTCGCAAGATATAGGCGCTGTAAAACCAACGCCCATTATCTCACGCAAAGAGTTTTTTATATCTGAAAGCTTACCACTCATTTCTTGTCGTTTAATTTAATTCCAAAATTCACCGTTCTTTTACCTCCAGCATCTGAAAAGGAAGTTGTAACCGAGGTTACGTAATAACTGCCATTTCTATCTGGGTAATCATCATCCTTAAACGAAGCAGTATATGTTGGTTCTACGTAAGGAATTAACCATGTGTCAATAGAGCCTTCATATTTATCTGCATTTTTTTCGGCCAACATAGATTCTGCAATCTTTTTCATGTCATCTTTAGACATCGAACCAACTTTCATGTTGATTTTTTCACCTCCTTGTGTGCCAACACTTACCTCCGTAATCTTACCATCTACACCTGTTGACTCAATTACTACTTCTAATTTTCTATTTTGTGCCTTTTTATACTCCAAAGATGAACTTTCAACATTTTTAGACAAATCATATTTTACTTTTCCTTTAGAACCTTTGTAAGGTGCATGAAAATGCAACGTTTTATTAGCTGTGTCAAAATAAATGTTAGCTTTTAACTCTTCTTGTATTTTCTTCAAAACATCATACGCTTCAGCTTTATAAATGGTGTATTTTTCATACGTAATACCATAATCTGCATCCATTTCTAAGCTAAACGAACTATCTACTTCACTAATGAGATATTCCAACACTGTTTTTACATGCGCAGGTTTAAAAACCTTGTCTTTCACTGCTTTTCTGAAAATAAACAACGCATCTTCGCATTTGATTTCCAATGCTCCACTTTTGTTATTTACTTCAGTAACATAACCGACAAATTCTTGTTTCAACTTACCGTCATAGCCTAGTCTTATAACTACTTCAGAACCTCGTTGTACTTTGTCTTCAATATTCAACACGTTATTCAATACCGTTTCAGGCAACAAAATAACAGCTGTGTCCACCAAGTTTTCAGCTGAAGAAACTATCTCAACCGAACTCAATAGCTGCAACTTCCACCGCTTGCCATTTGTTTTAAATACTATGTCATGATTCATTGAATACATCAGTCTTCTATTTCTAGTAAAAAATCCGCTGAGAAATCACTCAACGCTTTAATGTCATATACTTGAATGTTTTCACCCTTGGAAAATGGAAAGCTAAAATCTTGCACTACAATCTTGTCAACACCAAAGTATTGTAAGAACTCACATTGTACTTCCAAGCCAGTTGGTGATATGCAATAGTTCTTTAGCTTCACAAAGTCATCATAAGGAAAGGCTTCATCATACGTGCCAATTTCTTCACGTCCGTATAAAGAACCCGTTATATTTATCTCGTAATCATCTTGCGAAAAATGCTCTTTAATTGTGCCAATGAAGTTAGGTGCTTTAGCAATGTTGCGAGTAACAATGTTGTTTTTACCACTAACAGATATCATCGGTTCATAAGGCAACATAAAAAACGGATCATCTGAACCAGCTCTACGAATGTAAAGTGGAAAGAATTGATTTTCTTGCGAATCACTTTGCCATATTTTACCATTAACTTCCGTTACAACAGGCTTGTTAATTACCACATCGTTTTTAAACGGTAAAAACGGAACAGATGGCACAGGATGTTTCATCAGCTCATTTTGAACAACAGCCAAACGAGGAACACGTTCCATCATTTTAGAACCGAGCAAACTTGCAATCAATATGTCTTTATCGCTGAGTGTCATTATCCTGCTGTTGTTACTGCCATTGCAAGTACACGAGCCATTTGGTCTTGTAGCTCTGTACTCATGTTATTAGCTGATTCTTTAAAGTCGCGACCTGTTATATTCATAGCTTCCACCATGTTTTTCATAGTAATATTGATTACGGTGTTGCGTTGCCCTCCAGTAGCAATAGATTCGTTGGATTTAGAACCTTGACCTTTTTTTGTATCTCCAGTACCATCTCCAGTACCATTGTCAGCAGGAATGATACCAGGTGTTTTTGGTGGTACAATTCCCTCAGGAGATGCGCCTGCAGTAGGTACGGTTGCTTCATCAACTTTGTCTTTTCCTTTTTTTATTTTTAATGATCCTATTGCAGAACCAAATTCGGCAAGGCTTTGATTTTCTAGATCTTTAACTTTTTCAGCTCCATCTTTGATTTCCTTCATTCTTCGGTTGGTATCACCATTGATTTGAGCAATCATTTTATTGTTTTCTTTCTCATCGCCTAAGCCTACGGCGTTTTTAAACCTATACCACCCCTCTTTGATTTTATTGAGGCCTATCATGATACCATTTATCATCGTATTAAAACCAAACTTTATTTTTTCAACAAAAGTTAAGACAACCAACTTAGCACCATTCCAAGTATGCCCCCAAGCCTCACCCCAACCTTCTACTTTGGTTACTAAGAACACAATAACACCGATGAGGGCTACTATAGCTAATATTATCCATGTTAATGGACTTGCCATCATAACTGCATTTAATACTGCTTGAGCACCAGACCATAACCAAGTAGAAGCTGTTACAATGCCATTCCAAACAGCCATCAATCTTTGTTTTGAAGTTAAAAACTCTATTAAAGGAATAAAAGAACTAACATCTCTCATGACATCTCCTACAACAGATAAATACCCCATATACCCTCCGGTCAATTCAAACAAGGATATTTTAACATTATCTATTTTAGCACGCATTTTGTTTAGCTTCTCCTCAGTTGATTCCATTACGATATTAGCTTGTTCTTGTGCGCCACCTTGTTTTTGGATAGCTTGTGTTAATTTGTCCTGTGCATCTACAGAGTTAATTAATATATTAGCTCCAGCAGCATTTTCAACACCAAATACCTGAGCCATAATAGTGGCATCACCTTGTGCTTTTTTGAGTTCTCGTAATCGTTGTGTAAATGGTATTGTTTTGTCAGACACAATATTCATATCAACGCCTAATCGCTTTAGTTTTTCAGCGGCTTCTTTTGGTATAACATCTTCACCAGCCATTTTGCCCAAGACGTTGCGCAATGCCATACCCGCTTCAGATCCTTCTTTTCCACCCATCGCCAAGGCTTGAATAGCGGCATTGGCTTCTGCAAATGAAACTTTAGCTTGCGTAGCCGCAACACCTGAAACTTTTAAAGCTGCTGATATTTGCGGAACTTCTGCTGCGCCTTCCTGTGCTGCATTTGCCATAATATCCATCATGCGTGCCATTTCTTTTTGTGCTTCTTGTGGCTTACTCAAATCAACACCATATTGAAGCATGGCGGTTGTTAAAGCATCTACAGCACCTGCTGCGTCACCACCCATGGTTTTTGATAAAATCTGTACGTTTCGCTCCATTCCTGATAATGCTTCTTTGTTTTTAGCAATATCTGGACCGAGACGTGATAATATTGTTTTATAAGTTTCTAAAGATGATGCCGCATTTCCGCCAAATTCTGTAGCAGATGCTTTAGCAGATTTACCTAGTTCTTGCAACCCTTTACCTGTAACGCCTGTTAACGCAGATAATTCATGAAGTGAAGACTCGAATTTTAACCCTGGTTCATTGATTGATTGAAAACCATTCGCTAAGCCTTCTATTTGCTGCATTATAGATGCAACCTTAATTGATTTAATACTTTGTTGAATTTTAGCAAATGCTGAAACAGCCGTTGCATCAACTTGTACAAACGCATTTTCTATGTTATGGATTGTGGCAGTAACTTTCTCATTACCGCTCATTCCAATATTAATTGTAAAGTTTAATTTATTTTCCATATATTTGCGCAAACAAAAACATTAGTCATGTTTCAACTAAGTGTTCTATCGTTATTAGAGGGTCAATTTTGGCTCAACATCCTTGTATGGATTGGATTTGGGTGGTTTCTACTTGCTTTTATAGCTTATTTAATAGATGTGTTTAAACAACTTAGAGACTAATACCAATATAAATAAACTCTACTTCATACCCACATCATTCGACTTGCTTAATTCCTTGCGGATATATTCTAACTCCCTAACACGCATTGCCCATTCTTCATCCGACAAATCTTCGGGATGCTGAATCCCGAAGAAGTATCGTAAATATGCATCTGATATGCGTATATCTTCGGAGCGGTTTATTTCAGCATCCCTTAAAGCTTTTCCAGCGTAGCCTGTTTAACTTGAACTAGATCAGCTAACTTTTGTGACGCGCCTAAGAAATAAGCATCGTTATCACGAATTTCGGTATCACCAGCAACAAAACAATTTTTCAAAATCACATCGTTAAATGACAACGGGTCCTTTTCAGCTGATTTTGAAGCATAGGATAATTCCTTGCGTGAAGGTGTGCGCATAATGCAGCATTTATCTTCTACTGTTAATTTGAAGATGTCGCCATGTTTGGCTTTTAATTCTTCGATTTCTTCTTTAGATGGAGTGTACATAATTTATAACTTAAAGATTAAAATTTCGGGCTTGATGCTGGTGTATTTCCTCCAGCTGAAAGGTTCGCAACATTCAATGCGATGAATGGTAAAGTGATTTCCATGAATTTATCACCTTGTTTCAACCCTTGTGCTGCTTCTGTGAATCTCACACCTTCAATGCGTTTTATTGCAATTGGATCAGGTGCGTTTCCGTAAGCTACTTCAATATCAACGCTCAATGAAAGAATTGAACCATTACCTGAAGTAACCAATGCTTCGTACTCTGATTGCAACATAGATATTTCACCTTCATAAGATAGGTTTCCAGATTGAATGCCGTGAGGTCGGCGGCCTTTTGCATAAACCGCCTCACGCTCAATTTTTTCTGAATACTTCACCGATCTAATTCCTGTAAGGTCTCTACCTCCTAAAATGACAGTAACATCTGCCCATTCGTATTCTCTTGAATTAAACATAGTTTAAATGGTATTTAATGATTAATTATTAACAGGAACAAATCCCAATGGAACATCAATATAACGTGCATATCCTTTAGGTCGAACCTGAACTGTAACATTCAACTTAGATGTTGCAGCAACATTGTTGGTTAAATCAACCACACAAACAACTGCTTTATCATTTGTATCAGTTAAATCAGCTGATAATTCGCCATTCGCTGTCATTTGCGAATAGATAGCATTGATGACTTGTCCTTCGATTGTTTTCGCATAGATTGGCGAAACTGTTCCCTGGTTTGTCAACTGAACATCATCTAGTAAGAAGTTCAACAATGTGTTGTAAGCAATTCTGAATGCTTTATCAATCACTCTACGCATTGTTAAGTAGTGATAATCATCTGCTACTTCAGTTGCCAATGGATCATCGGTAAAGAAATAACCAGATTTACCCACATGTGTACGGAAAGTGATATAACCTTTGTCGTGTAAGCTCTCAACATCGTAGTCTTCTACTTTGTCATCTAAGATGTACATTGACAATTGTTTTACTGGACCATCAGCCACACGACCAATGTTTGTTTGAACGGAGTTCTTAGCCAATCTACCAGCTAATACACCAAGTGCAGTTCCTTTAGAAGCTGTTACACCTGTTCTTGTTTCTGTATCACCAATCAACACAGCTACACGGTTGTTTGTTTCGTAGGTTAAGTCTGCCAATGCGGTTTTAATACCTGTGAAAGCATACGCTTCTAACACACAAAATGCTGGTGCTTTCTTTGTATTGGTGTAATCTTCCAAGAATGCTTGTGCTTTGGTTTTAGTCAACGCAACATCTGCATCCATACCATCTGTAATAACAGGCGTATAAGTTGCATCAGGATTCCACAAGGCAAACAATCCACGTAATTTCCCATTAGCTGCATTCATCAACTTAGCAACTGGCACCTCACCAGATACTGAAGTAAACAAATCACTCATCTTAACAGGAGTAGAAACATCTAATTTTGGAAATGCCATGATCCACAATTCCTGACCAGTTCCACCTTCTGTGAAAAACTCTTCTAAGAATTTATATAAGATGTGATTTCCAACAGTATCTGTAATTCCTAAGTCTGCTACGTCTTTCATTGACTTAACAATATAAGGCGTTTCATGAACAAAGGTAGTTGACACCTCGTCGGCCATTGTTACAACACCAAAGCAACCGTCTGGTAATGGCACTACTTGACCAAGCGCACCATTTTGAAATTCAATATTAATACCTGGTAACATCTATTATTAGTTTTGTGTTAACAATTCAATGATCTGCTCTTTTGTAGCTCTTTTTGGGACAGAGATACCTTTTTCTTTAGCTAATGTTATTAGTTGAGCATTTGTTAAGGCTGTTAAATCTGTTTCCTCTGCTTTATGATCTGTAATTTCATAAGCTTCTTCAACATCTTTGGTAGCCTCTTTTACTTCTTCAGTAGTTTCTTCAACTTCTTCAGTAGTTTCTTCAACCTCTTCAGTAGTTTCTTCAACCTCTACTTCAATAGTAGCTGTTTCGATTGGTTGTTGATTTTCATCAACTTCTACAATGGTTTTGTCTTGCAATGAACGAGCATGGTTATATGCTGCATTGTGTGTGTAAAACAAATTGCCATCTGCTGTTTTAAAATATGTTTTCATGCTTTATTTTTTAAGTTCCTGTTTAAGGGTTTGATACATTTTTTCTAATTTGGAATAAGCCAATTTTAATGAGTGAAGTTCGTCTAACACTTTCTTGTGCAATTGTTGTTGCTTCACATTGTCCTCAAATAATTTGTTGTTATCCATTAACAACTGTGTGTTTTGATCCACCAGTTGTTTATTGGTTGCATCCATTCTTGCAATGGTTGACTTAAACTCATCAGAAAGGGACTTCCATTCTGCTATAACTTCACGTGCACTCTGTACTTCTGTTGTAGCTGTTTCTGCAACTTGTTTTCGTTTGCTAAACAACAACGGTAACAATGTAGCTAACACGCCGCCAAGAAATATTAACACATTATCAATACTCATCATTTTGTTTTATTTTCCAGTCCAAAATTGAGGGTAAGCATCTTTTACTTTAAAGGAAGGGCACGCTTTAGCTGCTACTTCATTATGACCAATAACACGCAATGTTGGAATCTTCTTTTTTAACTCTTCCAAACACACTTGAATCAATCGCTTTTGCAAGTCATTACGAGTGTCTAGTGGTTTTCCTGCCTTGTCAATACCGCCAATGTAGGAGATATGAACACCATTGCCATTGTAGCCAACTGCTCCATTTGTTACTTCATTGAAGTTGGCAAGCACAGTAAACCCTTTTTGGCCAATCAAAATGTGATAGCCGGGGTTTTTCCATTTGAGCACATTTTTCCAATAATTCAAAATAGATGACACAGAAGCTGTGGGTTGAGTAGCCGCACAGTGTACAACTGCGTGAGTAATTCTACGTGTGATGTGACTTGCCTGAATGTAAGCCCTTAATTCTTGCTCACTTTCACTTATCGGATGTTGCTCCGGTAAGGCAATCATACCTGTGTATTCAGAATCTTCGCATTGTGTAGATTCTAACAAACTACTCACTTTATACAGCTCCTGGATCATCTTTTCGCCCTCTCTATTTATTATGCGTTAAAAGTCTATTTAAATGTCAGTTGAAACAATCGCTCCCATATACTTCTGGCGCACCGGTAATGCGATGAAGTAGTGGCGGTAGTTCAACCTGTTTGTTTGATTATCCGGATCCTCTGCAGCCAATTTAAAGTATTGCTTTGTAATACCTGTTTTCTTTGCTACGTTATCTGCTAAGAAACATACAGAAGCTTCTTTATCGCCTGCTTGTGGTGCTGTTCCGAATGGGCGCTTTGTCCATTTGTTTGAATTACCAGAATCTTTGAAGAATAATGGATTAGCATCATACGAATAGATTTCAAAACCTGCAATCTTAGGTGCAACTGTTCCGCTATTCATGTCACTTAATAAGTTTGCAAAACGATCTCTGTCTTCTAACAAGTCATTTACGTGTTCGCCTGTTAATACTAATCGTCTTCCTTCAGCTGGCATCTGTTGTTTATCCAACTCACGTTTTAATGCTACTAAATCAGCATAAACTAAACGTTTGCGGCCGTTCAACCCTGTACCTGTAGTTACAATCACCGGTGTATTAGCACTTTCAACCGCTGGTGCTAATGCGTGAATTGCTTTTTTGAATTTGCTAGATAAGATACCACGTGTGTGCGCTCTTGTAGCACTGTCAATTTTCGCATAAGAAGCTCCGTTGATTTGGTCATCGCTAAGTGTTGTTACCTTTGTTTGGAACTTGTCTAATTGAATCGTAGCTTCACCATCCGTGAATGCTTGTGCTGCAATTGGATAGGTTGTGTTGTTAATTAACACATCAGCTTCAAAATTCTCTAATGGAATATGGATGATGTTTTGCTCCGACGCAGTGCCAGAACCAACTTCCAATACTTCTGTGTCTAATTCTGTAATACCATCCAACCATGGTGCCTGTGTTAGTGTCGTGATTAATGCAACTACTCGTGCCAACCACATTTCTGTGAATGTAAACATATACTTATTTGATTTTTAGGTTAAATACTAAAGATTGATTTGTACTGCTCAGGAGCTTCGTTCTTGAACTGTAACTTCTGATCAAAAGACAACTTTTCAAAGTCATCCATTGTTTTGACAGCGTCAAACGCACCAGGTGTACCGGCGTTTTGAATGTTTGCACCAAGGTTTTGTTTTGCAGGAATACCGTCTAATACACCTTTTGCCATTTCAAAATTACTGTTAGCCAACGATAAGAATGATTCTTTTTTGTCTGCTGTGATTTTTCCTGCTTTGATAGCGGCATCTACCAATTCAGTTGCTTTTTGCGTGTCAATCGCTGCTAACTTAGTACTCAACGCATCACGCTCAGCTGTCATAGCTGTAAGGCTCGCTCCTTTTTCTTGGAAGTCTTTCGCCAACTTTTCAATGGCTGCTTCCAAAGTAGCATTGTCTTTCAGCTGATCTGCTTGCAAGCCTAATACTAACAATGTGGCAACCGATAACTGGATTTGCTTCATGTTATTTATTTGTTTTATTTGATTACTAATTGATTCGATGGATAGCTTTATTTCATCAGCTTCCAAAACTTCGCCAGTTGCAGCATATAACTTTAACGCATTGGCGTTGGAAGGAATAGGTACTATTGAAGCTTCTGTAACTTCACAAAATGTTAAGGTCGGAACATCATCTATTAGCTCCCATTGCTCATTTGCTAAATCCAACCCCAACGATGCACCTTTGATATAACCTCTGTCAACTTTGCCTTTGATTTTCTTTGCATTTTCATCTTCCTCGTCAAATACAGGGTCTGCTAATAATAAAGAGCCTTCGATACGGATATTTTCCCATTTACCAATAACCGTTGCATTACTTGGCATGTGATAATCCAACAATACAGGATTCGCTTTGAATCTGGTTAAATCAATACCACTGTTTTTTACTCTAAAACCGTGGCTGTTTGTTTTTGATTCGTCATTTAAGACAAAAGATGGCATAAGCGTTATTTTTTTAATTCAACAAAGTCTGACACAAATATTTCGTTAAAAAACAAGCTTTATCAAAAATGACTGACATTTTGACAGGAATTTTTGAGAAATGGCTATAAACATGACAACTTTGTGCTAAAAAAGAATGGGATTAATCAAGAAAGAAGAGCGCAACTATGCACAGATGCTATATGTGAATGAGCGATTGACATTTAAGGAAGTTGCTGAACGTGTGGGCGTGGGTGAAAAGACAGTAAGCCGATGGGCTAAAGATGGTTCATGGGAGCAATTGCGAAAATCATTATTGACAACTAAGCAAAAACAAATCACTTTATTATATGATCAGTTATCAGCGCTCAACGAAAAGATTGAAGCAAGTGAAGTTAAGTACCCAGATCCAAAAGAAGCAGACACCCTGGCGAAGATTACAACATCCATTCAACGACTGGAGACAGAAACGTCCATTGGTCAAATTGTGGAGGTGGCTCGTAATTTCATTGACTTTGTCCGTGATTTCGATTTGGAATTTGCTAAAGAAGTAACAAAGCATTTTGATGCGTTTGTGTTGTCTAAAATGAAATAAGCATGGCAAAGCAAACCGATAAGCAATATCTGGAGCAGTGGAATGAGTTCAAGGAAAACATTTCAAAAGCAACGCCTGTTGACTTAAATGAATCATTGGTTGAAAAATCGAAACGTATCGAACGATTAGAAGCCTCTCCTGAAGAATGGTTCAAGTATTACTTTCCTAATTTCTACACCTCTGAACCTGCTCCTTTTCATATCAAAGCTACTAAAAGAGTGCTTTCAAATCCGGAATGGTTTGAAGTGCGTGCATGGTCGCGCGAGTTATCAAAGTCTGGTAGAACGATGATGGAAGTACTTTACTTGACATTAACAGGTAAGAAAAGAAACATTATCATGGTGAGTGCCACGGAAAGCGATGCACAACGATTACTACTTCCTTATAAATCTATCCTAGAAAGCAACAACCGTATCATTAGTGATTATGGTTTGCAAGAAGGTAGAACAAAATGGGAAGCTGGTGAGTTCACCACTCGTAAAGGCGTGGCTTATCGTGCTATTGGTGCAGGTCAATCTCCACGTGGTACACGAAATGACGAAGTAAGGCCGGATGTAATTATCTTAGATGATATTGATACTGATATTGAAGTGCGTAACGAAGAACGCATTACTAATAAGGTTAACTGGGCAATGGAGGCATTGTACGGTACTCGCTCCATTTCCAATCCATTGTTATTCATTGTTTGTGGCAATATCATTGGCAAACGCACTACTGTAACTGAATTAGGCAAGAAAGCTGATGTTTTTGAAATCATCAACATTCGTGATAAGAATGGAAAATCCACTTGGCCAACAAAGAACACAGAAGAGTTTATTGATAGAACGCTTTCCAAAATCAGTTATCGTTCCGGGCAAAAGGAGTACTTTAACAACCCACTCAAAGAAGGAACTGTTTTCAAGAACTTAAAATACGGCAAAGCACCTAAATTATCTTCTTGTGAGAAAGTAGTTATTTATGCAGATCCTTCTACTTCCAATAAAGACAAATCACAAGCAAGCAAAGGAACATCGCATAAGGCTGTTGGTGTGGTCGGTTACAAGAATTTGCAATACTTTATCTATTGGTTACGTGTTGAACAGGCGAATACTTCACAGTTTATTGATTGGCTTTTTGAAGCGGATAAATTCGTTCGTGATGCTGGTGTGCAGATTGTACGTATGTGGGTTGAGAACAACTCGTTGCAAGATTCATTTTATGAACAGGTTATTTATCCAGAGGTAAGAAACAGAGCAAGACGACATAAACGCACCTTGCCGATTATGAAAGACACGCGCAATAAACCAGACAAGTTTTATCGCATTGAAGGAACGCTCGAACCATTGCACCGAAATGGGGATTTGATTTTTGACGAAAAACTAAAAGGAACAAAAGACATGGAGGTAATGGAAGATCAAATGTTAGATGTTTCTGCAAGCTCCAAAACAATGGATGGCCCCGACATGTTGGAAGGCGCTGTATATAAACTGCAAGAAGGTGCAGGAATGACAGATAATAATTACATCATTGGCAAACGCACATCATTTAAGTAATATGGAAGAATTAAAATTTAAACTGCACTTTATGTGGCGATTATTGAAGTTGCTTTTCACCTTGTTTATGGTGGCAATGCATTATCATTTAGCGTTTTTTGACAATCTATTTTTTGACGGATTATTAATGCTACTATGGAGCTTACACGCACTTTACCACGCAGAACAAATCAATAAAATGTTTTAAACCATGTTTATACAAGAAGACGAATTAAAGAGTGCTATCTATCAATACCAGGTATTGGAGATAACAGAAGCAGACAACGACATCACTCTTCAGGCAATTCAAGCAGCTGAAGAAGAATTGAGAAGTTACTTAGATGCCAACAATCAAATACGATTCAGAGATGGGCGACCATTGTTAGATGTGGATGCGATATTAAGCGAGACAGGAGCTGACAGAAATGCGTTATTAGTTGCTCATTGCAAAACAATCGCTGTGTGGTATCTGATACAGTTATCAAATGTTGATATTATCTATGAACATGTAAAAGAACGCTACGATAGAGCTGTTACCTGGCTAAAAGACTTGGGCAATGGTGTTGTGAATATCAGCACACTACCAACGGTAGATCCATCAACCAATCCAAATGCAAACCAACTCCCATTCAGAATGGGTTCACGTCAAAAATTTAATTATGAGTAATCAAGGAAGTAAAATCGGAAAAACCTATCCAAAAGTTGTTTTATCAGTAGATAGCGCACCAGTTTCAAGTAAAAATGCACAAAAGAAATTGGAATGGGCTAATCGTCCTATCAATAGAACTCGCAAAGATATTGCTGATTGGAAAAAAGCAATGGCACAAGCTGAGAATACTGAAACGCCATCCAATATCGCTTTGCAAACTATCTATGAAAATATTTTTCAAGATGGATTGTTGACCTCTCAAATTGAGAATAGGATATCCAAGTCATTTAATGTTGATTTTACGTTAACAGATGCAAATGGCAACATTAACGATGATGCAACAAAAGCATTGTATGATAATGCTCCATGGCGTGATTTAATGCGTGCTGTGTTAGAGAGTTATTACTTTGAATACTCACTCGTTGAATTGAGTTATAAAGAAGATGTTGAAGGCAATAACAGATTGGTTTGTGAATCCATTCCGCGTATCAATTTGCTTCCACAAAAAGGGTTGTTTTATTACGACATTGCAGATCCTGATAAAACATTGGATTATCGTTCACAAAAGGAATATGGTATCTGGTGGTTGGAGTTTGGTTCAGCTAAACGTAGAGGACACATCAATAAGGCTGTTCCACACGTATTGATGAAATCATTTGCACAATCATGCTGGGCTGAACTGTGCGAGATTTATGGTATTCCACCAAGATATGTGAAGACTAATACACAAGATCCTTCCATGCTCAATCGTGCTGATAAAATGATGCGTGATATGGGTGCTGCTGCTTACTTCATTATTGACAATACAGAGGAGTTCCAATTTGCACAGGGTGTGCAAACCAATGGTGATGTGTATAAAAATCTCATTCAACTGTGCAACAATGAAGATTCCATATTAATATCTGGAGCAATCATTGGGCAAGATACTGTTAACGGTTCACGAAGCAAAGACGAATCTGCACAAGAAGTATTGTGGGAGTTGGTAATGCAAGATTTAGTATTGGTAGAACAAAATTTCAACAACATCGTTTTACCCGCCCTGGTGAAATTAGGAATCATTCCTTCAGGATTAACTTTTGGTTTTGATATACCGGAAGATTTAGAAAAATTGTGGCAACGTGTCAAAGATGCGATGAACAATTATGATTTTGACATGGAATGGCTTAATGAGAAGTTTGGGTTGAAAATTACAGGAGTCAAACAAAACAACATATTAGGCGGTGCAGGATTAAGTGCTGAGAGTTTTTTCGTCTAACCCCGACTTTGTCGGGGAGGTATTTCCATGGATTACATCTTCGTTTAAATAATCTCTATTCAGATTATTGTCAGGATTGCAACCTCCCCCTTTGGAGGGGGAATGAGGGGGAGGATTTTGTCAACCAAGATTTTAACCTCGCTTTAAATAGTAATTCAACGGTATTTAAAGCACTCATCAAAGCGGTCAATGATGCGTATCAGAAATTGCATAGCAAAGGAAATTACAACGCACAAGACATTCAAGAATACAGCCAGTTAATAGATGCAACCAACGATGTGTTTCAGAATGCTTTAAAAAAAGGTGTTGGCGACAATGTTATTCCTGCCAAAATGAAACAAGCATTAAATGAAGATATCTTCTTATTTTCTGCATTAAAAACACATGCACAATTGTTTGAAGCTTCACGGCTTTTGCAAACAGAAGATGGAAAAGTAAAATCATTCAATGCGTTTTCCAATGATGTAGCGAAGATCAAAGCTGATTACAACCAAAGTTATTTAGAAGCTGAATATCAGTTTGCACAATCATCGGCACAGCAAGCAGCCAATTGGGCGGATATTGAGGAAAACAAAGGGCGTTACAACTTGCAATACCGCACAGCTAATGACGACAGAGTGCGTGATTCTCATGCGCTATTAAATGGTGTTACTTTGCCAGCTGAAGACACGTTTTGGAATGAATATTATCCACCCAATGGATGGCGTTGCAGATGTGTAGCTGTGGAAGTGCTTAAAGATAAATATGCTACTGATGATTCCGTTGCGGCCATTAAAAAAGGACAAGCCGCCACTTCGCAAATAGGCAAAGACGGTAAAAACCGCTTGGAAATATTCCGTTTTAATCCAGGGAAACAAAAGGTGGTTTTTCCGCCGAATCATCCGTATCAACCAAAAGGATGTGGTGGTGATGTTTCTTCATTGACTGGAGTAACTGACTTCTATTTGAGTGCTGATAATGGACGTTGCAAAGTGAAGAATGAAGCCAAGAAGATGTTTGATGAGAAGAAAGCAGCGGAAAGAAAGAAAAGTAGAACTGAAACAAGATTGTTTTATGACGCAATTATAGAAAGTGGAAAAACAATTGACATCCCTGTGTCTGCTCAATATTTAGAAAAACTGACTGTTTCAAGAACAAACATAAAGACACTTGTATCAAAACCTCATGATTATTATTTTGAGAAAAACGAAGCAGTAAAAGATTTATCTAAATTATTAAATAATTCTAATTATATCGGTTGGGCAAAAGATGAAGAAATTGATGGTGTTAAAAAACATCCATTTGTTAATCATTGGCAATATTACGAAGTAAACATTAATGACAAAAAAGCCTTTATTTGTATTAAAGCAACGGTAGGAAATGAGTTTATTCCATATAGCATTGAAAATATAGAGGATTTGACAAAAATACCAAATCTAAAAAAGAATGAGAAACCTCCCGTGTAAGGTACACAAACAGGTAACAACCTGCGCTCCTAAAGAGATTTCTCACACCACAAAAATAAGTATAAATATCAAATAAACAATAAAATGAACGAGAAATTAAAAAACAAACCTACATTGACGATTCAAGTAGGTCGATGTATTGAAGGAATGAATCTAGTAATTCCTGAGCATTGCTCCCGTGAGGAACGAGAACGTCTCGAAAGTGAATACCAACAATTTCGTTTGCGTGTCGAAGAAGAGAAGATACGTTGGATTTCCAGTCTTCAAGAATTAATTCCATCTGCTTTTGATGGGGATAATAGGATTGAAATTGAACATCATTAATTGTTGATTTTGATGCACTTTCAATCACTGCGTCTAAACAAACATCAATTAAAGGATGTTCTGGCAATAACTGTTCATTTACTTTAGATGAACGCCAATCTATAAAATCTTGTTTTAAACTCATACTTTCAATTTTTCAGCCGTAAATATAACAAAAAAGCCCTGACGGTGCTGTCAGGGCTTGTAAAGCAAAACAAAACAAATGAACAACTTACTCAAATATTTTCTTCCATTGTTCTTCAGACGGCAAATAGTCGTTGAGAACAGCGGTCAAGTAATACATTTGTTCAGCATCCATCATATCTTGGTTAATGCACTGAATAGCCCATATAATAGCATTTACTCTGTTATTAACTTCTTCCCAGTCCAATTTGTAGGCAGGATGAATTACAGCAACTCCCGATTGTTTAATTTCTACACTCATGGTCTTAATTTGTTAATGATGGATAAACGTAATTCTCTGTCTTCAATTTGGGCTACATCTACCAAGATGTCGATAAGCCTTTCGGAGGTTAAGCGATTGTGCTTGCGTGGCTCAGGCAACGCAGGATTTTTTACCACCATTTTTGCTTCGCCAAACAAATCCGCTTGCTTATCTAATTGGATAATGAGGTTTTCTGCCCAATCACGGAACAACTTCGCACGACTACTGGTGATAAAGAAACCTAAACGAACAACGCCTCGTTTCGTCCATAAGGTAGTGTTGTGCGGTATTTTTAAAGCGTTTCGGGTTTTGCCGTCACATATTGTGACGGCAGTTGAAAAATGCGTTCCTTCAAGTAATTCAGCATTTCGCAATTTAGTCATACGAATAGTATGTGCTGACACACCGTACCCTTCAGCTACTTCATTGGTCGTCATTAAAAACTCATGTTCTGTGTTTGGGAGAACTTGGACAGTGAGGTTGTCCATTACCTGCAAAGACAGCTTACTGTTGTTCGGCTGTGATGCGTTTGCTTTTTTGGTATGCATAAAAAAGTTTTTGAAAAAAAGGCAGGTCACTGCATACCAAATCTACAATGTAGAAAAGCTGGGTACTTTCAACCCTTTGCCTGCCAAGATTATTAATAAAAGAAGTGTAAATCATCTGATTTGTAAATTTGATATGCACGACAAATATAAGTAATAAAATTAAATAAACAATAAAATGGAAGAGAAAAACGCAAATCCAAACTTAAACAGTAAAGTCGTTACTCAAAACAAAATAGTTTTGATAGAACGTTATATCTGCAAAAACACCGGCAAAGGCTTTAAACCTGTTGAAGCTATCGAATATGATGTCTTTTATGATGATGAATTAATGTTTACCCAGCGATTTACGAATACTACTAATCAAAGCACGTGTACTCATCCTGCAATTAAAGCTATGTTGGAATTAACATCAGTGAGCCCCACTTACGTAGGTAAGACAAGTTGCAATTGCTGCTCCAATAGTTGCAAATCTTTCAACCCTATCAGGAAAATCATTAGAAAGTTGTTTCACCTCAAGCGATAATTTTTCAAGAGCTAATTTTAAATTTTCTTCGTGCATGAAAAACCCACCTCTGTTTTTAAAATCTAATGCTTCTAAGTGTATAACGAGAGAAGTATTGCTGTGTTGCAGGTTTAAATCTTTAATTAAACCCATTCGTTGGAATTGGTTTAAAATCGCTTGCAATGCTGTAAAATCAATATTTAATTCTTTCAAGAACGAAGTGGTTTTGGTGTCAATGATTTTATCAAAAAGCATTGGTTCGCATATCGCATTTAACACAGCATCTTTCATTTTAGGTGTTATCATAATATCAATTTTAAAACCCTCAAATATAAACACAAATGCAAAACTTCTATAAAAACATACTTCGCGATGTCAAGACTAACTTGATGGATGAGTTTGACAGAAACTTTGAGCGCAAAGCTTTCTTTGATCGTCCTTGGTCTCCAACAAAGTTAACTAATAACAAAGGTTCTTTGATGATGCGTACTGGTGCATTGCGTAGAAGTTTGAAAGGAACTATTTCGGGTGAGAGCATTGTTTTTAATAGTTCGTTGCCGTATGCTTCTATACACAATGAGGGCGGTGAGATTGTGGTAACACAAAAAATGAAGAAGTTCTTTTGGGCAATGTATTACAAAGCTTCAGGAGCTGTTAAAGGAAAATCACAACGAGATGTGCGTTTAACACAAGAAGCTGCACAATGGAAAGCGTTGGCATTGCAGAAAGTAGGCGCAAGCATGAAGATTGAACAACGTCAATTTATTGGAGACCATCCACAAGTTAAAGGAATTATTCAACAGGCGATTGATATTAACCTGAAGGAACTAAACGATTATATGTTGAACCAATTAAAACAACGTAAATGAAAGAATTAATAACAGCCATTCAAGAACGATTGGCAACCAATGTGTCATTGAAGTATGTAGATGAGAACTGGGGGCAGTTGGATTATTATTCGCCCAACTTTCCAGTTAAATGGCCGTGTGCATTGATTGATATTGCTCAATCTCAATTTGATAATATCGGTAGAGATAACAACCAAGTTCCTGCCAACAGGCAAATGGGGCAACTGGTGATTGAAATACGTGTGGCTGATATGCGATTGACCAATACATCCATGAAAGCCCCTAATATGCAAAAAGCTTATGCACGTAGTATTTTTGAACAAATTGAAGAAATACACGCATTGTTACACGGCTGGAATCCAATAGAGAAAAGTAGTAAGTTGATACGTACTTCACAATCACGCGTGAAACGTGATGATGGTGTGCAGGAATACGCTATCTACTATTCGTGCGAGTTGAATGATTGTTAGAACAAAGACAATTGTTCTGTGGTAATTTCAGAGGGTTTCACTCCCTTTATTCTTGCCCATTGGCGGTAAGAAATATAAATGTGATGCTTTGGAAATATTTTATGAATGATAAACGTGTCCGGAATGTCTGGTTGTTTATACTCGTTATACACTTGCAATATGTACTGGTATTGTTTTCGCTTGTTGATTCCAATAGAAGACATAATATTGTGCAGTTGGTTTTTTACAAAGATAACAGCAGAACGTAAATTTTCCAAATTTTTTACGTTGTAAATGAAAAAAGCCCCATTTCGGGGCTTCATTATTCTTCTAATATCACTAAATCAAAGGAGATGGCAAGAAAACGCTCTATCCTAGCACCTCGACTTCGTTTCCAATCTTTGAGCATAAATATTGCATCACAATCCATTAATGCTTTAATATCTGTGCGCATGTAATCTTCCCACTTTTTAGCGTGGCAATGATTGAGGTGAAAAGGATTGACTACTTCAAAACCTGCTGTTTTCATTTTTTGAGTTGCTTCATCAAAACGCGTTCTTGCTCTTAATTCGTCTCCTGTTATTTTTCCTGAAATATAGACTTTCATAACTATTTTGTTTGTTGGTTAATCTCATGCCAAATCTTCGCTATGCTATAGGCTTCTTTTTGTTTATTGCGCCTTTGCTGTTCTGTGTCTCTTGGTTCGTAGAACTTGGTTGCCAAATGCGCATTGTAGTTTTGATTGGTTATTGTTTCACTGATTTCATTCAATATGGCATCTGCTTCTTTCAATACTTTGGCAACTGTAAGTTTATAAGACTCTGATATTTTCAATCTTCGACACGCCAGATAAATACTTTCTAATGAGTGATTGCGATTAAAACCACTGGTGAGTTCTACCACAATTTCTTCAATTTGTTCACGTGCCAGTTCGCCGGAAAAAGACGTGTTCAAATCGGCTACCAAAATAGCTACACAGTTTTCAATTACTTCTTGTCCGTGTTGTTTGATGAGCCCGGCAATAGGTGTTGGTTTGTTAGTTGCTAAAGCCGGAACGGATAAATCACTGAATTGACGGATTAACGCTGTTTTAGAACTTTTGGCGGTAATCATCTGAAACATTGTGGGCGTTTCGGTTGGTTTGCTCGGAAGTTTTTCCATGTTTTAACTGTTTTAAAATGATGTTTAAATTCTTTTTGATTTGCAATAAGTCGGTTTGGTTCTGATACCATTCGTCGAGTTCGTGCCACTTGGAAAAAAGCAATTGCCAAACTACTAGTGCATCTGCTTCGCTTCCTGCTACCTTGGTGAGGTTACTTATCATCCATTTGATAGTTGCACCGTCGCTTGCTTTGATAATCACCGGAACATTGAACTTCGCTTCATACCATTTGGTGTATTCGTTTAGAAACTTGGTGTACGTGCTTTGTTCTTTGACGATAGGCTCCCATGTAACACGGCCTTCGTATTCGTGCTGGAGGATCAAGATAGCTTGTTCCAACTGCGGTGCAAGCATTAACAATTTTTCGTGTTGTTGCTGATTAACCTTTCCGCTGATGTGCTGAACAGCGTGGAATCGGTGGTTCTTGTACTTAATCTTGTAAGTGGCTTCTGAACCTTTGGTGTGGATTTTTAAGAGGTATTCCATGCGAATTATGAATTGAGAATATAGAATTAAGAGTTCAGAATGTTGAATTTAATGGAATTAAGAGGTACTTTTTCAAACAGTTCTAAATCCAATTCTTCTTCGAACATTGCGATGTCGTGGCGAAGTGCTTCGATGGAGATTTTATCAGCTCGGATGTTGGTCCAGGAGTGAAATGCACCATTGACGTATTCAACGATTGTTGCACCATCTTTGGAACGGTAGTAAGTGGTGATGCTATTCATTTTTTTAATTCATTTAAAATTCGGTTCAACACTGTTAATATCCAACCTAGAAGCATAATTACTATACATACAAGATGATGTAATGTGTTGTCGGAGAAAAACATTAAAACCATCACCATAAGTATCATGAATGCTAAATATTTTGATTCGCTTGATGTCATAATCTTTCAATATGTGATTTATAAAATTGTTCTGCTTGGTGCACAAGCTCGGGTAGTTCTTGTTCGGTGTATTGGTTCAATGGCTTGTGTTTGTACCCGTACTTTAATACCCAAGCGTAGATGCGCTCCATGTCTGCTTTATCGTCTTTGAGGAAGCCTATTTTTACAAGCAAGGCAATGATTTTCTTGCGTTGGCGTTGTTTGCGTGCTTCTTCAGGTGATTCGTAGCGTGCTGCACCATCTTCCCGAGCTTGGGAAGATGGTGTGTTGTTCAATGTACTGTTTAACCAACGTAAAAATTCTTTATATTCAAAGGGCGTTAATTCTTTGAGGGAATGCTTGGCGTTGTTGGTAAACTGCTCTATGAGTTCTGAACGCTCTAAGTTAAAACCGTTTTGCTTTAATTTCTTTTCAATGGCAAAATATGCTGCGTAATTGGTCATACCAATTGTTTTTGAGGGTTAACACTTTTGAAGAGTTCGCTGTTTGTTCCATCGGCTTCAATGGCTTTGATGAACTCAATTTCTACTTTTGCTGTTTCAACGATTGCACCAGAGAGGTGACTGATTGCTTTTGCTTTTCGCAATTCTGCTTCTAACTGCTCTGGGTTTAAATCGTCTTCGTTTAATCGTTCTAAGGCTGCGAAAAGATGATCTCGCAAGTCTTCCATTTTATTTCTTGCCATTTTGATTTGTTTTTTGGTTAATAACTCTCTTTAATTTTCCTTGCAGGCGCATGATTTTTTTTAGTTCTGGTGGGTAGCGTTCGATAGAATTACGCAATACGTTTTCTTTCATGGTTATAATTTCTAAGTTTTCAATAGCACAATTCTGTTTATTTCCATCTTTAAAAATGATAATATGACCTTTTGGAATAGGTCCGTTCCAAATCTTCCAGATCCAACGGTGGAGCAAAACAAATCGGTTGGGTTCTGCTACTTTCACTTCAACATAACCATCTTTTGTGATGCGTTGGTGTCCTATCTCTTTTTTGTTTTGTGGGACGTTACCTTTTTTGAAACGAGTAGCTTTCGTGCGTTCGATTGCTTCGACGGACATGTACGCTATTTGCTTTTTACCTTTGTTGCTAGGAACACTTCCTTTTGAAAATCTATTTCCAGCACCAACAATTTTCAGGCGCTCTGCTTGACGTGCTAGTTCTTGCGTCATATATTCAGAAGACTTGGACAACTGCATCAGGTTGGCTTGTGAATATATAGACCTTTCACTTCTATTCAGTTGTTGTGCAATCTCTCTTGTACTCTTATATGGATATAACTCCACTAACAAGCTGCGCTCTTCGGTTGTCCAAATCTTTCTCATGTTATCATCTCTTTTTTTGTGCTACTGAAATCAATTTTACACCCAAGCCGTTATCTACTTTGTAGGCTGCATTGGCTCTGGAATGTGCCGATACGGTTGTTTCAAATTGGCGTATTGGCTTTCCTTCGTAGGTAATGGCTACTTTGGCGGTGTATTGTTTTTTGCCTGTGTTGGCAATGCGTTGGCTAAGGCTCACTTTCTTTACTTTGAGCGGCTGTAGCTCGTCTGCTTTTTTGCGTTTGAAGATGTTGAAAATGTTCATTGTTTTTTGATATTAGATTGATGAGAAATTCATTTCAAGGCGTTGCCATTTTCCGGTGATGTCGTCTTTGACTTGGAACTCGAATTGGAAGGCACGCAATGTGATGTTGTAAGATTCTTGCATGAGTTCTAAACCTTCTACCCAACGTGGATCGTCGAAGTCTGCTTTCATGTTGAGTAAGTTCATCACACGGCTGTATTCTAGTTCTCCTTTTTCATTGCGTTGCAAGAATGACATGACGAGTTTGTGTATCTTGGTATCTGTGATTTGTTCTTGCAAGAACTCAATGATGAGTGCTTCTCCTTTTTTGCTTCGCTCATCCCATTCCGGTGCTGTGGCTCTCATTCTACGTACACGATGTTTGCCGTCTGAAGAAGTGATGGAGAAACCACCTTTTGAGTTTTTTCTGATTTCACCATACTCGTTGAGTTGTTTTTCAAACTCCTCAAATGATTGAATCAAATCTGCTTTGAAGTCTTTCAACAAGCCGTGGTAGCTGACTGCTTCACCAATGACACGTTTTACAAACGCATCTCTTTTAGTTTCATACGCTTGTCGTTCTGCTTGGCGTTGTTGTTCTTTTTCGGCTTTTTTTGCCTGAAGCATTTGTTCCAGTTGCTCTTCTGTGTAATTAACTGTTTCCATTTGTAACTATTTATTTTTTTACTTTAAAATTGCGATGTAGAGCGGTTCTACATTTGGATGTGCACTGGTGAAGAGATTCAAAGCTTCATTCATTGTTTTTGCTTGAATATTCACTCCTGTGCACATTGGATAACCTTCTTCGGTATATCCTTTAATCCATGTGATGTGAAATGTTTTCATATTAATCTGTGTTTGGTAAATGATATTCTTCCATGCCGTCTCTGTTCTTGCCAAGATTCTCAATGCGTGACTTGGCTGTGACTACATCTATACCGGCATTATTTCTGTTTCTTATATTTTCCTCTGTTGGATTGTCTATCATTTTTCTAACAGCTTCTTCGTAGCGTTTTTGTGCACGCTTCAGCTCATCGTCCAATTGCTGTCTATAAGTGCGCATATTACAGTTGTTTGATTGATAGTTTTAACCAGGTGTCGAAGCTATCGTCTATTGCTTTGCTAAGAACACACTTGTATTCCATGTGTTGGGTGTACAATGTTCGTTCAATAGATACTTGTGGTAGGGTAAATGTTTTTGACTTCTTCAACCAATCACGTTGAGCATGTAACCATTCGGTTTTATACCAATTCCAAAATGATTTATGCTGTGAAAGAATGATAAAGTCAGGGTGTTGCTCGTTGCCACCGAAAAGACTGGCTAAGAATTTCATGCCATTTTCAAAGCAATGGTTGTTGTGCTGCATTTCTGTGATTTTCAACGACTCCATGATTTGCGTTTGGGTGTCTTTCATTCTGTCTGATGCCACTTGGCGAAGTGTTTTTGTTATCATATTGAGGGGGTTTTGAGGTTAATAATTAACTGCTTGTGCTTCTGGAGTTTGCCAATAGTTAGCAGCTCCTTCTTGCCAGATTGTAAATGGAGTGTTTCCACCGTAGCGAGAGATTGCAAATGCTTTGTAGCCTTCTACACGAATTTTAACATCTGCATCGTATTTGATTGCTTTGGCAACTGCTCCACGTGGCTCACCTTTATCCGCGTGTGAAATGAAGATGAATAGTTTGGTTGGAAAACGTGAAATCAATTCTTTGTATTCCAAATGCGTAATGTTGCGCTGTTGTTCTGAACCATCTGTTAGGTATTGAATGGAATCAATGAAAATGATGTTGGGTGATTTATCGCGGTTTAAACGCTGTTTTAACTCTATTAAATTATCACCAGGGATGATGGTAAATCTGCGTGCTATTGGTTTGAGGTTTGTTTCCATGATGGCACGTTGGAATGTTAACTTTGCCCCTTCTTCGATGGAGTTGTAACCAATGCGTGAGAACTTAGCCAATTCTTTTGCCAGTTGCAATGAAAAGCGTGTTTTTCCATTGCCTGATTCGCCGTAGATTATCCAAGCACCTGTTCGTTCTGGTGTGCCAATCAAATCAAAGAACGCACCTTCCAAGTCCATTGTTTTGAACTTCTTACTCGCTAGTTCGTGGTAAGATATTGCTCGTTTTAGTTTCATGATGCTTGTTTCTTTTTGTTCATTAGGAAATATTGCTCTATGGATCTGCGTACACGTCTGAAATCGCCATCGCAGGTATTGAATGTGTAGTTGATGAACTCCCCATCTGTTATTCCGTTGGCGTTGCATACATTGGTAACATCTTGTAGGGATATAGGGTCTAGTTGAATGAACTTTCTGCCAATGCGTGAGTAAAACTCGTTGTAGCCAATCTTATCACGTTGCACACCACGTAGGATTCTTTTTTTCAAGGCAGGAACACCGGAGCAAACAAACCCACAGTGTGGCAAATCGTTGTAGAAATCCATAAACAAGTCCATTTGCGTATCTTTCAACTTGTCTATTTGGTCGAAGATGATGAGTGGTTTTTCGAGCTTCATTACATGGTCTAAAAATGCTTCTATCATTTCTTCAGCTGTGCCGTTTGATTTGATACCTGAAGCAGAAAGTAAGTTTTTTACGAATGTTTTCTTGCTCCAGAAATTTTTGCACTCCACATAAATCACATTCTTGTAAGACTTCATGTAACGCTTGTATGCGTGTGATTTGCCAGCACCTGCTTCGTGCGATATGCCTATTGCCAAGCTACGAGTGTGAGCAGCTAACAATAAATCATTCAATATCTTATCATTGGTCGTATCACCGTGGTTCCATTCTGTATCCATGTGTAAGGACACGGCAATTTTTCTCCACATTTCCGGAGCGATAAGCTTCCAGTTGTTGTTGACGACTTGGCTGATGGTTGCTGTACTTACACCAGCTCTGTGTGCTATCATTCCTTGTGATGAATGACTGCTTAATCTGATTACTTCTTGCGCAATGGCGTGTTTTTGTTGTTCGTTCATAATTGAGAGGGTTTAAATTATAATCTTGCTAGTCCGCTTTCAACTTCGTTGCGTTGATGTTTTGGGAGCAGACCGCCCATTTTTATTAAATATTCTTGATCTTCCATTAATTTCTCTGGTGTGATACCTGTTTCTTGCTGCAAGGCTTTGATGGTTGCCATATCTTGTTCAAATTCTATATTCACCACATCCAAATCGGCTTGCATGACAGAACGCTCACCGTCATACATCAATGCCGGAATGGTTTCGTATTTTACTTTTGGCGTTGCATCTGCTACATGCACCAATCCGGTAGCTGTTTCTTTGAACAGTTGCACGTAGTCATTCATGTATTCAGGATCGTAGCGCACAATGAACTTTTCACCAATGTGCAAACGGCGGAAATTTGTATCAATCTTGCCATCAGCTGTGCGAACTTCATACTCGTATTCTTTTCCTGCCAACTTCATTAATAAACCACCTGCTTTGTAAGTGATTGGCTTGGTTTCGTTGAGCCAGAACATTTCTACCATATCCAACACATCTACAGGCTCCAGTTCTAACTGCTGGTGTGCATATACTTCATTGCGTGTTTGCCCTGGGAATTTTGGATGCTCGGAAGTGTTCCATTGCTCCAATACGTACTCCCAAACTTTGATTAAGTCTTCTTTTTTGAAAAGTCTTTCTTTGTTTTGCATGATAAATTCCATGTTGGCACGGTTTGACATTAAGCGTGTGCGCACACCTTGTTTATCCGAGAACCACAATGGGCTGATTTGTTGCTGTTGCAAGCGATTGAGTATTTGCTCAATGGGGTTAGAGTGGCGGTATGCACGATGTGCGTAGTGTGTGCCACCATTGCGAGCCACAGCACTGTTGTATAATTGTTGCATACGCTTAGACTTGTGCCCCGATTGATTATCATACGTGATAAGATAAGGGCGACAACCAGCAGTTTTGAATGCTTGTTTTAACGCAATGAAGTGGTCGGTGTGATCTTCTGTTTCGGAAAGGGAAAAACCGATGATTTTTTCAGAGAAAACATCCACCACCAAGTTGATTTTAGATTTAGAAGCCATGCCTTGTTTGTTGTCTTCATAATGCATGATGTCGAATTTTGTTCCATCAATAGCCCAGTAGCAGTTCGGGAACCAACGCGCTTTATCTCTTGACATCTTGTAAGAGAATTGGTTTTTCCACGCATCTTTGCCATCACGTGCCAATGTCCATACACGTTTGTTTTCAGGTCGTTCTAAGAAATTGCGAATTGCCTGTTCGGATAGTTCCGGCCAATCCTTTACCAATGCCGTAACCTTGTATTCGTCTGCTAGCGCAGGTACTTTGATTTTGTTAGGCAAACAAAACATAGCCAACAACCATTTACCGGCATCTTCTGTGATTTTTTCGCCGTGTTTGTTACCCTCGTTACCGTGAATTAAACACGCATATCCTTCTTGCTTGTATTGCTCATACAGGCGTTGCACACGGCGTGCAGATGAAGGAATGGAATGTTGGAATTTTTGAAGTTCGTTTACCGCCTTGGCGATTCGTTCCCAGATGATGGTTTTTTTGCGTGTGCCAAATGCACGAGAACGGCTGATTTCATTTGCTAGTAGTTGACCAACAGCATTGAGAATACACGCATTGGTAGTGTATTTGATTTGGCTTTCGTTGGATAGTGGCTCACCATTTTCTTTGCGGTATTGCGAAAAAAACAATGCTGCGTTATTATCTGGCACCACCATGTCTTGCAAGAGCGAACGCACAGCTACTTTGTGCGGATCACCAGCCAAGGCTACTACCTTTTGTTTAATATCTGTGCGCATGCTCTCAAATTCTACCAATGCCTCACGACCATTGCCCCCACGACGAGCAGACACGAGCCAGCCACGTTTACATAATGTTTTATAAGTGTTGAATGGCATTATTTCAATCAGCATGGCTGACTTCACACAGAGGGTATTGTTATGGTATTCGTATGGGGATGTTGTTGTCATTTTATTTAGTTTGTTGATAGTTCCCGAAGAGTGACTCGAACACTCATTGCTTGCTTTCTCAGTGAGCAAGGTCTTACCAATTAGATGATTCGGGAAAAACACTACATTTGCGTTGTCAAACTTTAAATTATAGTGTTATGAATCGTTTTAAAATTTTCAACTTTGAAAGAGCTGAACTTCAGAAAGCAGAAGACTGGCTTAATAGGTATCCTGATTTCTACATTGTTGATGTTCATTATTACCAACAAGATGGTGTTGAGTACGTTCGTTATACATTGCAATTAATTCAGATAATTCATGTAAAAACCGATTAATTTCTTCCTTGCAGTCTTTTGTTGTGTCCACATTTTCGAGGTGGATATTCACTATGTTTCCGATGCCTTTACTTGTAACATTTAAGTTGCAATAAGCTTTCATTTGCTTTGTTTCGTCTAAATGATTCATATCTCTATTTTTATTGATTTACTATTCTATCTAGCATTGCTAGTTGGTTGAGGGTAGCTGGTTTGATATTATCAGTTGATGAAATATCTACTATCACTATTTTACCAGGGCTGTGCTCTACGGTTACTTCCAATACACCTTTGCGATAGACTTCGTAGATTAGATCTGCATCGTCTTCGGGGCTGTTGGAAGAATAAAATTCAAAACCCATGGCACGCAATTTCAAGCCGATGTTTTTAGTGTATTTCATAAGTGAGATTGTTGATTAGCTACCTCTTGCACTGCTTTTTGCGATGCTGCTACCATTTGGTTATATTCTTTCTTAATACGGTCGGGCATGATGCCAACACGGTCGCCACGAAGTGACTTGCGAATGTAGTCTTTCGTATAGCCGTACTTTTCGTGAAGGATGCGAATCACATCTTCATGATAGTACTTTCCTGTTTTTTGATTACCTTTGTTCATTTTGTGTGTTTTGTATTTTGTACGGTACAAACATAGTAAATATATTTACAATATGATGCAAGAAAACGTAAATAAATTTTCAGAAATAAAGAGTCGTGTTATTCAATTTCTTGAAAATAAAGGAGTTAATAAGGAAAAATTTTTTCAAAAAATTGGTGTTACTTCTGCAAATTTCAGAGGAAACGCACAAAAAACACCATTAAATTCTAATGCTATAGAAAATATATTTACGGAGTTTCCAGAAATAAATCTAGAATGGCTTCTTACTGGGCGAGGTGAGATGTTACGTGATAAACAGGAAGCTTCGCATCAACCAACAAAACAAGGTATTCCACTCATTCCTTTGGATGCAATGGCAGGTTTTGCGATTGGTAGTGAGCAAGTGGTGGCTTATTCAACAGATCGGTATATCGTGCCGGAGTTTGATGAGTTGAAGGTGGATTTTCTCATTCGGGTGAAAGGATCTTCTATGTATCCGAAGTATAACAGTGGTGATATTGTGGCGTGTAAGAAATTGGCACTGTCGGACATTTTCTTTCAATGGAACAAAGTGTATGTGTTAGACACGGAGCAAGGGGCGTTAATCAAACGCATACGCAAAGGAAGTGATGCAGAACATATAACATTGGTGAGTGATAATGAGAAGTACGAGCCTTTTGAATTGGAGTTAAGTCAATTGCATGCGGTGGCGTTGGTGGTAGGTGTGATACGGTTGGAGTGATGAAAGTTAAGAGTTGAAAGTTGAAAGTGAAAAGTGAAAAGTGAAAAGTTAAAAGTTAAAAGTTAAAAGTGAAAAGTTGAAAGTGAAAAGTTGAAAGTTGAAAGTGAAATAATATAAATATGACAACGGTAAAAGAACTATTTGATTTTGTAGTAAATGAAAAAGACGTCTATTTGACGCCTGAACAAGAGAACAAGCTGTTAATTGCTTGTGAACGTGCTATTAAAGAGAATGAGGATGACTATTCTCGTCAGATTGCTGGAAAGATTTATCTGAATTTGATTCTTGATTTTCCAGAACTGACTTTATAGCGTTCTCTAATGCGGTTTCAACTGCTTGTTGAATTTCTTCGACAGACTCTCCATCTGCGTTGATGATGATTACCTTGTCGATTAACGATTTGATGTTGATGATTGGTTGTGTCATGATGATATGATTAAAATAAATATTCCATTAATTTGACTAATAGCTCAACCACTAACAAATATCCTACAACGACTATCGTGCGAGTTACTTGTTCTATCTCATCTAATGCTTTATTAAATTCTGAATCTGGTATAGGTCTGCCATGTTTTAATGTTTGTTCTCTTCGCATTAATTCACACAATAGCTTTTTTGTATGTTTCAAACTCATTATTTCACTGAATTAAGAATTACTAATCCTGTTAGCACACCATTGGCTGCTAAAGACCAATTGCGTTGGCGTTTTACTTTTTTGATTTGGTTGTCTTTGACAGCTATGATGGTGTCTTTGCTATTGATGATGTAGCGTTGGGCAGTGATGATGCTGTCTTGATTGGTGATAACGTTGCGTAGGTGCTTGTTTTCATTGGTGAGTAGGTTAATGAGCGTGTCTTGTATCTGAATGATCAGTACGGTGTCTTTTTCAGACTTAACTTGGTCGAGTTGTAAACGTAGGTCCTTTATTTCTTTGCTAATCGCATCAATGATCTTTTTTTCGTTGTTGACCTGGGTAAAGTAGTTGTGAATCTCTTTTTCTTTGCCTTGCACGGCTTTTTCGATGGTTTTCACCTCTCGTACTGGGTAAATAGGTGCAGGATCCTTGCGAAAAACAACGATTATTATCAGCGAAATGATTGCTAAAAAGGACAGAATCGGTACAATTAACTGCTTACTCATGGTGTAAAGATACGGCTTTTCTACTATTTTTCTATGCAAATCCCTATATATTAAGGTGTTACGTAAATTTAAGAGGGTAGTACCCCCCACAAAAACGAGCGTTTAAAGCTACATTATTGCCAAAAAACAGCTAAAACATCCTTTTTTAAGGTTGTTTAGTAGTATTGTTGCGAACCCCCAACTGAACCCCCAACTGTACACCCAACTCAAAAAAGCAGGTAAATGCGGGCTTGTGTTTTAAAGGGTGTTTAAGGGGTGTTAAAAGGTGTGGCGCAGTTGGCACCAAAGTGTAAGAATGGTAGTTTTTACGGGGTTTTCGGGGTGTTATGGGAGTGTAATGGTGGTATTTGTTGGAGTATCGCTAAGAAGTGGTAGTGCAATGGTAGTATAATGGTTGTAAATGGTCGTATTTGTACGTTTTGTTTTTAGTTGGTTGGAGGGGTTGTTTTGGTTGGAGTGTTAGTGTTTATGGGAGGTTGAGTGGTTTTTAGTAGAGTTGCTTTTTTGTACGGTTTGTTTTTTGGGGGGTATTGGCGCTCCTTTTGAAAAGTAACGGGCAGTTTTTGGAATAGTTAATTGATGCTCCATTAATTCGGTGTATAGTACTTTCTGTCTTGTGTATTAAAGAAAAAACGTTTTACCAATTGATTTGTACACGTGATTTCAGGCTCAACTGCGTTGTAGTCATCCGTTTCACCTATATTTTTCATTGTAGCTTTATTGATAATGATGTCCTTCACATTGGAATAAGAACCAGTTCCATAGTCAAAACAATACGCCTCTAATTGATTGGTTCCCCAGCCATCATACAATTTCCATTGAAATGAATAGAAAGGTAAATCATCTAGCATCAAATAGATTTTTCGAAATTGTGAATTGCGAATGGCATAGTCAACTACAACATCTTTGTATTGTTCGGAAGAAATATGTTCAAATGAAATTTTTAATTCTCGTTGTGGCGAAGATGCAATAATAAAAGGAGGTGTAAATTTATTGGTGATGCTACTGTAATAAATCATGTAATTGTGGTTTCCAAAAAAGCCCATTACTTCCGATTTTGATACCAAATGCTTTTCTTCGGCTGTTTTTATAGCATTCTCCAACCGATTTACAGTAATAATCAAGTCTTTTTTCCCATCTCCATTCAAATTTTCTTCGTAAATCTTCACGCTGTAATTTTCATTGGGACGAGTATTCAACTTGCGTTCAATGTACTGTTTTAATCGTTGCTCAAAAGGTAATGATGGATCGTCATCGTCTTTTTGATTGTCAAGTTTTATTGGTGCTTCTGTAGAAGTTGGTGTATTGGATGTACACCCATATAAAAACAGAGTTAGTAAAAATGGTAAAAAAACGAAATAAAAAAGATTTTTCATACAACAAAGATAAGGTTAATTCACAACATTAAAATCTAATTTTTTCAATATTTTCTTTCTTAACAAAAGCAGCAATGATGCGTTGTATAACCTCATCAGACGACGTATAATCAATGAATTTCTTCCAAAAAATGGGTGTTTGATGATTGAAATGGAAAGGAGCGTATCCAAAACCTACAAATTGTCCATTTTCAACCAATAAAACACTTCTTTCAAATTTTGTTCTACCCTTTCTCAATAGAAAAAACGATTCTTCATTAAAGTCCAACTCATTGATTGCATCATTGAATAAATGCGCTTTTGTAACTTTTTTTTCAGGTTTATTGTAACTCGGCAATCCCTTTTTCAGCAATTGATGCTCTAAAATTGCTGCAATAAGTTCATTTCCTGTTAATTCAAATTCAATTCTGGCAATATTTTTTCCCCAAGCAGCCGATTTTTTTAGTGAACTATTTTTCAAATGTTGCTCAATCTGCGTGCGAATGTACTTGCCCTTACCCAAATAAATGAGCTGATTGTTTTCATCGAAGAATTTATAAATACCTGGTTTATTGGGAATTTCTTCAATTTCCTCCATGTTTAACAATGGATGTAAAGCAGTGACATTGATTTCATCTTGAATAAATTGACCCACATCTCCTTTTTCAATAAGAAGCGAGAGTAATTCTGCCGTTGCCAATGCATCTCCACCAGCTCTGTGACGGCCATTCAGTTGAATACCCAATGATTTGGTCAACTTTCCTAAACTATAAGATTCAAGGTTTGGAAGGAGTTTTCGACTTGTTTGAACCGTACAAATGTGCGGCAATCGGTAATCGTATCCCAATCGACGGTATTCACTGCGAATCATTCCATAATCAAAAGAAACGTTGTGCGCTACAAAAACTGTATCTTTTGTAAACTCCACAATATCCTTTGCTATTTCATAAAATTTGGGGGAATTTTGTACCATTCCATCAGATATTCCTGTCAAATTGGAAACAAACTCAGGAATGGGCATTTCTGGATTAACCAGTGAAACAAATTTATCTATAACTTGATGTCCATCATGTCTGAATATAGCAATCTCAGTAATCTTAGAAGATTTGGGATTGCCTCCAGTTGTTTCAACATCTATTACAGAAAAAATCATCGTACAAAATTAATGATTTATTTACAACCTGAATAGTTCAGAACTCATAACTATCCAAAACTTTTTAAAATGAAATAAATAAAAAGAACTGTCTAGGATTTCTCACTTCGTTCGAAATGACTAGATTGGCTTGAAATCGGGGGATAACAGTTTTTCTGTCATTTCGAACGGTTCTATTGAGCTTGCCTGCAATGAGTATATCGAATTACCGAAATGAAGTGACAAATCCTTCTACAAGAGAGTTTGCCTGCTAATTGAAAATAGAAATAACCTCCTAAATAGTTAGATTTTCTTCTATAAAGGAGGCTTTTTTCTCTTTTTTGTAAAAATAATCATTAAAAAACAAAGGGATATAGAAGAATATTGTCTAAAATTGAAAAACTTTCGGATGAATAGTTCAGAATTGAATCTGCCAAATCAAAATGTTATTTCACTTTCTTGACCAAGATTTATTTTATCACTAACTTGCACCACTTTTAAAATTTAAGAAAATGATGACTGCATCTCTCATGATAGACTTAGCAAATAAACACATGAAAACATTGGAAAGTGAATTTAAGCCATTGACAGAAGCTGGTAAATTAGAATGTTTAATTTACAACCTTTTAATCTGCAATTTTAGTGCACAATCTCGTTATGATAAAAATAAAATTGATGAGTTAAACTTTGATTTATTTGGAATATTAATTAGCGATTTTAAATTGTATGTAGATGAAACTGACGATGATAAAATTGGTGAATTAATCGAAAGTCGTTTTAAAAATCACTTCAAAGACATCGTAATGATACTTGATGAAGGTGGTTTTGATCCAAATGATTCTTTTTGGTACATGTATAGAAAACCGTTAACTTATGAAGCTGTTGGAGAAATAGACCCAGAAATGATGGCTAAATTTAGACCGGTATTGGAAAAAATGTCCAAAGCATTATTAGAAGAAGCTGACAATCTCCCAGATTAATAAATTTCTCTTTATTTTATGAAAAAAGTAAATGCTTTAATGCAGGAAAGTTCTCCTTACCTACTTCAACATGCTGATAACCCTGTAGATTGGGTAGCTTGGAGTGAGGCGGCTTTCGAACGAGCAAAACAAGAAAATAAATTGGTGTTGGTAAGTATCGGTTACTCTTCCTGTCACTGGTGTCACGTTATGGAGCACGAATGCTTTGAAGACGAAGAGGTTGCTAAAATAATGAACGAATACTTCATCAATATCAAAGTAGATAGAGAAGAACGACCTGATGTTGACCAAGTGTATATGACAGCCGTTCAGCTAATGACTCAAAGTGGTGGTTGGCCGCTTAATTGTTTCACATTACCTGATGGAAGACCAATTTATGGCGGTACATATTTCCCAAAAGAGCAATGGATCAATGTATTGAAATCATTGCACCATACATTTACCAATGAGAAAGAGCGTACCGAAGAATATGCAAAACTATTACACGAGGGAATTGTTTCCAGTGAGTTAATCGCTACTCCAAACAATCATCCTGCGTTTGACAATGAAAAATTGCACGAACTTGTAATGCGTTGGAAACGTCAGTTTGATACTTCTGAAGGGGGCGATGCAAGAGCACCAAAGTTCCCGATGCCCAATAATTATCAATTTTTATTGCAATACGGTATGCAATTTTCCGATGAGCGAGTGTTAAAACATGTTGAATTAACCCTCGACAAGATGGCAATGGGTGGTATTTACGACCATGTTGGTGGTGGTTTTACACGCTACTCAACCGATTTGCTGTGGAAAGTTCCTCATTTTGAAAAAATGCTGTACGACAATGCGCAACTTATTTCGCTTTATTCTCAAGCCTACAAAGTATTCAAAAAACCGTTGTATGAGCGTGTAGTGCATCAAACAATTGAATGGTTGCAACGTGAAATGCAAGATTTTGACGGTGTTTATCATGCTGGAATAGATGCCGATAGTCAAGGTGTTGAAGGGTTGTATTATTGTTGGACATTGGAAGAATACAAAGATGCTTTGCACGAAGAATATGACTTTGCTGCCGATTTATACAGTTTTAATGCAAGAGGTCATTGGGAAGATGGTAAATACATTCCATTGCGCACTTCAACCGATTCTGAATTGCAAAATAAGTATCAGTTGTCAGCTGAAGAATTAGCAACTAAAATTGCAAAAGTAAACGAAGCATTGTTGCAAACAAGAAAACGTAGAGTTAGACCTTCAATTGACGATAAGTGTTTGACTTCATGGAATGCACTATTGCTCTCTGGTTTATCTGATGCGTATGCAGCATTTCACATCGAAGAATACAAGTATTTGGCATTAAAAATAGCTCGTTGGCTTTTAAAATACCAAGTTAAAGAAGATCATTCTTTGTGGCGAACAAGAAAATACGACAAAAGTACCGTTGATGGTTTCTTAGAAGATTATGCGACAGTTATTCAAGCATTTATTAAGTTTTACGAAGTTACTGGATTGGAAGAATATGCCATCAAAGCAGCTAAATTAACCGATTATGCAAGGGAGCATTTTCAAAATAAAGAAAGTAAAATGTTTTATTTTACTCCAGATTCAACACAACTCATTGCTCGTAAAATGGAAATCAGCGACAATGTAATTCCGGCTAGCAATTCCATCATGGCTAATAATTTGCATCAATTAGGCTTTTTATTTGAACGTTCAGAATGGATTCAAGATGCACGTCAACAATTGGCAAATATTTATGATAACATGGATCAATATGGCTCAATGTACTCCAATTGGGGAATATTGCTATTAAATACTTGCAATCCATTCTTTGAAGTTGTTTTAACCGGAAATACAGAAAAAAATGCAGCCAATTGGCACAAAGGATACCATCCAAATACACTTATTGCTTATCAATCAGATGAAATTCCTTTAGGAAAAGGTAAAGCGGGTAAAGAAGATTTATTCTTTATTTGCAACGAACAATCTGGTTGTTTCGCTCCAATTAGTGAATTGGACGAAGCATTGAAATTGATAAAGCTATAATTGATTATAAAATAAAACCATGGTGGTTTCGACTACGCTCAACCACCATGGTTTTATAGTAAAAAGACGATCTACTTAACCTGAATCTTAAACGTTTTTGTTCCATTTTCAGTGGTTACTTTCACAAAATAAGCACCCGAATTTAAACGTTGAATATCATAAGAAGCAAGTTGTTTGTTGTAAGAAACTACCTCATTTCCAAGTAAATCTATCACAACTACTTTCTTAATATCATTGCCTGATACATAAAACTTATCTGAGGCTGGATTTGGATAAACAGCAACAGTTGTATTTGTAATTTCTTCAATACCAGCGCAACTGCTCACCATAATATTTTTTGTAGCTTGACCGCCACAACCATTGCCATCAGTATAGCTATAAGTAATGGCCCAACTTCCTACGCCAGCTGTAGTAGGGTTAAATTGACCACCAATAACAGAAGGTCCAGAATAAATACCACCAACTGGGCTACCTTGATTCAATGTTACAGGATTGTGATAAACGCACAACTCGTCAAAATTAGCCAACACCACATTTGGTTGAGGGTTGATAACAAGATTTACACCATTATCCGAATCAGAAATGGTTGATGGATTGGACGAAACCACTCTAATACGATAACCATTTCCTGCATTCATAGAAGAAGGAACAGTCGCTGCTATTGACAGAGCACCTGTAGAAGAAGACGTTAATGTACCAATACTTGTTGGGTTAGCAAAACTACCAGACGCATCAGATATTTCAGCTGTAAAAACGTTTCCAGCACCAAAAGTTCCTGCCGCATTAAAAGATACGGTTACATTTTTTGTTGTGCCTTGACACCAAGCATCAGAATTAGAAATAACCAAGTTAGAAATTCCATCAGCTTGACCAGCTGTCAACTTCACATCATCCACAGAAAAAGCAGGATCATTTCCCGCATCTCCATCAGTCCAGTTGAACTTAAATTTCAATGTTGCTTGATTATCAAAAGCAGCTAAAGTATGCGTAGCTTGTGTCCAAGTTGAAACACCTGAATAAGTTGCCAACAACACCCATGTAGCACCATTATCTATTGAATAATACACCTTCCCTTCACTATCTCCAGCAGCTCCAACTGCTAAGTACCAATAACTAAAGGTAACATTTGTTTTTCCAACTGTTGAAACACTATTCACCATAGTAGCATCTTGGTTGGAATAATCACCTGTTTGATAATTGGCATTGGAAATATTAGCTATTTCCATCATAACATTATGAATGTGCATGTAATTTGAATTAGGACTACCTGAAATACCCGATGGTTGATTGGGAGTATTAGCAATTAAAGGAAATAAACCAGTATAAGAATTATTAATTATCCAAGTATTCGTTCCTGAACCAGTAAATGT
Source organism: Crocinitomicaceae bacterium (assembly GCA_023957475.1). Lineage (GTDB taxonomy): Bacteria > Bacteroidota > Bacteroidia > Flavobacteriales_D > Crocinitomicaceae > Taishania. The sequence goes on along the minus strand of JAMLHA010000001.1, from coordinate 386,194 downwards.
CCAATTAGCACCACCATTCTCAAAATCATCTTGAAACAATACTTGTTGTCCAAACGTAAAACAAGAAAAGGCAATTGCTGCAACTGATAGTAATAGTTTTTTCATAATTTTTATTTAGTAAGAGTTTAGCCAAAGATAAATAATTTATTTTAATAAAACAAGAAATAGGAAAAAAGTTTGTTGCTCCAAGTAGGGTAATTTAAAAGTATCTCTCCTCAACTGATTTATTAAAAACGAATATTTAGTAACTTTAACAAATAGAATAAACAGGTTATTATTGATTTTACCATCTTTGTAGTATGGATTTATTTAATTTTATTTTTCGCCTTGGGGTTGTTTTTGCCATATTTGGGTTTATTTGGGGACTTATTAACATTGGTATTCGTCTATTGTCTGTTGGAAGACAGCAACAAACAGCAGAAGTGTATCTATTAAAAGCTGTGCAATACTTACTATTGGTTGATGTGACCTTTTTAATTTGTTACGATCAAGCTATTAAGGGATTGGATTACAATAGTCAATTGATTTTTGGTGCAGTCATTTTGTTGATGTACTTTTTAGGAAAATTTCAACGTCGTCAAAAAAAGCAATTGATTTTCAATGTTTATGCCAATGGTTTACCAAAATTTGAACAAACATTTAACGCAAAGGCAGAAATAGCAGTTATTTCCATAGCTATTACCACATTTATTCTTTTCTGGTTCCTACCAGAATTTGCTATCAACCCTATTTCGCTTTGGTTCAAAGAAAGCATTTTGGATATTGAAACGACACCAATATTTGGCTTTATCTTTAAAATAATTGGTTTCTTCTTCTTATTCAACATTATTTTTAAAGTAGTAAATTCATTTATACTATTGCTTTCCGGGCAAGCATTTAGGCAACAAAACGAATCAGAGAATGACAACGATAATGACAATCATTTTGATCATTTTGAAGAAATAAAATAATGCGATGAATTTTGTAGATATTCTTCTTTTAATTCCCATTGGATATGGTGTGTATAAAGGTTTCAAAAATGGATTTATAATTGAAATCTGTACATTGCTTGCAGTATTAGTTGGTATTTATGCTGGAATTCATTTTTCTGATGGAACTGCCAACTTTTTAAAAAGTAATTGGAACATTCAATCCCAATACATGCCTGTTATCGCTTTTACATTTACGTTTTTAGCAGTTGGAGCAATTATCTATTTTGGTGGTAAAATGCTCGAAAAAGCGGTGAGTGTGGCGCACCTCTCTCCGCTCAACAAATTTTTAGGCATCTTGTTCGGAACTATCAAAGTACTCTACATTCTAAGTGTTTTTATCGTCATGTTGGAATCGTATGATGAAAAAAATGATTTCATTAAGAACGAAACCAAACAATCGTCATTACTGTATGAACCGGTTAAGAATCTATCCACTACAACCATTCCACGCATCAAAGAAAGCACCATTTATTTATCCAATTTATACCAAAAAGAACAAGATTCAACGGGGCTTTCGGTGCAAGATATCGTTCGTGCCAAAGAAATTGCCGATAGTTTGGGTGTTGATGCAAATGATGCCAAAGAATTAAAACGTATTCATGATGAATATATGAATAAGTAGTTTGATATCTATTGCGTAAATAATGAATATCACTACCTTTGCAAAAAATTGAAAAAACTTTATGGAAATTCCAAAAACATACGAACCGCAACAAGCAGAAGAAAAATGGTACAAATACTGGTTGGAAAAAAATTACTTTCATTCCACTCCAGATGAGCGTGAGCCATACACAATTGTGATTCCTCCTCCCAATGTTACAGGAGTGTTGCACATGGGTCACATGCTGAACAATACCATTCAAGATGTATTGATTCGCCGTGCTCGTATGTTGGGGAAAAATGCGTGTTGGGTACCTGGAACCGATCATGCTTCTATCGCTACGGAGGCCAAAGTGGTGCAAAAATTGCGTGCCGAAGGAATTAAAAAATCAGATTTAACACGTGATGAATTCCTAAAACATGCTTTTGAATGGAAAGACAAACACGGAGGAATCATCTTGGAACAATTGAAAAAATTGGGTTGTTCTTGTGATTGGGAACGTACAGATTTTACCATGAATCCAGATTATGCCGAGTCAGTGATCAATGTGTTTATTGATTTATACAACAAAGGCAAAATTTACCGTGGTGTTCGTATGGTTAACTGGGATCCAGAAGCTAAAACAGCACTTTCGGATGAAGAAGTAATCCATAAAGAAGTCAATTCAAAGTTATTTCATATTCGTTACAAAATTGTTGAATCGGATGATGAATGGCTAACTATTGCTACCACTCGTCCCGAATCAATTTTCGGTGACACTGCTATCTGTATCAATCCAAACGATGAACGTTACAAACATTTACACGGTAAACACGCCATTGTTCCAATTGTTAACAGAACTGTGCCTATTATTACCGACGAATATGTAGAAATGGAATTTGGTACAGGTTGTTTAAAAGTAACTCCTGCACACGATATCAATGACTATGAATTGGGCATCAAGCACAACTTGGAAACCATTGATATTTTCAATGACAACGGAACATTGAACGAACACGGTATGCACTACGATGGTCAAGACCGCTTTGATGTTCGCAAGTCAATCGAAAAAGAACTACACGACAAAGGTTATTTAGTAAAAACAGAAGATCACATCAATAAAGTTGGTTTTTCTGAACGTACCAATGCAGTAATTGAACCTAAATTATCCTTGCAATGGTTTTTGTCCATGAAAGAATTAGCACAACCTGCATTGGATAATGTAATGAATGGCAATATCAATTTTCATCCAGATAAGTTTAAAAATACCTATAAACACTGGATGGAAAATGTAAAAGATTGGTGTGTGTCACGTCAATTGTGGTGGGGACACCGTATTCCAGCTTGGTACTTTGGTACTGGAGCAGATGACTTTGTCATTGCTAAAACGATTGAAGAAGCAGCTGAATTGGCATCCAACAAAACCAATAAAACGATTCGTACAACTGACTTACGTCAAGACGAAGATGTATTGGATACGTGGTTTTCATCGTGGTTGTGGCCTATTTCTGTTTTTAAGGGATTGACTCAACCTGGAAATGAAGAAATCAAGTATTACTATCCAACAAACGACCTTGTAACTGCACCCGAAATCATGTTTTTCTGGGTGGCAAGAATGATTATTGCTGGTTATGAATACATGGGTGATTTACCTTTTAGAAACGTTTATTACACAGGTATTGTTCGTGATAAATTGGGTAGAAAAATGTCAAAATCATTGGGAAATTCACCCGATCCAATTGATTTAATCAATCAATACGGAGCTGATGGCGTTCGAATGGGTATTTTGATTTCATCACCTGCTGGAAACGATTTACCTTTCGATACTTCACAATGTGAACAAGGTCGTAATTTTACAAACAAGATTTGGAATGCTTTCCGTTTGGTGGACAGTTGGGAAGTTAAAGAAATTGACCAACCAGAATCTTCTATTCGTGCCATTGAATGGTTTCAAGCACGTTTCAATGAAGCGCTGACTGAAATCAATGATCTTTTTGATAAGTTCAAAATCTCTGAAGCATTGATGGCTATCTATAAATTGGTTTGGGATGATTTTTGTTCGTGGTATTTAGAAATGATAAAACCAGGATACAAACATCCAATAGATAATAAAACGCTTGAAACAACAAAAGACTTTTTTGAAAATATCTTGAAATTGATTCAACCGTTTACGCCGTTTATCGCTGAAGAATTGTGGCATTTAATCCGTGAAAGAAAACCAGGTGATGACATCATTGTTGCGGCATGGCCAACAGTTGGAACAATCAATCAAGATGCTTTGGCAAACTTCAAACGTTCCGAAGAAGTAATCATCGGTATTCGTAACATTCGAAATTCCAACAATATTGCCAACAAAGTAAAAATCGACATGCTGATTAAGAAAAACAATGATTTTGACAGAAGCTTTGATTCAGTTGTCGTAAAAATGGGTAATTTAAGTTCATTGGAATACACTTCAGAAAAAATAGTTAATGCCAATAGCTTTATTGTTGCAAACAACGAATATTACATTCCATTTGGTGATACAATTGACGTGGAAGCTGAAAAAGCTAAACTACAAGAAGAATTAAAATATGCCAAAGGTTTCTTAGCAAGTGTTCAAGGAAAATTGAAAAATGAAAAATTTGTGTGTGGCGCACCTGCCAATGTTGTTGAAATAGAACGCAAAAAAGAAGCCGATGCATTGAGTAAAATTGCGATTTTAGAAGAAAAATTAGCTAATTTGGGAAGGTAGAAGAAGGATGAAGTGAAGAAGGTAGAAGGGTGAAGATGGAAGGGTGAAGGTGGAAGGGATGAAGGTGGAAGGGTGAAGGTGAAAGGGTGAAGGATGAAGGTAGAAGGGTGAAGAAGGTAGAAGTTAGAAGGGTGAAGGATGAAGGTAGAAGGGTGAAGAAGGTAGAAGTTAGAAGGATGAAGGATGAAGGTGAAAGGGTGAAGGTGGAAGGTAGAAGGGTGAAGAAGGTAGAAGAAGAAGGATGAAGGATGAAGGTGAAAGGGTGAAGGTGGAAGAAGGAAGAATTTTTTAATATATTTTTTTGGATGAGTAAGGAATTGCAAGATAGGACGAAAAAATTTTCTCTTTCTATTATCAACTTGGTTGAGGAGATGGATTATTCGATGACAAAAAAAGTTGTGATGAATCAGTTGGTGAGGAGTGCTACTTCTGTTGGAGCTAATTACCGCGCAGCAAACAGGGCAAGAAGTGACAGGGAATTTATTTCAAAGATGAACATTGTTTTAGAAGAAGCTGACGAATGTTGTTTTTGGTTAGAAATAATTAAAGAAAAACAATGGACAGAAGTAGATACATTATTAATAGAAGCCAACGAATTAACAGCAATTTGTGTATCGATTTTGAAAAAAATGAAATTAAAAACCCAACGCTAACCTCAAACTTCAAACATCAAAACTTCAAACTTCTAACTTCTGACTTCAATACTTCTAACTTCAATACTTCAAACTTCAAAACTTCAATACTTCAATACTTCAATACTTGACATCTCGATCAACATATAAGACAGTAAAACAGCAATCCGAGGGACTTTACAAAGAAAAAGGCTCGAAGTTCATTGCGTATGCAGTTGCATGTTACACGGAGGAGGAAGCAAAACAATATATAGAAAAATGGCGAAAAGAGCATTATCAATCCCGTCATGTTTGTTGGGCTTATCGGTTTGGTTTGGATAAAAAACAATACAGAGCAAACGACGATGGAGAGCCAACCAATTCAGCTGGTGCACCTATTTTAGGACAAATATTAGCTTTTGATTTAACCAATGTATTGATTGGCGTTGTTCGCTATTTTGGTGGCGTTAAATTAGGTGTTGGCGGTTTAATTCATGCTTACAAAGAAGCTGCTTTTGATGCGCTACAAAATGCAACAATCATAGAAATAGAAGTTTTTCATCATATACGTATTCATTTTACATATACTGCTATGCCTGAGGTGATGAATTGGCTCAAACGCATGAATATTGACTATTCCAATCAACAATTTGAAGTAGATTGTCAGCTAGATGCAAAGCTTCCATTAGAACAAAAAGAGGTATTAAAAACTGAATTATTGGAAATCAATGATGTTGAATTAACGGAATTAGGCGAATATTAGCAATGAAATTATTACAACAATTAACAGAAATAAGAGGTGCTTCGAGTGATGAAGGAGTTATATCTCAGTTTTTATTGAATTATATCAATGATCATTCAAAAAATTGGAAAGTTCAACCAACAGTCATTTCAGGGGCAGAATTTCAAGATTGTATTCTACTTATTTTTGGAAAACCCACAACAGCAATATATGCACATATCGATACAATTGGTTATTCCGTCGGTTATGAAAAAAATCTGATAAAAATTGGCGGACCAACGATTGAAGATGGTATCCAACTCGTTGGTTGCGATAGTCAGGGTGAAATTTCAACCGAATTAATGGTGATTGAAAATGATGATGATACCATTTCGCTCAACTATTTATTGGATAGAAACATTGATAGAGGAACAATCTTGACTTATAAACCAAATTTTCGAGATAGCGAAGTGTATGTTCAATCACCTTATTTGGATAATCGTTTGGGTGTTTGGAATGCCTTAAAAGTAGCCGAAACACTCGAAAATGGTGCCATTGTTTTTTCAACGTATGAGGAACATGGCGGCAATACCGTTGGTTTTTGTGCCAATTTTTTGTATCAAAACTACAGTATTAAACAAGCATTAATTTCGGATATTACTTGGGTTACACAAGGTGTAATGCATGGAAAAGGAGTTGCCATATCATTGCGTGACAAATATCTGCCACGAAAATCGTTTTTAGATAAGATTGTAAAATTAGCTACTGAGTCAGGAATTGATTTCCAATTAGAAGTAGAGTCGGCTGGAGGTAGCGATGGAAGTATTTTGCAAATGTCAAATCTACCAATAGATTGGTGTTTTATTGGTGCTCCAGAAAACCATGTTCACACTCCGCATGAACTCGTTTACAAATCCGATATTGTTAGCATGGTTGAATTGTATAGATACTTAATGAACCAACTTTGAGTTTCTAATCATTCCTAAATTATCTGTTTTTTTATAAAATGAATTTGAGTATTCACAAACATACCACTCTTAACTTTAAAAATGGTAAAAATAAAGTTTTCTCCACGTTTCACGTGTCGAAATGACAAATCGCAATAAGTGTCTATTTCGCGCGTAGCGCGATAATAACCTCACTAGAATGAAGTCATTTCTCCAAACAAGTTTGTCGAAATCCCTTTTAAAAAACACAAGTGGTATATTAGCGACTATTCATAAATAAATTACCCCATTAGGATAAACCCTAATTTTTTACGTATTTAATCGTATTTTCTATTTCAATTTTGGATTTAATCAATTTTAACATATATTTGCGTTAATTATTAACTATTTTAAAAATTTCGATATGAAAAAAGTATTATTTGCTGGTTTAGCTATTTTAGCATTGGCTTCTTGTAAAAAAGATTGGACTTGTACTTGTCAGTATTCAGGAGAATCTGATTCTTATGTAATCACTAACAGAACAAAGAAAGATGCAAAAGCAATGTGTACAGGTTCAGTATCAGTTGGATTAATCACAGTGGCTGGTGACAAAAACTGTTCTTTGAACTAAAAGGATTTAATTTTTCCTTAGAAAAGGAAGCTTCGGTTTCGTTTTCTAAAGAAATTATTTAATAAATAGTGTATTTTATTAAAAATAATTATTAATTTAGCGTATTATTAACTTTAAACAATTTAAAATGAAAAAGGTTTTATTATTAGCTGGTTTAGCTGTATTCGTTTTGAGTACTTCTTGTAAAAAAGAATATACTTGTAAATATACAACTGGTACATCTGCTACTTACAGTGAAAAAGATTACAACGAAGCACAAATCAATGCTTTAAAAGCAGGATGTGAATTAGTTGGTGGAACTTGGTCTTCTAAGTAATTAGAAGCTAATAATCATTGAAAGGAGAAGCTGGTTCAGTTTCTCCTTTTTTTATAAAAATATGTAGGAAATTCAATTTAATAACCTATATTTGGTAGCAGAAATTAATATAAAATCCAATTATATGAAAAAAGTATTTTTTATTGGAATGGCATTACTTGCTTTTACTTCTTGTAAGAAAGATTACACTTGTACATACACACTTATTGATACAACTGTTGAGTCTAAATTTACAAACTTAGATAAAAAACAGGCAAAAGATGCCAAAGCCAATTGCGAATCTGTTGAAGGAACTTGGGCAGTAGTGAAAAAAGTAAAATAAAAAATTTTTTGAAAATCAAAAAAGTCGAAAGAAGTTCTTTCGACTTTTTTTATGTCATTCAGAATAACTTTCTCTCAATCTATTTGTTGATTATTATACATCAACTTCTATTGCTAAGTGAAAAATTGCATCACCTTTATAAACTGTTGGTGCTTCGTTGACACACAATACAACAGCATTTCTCTGAGCTTTTACGGTTCGTTCAATCTTTCCAAAAGGATCCATAATTAAACCTATCACTGCTCCTTTGTTTACCCTATTTCCGTTTTGAACTTGCGGTAAAAACAAACCAGAATTTGGTGCTCTCAACCATTTTGATTCAGTAAGAAAAATAGGATCCCTACCTGTAGAGATGTCTATTTTGAACGATCTCATTCCAAAGTGATTTAAAATGCGTTTAGCACCATTAATTCCTTCATCAACAACCATTTCTTCAATAGAATTAGCTTTTCCACCTTCAAAAATCAGGTATTTTTTACCCAATTTCTGAATCACTTCTCGAATTGTCTTGGCTATTAATCCCGAATCTAAAATAATTGGTGAATTAAACACCTTTGCCAATTCCAAACTTTCTTGATCATCAAAATCACAGCGTATTTGTGGGAAATTATTTCGTTGTGCAGCTCCTGTATGAAAGTCTATAATAACATCTGCAACTGGGGCTATTTCCTTCATAAATTGAAATGCAAATTGAGATGCCAAAGAACCATTGGGAGTTCCGGGAAAACTTCTATTCAAATCCCGGCCATCGGGTAATTCTCTCTTTAAGTTTAAAAATCCAAAAATATTAAACACCGGAATACAAATAACTGTTCCTTTCATCGGACGATTTAACTTTTTCCGGATGATTCTACGAATAATTTCAATCCCATTTATTTCATCTCCATGCATTCCTGCCATCAACACAACCGTTGGTCCATCAATTTTTGCTCGATCAACATAGATGGGAATTTGAACCGGTGTACTGGTGTGAAGTTTCGCAACATTAAGATTTAATTCATAATGCTTTCCTGGTGCAATCTCTTGACCTAAGATGACTACTTTCTTATTTATGATCTTATTTTGAGACGACATTTCGTTCAATATACTCGATTATTTTTCCTGCAATATCTTCTTTTGTTGTAGTTTCTATTCCCTGTAAACCAGGAGAAGAATTCACCTCCAAAACCAAAGGACCTTTATTTGATTGTAACATATCTACACCTGCAACAGCCAAACCTACACTTTTTGAAGCTAAAATAGCAGTTGCTTGCTCCTCTGGCGAAAGTTCAATCATTACAGAACTACCTCCTCGGTGTAAATTAGAGCGAAATTCTCCCTCTTTACCTTGGCGTTTCATCGCCCCAACAATCTGTCCGTCAACTACAAAGGCACGAATATCAGCACCTTTAGCTTCTGGAATAAATTCTTGTGCTATGACACGTGCTTTTAGACCATTGAAAGCTTCCAATACCGATTGAGCCGCATTTTGATTTTCTACCAATACAACACCTAAGCCTTGCGTTCCTTCCAATAGTTTTAAAATTAAAGGCACACCTCCAGCAGATTTCACTACGTGTTTTACGTCTTTTGAGTAATTGGTAAACACCGTTTTTGGCAAACCAATCCCCTCTCTTGACAACACTTGCAAACAGCGCAATTTATCTCGTGAATTCACAATTCCTCTGGAACTTGAAACGGAGAATACATTCATCATTTCAAATTGACGTACAACTGCCGTGCCATAAAATGTAACCGATGCTCCAATTCTTGGAATTACGGCATCAAATCCTTTTAAATATTTACCATCGTAGAACAACTTCGGTCCTCCCTGCTCTATTTCGATGTTACACTTTAAATGATCGATTACATGCGCCTCGTGACCACGTAATACTGCTGCTTCAACAAGTCTTTTAGTAGAATATAAGCTAGCATTTCTAGATAAAATTGCTATTTTCATTCGGTGAAATTAAAATGCGAATGTACTTTATTTTATAATGCGATTTACAAAAAGTAAATGTTCTCTAACAATTAATCCTCTAATAGATTAACTGCTTTATTTGGTATCAGCGTTTGATAAATATACAACACTAAATTAATACCAAATACAATGGCAACTGTTTTCCATGACACATCTACTGCTTCACTTACTTTGATTACTTGGAACAATACAAATGACAAGTAGCAAAGGATAAAAATTGCTGCCGTCACAATTGATTTACGAATAAAGTATTGCAATGTGATTTTCGATGCTTCTGTTGTATAACGCTTGTTCTTCAACGAAGCAAACTCTGTAAATGCATAAAAAACAACTGTTGCAACAATGATTTCCATTGGGAAAGTTCCTAATCCATCTCCTTGCGCATAAGAATGCAGTCCAACTAAATAAAAGTTCACCCCAAAGAACGTAAACAGAATAGCTGTATATGACCACAAACTGAACACATTGAAGATAAACTTACTCTTCATTGCTGGAATAAAGCGAATATGCAACGTAATAGCATAAATCAAAATGGATACCAAAGCCCATGTTTCTTTAGGATCCCAAGCCCAATATCTACCCCACGATTCATTCGCCCAAACACCTCCAAGGAAAGTTCCAATTGTTAGCATAAAGATACCAACTGTTAACGTCATTTCTGAAACATAGGTTAACTCATTGATGTTCCACGTTAAAACTTTTCCATTCTCTTTGTTTCTAAAAACATAGAGAATCAAATTGATAAATCCTAAAATAGCTCCCAATCCCAAGAATGCATAACTTCCTGTAATAATTGCTACGTGAATCATTAACCAATAGGATTTAAGCACTGGAATCAATGGTGTGATTTCTGGGTCCAAAATATTCATTCCAGCTACAAATAGCATAAAGAATGCCAACAAACTTGTTGCTGGTAAAATAACACCACTTTTGTTTGAGAAAATAAATCCAGCTAAAATGGACACCCATGAGATGAAAATAATTGCTCCATATCCATCACTCCAAGGTGCGTGTCCTGTAATAAACCAATGCATCCCTAAGCCCGCTCCTTGATAAATAAAAGTTAGTAATATTACACCTTTACAAATCCATTTGATAATGCGAGTTAGCTTAGAATCTTTATTTCCTTTTTTGGAAAATAACTGAACAAAGAAAATGATCAAAAGCACCAAACCAGAAAGAATGTACATGTTTTGCGCATTACCGAAAATATTCATTTTATTGAACATCACTTCCACATTTATTTTTGATTCAGATGGCGCTACACTGCCTGCAGCTACTCTTTGCTCTTTGATAAATTTAGCAAGTTGCGTGTTGGCAGCAGTAAAATCATTTGACGCAATCCCTTTGCTCACAGCCTGAAAATATGACATCGTTGTGTTGTACAATTCTTTCTCATGTTCTGATACTTGTGGAGAGAAAGGAAGATACCAAGTATTTTTTTCATCATTTCTTACTGGCACAATCTTCATGTATTGCCACATCTGAATTTCTGAGAACACTTGAAAACGCTCTACTAATTTAATGAGTTGCTTATCAAATTCGCTTCTTTCTTTTTCCAATTTTCGGTGAGCTTGTTCGTATTCATCAGCCAACTTGAATTCATCTTCGCTTTCGTTCAATAAATTCATAAAAGTAGCATACGAACCATCAACACCCAATGTTTCTCTTAAAACACGAGGTATGTAAATGATTTTTTGATTTAACCACGCATCTGGAGTCATGTGCATGCTCAATATTGTTTGAACAGCATCATACGTTTGATCTCCATCTTTATAGTGGTCGTCTCTGTAAATTTTTCTTAATAACTTGTTACATAAAGTATGAAAAGGCACAATTCTTCCATCATAATCTTGCACCATTAAGTAGCCCAATTTATCAGCATGGGTTTTTGAAATGTATGTAGCAACAGCGTCTGCATTCGGTCCATGTTGATGATCATCGTGAGCAGCAATCTCTTGTTGTTCTGTTGCAGTAATTGCATCTACACTATCTGTTTGTGCAAAAGAAATCGTGCTGAGTAATAAAATAAGAACCGACAAACCAGCTTTTGCTCTTTTATCAGCAATCTTCTTGATTTTTCCGTTTAATTCTTGAAATCTTCCTGCTTTTGCAAAAATAGAAAGCATCATTCCAAGCGACATGATAAAATATCCGATATAGGTAATATTTGTACCCCACCAATCGTGATTAACACTTAATACAGTACCTGTTTCATCGGGAAAGTAAGACGATTGAAAGAAGCGAAAACCATCGTAATCCATAACGTTATTCATATAGATTTTTTGCGTTTTCTTTGCGTCTGTTCGTGCATCCAAAACAGTAACAACACTTTCATAAGAAGATGGTGAGTCAGAACCGGGGTATCTGTGCAACGTAAAATCGTTACATGCTACAGAAAACGGCAATTGAATCGGAACAGAACCGTATTGAACATTGCACATCATTCCTGCAAAAGAAAAACGTTCATCCATGGCTATTTGTCCCATTCCACCTTCAACGGTAACGTATTTCACGTCTTTACCATCAGAAAACTTCAACGTAATGTAATCGCTTCCTGTTTTTTTCTTACTTGCAGGCATTCTCAATACACGTGCATGCTGAATCATGTCCTTGAATACAAACATTTCTTCATTCACATAATACAAGGTAGTCATATTAAATGGCACCAACGTATCTGCAGCAATGTGTGTGTACATCGAATCTGGCACATCTTCACCTGTTTGTCTGATTCTTTGCATCATGGTCATTGGTAATGCTTTTAAAGGCAATGCAGATTGAATCATCATTTGACCATTTTTGTTAAACAATTCTATTCCACCAGGTATTACATCTTTCTTTTCTAACGAAATCGGAACACTTCCAACCATCAGGAAATTACCTTCTTTCAAATAATTGGTTTTATTTCCACTTGTAACAATGGACAAAACATAATCGGAAATAGAATCATTCACTACGAGACTATCAATGCGATTTGATTCAAACTTCACCAATTCAACATTGATAGTCTTTTTCTTTTCAGGAAATTTAAAATCAACATTAAATCTCGATTTCACTTGTTCTGATAAATACATTGTTTTTTCAACGTATTTATTATCAATAAAAACTTTAATCTTTGGATCGGATGAATAAATAAAGTCAACTGGACGTAAAACACCTGTTTGTGAGTCAGGCTCTGGTAATTTCATTACACCATCGTAGCTAACATAACGTGTAATACCCGCACCTATTATGATTACTACAAAAGAAATATGGAACAACAACATGGCCAATTTCTCACGTTTCCACATATCGTATCGAAATGTGTTGATGATTAAATTAATGGTCAAATAAACCAATAAAAATTCAAACCATGCAGCGTTGTAGATAATCAATCTGGCAGTTTGAATGTCATATATAGATTCTAAAAAAGTAGCAACAGCAACTCCAAATAAAAAAAGAAGTAAACCAATGGCCATCATTTTCATCGAAAAAAGCCCTCTTATAAACTTATCCATAATCTTGTTGATTTTTTTGCGTACAAAAATAAGCATTGTAAAAGGAATAACCTTTCTTTTTAGAATAAATCTTAATTAGTAAATTGTTTTTGCAATTGATTCATTATCAGTCGATTAATAATAATTTTAACGATTATTATGATTTGAGTCTTAATTTATTGACATCTATTTTTTTGAAATTTTGGAAGAAATAGGTAATTAAGAAACGTGTGGAGTTTCTTAAAAACCAAAAAGTGCTAAACAAAAAATGGGGCAATGCCCCATCTTATTTTCTTAAAACAGTTTGATCTGTTTAATCTTTTTATTGAAAATACTCATGAAAAGTAAGAAAAGAATGCTCCAAATGAGTTACAATTTCACTTGCTTCTGAATCAGACGCTGCATTTTCCAACGCATCAACCAATTCTAAATGAGGGTGCAACCATTTATGTAATTCGTCGTGGCTTTTACCGTCCATTGTACAACTTTTAATCAATGATGTATTTTCATTACTTAAATCCGTTGCCAATTTTTTATAATCAGTTCCCTTTTCTTTAAGATATTGATTGAGTAATTTTTCTGCATTTTCTATATAAGGACGCATTTCTGCATTTATCTCCCATTTTTCACCATTGTTTAATTCAATTGCCTCATCGTGGTCATGTCCATGATCGTGATCTGCATGTTCCTCGTGATTTGTTTCATCGTGACTTGCTTCGTGATTGTTACAACCATACATCATTAATCCTGCAACTGCTAAAAATACCAATATTGTCTTCTTCATATTTAAATGTTTTAATTCTAATTTGGACAAATATAGGATTTATAAATCAATTAAGTTATGATTCTAATCAATAGCCAAAACCAATCCTTTTAGGTACTCACCTTCTGGATGATAGGCTGAAATCGGGTGATCTGCTGGTTGGTGCAATTGTTCAATAATACGGACAGAGCGTCCAACTTCAATCGCTGCTGCAATAATGGTATTGGTAAACAATTGCTTATCAATCACCTGTGAGCAAGAAAAGGTAAACAAAATTCCACCTGGCTTAATTTGACGAATAGCATTGGCGTTTAATCGCTTATAACCTTGCACAGCTTTGTGGCGTTTATCTCTATGTTTTGCAAAAGCTGGAGGATCCAACACAATGATATCGTATTGTTCGGGCAATTCCTTCAAATAATCAACTGCATCTGCAACAATAGATTGGTGGTTTTCAAATTGATTTAATGCAATATTATCATCTGTCAACTGAATAGCTTTAGCAGAACTATCAAGAGAATGGACAAGTTCAGCCCCATTTTTCAAGGCCAACAAACTAAAGCCTCCTGAATAACAAAAGGTATTCAAAATTGTTTTTCCATTGGCGTATTTACCAAGTAAAGCACGATTTTCTCGTTGATCGATAAAAAAACCTGTTTTTTGCCCATTTACCCAATCAATATTGAATTTCACACCATTTTCAAGTGCCACATGAGGTGTTTCAACTGATCCCCACACATATTGATCGTTCGCATTGACTTTAGAAGACACTGTATCCGAAGATTTATTGTAAATAGCGACAACATCTTCTTTCAATGCATTTTTCAATCCCTCAACAATCAATTCAACCGAATTGTACATCCCCAAACTATGGCATTGGATTACAGCAACTTTATTGTAATAATCAACAATTAAACCAGGCAAACCATCCCCTTCTCCATGAACCAATCGTACAGTGTTATTATCAGCTCTAAAAAGGTTTAATTTTCTTCTTAATTCAACTGCATTTTTAATTTTTTTGTCAAAAAATTGTTGATTGATTTCCTCTCTTTCAAACGATAAAATTCGAACTGCGATGGTTGCATTCTGAAAATGTCCAACCGCAATAAAATTTGATTTATAATCCAAAACTTCTACCACATCACCATCTTTTAAATCTTCGGAAGCTAAATCAATAGCTCCAGAAAACACCCATGGATGCTTGCGTTGTAGTGATTCTAATTTATTTTTGTAAAGTTGAACTTGCTTTTTCACTGGTAAAATTTCTACAAAAATAACGATTCCAATAGTGCAATTGAATAAATAGTTTATTAAAAACAAAATCACTCTTGCAATTAATTAAAAATCAATAAACTAAAATCAATCTCACAGATTAGATCTGCAGAATGAATTGTGCAACTTAATTATTTTGTACTTTTACGGCAAATTTAAAATACCTCCAACTTAATATGATTAAAAGAAAATTAAAGCAGTACTTTTTATTAACCAAATTCAGGTTGTCCTTTACGGTTATGATCTCTGCTTTGGCTGGGTATCTATTCAATGGAGGAACAAGTTGGAAAGAAGCAACTATATTATGTGTTGGTGGATTATTGATTACTTGCGCATCCAATGCGTCCAATCAAATTTGGGAAAGAAATTTAGATGCGAAGATGAAGCGTACTATGAAACGTCCACTACCATCTGGTGACATGTCAGTAACAGAAGCGGTAATTGCTGTAATTTTATTTGTAGGTATAGGATTGTGGATGTTAGCGACTATCAACTGGCCAACATTCTTATTGGGATTATTTGGGTATGTATCTTATGTTTTTGCTTACACACCTACAAAACGAGTTTCACCATGGGCTGTTTTTGTTGGCGCATTCCCTGGAGCTGTTCCACCCATGATTGGAGCAGTTGCCGCATCGGGTGTTTTTTCACTCGTACCAGGAGCCTTGTTCTTCATTCAATTTATTTGGCAATTTCCGCATTTTTGGGCAATTGCTTGGGTTGCACACGACGATTACAATGCAGGCGGTTTTTCATTATTACCTTCTAGAACAGGTCGTTCAAAAGCATCTGCATTTCAAATCGCTTTGTATTGCTTAGTATTAATTCCTTTTAGCTTATTACCTTGGCTATTTGGTTGGACAGGAAACATTTCGATGATATTAATTACCCTAATTGGAGGTGTTTTTTATTGGTATGCCTATAAATTGTACCAAACATTGGAAATAAAAGATGCAAAAAGATTGATGTTTGCCTCATTTATTTACCTTCCAATTATTCAATTTATTTTGGTGTTTGACCGAACAGAAACGTTTCTGAATCATTTAAGTCACACCGCTGAGATAACTTTATTCTAAAAAAAATAGCATGAGACAAGAGTTTGAACAAGAATTAAGTCCCGAAATTAGAGAAAAGCTAAGAAAAAACTTAGTTTACGCTGCAATTGGGAGTATTATCATGGTATTTGCAGGATTAATTTCTGCATACATTGTTTCTATGGGAGATGCTTTTTGGTTAAAAGGACCACTTCCTATGCCTTTTTATGTATCAACTGTTTTAATATTAATCAGTAGTGTCACATTTTCCTTATCAGTAAAAGTAGCAAAGGCACAAAACAAAAAAATGTTGATGCTATTCATCTCCATCACATTTTTATTGGGGATTGGATTTATTTATTCCCAGTTTCAAGGTTACAAGCAGTTAGTTGATCGAGGATTTTATGCTGGATCAAGTCGAATCTTAGTTAGTGATGGTAGATATGGAGATTTTTACACCTTAAAATACAAAGGAAAATTTTTAATTGTTGACGGAAACGATTATTTAATAGACGGAAAAATAATTGACTCAGCGACCAAAAGTTCCATTCAAGCATTTGGAAAGCAACTAGAAAAAGCAGATGCGAAGAATGGCATCAACAACCTTACAGGTTATGGCACAGATTTTGTACTCTATTTTGAAAGTGAACCATTGGCCTATTTAGACAATAAATTAACGTTGCCAGATGGAACAGTTGTGGGCGATCATGATTTATACCGTTTAAGAAAATGGGCTGAACATATTCGTGACGGTAGAGGAGATTTCTTTGCAAAAGGAAAATACGGAGAAGATTTTGTTGTCTATTATAAAAGTGTACCATTAAATTATAAGGACAGAACATTTTATAAAGGTGATCAAAAACTCTCTCCTTACCTTATAAATAAGTCAATGGATTCTGCTGATACGGCATCTTCTTATATATATGTAATAACATTTTTACATTTATTGCATATTATAGCAACTTTATTATTTATGATTAGAACTGTAACGTTCTCATTTTTAGGGAAATACACAAACGGCGATACAATTGGTCTAAAAGCTACTGGAATTTTTTGGCACTTTTTAGATATTTTATGGCTATTTTTGTTGTTGTTTTTACTTTTTATTCATTAAACTTGCAAAAAATATTTTACAATGGCTTTTAACACTACTGAAATTAATTACGCTGAACCTTGGAGTGGAAAACAATCTCCATTCAAAGTAAGTTACGGGAAACTCATGATGTGGATGTTTCTTGTTTCGGATGCATTAACATTTGGAGGATTCTTAGCGGCTTATGGCTTTTCGAGACACGCTTATAGCGGTGAATGGCCGATTGGGGAACGCACATTTCATGCGATTCCATTTTTTGAAGGGAATTTCCCGCTACTTTATGTAGCATTTATGACTTTCCTTTTGATTATTTCGTCTGTAACGATGGTATTGGCTGTTGAAGCTGGTCACAGAATGGACAGAAAAGGAGTAACAAAATGGTTGGCAGCAACTATCGTAGGAGGTTTAATCTTCGTTGGTTCACAAGCTTGGGAATGGTCTCACTTTATCCACGGTTCTGACTTTGGTAAAGTTGAATTAGCGGACGGTTCTAAAGCAGTTGTTCATGCTGAATCATTTGGAGAGATACAAAACTTTACCGTTCAAACAGCTGGTAGTCACTACCAAGTTGGACAAGTTTTGACAAACAAAGATTTTGATTTAAAACATGAGTTTCAACATGCTATAGAAGCTGGACACATCAAAGATGGAATGATTTCATTACACGATGGATCTATTGCAAAAGTTGCGAAAAATGACGATACTCATTTGCAATTAAATATTGTAGAAGCAGGAGGCAAATACGGACTTGGTGACAAGATTGAAGGTGCAGATGCTTCTAAACAATATTACGAAGCTGCTTATTCAGGTGAAGCAAAAAGAATCGTTTATGGTGCAAACATGACTCGCAATGAGTATGGTCCATCAATTTATGCAAACTATTTCTTCTTCATCACTGGATTCCACGGATTCCACGTAACTATTGGTATCATTATCAACATTATTATTTTCCTTAACGTATTAAAAGGTACTTACGAAAAGAGAGGGCATTATGAAATGGTAGAAAAAGGTGGTTTATACTGGCACTTCGTAGATTTAGTATGGGTGTTTGTATTTACATTCTTCTACCTAGTTTAATTTGATAATCTTTAAATCTAAATAAAATGGAAAGAGACGATATTATTGAGTATTCATTACACAATCACCATTCTGAAGAAGAAGGAAAAAAAGTTCGTAAGAAAATTTATTTTGTTACATTCCTTCTATCTGCAATAACAATTCTTGAAGTTGTTGTTGGGATTTTCATGAGTCGCGCAAATACTTTTGGCGCAGCATGGGAAACAATTAAATGGATGTATGTTGCCCTTACAGTAGTTAAAGCATACTACATTGTAATGACGTTTATGCACCTTGGAGAAGAGCGAAGAGATTTGAAACAATGGGTTTTGGTTTCTTATCTAATCTTAATAATTTATACAATTATTGTTTTAATTGACGAAGGTAACGCTGTTGGTCATGATTGGTCATTCTACGGTGTGTAAATTATAAAACATGACAAATAAAAAATTTGCCGGACGAATAAGAGGTTCGTACATCGTATTACTCTTATTTCTTCCGGCTCTTTTATTGTTTATAACTTCCAGAGGTTGTAAAATCAAGTTTAAAACATTGGAAGACTACGGAAAAATAAATAACTATTCTTTCGTGGATATAAACGGTAAAAAATACACGCAAGATGATTTTAAAGATGATGTGGTTATCTTCCTCAATCTTCAAGAAACATGTTTAGATACTTGTAGTATCAATCTGTTTGCTTTTGATAAAATCATTTATCAAGACATTCGAGGTAAAAAAACCTTGCGCAAAGTTAAAATCGTGTCTTTTATCAATGATTTGGATGGAAATCCTGTAAGCGATCTCACTCAAGCAAAAACGCTCATAGAAGACAAAGTATTTAAATACAACCCTGAACGTTGGATTATTGCTTCGGGTGATGCTCGTAAAGTGTATGACATTACAAGTAATGGTCAAAACTTATTGCAAACAGGCGACGAATATTTTGGAGGAAATGCTTTTCAAGAGTTAATGCTATTGGTTGACAGAAACAATCACCTTCGCATGGTGTTGCGTGGAAGTGCCGAAGGTATGTACCGAAGAATGAAAGAATGCATTGCTTTGTTACAAAAAGAATACAGTTTAAAGAATGAAATCGTTAAAGAATAAAATTCTAATCGTTTTTGGTCTAATAGTTGGCTTCTTTAGTTGCACAAACACAACAAAAGAATACCACCTCCCAATCATTGGAGAAAAAGATGTACACTATACAACCGTTAACGGTAAAGAAGTTGCGGATACCACCTATCATGTTGTACCAGATTTTGAGTACATCAACCAAGATTCGGTGATGATTGCATCAAAAGATTTAAGAAACAAGGTTTGGGTAGCCGATTTTTTCTTTACTTCTTGCCCATCCATCTGTCCTTCTATGACTACAAACATGAAGCGTTTAAGTGAAAACACAACCGATTTAAAAAATCATGTGCAATTTCTTAGCTTTTCCATTGACCCTTATAAAGATCAACCAACACGTTTACGAGCATACATTAAAGAGCGTAATTTGGACGATTCAAATTGGTCATTTTTTGTAGGTGACGAAGAAGCTACACACAACTTAGCTCGAGAGTTCTTCAATGCAGCTGAAAAAAATGATTCTATTCCTGGAGGATTTGGTCACACACCTTATTTTTCAATTGTTGACACAAAAGGACATATCAGAGGGATTTACGATGGTACCAATGCTAAAGCCGTGGATTCATTGGAACGCGATTTAAGAATGCTATTAACTACAGAATACAATGTCACAACCAAAAGAAAATAAAGCCATTCAGCGACTTATCATTGTCGTTTCAATTCTTATTCCTTTTATTGTAGCTGGATTGTTTCAGGTAAAAATACCAGGTGTCAACCTTAGTTTTTTACCTCCTATTTATGTGAGCTTAAATGCAGTTACATCTGTTTTGTTAGTCTTAGCCTTAATGGCAGTCAAAAAAAAGAACATCAACCTGCATGAAAAATTGATGAAAATAAGCATGTTTTTTACCTTGTTATTTCTGATTGGCTATGTTGCCTATCACATCACTTCAGATGCTTCTGTTTTTGGAGATAGTAATCACGATGGAATACGAGATACAAATGAAAAGTTAGCCATTGGAAACTCACTTTATGTGTATTTATTCTTTTTAATCACACATATTGTTTTAACACCTCTAATTACTCCCTTGGTATTGTTTACTTATTTATTTACGTATCAGAAAAATTTCACCAAACACCGAAAAATTGGGAAAATAGCATGGCCTGTTTGGTTTTACATCTCCGTTTCTGGTGTCATTATTTACTTGATGAACATGCCTTATTACAATTAGTCAACTAAAGTAAATTTATAGCCAACCCCTCGGATAGAGTGGAAATAGTTAGGTTCTTTTGAATTTTCTTCAAATAATTTTCTGAAAGACAAAATAAAGTTATCAATGGTTCTGGATGTTGGAAACTGATCAATCCCCCATACTTTATCCAAAATTTCATCTCTAGAAACAACCTCACCTTCTTTACTGGAAAACAATTGCAACAAAGCAATTTCTCTTTTTGTTAATTCTGTAACGGTTTCTCCTTTGCTATTTGTGACAATATACGTTTTAAAATCAATCGTTTTACCTCCTATTGTTAGTGTTTGCTGACTTACCGTATTTCTCCCAATAAGAATTTGCACACGAAGTAAAAGTTCCTCCAAATCAAATGGTTTTCCTAAATAATCCGTTCCACCACTTTTTAATCCTTCAATTTTATCAGAACTCGTACCCTTTGCTGAAATAAATAAAATAGGAACATCCGAAATTTTTCGAACTTCTTTGCAAATATCAATACCATTGACTTCGGGCAACATTATATCCAATATAATAAGATCTGCAGTTGCTAGTTGTTGAATATTTTCAATAGCACGTTTGCCGTGATTAAAATGATTTACACGGTACGACTCCAATTCTAAGTTCAACTGAATAGCCTCTGCAATTGATTGTTCATCTTCAACAAGAACGATAGTATTATTCATAACAAATTGATTTGTTAACAAAAATAAAATTAATATTTTTGATTTGTAATAAAAAAAAACTAATTTCGATAAATTGTTATAAAAAACTAGTCTATGAAAAAAATTACTTTTGGAATAATAGCCCTTTTATTTTCCTTCTTTCCCTTAATTTCTTTTAATCAGGCAAACTATCCATCTATGGAAAAGTTTCCTAGTTACATCCCTACGCTATCCTATCAACAACCTGATTTGAAGTCCATTCAGCAAGAGGATATCCTTCGTGACAAAAATGGTCAGTTTTACCGTATAGGTATTGGAACAGATGTAGCAATTACCCCTCAAAACAGTGGTGTTTGGTCAACAAAACCAAACGGTGATAAAGTTTGGAATTTGAAAATTACTTATCCTGGTGCTGAGGCGTTGAACTTTATCTTTTCCAAATTTTACATTTATGGAAATACAACATTAGATGTTTACTCTGTAAACGGTAAAAAAATTCACGAGACATTCACAACCAAAGATGTTCAAGAACATGGACAACAAAATTTAGATTTGTGTCAAGGTGAAACAATGATTTTGGAATTAGTGGAGCCAAATGGAGTGCAACCATCGCTTATTCAAATTGAACAAATTGCTTATTTGTATAGAGGAACTGGATTTCCTTCTGCTAAAAACGCCGCAAAAGATTTTGGTGAATCTGAAAGTTGTGAGGTGAATGTCAATTGTTCTCCAGAAGGAAACAATTGGCAAGATGAAAAGAAAGGTGTTGCAAGAATTCTTCTCAAAGTTGGAGCTAGTTATGGTTGGTGTACAGGCTCTTTGGTGAATAATACTAGTCAAGATTGTACGCCCTATTTTTTAACAGCCATGCACTGTGGCGTTGGAGCATCTACATCCGATTTAAATGCTTGGAAATTTTATTTTAATTATGAAGCTAGTTCTTGTTCCAACCCTAGTTCTCAAGGCACATTAGCAAACAAGGTAATCACTGGATGTTTAAAAATAGCTGCATCTGAGGACGTAAGTGGCAATACCATCAGTAAATCCGATTTCTATTTAGTAAAATTAGGATCTTCTTCCAATCAATCTACCGTTATTTCTAACTTAAAGTCTTATGGAGCTTATTGGAACGGTTGGGATGCAAATAATACAGCTTCTGCAAATGGTGTTGGAATCCATCACCCTGCTGGGGATATCAAAAAAATATCAAGTTATACAAGTGCTTTAACTTCTACATCTTATAGTGGTGTTAATGCAAATACACACTGGCAAGTAAAATGGGTAGCCACAACGAATGGGCATGGTGTAACAGAAGGAGGTTCATCTGGTTCTCCATTGTTTACATACAATAATGGAAATTCGAGAATTGTTGGAACACTTTCAGGAGGTACATCTTATTGTACATCTCCGAATTCTCCTGATGTTTATGGTAAAGTATCGTATCATTGGACAAGTTGTGGAGCAACAAATGCTTTGCAGTTAAAACCTTGGTTAGACCCTACAAGTTCTGGTGTTTTAGTATTGGATGGTTCTTCCGACCCTTGTTCTGCAACTCCAGGAGCACCAACAGCTAATTTTGTAGCTAATCAAACAAGTGTTCCAACAGGGACAACTGTTAACTTTACAGATTTAAGCTCTGGATCTCCAACTTCTTGGACATGGGCGGTAACTCCTGGAACAGGATGGGCTTATTCAGGTGGTACAAGTGCTACGTCACAAAATCCTAAAATCACGTTCAATACAGCAGGTTCATATACCGTTAAATTAACAGCAACAAATGCAACAGGTTCTGACGATGAAATTAAAACAAATTACATTGTTGTATCTTCAGGAAGCAGCGGCCCTTGTGTAGCGACATCTACAACTTGTGATGAATTTATTGCGTTGGTATCATTGGGATCTATTAACAATACAACTACTTGTACAAATTACACCGATTACTCGTCACTTTCAACAAATTTAACGAAAGGTCAGTCATATACAATTAATGTAATTGGTCAAATTGGATCTAGTTATGGTTCTCTCTATGAAAATGATAAAATTTCTGTTTGGATTGACTACAACAACAATGGTTCGTTTACAGATGCCGGTGAACAAATTGGTGTTGAAACAGTTACCAGTGCAGGTTACACAGGTCAATTTAATTTTACTGTGCCATCTAGCGCAACAACTGGAACTGTTAAAATGAGAGTTCGAATAGATTATGTGACATCTGGATCAATTAGCCCATGTGGTACAACACAATATGGAGAAGTGGAAGATTATCGTGTAAAAATTCAAGCGTCAACAAGTGGTATTGAAAATGTAGAATTGTCAGCTATTACTTTGTCACCAAACCCTACGGATGATATGGTAATGATTAATATGGGCAATACCTACAACAATGTTTCAATTCGTGTAATTGATATCACTGGTAAAGAAGTCATTAGTAAAGCTATTACTAACGACGATACTGTTTTATTAGATGTAAGAAATCTAACTTCTGGTGTCTATCAAGTAGTTATAACTACCGAAACAGGTAGAGTTACTAAGCGAATGATAAAAAATTAAAAAAATAACAACTGCTTAAAAAAATGGATTGTCTGCAGATGATCCATTTTTTTTATGAATAATAAATCGTATCAAAAAAAAATTATATATTTGTTTCTATATTACTAAATTTATGAAAAGAATATTATTCGCTTTGCTTGTAAGTAGTTTGGTATCTATTACTGCTCACGCACAAAATTACCTTGGAGTTCATGGTAGTAATTATGCTGGTGTTATGGGACTTGATAATCAACCAGCGAGTTTTGTTGACGGAAGATACATTGTTGACATCAATCTATATAGTTTTAATGTAGGAGCATGGAACAACGTTAAAAAGTTTGATACCAGAGACATGCCCGGATGGTGGATAAAATCATTCCGTGACGAAACAAATTGGATGAAACCTGATTCCACATTTGCCGATAGGTATTTGTTGGACAACTACAAATTAGGTAGTAAAAAGAAATATGGTTTGTATTTAAACACACAATTGGATCTATTAAATTTTGCATTTCATATCACTCCTAAAATAGCCTTGGGATTTGGAGTAAAAGCAAGAGCCGTAACAAATATTGAAGATTTTAGCCCTGAATTGGTTAAATTAATCCAAGAAGGATTTGATTATGCTTCTTTGTTCAATAAAAAATTAAACGACCAAAACATCAATGCTTCTATGATGGCTTGGAAAGAATATAAAATCAATTACGGTCAGGTTTTGATGGACAAAGGAGAGCACTTTTTAAAAGGTGGTATTGGTATTAAATTCCTACAAGGAATCGGATCGGCTTACTTGTATTCCAATAATGTCAATTATGGATTCAACTCAAAAGATACTTCTTTCCTTTTGCAAGGAGATTTCTCTTATGGGTACTCTAAAAATATTGAAACAGGTATAAAGGCTAAAGACATCTTAACTGGTTCTGCATCTCGTTTAGGAGTTGGTTTTGACTTGGGATTTGTATATGAATGGCGCCCAAAACACCAAGAATACAAGTACGATATGGATGGCAAAACGAATCTTTGGAGAAAAGATTTAAATAAATACAAATTAAGAGCTGGCGTTTCATTCCTTGATATTGGTGGAATGCGTTTTGAAAAAGGTGGAAAAAGTAGAAACTTTTCTGTCAACGAGCAAAATTTATTCGATTTAAACGTATTCAAAAATGGAGATGATGTTGAATCATTTGATAAAATATTGGATAGTTTAATGGTAAATGATCCAGATTGGAATGAAAAAGAAAATACAGGTAAAACTTATTTCCACAACTTACCAACTGCCATGAGTTTGCAGTTTGGTTACCAAATTTGGAAAGATTTCAATGTTGATGTTACTGCATTATTCAATTTGATTCCTAAGAAAAACGATAGCCGTGTGAGAGTAGCCAACCAAATTACAATTACACCAAGCTATGACTGGTCGTGGGTAAGTATTCACTTCCCATTATCCTACAATACTTTTTCTGGATTTAAAGCTGGAGTTGCCTCTCGTTTAGGCCC
The DNA here is from genome assembly GCA_023957475.1 of Crocinitomicaceae bacterium. GTDB lineage: Bacteria > Bacteroidota > Bacteroidia > Flavobacteriales_D > Crocinitomicaceae > Taishania. Next base: position 360,734 of record JAMLHA010000001.1, on the reverse strand, counting down.
AATTACTATTGGTATAACTGATTTTAGACCTCTTTTTGCTAAAGGTAAAATTCGAGGAACGGATGTTTATGTTGGGTTAAGATTGCCAATCAACTATGCACCACCAAAAGATAGAGATGGTGATAAAGTATCCGACAAAAAAGATAAATGTAAAGATGTGGCAGGAGTATGGCAATTTATGGGATGCCCTGATACGGATGGTGATGGTATTCAAGATTCGGAAGACGAATGTCCTGCAGAACTTGGATTACCTGCATTCAAAGGTTGTCCTGACACTGATGGAGATGGTATTCCTGATAAAATTGACAATTGTCCAGAAGAAGCAGGTTTACCGCAATTCAATGGTTGCCCTGACAGAGATGGTGACGGTATCATGGATAAAAATGATGAGTGCCCTGATATGCCTGGTCTTCCAGCATTCAATGGTTGCCCTGATACAGATGGTGATGGTATTCCTGATCATAAAGATGCTTGTCCAAATGCAGCTGGCCCTGAAATCAATGACGGTTGTCCAGACACTGATGGTGACGGTATTCTAGATTACTTGGATAACTGCCCAACAGAACCTGGTCCAGCAGAAAACAACGGTTGTCCTTGGCCTGATACGGATGGTGATGGTGTTTTGGATAAAGACGATAAATGTCCAACTCTTGCTGGCCCAATTGCTAATGACGGCTGCCCATACCAAGATACTGACGGTGATGGTGTTTTAGACAAAGATGATGATTGTCCAAACACTCCAGGACCTGTATCCAACAAAGGATGTCCAGAAATTGAAGAGAAAGTAAAAGAAATTCTTAAAACTGCTTTCGATAACTTAGAATTTGAAACAGGTAAAGACATCATTAAGGAGGTTTCTAAACCATCGTTGGATGAATTAGCGGACTTATTGGTGAAAAAACCTGAGTGGAAATTGCAAATAGCGGGACATACCGACAATGTTGGTAATCCACAAAGCAACATGATTCTTTCTAAGAAAAGAGCTGAAGCTGTAAGAAACTACTTATCATCTAAAGGAATTGATGAAAAACGTTTCAGTGTTCTCTATTTTGGTCAAACTGCACCAATAGCAGATAACAATACAGTAGAAGGTCGTCAGAAAAACAGACGTGTAGAAATGAATATTATTTTCGAATAAATAACACAATATACTGTTGCAAAGAGCTTGGAAATTCCAAGCTCTTTGTTTTTATATAGTTTTCTACTGTTTCCAATTAAAATTTATATGGATTCCCTATTTTATGTTTCACATTTAAAAAAGTTTCAGACAATTGTGATACTTTTCGTTAAAATCGTGTTATAAAAACCAACTCCTCCCATATTTTGATAATTTTGTAAAATTGATGTCGCAACAAAAGAAATTAAATATTCAGGCCTTTTTTCGTTTACTTCGGTATGCCAATGCATATAAGAAGTACTATGTTCTGTCTATCATTTCCACCCTTCTTTTAGCGATACTTGCTCCTTATCGAGTGAAATTAATTGGAGATGTTATTGACAACTACATCGTGTCCACACAAAACGGTCAATTGTTGCTCATTTGGATTTGTATCATCATCTTAATGCTCATTTTTGAGGGTATTCTTCAATTTTTATCGGCTTACTTCTCTAATTTATTGGCGCAATCGGTAATTTATGACCTTCGAGTGAAGTTGTTTAGTCAAGTGACATCGTTTCGAATGCATTTTTTTAATAAACACCCGATTGGAAACATTGTAACTCGATTAGTTTCCGATTTGGAAGCAATAACAGACGTTTTTTCTTCAGGATTAATGAGTGTTTTAGGTGACTTACTAGTGTTAATCATCACTATTGGAATGATGTTTTTCACCAATTGGGAATTGTCTTTGTATGTACTAATACCAATTCCTCTTTTAATCATTGGTACACGAATTTTTGCTCGTGCAATGCGGAAATCGTTTCAATTGGAAAGTCTGCAAGTGTCTAAGCTCAACGCATTTGTTCAAGAGCGAATAACTGGCATGAATCTTGTTCAACTATTTAATAGACAAGAAAATGAATTAACTAAATTTAAAGAAATCAATGCAGGACATAGAACAGCACATATAAAAGCTATTTGGGCCAACTCCATTTTCTTCCCTTATGTAGAAATGCTAAATTCATTGTCTATCGCTTTTCTATACATCATTACCGTTATTGGTTTGTCGGGAGATGCATCAGCTGACATGGCAACTAAATATGGGGAAATAATGGCATTTACCTTGTGGGTCAATCAGTTGTATCGGCCTATCCGAATGTTGGCTGATAAATTCAATGTGTTGCAACGTGGAACAGTGAGAGCAGAACGTGTTTTTGAACTGCTGGACACAAGTTATCAAAACGTTCAAAAGGACGGTGCTTCTTCCAATTGTGATTTTAGCAAGGAAATTTCATTCAACAATGTGTATTTTGCTTACGACGATAAAAAATGGGTGCTCAAAAACATTGATTTAACCATTGCTCCTGGAACCATGGTTGCTTTTGTTGGCGCAACAGGGGCAGGAAAAACATCCATCGTCAACTTATTGGGTAGATTTTATGACTATCAAAAAGGTAGCATTAAAATTGGTGATACAGAGATAGATAGCTTGGATTTAAAGTGCTTACGAAAAAATATTGCCATCGTTTTGCAAGATGTTTTCCTATTTTCAGATTCCATTTTAAACAACATCACTTTACGTGACCCGGCAATTACAAAGGAGCAAGTCATAGAAGCTGCAAAGGCGGTTGGTGCGCATGATTTTATTGAAAAACTTCCAGGCGGCTACGATTACCAAGTGGGTGAAAGAGGTGGAGTTTTATCCGTTGGTCAGCGACAACTATTGGCATTTATCCGTGCGTATGTTTACAATCCTCAAATTTTGATTTTGGACGAAGCAACGTCGAGTGTGGATAATGAATCGGAACTACTAATTCAAAAAGCAACCGAAAAATTAACCAGCGGAAGAACTTCTATTGTGATTGCTCACCGTCTATCCACCATCCAAAAAGCAAACATGATTGTTGTTTTAGAAAATGGCGAAATTGTAGAAAAAGGAAGTCACACTGAATTGCTCAACATCGACGGCAAATACAGACATCTATACGATATGCAATTTGGCGTAGAAAAATAGCTTTGTTCGACAGTAAAGCGGTCACCTCGGTACGATTTTTTCAAAATCACTCGGTCACCGCAGGCTCTGAACTCTGAACTCTGAACTAGATTGTTTCTAACTTAAACTCCGATGTTTTATGAAAAGTAATATCTGGATAATCTTTTTCGGCCATATCCAATAAGAATTGGGTTTCTGCAAAGAACACTAAATTATCGTCTTTATCTTTGGCTAAATGGTTTCCTTTTGCTCGTTTAAACGATTCTATTTGCTCTGGATTATCCGATGTAATCCAAACCGCTTTCGTATAAGGTTTTGGTGTAAAACGGCAATTGGCGCCATATTCATTCGTTAAACGGTATTGAATCACTTCAAATTGTAATTGTCCAACCGTACCAACAATCTTGCGATTACCCGGTTGAACAATAAACATTTGAGCAACACCTTCATCGGTTAATTGATGAATACCTTTGTCCAATTGTTTTGATTTCATAGGATCTAAATTCTCCAATTCCATAAAAATCTCTGGAGAAAAAGAAGGTATTCCTTTAAATTGCAAATTTTCGCCTTCGGTCAATGTATCTCCAATCTTAAAATTACCGGTATCGTACAATCCCACAACATCTCCAGGAAACGCTTCTTCAATGATTGATTTATCTTGTGCCATAAACGAAGTAGGATTGGCAAATTTCATCTTTTTGTTTTGACGAACATGCTGATAAAACGTGTTGCGTTCAAATTTTCCCGAAACAATACGAAGAAAAGCAATTCGATCTCTGTGTTTTGGATCTAAATTGGCGTGAATTTTGAATACAAATCCTGTAAATTTAGACTCAGCTGGTTCAATAAAACGGGCATCTGTTTCTCTTCCCTTTGGAGAAGGTGAAATTTGAATAAATGTATCCAACAATTCCTTCACACCAAAGTTATTCACTGCCGAACCAAAAAATACGGGAGCTAACTCACCTGCTAAATACTTTTCTCTATCAAATTCATCGTAAACACCATTAATAACCTCCACTTCTTCACGCAATTCATTTGCAAATTGCTCACCTACCAATTCATCCAATGTTTTATCATTCAAATCACTGATAGTGACAACATCTTTTTCAACTTTTGTTTTATTTACTTGAAACAAGTTCAAACTTTTGTCGTGCAAATTGTAAACTCCTTTAAAACGATCTCCCATCCCAATAGGCCATGTCAACGGGCGCACCTTGATGTCTAATTTATCTTCCAATTCATCCAACAAGCTGAAGGCATCCTTCCCTTCTCTATCCATTTTGTTGACGTAAATAATCACAGGCGTGTTGCGCATGCGACAAACTTCCATCAATTTTTCAGTTTGTGATTCCACCCCATTAGCAGCATCGATAACGAGAATAACACTATCCACAGCAGTCAATGTTCGGTAAGTATCTTCAGCAAAGTCTTTGTGACCAGGCGTATCCAAGATATTGATTTGTTTACCTGCATATTCGAATGCCATAACAGACGTAGCAACAGAGATTCCACGTTGTTTCTCAATTTCCATGAAGTCAGAAGTAGCCGTCTTTTTGATTTTATTGTTTTTTACCGCACCAGCAGTTTGAATGGCTCCTCCAAATAAAAGTAATTTTTCGGTTAAGGTTGTCTTACCGGCATCGGGGTGGGCAATAATACCAAAGGTTCTTCTCTTTTCTATCGCTTCGTTGTTTTTCATTATGACTGAATTATCTTGAAAAATTAGAGTGCAAAGATAGTTTATTTTTGTGGATATAAGAAAATGAGAAATGGGATAAAAAAACCGACTTCCATTTCTGAAAGTCGGTTGATAAATGAGTGTATTTACTATTATTCCAGTATCAACAATTGAGAAGAAGTCAAGTGACCATCTACTTCAATTTTTAATAGATACGTTCCTTTTTTAATACTTGAGAAATCCAATTCTGCATTTTTCGAGTTGGTAAATTTCTGTGTAAATAGTTCTTTACCTGATAAATCCACTAATTGAACAGTTGCAGTTTGCACATCCATTCCTGAGAGAACTGAACTGTTACAGTGCCATGAGAAGGATTTGGAAACGCCTTAAAACCACTTTGTTTTTCTGCATTCTCTTCACTGGAATTTCCGTTGTGTATCACTAGTGATTTCCACGGTGTATTCACCAACGGTAGTAGCTCAAAATTCGAGTAATTACCATAATAGATGTCAATATTGTTGCAGCATTACCTGCTACTTCTACATTATCTTTTTGTGACAACGCAACCAAATCATTTAAAATAGTGCTATCTTGTTCTATAGCAGTTATCCAATCACCTTTTTTGTCTAATTGATAGACTGTTGGTAATACTCTTTCTGTACTTTGGTAATGTAATAGCAGTTAACAACGAATCAAATTTTTGTCGTTTGCATTGAACTATATACATTCAACAATTGTTTTTATACGTTTCGCCTCTACATAGTTCCAAATACTTAACGAGTGTATCATTTTTTGAAACGAGTGTTGTATCATCCAAAATAGAATAAATATACACTTGTTGTGCATCCATTAATCTATCCTCATTAATTTTTATTTTCCTCCGACTTTGCATTGAGGAAACACCTCCTTGATACCAAGCAATATTATCTTTTAAGCCCGATGGTCTTGATGATGCTTTTAGTGTATCCTTCACACCTGTTAGCTTGCTATTTTGTATCCAATACATCTTTTAAGTAGTTATTTGATGCTTTTGAATAAATGTAATTGGTTAACACGGCATCACTTAGGTAAGGAAGTGCATCCATTAATTCGTTGAATGTAAACGAGCTTGTTGGTTGTGATGCTATCAGTCCTAGTAAGTATGATGACTTTCCTCCATCTACCAAATTATACAAACTATCAATTTTTATAGAATTTCCAAAGGAGTGAAAACACAATCGGTGGGTAATGCTGATGGATACTTTGTTTAGAAACAAGTAAAATCATCAGTATATAAGGCGTACCTCCCCATGTTTACGCAAAGTAGGATACACAGCAATCGGTGGAGTATTGGTATAGGTAAGTGGTGCATATTTGAGGTTTGCCAAATGATAGTAATTAACTTGCTGACTCTATGTTGAAAGAAAAATATCGGTAGCTAAAAGGGGCGTGTATGAAAACTCATTTCTTACCGTGTTACTATTTCTTGCTTCATTGATACTTGAACCACCAACTCTACCTTGTTCATAATCGATTCTACTATTTACAGCCACTGCAATATCTGCTTTTTCTATAAAAGATTTAAACGTATTGCAATTGTATCTCAATCCTTGAGAAATGTTATTAGTACCTGGAACATAAACTTTTCCGTTGACATTTTGCGCTTGTGTACCAACATACAAGTCAACAAAAATTCTTATATACTTCGTTTTTATCTCTCTACTGAATTATCAATAATATTTTTATAGTTTGTGTATTGCGCATTTTTAGATTGCAATTTGTTTTTTTCTACATTTCGTATCCGTTCATTTTAAACCCCCATAATAAGTAAGCATTATTTTACCCCACGTATATATTATTCATGATGTTTAATGGCTCCGATAATAAGCGTATGTGGCATATATTTTATCCCCTTATTTTGTATTTACATATTTTACTATTGTGTTTATTTTTTGCCTTTCTTATTTTATTATTCTTTTTTTATTGTTTTCGTTTGATAAATTGGTAGCAGCGACACCATAGCTTTGAAGCTTGTGGTACCTATCCAACAGTTGTAAAAGAACTATTTTCTGCAATAAACACACCTCATTAAATTACCATTGTATGACGTAGAAATAGGCACACCATTTGTTGCCATTTCTTCGTGAGATTAAAGCTTCTCTTTCTCCGATTTCAGCAATGTTCAATTTTAGAGATTATTATACATTCTAAAAACTCCTTGTGATGATTCCCAATACACTCCCGCCATGCCATTGTAGTATTTTCCCCAAACTTCTACACCCAACCCATGGTGTTGGTACTCTTTGTCATCACAGTTAGTGTTGTGCCATTTAAAATTAACTTTCCTCCTTGCGAACCGCTAGTTCCATTTTCAATAACTAAACGTGCACCAGGCGCAAATTCCAATGTCATATTGTGTTTGTGCGTAAGACTTACACCAGCAGGTATGCGTAGCTCTTCTTTGATAGTAGTTATAGAAGAACCCGAGGAATTATTGGACTTGAACCATTCCATGTGCCGCTGAACTGAATAGTTATACATATCATAGTTCTTGTTATCAATGCAACAATATAGATTACCATTAAAAATAGAATTATAATCTTGGTTATCTATTTGATTTGGCGGTAAATTATAAGCTAATAGATTTTGGTTGTAATTACTTGGATCGTCCGTTAGATGATTTCATAAATTGGTACTTAGTTACTATAGGTGAGCTACTAAAATTAATAGATTGAGGTGTATTTGCGTTTGACGTTATAAGCCATTAGCTGAAACAAAGCATTAAATTACATTACATCCTTTTCAATGTCAATGGCTTTTTTTGAATTGGTACAGTCGAATACTCCTAATGATGTTACAACATCATTTACTCTATCATAATAATAATAAATTTGACTTGGATTCACTGCATTTTGAATTGCGAAAAATATAAGTATTGTGCCCATTAGGTGAAAATTCGATACCACTAATTAATGAATATACATTATTATTTATCCATTACCAAAGGAATGATTTTAGGTGGTATACATATAAATATATAGCAGTTTCAGATCTATATAAAATAATTTTAATATTATTATTAACCCTATTATTATATATAAAATATATTATTATTATTATTTAAAAAAATTTTATACATTTTATTACTGTTGCGTATTGTTATTTACCTTTGTGCATTATTATATTTTTATAAATTACTTTTGTTATTACGTGATGTTTTATTCTTTTGTATATTATTATTATGCCTGAACTATTTTATCCTTATTTTGATGATAGCTCAACATTTTTACTTTTTACCTTTTGCCTGTTTTTCTGTTTTTTGTTTGGCATATGGCTGATATCCTTCTATCCCCCCGTACATGATATTGTTGTAATATGTTGGAATATGCGTCTTCACCTCTAATCATCATTATCGCATTCCAAGAGTATCAACGTCACCGTTGCCTTTGTACCGATGATGACTACGGCTACAATATCAAACCTTCCAGAGGGCGTTGCTCTGCCATTACACGTGCCGCAAATTCTGGATGATCATTGCATTGCAAAAATGCGATGTTTATTACTATGTCTTATTTGATTTACATTATAAAGCGTGGTATTTTATATAAAAAAATAGCATATTTTTTTAAAATTACATACGCGTTCTATAACACATACGACAATACTCTTATTTACGTTTTAATATACGGCTATTTATCTAATGATCTTTTACGAAGTCATCTCATAAAGTTTTATGATCAAAGTCTGTTTTGTTTTGTTTAATTTACGTGTATTTCATTGCAATGATTTTTAATACAGTTAACTGATGATGTAAATCATCATACTTTTACAGTTATAAAGTGGCATCTGGGTTAAATTATATATTATATATTAATGATTTGAAATGTTTGATTTTAATCTTTTGTTTAAATCATTTTAAATATTATTTTTAAGTAATATAAAAATCTTATTAAGTATTGATATTATTTATTTTATTGCATTTAATGTTTTGTTTGATTATTACTACCTTACAATTATTACTGGATTATATAATGTATTACATATTTCAAATTGATTAATATATTTAAATCATTGTATTTAGATTCATTATTATCGTATTTTTGATTGATCTTTTTATATATGTATAATGATAATACACAGGTTGATGATGTTTTTTAAATTTTTAATTTACATTAATATTTTAATGTTGATTATAATCTTTCTTGATTATTACTCAACGCTTTTGCTTTCTACTTTCATTATCTTTATTCGATCTTTCTTAGTATTGCCGTCTTGATATTGCATTAACTTATTTCTTTCATCCCACAACAATGATGTTTATTTAAAATTTTGCTTCAGCGCCATCAGGATAACTTCTGAAAGTTTGAAGTTCATTGATTTGTATACCTCAAACTCTTTACGGTCGTTACATCAGGCTACCAAATCGCATGGCGTTTGCTCTTTGTTTGATAAAAAGTCTACCTGGTAATAACTCGATCTATATAATATTATATATAAATATCTAATGGGCATTCTTTATAAAAATTTTAAAAAAATTTCATTTTATCTAATATAATAAAATAATATTAAATGTATATTATTACTTTTTATTTAAATATTATCATCATTTTAAAGTCAGTAGTTTCTTTTTACTAAATATTGAATACTTAATAAATTTTTGTACATTTTCAATCATAAAAATATAAAGTAAATCAGAAAGTTTATTTAATTACTTTAATATATATAAGTCACCCGATTTTTCATGATCATATATATATATATTGTTTTTATTATCTTGCTTGGGTGCACCTTTGGAAGTAGCTATTACCAACACATCGCAGAATGCTCAGCAATTTCAATGGTTTGTAAACGGTGAGTTGCAGCCAAATCCTTTTACTTCTTTTGTGGCAGACACATCGGGCAGCTATCAAATCACATTGGTTACATGGAAAAACGATCTTTCGTGTGCAGACACTGCCCAATTAACCGTTATTGCCTATGATAGTTTAATTGTTGGTATTCCCAATGTGTTTTCACCCAACAACGATGGTGTGAATGATCATTTCAGCATCACTGTCAACCAACCTGTGAAATGTGAATTGGTCATTGTTAACCGTTGGGGAGAAAAAGTGTATTCCTACTCGGGAAACTTAACCGTAGGGATGAACGATTTATGGTCGGCAGATGCTACCGTTTCTGATGGCGTGTATTTTTATAGTGTGAAAATGGAGACGAGTCCTCCCCCTTTATCCCCCTCCAAAGGGGGAAACCCGCATCAATTATCAAGAGAAGGGTTTGTGACAGTGGTGAGGTAGGGAGATTCCTCATTGCATTCGGAATGACCCATTATAAGATTTAAGTAAGTAAAAGTGTGTGAGCTTCACCCACACACTTTTCTAATCTTATGCTTCGCAGCTAACACAGCTTACCACATTGACTGCCATCTCTTTTGAAACGCTTTGACTACGTTGGTAATACAATGTTTTCACACCCAACTTCCATGCTTCGATGATTAGTTTATTGACATCTTTGATCGGAATTCCAGATGGGATATTGATATTTAAACTTTGTGCTTGATCTACGTATTTCTGGCGAATAGATGCTTGTTGGATAATTTCCAACTGACTTATTTCTTTGAACGTTTTAAAAACAGCTTTTTCGTCTTCGGTAAGCCCATCCAAATGTTGCACACTACCTTGGTTCATCATAATATTTCTCCAAGTATCTTCGTTGTCAATACCTTTACTTTCAAGCAAAGCTCTCAAGTATTTATTTTTACGAATAAAATTACCTTTTGCCAATCCAGCTTTGAAATAGTTGGAAGAAAAAGGCTCAATTCCTGGTGAAGTTTGTCCTAAAATAGCAGACGAAGAAGTTGTTGGAGCAATCGCCATTGTTGTGGTGTTTCTTCTTCCATAACCTTTTAACAATTCTGGCTCTCCATAAATTGCTGCCAATTCTTGTGTTGCTTTTTCTGTTTTATCGTGCAAATAGCTAAATATTTCTGTTGTCAACTGTTTTGCTTGCAATCCTTCGAATGGAATCATGCGTCTTTGCAACAATGAATGCCATCCCAATACACCTAAACCAAGTGCACGGTGACGTTTTGCAAAACGATTGGCAGAAGACAAGTAATAATTTCCTTCTGTTTTTTCAATAAACTCTTGCAAAACAGCATCCAAGAAGAAAATAGCCAATTTTACCGCCTCGGTGTCTTTCCATTCATCGTACAACTCCAAGTTCATAGAAGACAAACAACAAATAAACGATTCATCATCGGTAGATGGCAACATGATTTCGGAACACAAATTACTTGCGCTAATCGTCAAGTTGTGGTCTTTATAAACTTGTGGTTTGTTTCTGTTTACATTATCAGAGAAGAAAATATATGGCAATCCCTTTTGTTGGCGACTTTCCAATACTTTTGCCCAAAGAGCACGTTTTTCCACATCACCATCAATCATTTCTTGCATCCAGTAATCGGGAACACAAACCGCATTGAATAAATTTTGAATCGGACTACCAATGTCTTTTATTTGTAAAAACTCTTCACAATCTGGGTGGTCGATATCCAAGTAAGCAGCAAATGCACCACGACGTACCCCCCCTTGAGAAATAGTGTCCATAGCTGTGTCAAACAAGCGCATAAAACTCACTGCACCACTACTCATACCATTATCAGTAACGGCACTACCACGGGCACGTAACTCACCAAAATAACCAGATGTACCACCACCTGTTTTGGTTTGCATAATCACCTCACCCAATTTGTGCGTAATCGATTCGATGCTATCTGGAACATGAACATTGAAACAAGAAATAGGCAAACCACGTTCTGTACCCATATTGGCCCAAATTGGAGAACTTAAGCTCATCCATCCACGTTCAATCATTTCGATGAACGCTTCTTTCAATTCGGGTTTGTATAGACGACGTGCAGCAGCAGACGCTACTCTATCAATAGCACCTTCTACCGTTTCTCCTTTTAAAAGGTATCCACGATTTAAAATTTGCTCACTTTCTTCGTTTTTCCACCATAGTCTTTCCATGGTGTCACTTACTTGGGCTTTTTCAATTATTTCTTGTTCCATTATTTATAAAATCATTTAGGTTTATTGTTTGTATTTAGTTAGAATAAATCATCAGCAGTGATGCTTTTATCATGTTTTGTATAGGCAGTTGGTCGTTTCGCAAAGAAATCATCCAATTCATTTGCAAACACATCTTCGTCAAACCACATCATTGGCTTGTATTGACTGTCACTAATATTGAATAATTTTCCAAGTCCGATTTTATCCAACGATAAATCAACGCGGTATTTCATAAAATTCAACATATCCTCTTTTGTAAAGAAACTCAACTCACCTTCTTCATAGATCCAATCCAACAATTCAGATTCATATTTAATGTACTCGTGTACATCTTTTGCCATTGTTTCTTTAATTTCTTTTGTAACAAAACCTTCTTCCTCCAATTTTTGCAACAAATAGATACCTGCATTGGCATGTGTTTGCTCATCAATAGAAGTCCACGCAATAATATTTGACGTGTTTTTTAAGTAGCCTTTAAAACGAGTAAACGACAAGATATTGGCAAATTGAGAGAACAACGAAGCGTTTTCAATAACAATGGTGAAAAACAACAATTTTGAAACGATATCGTTGTTGGAATACAAACTGTTTTCAATTAAATCTAATTTTTTTCTAAAAACAGGAATGTCCAACAACTTTTCAAACTCTTCATTGTAACCCAATACTTCTAACAAACGAGAATAGGCTTCTGAGTGACGAAATTCACATTCAGCAAATGTAGCTCCTAACCCATTCAATTCAGGTTTTGGAAAATGTTTGTACAAATCACCCCAAAAAGTTTTTACACCAACTTCCACTTGTGCAATACTCAACAACGAACGCTTTACCACTTCTTTTTCAAGTGGAGAAAGACTGCTCTTAAAATCTTGAATATCAGCTGTGAAATCAATTTCACTATGCACCCAAAATGATTTATTGATTGCATCTGTAAATTGCAATACCTCAGGGTATTCAAATGGTTTGTAGTTTACACGTTTATCAAATATACTCATGACTTATTATTTTTAGTTATTATTATCATCTTCTATTGCTCCTGGCACGTATCTCTTTAGTGCTCTTGCCACACCAATTTTCCACGTATTGATATTTCCTTCCAATTGCAAACTATTAATCAAGTCAACAACTTTTTCAATTGGCATTCCATATCTCAATGTACCAGAAATCAATTTTGCATAATTCCAATATTCTGGGTTGAATTTGTAGGACAAGCCTTCAATTGTTGTTTTGTATCCTCTGGTATTCTTGTATTGAAAATCATACCGAGAAGATCCATCATGCTCCTTCCCTTTAATTATCACACCACTTTCCACCCATCTTGGAATCGCTATTCCATCTTCATCATCTAAAAGTCCCGTAAAAATTTCATACGGACAACCATCAATCAACCCAATAAAAGCAATCCACTTTTCTTTGTTGTTTTGAAAACGCACTACATCCGCTTCCAATGCTACTGGTCGTGTAGTTGGAAAGGGAGGATTAAAGGCAATCTTCTCTGCTTCAATGCTATTTGAATTATCTCGTATTATCGTTTCCATTTTAAATATGGGGTTTTGAAATCTTTTTCTCTTTTTTTCTGTGAACAAATATAAATTAATAAACAATTATAAAAAATTAAAATTTAAAAAGTTAACAAATTTAAAACAATAAATAACTAATAATCAATAAAATAAAATTTATCAACAATCGAAAAGTTTACAAAAAATTAAAAATTTTTGGATTTTGGTATTTAGAATCTAATCAATTTTAATTAACTTTTTCACGTAATTAATGCATTCATTTGTTAGTTTCAAGTTAAATCAAACCAAACACGATTTCTTCTACTCAAATTTTGCTATTTTTGTACCACAAAAAGAAACTTGTAACAATGAAATATAACCTTTCTGAGATAACAGAATTAATACGAGATAGACGAACTATTTTTCCTGAGCAATACAGCACAAGAAAAGTACACAAAGAGCAAGTAGATTTAATCTTAAACAACGCCATTTGGGCACCCACTCACGGGAAAACACAACCTTGGAGATTCCATGTGTTTATGGATGGTGGTTTACAAAAATTGAGTAATTTCTTGGGTAAAGCCTATTTGGAAATCGTACCTAAAGAAGAACAAAACGACATGAAATTGGCGACATTGGTATCTCGTCCACTTCGTTCTTCTGTCGTAATAGCGGTTTCTTTGGATAGACAACCCACCAGTAAAATTATTGAATTAGAAGAAATAGAAGCCGTATCTTGTGCTATCCAAAACATGAGTTTAACCTGTGCTGCTTATGGTCTAGGAAGTTTCTGGTCAACCCCTAAAATTATTTATTCTGAACAGATGAAAAACTTTTTAGAATTAAAAGAAGAAGATAAATGTTTGAGCTTGTTTTACATTGGTTATCCCGAAGGTGAATGGCCTAAAGCTCAAAGAAGACCAATTGAGTACGTTACTAAATGGATTACTGAATAAGTTCTATGAAAGGTATCATCGCTGTTCTTCCAGACCACATTGCTAACCAAATTGCCGCAGGAGAGGTGATTCAACGACCTGCTTCTGTCGTGAAAGAATTGGTAGAAAACGCCATTGACGCTGGAGCAACAAAAATACATATCAATGTAAAAGATGCCGGAAGAACACTGATTCAAGTAAGCGACGACGGAAAAGGGATGAACAAAATGGATGCAGAACAATGTTTCCTGCGTCACGCTACAAGCAAAATTCATTCGGCTGATGACTTATTCAATTTGCAAACAAAAGGCTTTAGAGGCGAAGCATTGGCAAGTATTGCTTCCATTGCTCACGTAACGTTGCAAACAAAAGAAGCGGATAAAGATACAGGTACACAAATCTTAATCGAAGGTAATAAAATCATTTCCAACGAAGAAGTGGTTTGTAATAAAGGAACAAATTTTGAAGTTAAAAACTTATTTTACAATGTTCCTGCTCGTAGAAATTTCTTAAAATCAAACGAGGTGGAATTTCGTCATATTCGCGATGAATTTGAACGTATTGCCTTGGCTCACCCTGCTATTAGTTTCATTTTAACAAACAATGATACTGAAATTTACAACCTAAGAAGTGCAACGTTAAGAAAACGAATTGTTGACATCATCGGCGATAAGCAAAACGAGCGTTTAGTTCCTATTCAAGAGGAAACAAGCATCGTGAAAATTTCTGGATTTATCATCAAACCTGAATTTGCGAAAAAAACGAGGGGCGAACAATTTTTTTTCGTAAACAATCGCTTTTTTAAAGATGCATATTTCAACAATGCTGTAAACAAAGGTTTTAACAATCTTATACAACCAAAAACATATCCTGGATATTTTATTTATTTCGATATTGATCCTTCTAAAATTGATGTCAACGTGCATCCTACAAAAACAGAAATAAAATTTGAGGAGGACAGAAATATATACATGGTATTATTGAGCGCCATTAAAGAAGCATTAGGAAAATACAACATTTCACCAACACTGGATTTTGAGCAAGAACAAAGTTTTGATATACCTTACGACATGCTATCCAAACCTGTAGTTCAACCTCATATAAAAGTCAATCCTTATTTCAATCCTTTTGATGAAAAACCAAAAACGAGTAGTTCTACATCACAAAAACATACGGCTTTAAACAAATTTGGATACGGCGAAAACAAAACAACACAACAAGACTGGGAAAATTTTTACAACATCGATGAGCTGGAGGAAAAAGAAGAAAATATCCAGCAAGTAATTGACATCGAGCAAGAAGAAACAAAGTTTGATCAGTTCATCATACGATTACCCTACTTGTTTTTTCCTTCCAAAAATGGGTTAATGGTTATCCATAGCAAACGGGCATTTGAACGCATTATTTACGATGAAATGATGCGGGAGTTTATCTTGCACCCAATTGCGGCACAAACATTATTATTTCCTTATGAAAAAGAAGTTTCAAAAGGTGAAGAAGATGTGTGGATGAGTCAAACCACATTGTTGCACCGTTTAGGATTTGAAAGTAAAATCGAAAAGGGTATGCTGATTCTCAATGCAGTTCCATCTGTTTTGGAGGAAGAAGCTATCAACACTTGTATTGATGCAATTTTGGATAATTTATCTTATTCAACAGTAGAAAAGGGAGAAATTGCTCATATACTCATTTCAAACATTGCAAAAAGTGTGGGAAATAGTAAGGTTATAACCGATAATAAAGAAAGTATTACCAACCTTGTTGAAACATTGTTTCAATGTGAAGATCATAGCTTTACTCCAAATGGAAAGCCAATTTTAAAAACAATATCATTAACAGACATTAAACAACTTTTTTAATATGTTCAACAATATTCCAATAGTAACCAAAAACATTCTACTCATCAACATTTTAGTGTATGTTGTAATGATGGTAGGAATCAACATGGGATTTGTGCAATTGCCGTTTTACCTCAGCGCACATTATTTTAACGTGCCAACTTTTCAACCCTACCAAATTGTGACGCACATGTTTACTCATGATTCAAGCAACATCTTGCACATTTTATTCAACATGCTGTTATTGGTGATGTTTGGCTCGCATTTGGAACGCATTTGGGGACCAAAACGTTATTTTATCTTCTATTTTGCGTGTGGAATTGGGGCACTTGTTTTGTACAACTCAATGGGTGTGTTGGAAGTTTACCGCATCAAACAAGCACTTATTGCTGATGGGTACAACATCGATATCGTCAACGAATATTTGTGGGGCAATGGTGGTGTGAAAGAGTTGCCAATTCACTCGGATATGAGTCAGTACCTATACAACGATTATAGTGCTATGACATACAGTTCAATGGCTGGTGCATCGGGTGCTGTATTTGGTTTATTGGCTGCATTTGCCGTTTTATTTCCCAACACAGAATTGATGCTTCTCTTCCCTCCTATTCCCATCAAAGCAAAATTCTTAATTGGTGGTTATTTGGCTTATGAAATCTACATGAGCTTCATATCAACCAGAATAGACAACATTGCACACCTTGCTCACGTTGGCGGTGCATTAGTTGGTATCATTTTTGTACTGTATTGGAGAAAGAAAGATAGACACCGCTTTTATTAATAAAATATGCGAACTGAAAATAACATATTGAACGATTTAAAAAACACTTTTCGTACGGGTGGAATGACTATCAAATTGATTTTTATCAATGTGATGGTGTTTATTTTAATTGGGGTTATTGAAGTTCTTGCTAAAATCATTGGAGGTACTGCCGGGAGTTTTTTAATGGATGCCGTTTTGGCTATTTTTTCATTATCAACCTCCTTCAAAGCATTTATTTTCAAACCTTGGGGCTTGTTTACAAGTATTTTCACCCATTTTGGAATCATTCATTTGCTGTTCAACATGGTTTTCCTCTACAGTGTTGGTCGCATTTTTGAACAGTATTTTAGCGCAAAACGCTTGTTGTACACTTACCTATTGGGTGGACTTGCTGGTGGATTATTGGAAGTAGTATCACACCTTTTCTTACCTGGTTTTGATGGCGGTATTGTAATTGGTGCATCGGGAGCTGTGATGGCTGTTTTGGTGGCAACTGCATTTTATCAACCTCAACTAACAGTGTCGGTTTGGGGACTTTTCAATATGCGCTTGATTTTTTTAGCACTTATTTTTATTCTCTTCAACTTATACAGCGCAGGAATGGGGGTGCAAGATGGTACTGCTTATTTTGCACATCTGGGTGGGGCATTATTGGGTTATATTTCTGTAAAAAACCCATTCAGTGCCAACAATATTATCAATAGAGGTATTCGAGTGGGTGATAACATTGCTCTTTTCTTTAAACAGAAAACAAAGAAAACGAAACAACAGCAATACACAAATGCACGTTTTAAAACAGATGAAGAGTATAACAAAGAAGCCAAACAGCGTCAAGAAAAAATTGATAAAATATTAGATAAAATTTCAAAATCGGGATATGAATCTCTTACAAAAGAGGAAAAAGAGTTTTTATTTCGTCAAAGCAATACTAAATAGTCGTGAAAAATAAATTGTCAATCATACGCAAAATCGTGCGGTTTTCTAACTTTGTTAGAATCGGCTCAATTGCATTGATTGTGGCTCTGATTATTTCGTACATTACCCCAATTATTCATCCCCATTTATTGTGGATACTTCCATTTTTTGGTTTGGCATACCCCATATTGGTTGGTTTGGCATTTATAACCATTATCTACTGGCTGATTATGCGCTCTTGGAAGTGGAGTTTGATTTTGTTCATTACGTTTCTAATTGGCATCAATTATTTCTTTCGATTGTTTGCCTTTGGAGAAACGATAGAAACACCTATAAACGCCAAAACAAGCATCACTGTATTATCCAACAACGTTCAAATTTTTGACTTATACGAACCTGATAAAGAACAGAAATACAAAACAAGGGATAGCATTTTCAATTATGTAATTACTGAAAACCCAGATATTGTTTGTTTTCAAGAATTTTACAACAAAGACAATCCTACTGATTTTCAAACAATTGATCTATTCAAAAAAGAATTTAAAGCAATTGATTACCACCAACGATTCATTTACAAAGCCGTTGGAAGACAACATTTTGGCGTTATCATGTTTTCACGTTTACCTGTTATTGCAAAAGGAGATGTAAATTTTGAAAACGACGACGAAACCAATTATAATTTCTGCATTTACATGGATGTTGTTAAGAATACTGACACGTTTAGAGTTTACAACGCTCATTTACAATCATTCAGAATTAGCAGAATTGAAGAAGAAGATACAACTAAAGTAGATTTCGTTAAAAACATTGCTCGAAAATTAAAAACGGCTTACCCCAAACGTGCCGATCAGGCGATCAGTATCAATAAACACATCAAAGAATCACCTTATCCTGTAATTGTATGTGGTGACTTCAACGACACGCCTGTTTCGTTTGTTTACAATCAATTTAATAGTCATTTAACAGATGCCTTTATCAATTGTGGTAGCGGAATGGGTTCTACTTATGTTGGAAAATTGCCTGCTGGTCGAATTGATTATATTTTTCATTCACCTGAATTAGTTTCTACTAACTTTGTGGTTCAGAACAGTATTTTTAGTGACCATAGAGCTGTTTCTTGTACAATCAGCAAAACGCAATAAAGATGAGTGAAGAATTAGTCCGATTGAATAAGTACATGAGTGAAATTGGTTTTTGCTCACGCCGCCACGCTGATAAACTCATCGAAGAAAAACGTATTTTGGTAAACGGTCAACTTCCAGAAATGGGAACAAAAGTGAACAGAAACGACACAATAGAAGTTGACGGAGAAATAGTGCAAGGAACCAATTCAAAACGGGTGTATCTAGTATTTAACAAACCACGAGGAATTGTTTGCACAACCGATACACGTAGAGAAAAAAACAACATCATCGATTACATCAACTACCCTGAACGAATATTTCCAATAGGGCGTTTGGATAAAGACAGTCACGGGTTGATTTTTTTGACAAATGATGGCGACATTGTAAACAAAATTTTGCGAGCCAACTACAACCACGAGAAAGAATACATCGTTCGAGTAGATAAACCCATTACACCTAAATTCATCCTCAAAATGAGTAAAGGTGTGCCAATTTTAGATACCGTTACAAAAGAATGTAAGGTGCGTCAAATAGACGATTTTACTTTTAATATCATTCTAACACAAGGATTAAACCGACAAATTCGACGTATGTGTGAATACTTGGGATACAAAGTAAAAAACTTAAAGCGTATTCGCATTATGAACATCGTACTCGATATTCCATTGGGAACCTACCGTGATTTCACTCAAAAAGAATTTGAAGAATTAAATAGCTTACTCGTTGAATAAATGACCAATACAACCATCAACAAAACATTTCTCATTGTACTTCTTGGGATTTTAGCCGCTTTGGGACCTTTTTCAATCGACATGTACCTACCTGGTTTTAACCAAATCACAGATACATTTTCTACCAATGAACAACAAATTGCGTTTACGCTGACATCCTATTTTTTAGGAATTGCATTGGGGCAATTGTTTTACGGGCCATTGGTGGATAAATATGGAAGAAAAAAACCATTATTAGTTGGTTTATCTATCTATTCTGTAGCATCAATTGGATGTGCATTGGCTCCAAACTTAAACAGTTTAATTGTTATCCGATTTCTTCAAGCTATTGGTGGATGTGTTGGTATGGTAGCTTCCAACGCTATTATAAGCGATGTATATCCTGTGGAAAAAAGAGCAAAAGCTTTTTCATTAATCATGCTTGTGATGGGAGTTGCTCCTTTGATTGCACCAAGTATAGGCAGTCTTGTATTGGCCAATTTTGGTTGGCGAACAATTTTTTACTTCCTGACCCTATTTTCTTTATTGGTAGGTTGTTTAATTTTCTTCTTTTTACCCGAAACGAGTCGTTTTTTGCACCAAGACAAGTTAAAAGTTAAAACAATAACACTTGATTACGTTGGCATATTGAAAAATAGAACCTTTTTACTTTACACATTAGCCAGTAGTTTAGCAATGGCAGTATTATTTGCCTACATTTCTTCGGCATCATTTATCTTTCAAACATTTTTTGGTTTAAGTAGAGAAACATTTGCCATTATTTTTGCCATTAATGCAACAGGTTTGATAACAGGAAGTTACATAAACGGAATACTCACCACAAAAGTATCCTTTATTAAAATCGGTCGAATTGCTTCTATCGTATTACTATTTGCCACATTTTTGGTATTTATAGTTGTGAATAGTCGTCCTACCATCCACTACACGTTAGCTGTAGGCGGTATTTTTACCATTCTCTTTTTGATAGGATTTATCAACCCCAACACTACCGCTGCTTCGTTTGCACCATTTTCTGGTAATGTAGGAGCTGCATCGGCTTTGGGTGGTTCAATTAGAATGGCTGCAGCAGCATTAATTGCATCAATTGTTGGTGTTTTCCAAAACGATTCTATTCTAACAACATTTGGGATCATGTTCATCTTAGCTTTTATTGTTTTAATGCTGGTACTTTCTGCTCCAAAATTAAAGTTTGACAAACAAAAAAACAGGCCTTAAAAGACCTGTTTCCAATCTGTTTTGAGCTTGATTAGTCTCGAATAAATTCGTTTGTATTTATTTACTTTCTACAAAATCTGTTGAGAAAGCTAAGTCAACCTCTGTCCAAACTTTTGTAACTCCATTTTCTGTGTGGTTGGCTTTACAATTTTCGTTCAACACATCAATTGCTTCTTGGGCAGACCATTTCGCAATGTCCATTGTTGCGCTGAAATCAAAATGCAAACCATCTAATGTGTAATCACCTTTTACAATATCTGTAATTCCATTCATGGTTACCTCCAACTCTGCTGTGCCATCTTCGGATAATTTCACAATTTTACCTGTTAATTCTTTTGTGGACATTGTACCAAAGAAAAATTCAATGATTTTAGCATCACGTGATTCGTCTTGTGTAGCAATTGAGCTAACTGGAATAGAGAAAGTCAATGATTCACACAATGTTTTTACATCGGTAGCATTGTTCAGAGAGCTTACAGAAATTTCCTTAAATGTTCCTTTCACTGGTGCTTTGCTTTCGTATTTAAAAGCAGTCCATTCCAATGTTGAACTATTGGCATCGTAAGCATAAATTGTTGTTGATTGGTCTGTTGTTTGCTCTTTGTTTCCGCTACATGCAACAAGAAGTGCGAGTCCTAAAAGAGCTGGTAGGGTTCTTAAAAACTTTTTCATTTTTATTTAGATTTTTTTTCAAATTTACAAAATATGAATGGAAAGCTCAATTTCTATTGTTAATTTTGTCTAAATAATAGAATAATTTAAACAACATAGAGTCATAGTATGAGCATAGACAAATTTGAACTCAGCACTCTGAACTCTGAACTTTTATAAAATATGGATTATCAAATAGAATTAAGATTTAAAAAGTTAACCGCTCTGTTGAACAAAGATTTCGACGGAGATATGGATATCTCTGGTATCTTGTTTCTAATTGGCGTGAATGAATTGGGACTTGGATTTAAAGAATATACAAAGGATGAAAAAATGGATTTGGTGCACATTGCAACTTGTACCATTCTTATTCCTTATGGTTATTATGAATTTGAAGGGAAAGACAAAGATAATTGGCCACATTATAAATTGGTAAAAAAATTACCTCACTTGGAATACAACCAACAACAACACTTGATGAAAGAGGCAATTATTGACTATTTTATTAAGAACGGTTACTATACAAAAGAACAATTAACTCCAACATTCAGTGAACTTGCACGTCATAAACACTAACGATGGCTCCAAAACCATCTATGTTCCAGAATTAGACGAAACCTATCATTCATCGCATGGTGCTATCCAAGAAGCTGTACATATATTTATAAATAACGGCATTAAAACGATTGAAAAAAGCAGTATTTCTATCTTTGAAATGGGGTTTGGGACTGGTTTAAACGCATTATTGACAGCTATTTATGCAAAAGAAAACAATCTTTCGGTAAATTATACTGGAATTGAAGCGTATCCTGTTCCAATTGAAATTGCGATGCAAATGGAGTATTGCAAACAACTAAGTGGACAATATCAACCTGTTTTTGCGCAACTTCATCAAGTAGAATGGAATCAATTAGCGAAAATTATACCACCATTTTCACTTCATAAAATACATGCAAGAATTGAAGATTTAATTCCACCTCCCAATCATTTTGATTGTGTGTATTTTGATGCTTTTGGTCCACAAGCTCAAGAGGACATGTGGACATTAGCTATTCTCGAAAAAATGTACAACACATTAAAAAAAGATGGTTTTTTGATTACTTATTGTGCTAAAGGACAAGTTAAACGCACATTAAAATCCATTGGTTTTGAAATCGAAGCGTTGCCTGGACCTCCCGGAAAAAGAGAAATCACACGAGCTTGGAAACGATAAAAATTATTTGGCCGATACAAATAGACAAAGTTTAAGGAATAAAACAAAATTATTTTACACAAATTTTTGATTTATGTCAATTCTGAGGATTCTGAAATACATTATTCTCCTCAAACTTTAAAAATAAGTGAACTTTGAGGAAAATTATTTCAAAATAATTCTAGCTGTTAAACGGTCAAATTGTTCTAACAATTTTTCTTTTCCAGCCGTTACTCGCTCAATCGTTGGTTGGTCGTAATGACGTATTGTTACCAATTCCAACCCTTCATTGTAGCGCACTTCAAATTGTTCTTGAAAAGAATCAAGAATGGATTGCATATTGATTTTTTGGGCATCCACCAAAATGGAAAAACTCAATGCTGAATTTTGCATCAGATTGATTTTCACCCCTAAAGCAGATAATTTATTAAAGATTTCTCCTAAATGCGACTCCACGATAAACGAAAAATCACGTGTTCTAAAGGAAATCAATGTTTGGTTTAACTTAAAAATAAAAGAAGGAACCAAGGTATCAAATTCAGCAGATTGTTGGATTTCTGTTCCTGCCTTCAAAGGCTCAATAAATGATTTTACAAATAATGGAATGTTTTTATTTTGTAAAGGCTTTAACGTTTTTGGATGAATAACACTTGCTCCGTAGTATGCCAATTCGATTGCCTCATTGAACGAAATTTTATTCAATTTAACAGTATCGGTAAAATACTTAGGGTCAGCGTTTAACATCCCTGGCACATCTTTCCAAATAGTCACATTTTCTGCATTGAGGCAATACGCAAAAATACCAGCTGTAAAATCAGAGCCTTCTCTACCTAAGGTTGTTGTTAAATATTCGGGTGTATGCCCTATAAAACCTTGTGTTACAACGATGGGATATTGGTCAAAAATTGGCAATACATTTTTCTGAATTAGCTCTTCGGTACAATTCCAATCAATTTCAGCATCTCTAAAACAGGTGTTTGTGCGAATCAAACTACGGGCATCCATCCATTTTGAATGCAACCCAGTTTCACGAAAATACGACTCAACTATTAATGTAGAGATAACCTCTCCTAGTGAAACAATTTGATCGTATTCACGGTTGTAATTATCAGAAATTTCACCTTTAAACTGCATTTCCATTGCAGCAAAAACACGGTCCAATTCAGTATAAATAGTATGCGCACCAGAAGAAAATAAATGATCCAAAATAGCCGTATGAAATGCTTTAATTTCGGCTAATTTTTCATAAAAAACCGTTTCGTTTTTAGTCCAAATGGCATCAACTATAACTTCTAAAGCGTTGGTCGTTTTGCCCATTGCAGAAATGACAACCACAATTTTATCCTTGGGGAATAAACGAATAATTTCAACAACATTTTTTACTGCAATAGCATCTTTTACAGATGCTCCACCAAACTTAAATACTTTCATCGAAATGTTTTTACGAAGCTAAGTTATTTTTTGAAAAATATGCTCTAAAATTAACTCAACTTTTCAGTTAAAATACGCATTTCTATAACTGGAGAAATTTTTTCGTACAAAATATTGTAAACCGCATTTACAATAGGCATTTCCACTTCAAAGCGCTTGTTTATCTCAACCACGCTTTTAACGGCATAATATCCTTCTGCAATCATGTCCATCTCTAGTTGAGCCGTTTTTACTGAGTAACCCTTACCAATCATGTAACCAAAAGAGCGATTTCTTGAAAACTTTGAGTAAGATGTTACCAATAAGTCACCCAAATAAGCACTTGATTTCACATCTCTGTGAATCGGACTTACCTCATCAATAAAATTTTCTATTTCTTGAATCGCACTACTGATTAATACTGCTTGAAAGTTATCACCATAACCTAAACCAGAGCAAATACCCGCTGCAATAGCATACACATTTTTCAATACTGCCGAAAGTTCCGTACCGAATAAATCGTCTGAGGTTGTTGTTTTAATGTATCTACAAGCCATTAAATCAGCCATTTCTTCAGCAATATGATCCTCTTGACAAGCAATGGTTAAATAAGACAAACGTTCGAGCGCAACTTCTTCAGCGTGACAGGGTCCGCAAATAATTCCAATCTTATTATAAGGTGTTCGAAAAGTTTTATGAATAAATCGGGCAGGAATGGCGTGAAATTCTGGTACAATTCCTTTTACAGCTGAAAAAACAATTTTATTTTCAAGTAATTCAACCGGGAATTTTTCAAATGTTTCTACTAAAAAAGCAGATGGTGTAGCCAATATCACTATATCAGCAGGTTCAATCATCTCTATTAAATTTGTACTAACATTGATTTTATCCAAGTCAAACTCTACAGCTTGTAAGTAATTGGGATTGCGTTGGTATTTTAAAATGTGACGAACAGATGCTTCGTTACGCATCCACCAGTTCACAGACTTCACATTGTTGCAAAGTATTTTCACAATGGCAGTTGCCCAACTCCCACCTCCAATAACAGCTATTTTCTTATCCGATTTCATTATCAGCTACAAATTTAGAGATTATTTTTATTTATCCACAATGTAAATGAAAATCACTGTGGTTTTTAATGTAAAGTGACGTTATGACTAGTTGACCTATCATTAGATCATAACATCAACAAGTCAAAAAAATTAACAGCATTTTAACGGTTAAAATAGCTTCAATTTAAAAATTTGAAGTACTTTTGTTGACAATTTTGTCAAACATTTATGTCAAATTTATACAGTGAAACTGAATTATTAATTATTTCCAAAGCGAAAGAACTCATCTACCGTGAAGGAAAAGTAAAGGCTACTTCGCAAGAAATAGCTGATTATTCAGGCGTTCAGCGAACGTTGGTGAATTACTATTTTCGATCAAAAGAAAACCTAATGAGAATTGCTCAAGAAGAGGTAGTCACCGAATTACATAATGGTTTAAATGAGATTTATGGTAAAAAAGGGGTGTCTTTTGAAGAAAAAGTGGAGCAACTCATCGATTTTACATTCAATTTCAAACGTAACTATGCTTTTTTTGAAGTGTTAAGCATCAATGTGTCGGTTAATCTTATTGATAAGGAGATTTATATAAAACCAGAACCTTCATCGGAAATGAAGGAATTTATGGATGAAATTCATCAAGAAGTAAAAAAAGGTAGTATTCAAACAGTTGACCCAATTCATTTCTTGATAAACATCTTTTCATTGGTATCCTATCCATTGGTCATGAAAACAATTTACAAAGATGTTTTTGGTATTTCAGAGTCTGAATTTGAAGACGTTCTGCAACAAAGAAAAAAAGTAATAAAAAATTTAATTTTTAATAAATGATCACAAATAAATTAGCAATTATTGGTATAGCAGCAGTAACATTAACAGCTTGCAAGGGAAAAGAAGAAGCTTTTCAAAGGCCAACACAACCATACAATGTAATTGAGTTGCAGAAACAAGAAGTTGAATTGTACTCTGAATATCCTGCTACTTTACAAGGTGTCGAAGACATTGAAATCAGACCGATGATCAATGGTTACATCGATAAAATATACGTTGAAGAGGGACAAGAAGTAAAAAAAGGTGACTTATTGTTTCAAATTTCCAATCCTCAATTTGCGCAAGACGTTAGTATGTACGCTGCTCGAGTAGAAAGTGCAAAAACAGCGTTAGAAGCTGCTCGCATTCAAATAGAGAAAACAAAACCATTGGTTGAGCAAGGAATTATTAGCTCTTATGAGCTAACCAATGTCAATTTGAATTACGACATGCGTAAAGCTGAATTGGAACAAGCAAAAGCAACTTATGCCAATGCACAAACAAATTTGGGTTATACAGTTATCAAAAGTCCTGTTGATGGCGTAGTTGGTAAATTGCCTTACAAATTGGGTAGTTATGTTTACAGCAATACGGTTCAACCGTTAACTATTGTTTCAAATATTTCAAAAGTATTTGCCTATTTCTCTATCAATGAAAAACAGCAACTAAAAATGTTTGAAACCATTGAAGGAAAAACATTCCAAGAAAAAATCAATAAGATACCGCCAGTTACTTTGGTGTTATCAAATGGTGAAACATACAATCAAATGGGTAAAGTTGAAACATTTAGTGGATTAATCAACAATCAAACTGGTTCTTTTAACGTGAAAGCTGGGTTTGTAAATCCTGATAAAATGTTGCGTTCTGGTTCAAGCACGGTTATTCGCATCCCTACTCATTTAAAAGATGCAATCATCGTGCCACAAAAAGCAACCTCAGAACTTCAAGATAAACGTTTGGCATACATTGTTGGCAAAGATGAAACAGTTACTGGAGTTCCAATCCAAGTGGTGGAAGTTCCAGGTGGAAAATATTTTGTTGTAACTGAAGGTTTAAAGTCAAACGACAAATTGATTGTAGAAGGAATTGGAATTGTGGCTGAAGGCACAAAAATCAAACCAAATCTTATTCCAGCTGATAGTGTTTTAAAATTCTAAGATTATTGCCTTATGTTTAATAAATTCATTGACCGTCCGGTTCTATCTACGGTAATATCCATCATCATCCTAATTCTTGGAATCTTAGGTCTTGTAACGTTGCCTGTTTCACAATATCCTGAAATTGCACCACCAACCGTCAGAGTAAGCGCTGCTTATCAAGGAGCAAATGCAGAAACCGTATTGAAATCTGTATTGATTCCTCTTGAAGAGCAAATCAATGGTGTGGAAGACATGACCTACATGACTTCTACAGCAAGTAATGATGGTACAGCTTCTATCAATATTTATTTCAAGTTGGGTACAAATGCCGACATGGCTGCGGTTAACGTTCAAAACCGTGTAGCACGTGCCTTACCTTTACTTCCTCAAGAAGTTACCCGTTCTGGAGTTGTAACAGCTAAACGCCAAAGTGACAATATCTTAATTTTTGATTTGGATAGTGATAATCCAGAATACGATATGACGTTTTTGCAAAACTATGCAGATATCAATATTTTACCTCGTATAAAACGTGTAAATGGTGTTGGTGATGCGATGATTTTTAGCCAGAATAACTATTCAATGCGAATTTGGTTGCGTCCAGACATCATGGCTAGTTATGGATTAGTACCTCGTGATATCTCAACTGTCTTAGCGGAACAAAACTTAGAAGCAGCTCCTGGTCAACTTGGTGAAAACGGTAATCAAACGTTTCAATATGTGTTAAAATACAAAGGCCGCCTTAAAAGTGTAGAAGAATTTGAAGATATCGTTATAAAATCTACCGAAGATGGTGAAATACTTAAACTTGGCGATGTAGCTCGTATTGAACTCGGTTCTCAAACGTATTCGGGAAAAACAATATCGAATGGAAAACCAGGTATTGGGGTTGCTATTGCGCAAACATCTGGTTCCAATGCACAGGAAGTTATTAACGGTGTTTTAAAAGTATTGGATGAAGTAAAAGTAAATTTTCCAAAAGGTGTTTATACCAATATTCTAACAAATGTCAATGATTTCTTAAACGAATCTATTTCCAAAGTTGTTCACACACTTATTGAAGCATTTCTATTGGTGTTTTTAGTGGTATTCATCTTTTTACAAGATTGGCGTTCAACGTTAATTCCTGCAATTGCCGTTCCTGTGTCAATTATTGGTACATTTTTCTTTTTAAGTTTATTTGGGTTTACCATTAACTTGTTGACACTCTTTGCGCTTGTCTTAGCAGTTGGTATTGTGGTGGACGATGCCATTGTCGTCGTTGAAGCCGTTCACGCCAAGATGGAACAAGGAGAAAAAGATGCTAAAAAAGCAGCTCATAGTGCCATGAATGAAATTAGTGGAGCTATTATCTCCATCACACTTGTAATGGCGGCAGTGTTTATTCCCGTGTCTTTTATTAGTGGTTCAGCGGGTGTGTTTTACAAACAATTTGGTTTGACTTTGGCTGTTGCCATCTTCATTTCGGCAATTAATGCATTAACGCTCTCTCCTGCTCTATGTGCTTTGATCTTAAAACCTCACACTCACGAGGAAGGAGAAAAAAAGAACTTTATCCGTCGCTTTTTTGATAATTTCAATATTGCATTTGACAAAACAACTGAAAAATATAAAAAATCAGCACAAATTTTCGTGCATAAAAAATGGTTGGCATTTACCGTAATTGCTGTTTTTGCAGGTTTGTTTATTGCGATTATGAACACACGACCAAAAGCATTTGTACCAAACGAAGACGTGGCAGGTGTTATGTCAGACATTTCATTACCTCCTGGAACTTCAATAGAGGAGACAGAAAGAGTGCTGCTATCCATCGAAAATCAAATCAAAGATATACCTGGTATTACCAACATTTTGCGTATTTCTGGAAGAAGTTTAATCAGTGGT
This sequence comes from Crocinitomicaceae bacterium, assembly GCA_023957475.1. GTDB lineage: Bacteria > Bacteroidota > Bacteroidia > Flavobacteriales_D > Crocinitomicaceae > Taishania. The sequence goes on along the minus strand of JAMLHA010000001.1, from coordinate 331,760 downwards.
TCTGGTACCAATTATGGTATGATTATTATCCGATTAGGGCATTGGAACAATCGAAAAGGAAAAGGTCAAGACCAAGCTTCAATCGTTCAAGAGTTATTTAAACGTACTGGTGGTATCAAAGATGCAAAAGTGATTTTCTTTGCACGACCAACCATTATGGGATTTGGATTTAGTAGTGGTTTTGAATTTGAATTGCAAGACCAAAAAGGAGGAACAATCGACGCTTTAAACGAAGTGAGTCAGAAATTCATAGGAGCGTTAAATGCTCGACCAGAAATTCAATTTGCATCAACATCATTTTCTCCAAACTATCCACAATACCAGATTGATTTGGATGTGCCAATGATAAAACGTGCAAATCTTACCGTAAATGATGTGTTAAGTACTTTACAAGGGTATTATGGTGGGGTTTACGCATCTGATTTTAACCGATTTGGAAAACAATACCGTGTAATGTATCAAGCGGAGCCAGAGTTTAGAGCTAATCCTGAATCTTTTAATCACATCATGGTTAGAAACAGCAAAGGTGAAATGGCTCCTATTTCTCAGTTCATCGAGTTGAAAAGAGTGTTTGGTCCACAAGCCATCAATCGATTTAACTTGTTTACATCTGTACACATCCAAGGTGGTCCAAATCAAGGATACAGTACGGGTGATGCAATTAATGCCATTCGAGAAGTAGCAAAAGAAACATTGCCAATGGGTTATGGATATGAATTTTCGGGTATGAGCCGTGAGGAAATCAATGCTGGCGGACAAACCATGTATATTTTCTTACTATGTTTGATTTTCGTTTATTTCCTTTTAGCTGCCCAATATGAAAGCTATATGCTTCCTTTAGCCGTTATTCTCTCACTACCGATTGGTTTGGCAGGTGCGTTTATTTTTGCGTGGTTATTTGATGTAAGTAATAACATTTACGTACAAATCACACTGATTATGCTCATCGGACTCTTGGCCAAGAATGCCATTTTGATTGTAGAATTTGCCCACGAAGCCAGGAAAAAAGGAGCAAGTATTTATGATGCGGCCATTGAAGGAGCAAAAGTTCGTTTCCGACCAATCTTAATGACATCCTTCGCTTTCATCTTTGGTTTGTTGCCTCTTATGTTTGCAAAAGGTGCTGGAGCAATTGGAAACAATGCAATTGGAACAAGTGCTATTGGTGGTATGTTGATCGGAACCATCTTTGGAATTTTTGTTATTCCTGGCTTGTTTGTTGTATTCCAAATGCTACATGAAAAAGTTTCTACAAAAAAATAAAAGAGAAAAATTTAAAAATGAAGACAAGATATTTTAAAGGATTTGTTTTAACAATAAGCATTGTTGTTTTATCTGGTTGTGGTTTAATTACTAAAAAATACGAAAACCCAACCCTTACAGACGAACAACAAAAAGGCTTGTACCGTGATCATCAATCGCAAGATACAACCAATTTAACAGACGTAAAATGGCAAGATTTCTTTACAGATGAACACTTAAAAAACCTTATTCAAGAAGGATTGGATAGAAATTATGATTTACAGAATGCTATTTTGCAAATTGCAAGTGCTGAAAACACATTGAAACAAGCCAAGCAACAATTTGCTCCAAGTTTGGATTTCACACCACAAGTGACTTACAATAAATCATCAAAAAATGCACTTAATTTCCCTTCAAATGTAAATATCAACTTACAAACAACTACTGTTTCTCTTGGATTTTCAACATCTTGGGAAATAGAAATTTGGGGGAAATTGACTGCCGCAAAAAGAAGTTCACAAGCAGCTTGGATGAAATCAATAGCATCACAAAATGCTGTTAAAACGGCATTAATTGCGACAATTGCCGAATCGTATTACACCCTTCTTTCATTGGATAAACAGTTAGAAATAACCGAAGAAACCATAAAAATTAGAGAAAAATCAGTTGAGGCTATTAAAGCATTGAAAGAATCTGGTAGTTTAAACGGTGCAGATGTGGTTCAAGCTGAATCCAATTTATATGCTGCACAAGTTACTCTTCCCGATTTAAAAAGATCAATAAGAGAATTGGAGAATGCATTGTGTGTATTAACAGCAAAACCCTTACAAGCAATTGAAAGAAGCAAATTTGACGCTCAATCATTTGCTATAGATATGAAAATTGGAGTTCCAGCTCAATTACTCGCCAACCGGCCTGATGTTACTGCAGCAGAATTGGGATTTAGACAAGCTTTTGAAGTAACCAATGTTGCGCGTGCTTCATTTTACCCTTCTCTGCGATTAACAGCTGGAAGTGGTGGTATAAGTGCTTTAACTACACGCACGTTATTAGATCCTACAAGTATTTTTGTCAACTTGGTGGGAGGTTTAGTTCAACCTATATTTCAACGAGGAGTATTGAAAACCAATTTAAGAAATGCAAAAATAGCGCAACAACAAGCTTGGAATACATTTGAAAAAACATTGTTAACGGCTGGACAAGAAGTAACTGATGCTTTGTATGCATTTGATATGGCAAAAGAAAAACAAGCAACGCGTGTGAAACAAATTGAGGCTTTGCAAAAAGCGGTAGAATTTAGAACCAATTTATTGCAATACAGTAGCACTACCAACTATACGGATGTGTTAACTTCCGAACAAAGTTTGATAACGGCACAATTAGCAAGTGTCAATGATCAATTGCAAGAATTTAAAGCAATGATTGCTTTGTATCGTTCACTTGGTGGAGGGTGGAAATAGTTCTAGTTAAGAGTTCAGAATGCAGAGTTAAGAGAATTATCGGTGGTTTCGACTACGTTCAAACATCCCTGACAAAACAACTGCTGAAATTGATACGGTATTCATTTCTCCCTTTGCGACGCATTGAGCATGTCAAAATGGAGGGGATTGAGCGACACATTGGGCTCGCCGAAATGGGGAGAAATCATTTTGTCAATCAGTCATAATATTATCAAAATTAAAAAAGGTCGAGCTTTCACCCGACCTCAAAACAAATTATGAAAAAAACTTACTCCTTTACAAACTTCACCGTACTTCCATTTCCACTTTTCAAGAAGTAGATACCGTTTGTTAAGTTGTTTACGTTGATAGTATTACTACCAGCGCTTAATGTGTGTGTTGAAACAAAAGCTCCTGAAAATAAAATCTTTTTCATAGTTTTTTGTTTTTTAAATTTACGCTTCAAACCTCCAACTTTTTTTTCAAAAAACAATGAGTTTCTTTACGAACACTACATTTGACTTTACGAACGAAGAAAATTAACAAAAAATTAACAGTTTTTTAGTGTTTATGAGGAGGATCATTTTTCATCACAGAGGGTGATTTTTTTGTTTTTTTATGGTTAAATTTGCTCTTTGTGGTCAAAAAAAAGGAGCTATCAAATGACAACTCCTTTCTCAATATTTGAATTAATTTATTACTTCTTCACAATCAATTTTTGTGTTTTTGTATCATTATTCGTTTTAAGAACTATTACATAAGCACCTGCATTGATATCATTTAAGTCGATTTTTGTAGATGCATGAGCTATTGTGTAATAAATCACTTTACCAGTCATGTCTAACAATTGAATGGTCGTTTCACCATCAATATTAGCTACCATCACATAATCAGATGCAGGGTTTGGATAGATTGAAACTACATCCATTTGTTTTTTGTCAACACCAAGATTTGTAATATTTACACATTCAGAAACCACTGTACAACCTTCTGGAGTAGTAATCATTACATTATAACTACCGTTTTGAATTGGTGTATAAGATTGTCCAGAGCCATTAGCCACAGGAGTACCTGTCGCACAGTCAATCCATAAATAAATTGCACCTGCTTGATTAGCAGTTAAAACACCATTTGCATTCGATACTGTTGCATCAATTGCATGAACCGTTACGTTGATTACTTGAGGCGTTGAGTTACCACAACCATTCACTGCCATAACACTTACTGTTCCAGAAGCAGCACCTGTCGTTAAACTGATTGAATTTGTAGTACTTGTTCCAGTCCAATCTGCAGGGAACACCCATTGATAACTTGCCGCATCTGCACTAAAAGCAACGTTAAATGCTGCAACATCACCTTGACAAAATTCAGTATTACCGTTTATTGCTGAAGGTTGAACAGGAAGCGCCGAAATTGTTACATTCATCGCTCTAACAGGAGAAGCCCCACAAGCATTGTTTGCAACCACTGTAATGGATCCAGCTTGACTTCCAACAGTTGCGTTGATTGAATTGGTAGTACTTGTACCTGTCCAATCAGAAGGCAAAGTCCATGTATAAGAATCTGCAGCAGGATCATTAGTTACTGAATAAGTTAAAGCTGAAGTACCTTCACAAACTGTTGTGTTACCAGTAATTACAGAAGGTTGTGCTGGCAATTCATTCACGTTAATTGTAAATGTCTGAGTTACAGATTCGCCACATTCGTTAAATGCTTCTACGGTAATAGCTCCCACTTGACCAACTACAACGTCAATTGAATTGGTTGTACTAAAACCACTCCAACCATTAGGCAATGTCCAAACATAATGATCAACATTAGCATCAGCAACTACTGTATAAGTTTGATTAGACAACTCACAAGGAGTTAAGTCTCCAACTGACAATGAAGGAGCAAGAGGTGTTGTACAATACGTAACAATCACTAAACCATTTCCACCATTTCCACCTTTATTCGTTCCTGCTAAATCTGTTCTTTTAGCACCACTACCACCACCACCTGGGTTAGCACCTGGTTTTCCATCTTCATCAGCCAATGTTGTTGGATCACCACCGTTACCACCACCAACAGAGCCACCAATACCAGCAGCAGAACCTGTACCATCTGTACCATTTCCATTGTTACCGGCAGCACCACCACCACCAGCACCTAAATCAGTTGTATTAGAAGGAGCACCATTTCCACCAACAAATAAAATATTAGCACCAGAAGTACCTCCTTGTCCGTTAGCTACACCAACGTTATTTTCATTATCTCTATAAGCACCACCATTTCCGCCTTCTGCAGAAACAATAGTACTTCCAGCATATTCTATACTTGAATATTCACCATTACCTCCATCTTGGGTTGAAACACCACCAGCACCTCCAACACCAACGTTAATCGTGCAATTTTCACCAGGTACAGTAGCAAATGAAGCACTTGCAAAAGCACCACCACCACCACCACCGGCTCTTGGTAAATAAAGTAATGATTGACTTTGACTTCCACCATAGTTGATAAGATGGCTTTCAGCGCCACCGCCTCCACCACCAGCACCCCATACTTGGAATTTCACTGAAGTTACGTTTTGAGGGACAGTCCAAGTATAAGTTCCTGGCATAGAAAACGTATCAGATAAAGCTTGACCAAAGGTTACAAAGCTAAGGCAAATAGCTATAAGCCCCATTAGTAAAGTTGTAATTTGTTTTAAGAAATTTGTTCTCAACACTCTCATAGTAAATTATTTAATTTAATTAGCGGACAAAGCTAAGTGTATTATTCATTTCTGCAAAATTTTTAACACTTATTTATCAAAAAATAAAGGTTAATTTATTGATTATAAGTAAAATAATCGATTTTCAAATCTTTATTTGTTAAGCTATTAAATCGAGTTAGTTGGATGAACGTTTGTTCATTTCATCTCTAATTTTAGAAGCCAATTCGTACTCTTCGTTACTGATTGCTTCATCTAATTTTTTCTGTAATTCTTCGATTGATAGATTTTTAAACAAATCATTTTGAGAAGTAGGTGTAGCAGTCACAGCAGATTCATCAGATGAAGTAGCAGGAGGTAATTCTTCATTTTCTTCTTCCAACAAAATACCTGCACTGTACAATATGTTTTCTAAGGTATAAATAGGTGAATTAAAGCGCACTCCAATTGCTATCGCATCAGATGTTCGTGCATCAATTTCATAATAATCACCATCTTTTTCGCAAATAATTTTTGAAAAGAAAACTCCTTCCACCAAGTCATAAATAAAAATTTCTTTCACAGAAACATTAAAAGTTGTAGCAAATGTTTTGAATAAATCGTGCGTTAACGGTCTAGTTGGCACCATTTTTTCCAATTCAATAGCAATAGCTTGTGCTTCAAATCCTCCGATAACAATTGGCAATCTTCTTTTTCCACCGGCTTCTGCAAGTAATAATGCGTAGGCGCCACTTTGTGTTTCACTATAAGAAAGTCCAACAATTTCTAGTTTAATTTTATTCATTTTATGGGAAGAGAAATTTCTAATTTACAAAAATAGGGAAGTATTCGCAAATACTTCCCTAAATAATTCAATTATTTGTTATCATTCAATTAATGAGATGCTTTAAATTTCTTCACAGCCTCTGTTAATCTTGGCAATACTTCAAATGCATCACCAACAACACCATAATCAGCCGCTTTAAAGAAAGGAGCTTCTGGGTCGGTATTGATAACAACAATAGTTTTAGAACCATTCACACCAGCTAAGTGTTGAATTGCGCCAGAAATACCTGCTGCAATGTACAAGTTTGGACGAATAGCAATACCTGTTTGTCCAACGTGTTCGTGGTGAGGTCTCCAATCAGCGTCAGAAACTGGTCTTGAACATGCTGTAGCAGCACCTAAAGCTTTTGCTAAATCTTCAACAATTCCCCAATTTTCAGGGCCTTTTAAACCACGACCTGCAGAAACAACTAAATCAGCCTCTGGTAATGGAATATCACCTTCTGGTTGTTTTGTTGCCAATACTTTCACTTTTGTATCACCTGCATTTGCAGAAAAAGATTCAACAGCTGCGCTTCCACCGTTATTTTCAGGTTGAATAGAATTTGGCAACAACGAAATAATTTTCTTAGCTGTATTTACTTTAACACTTCCAAACGCTTTACCAGAGAATACGTTTACTTTGATTGTTCCATCTCCATCAGGCAATGCAATAGCACCTGAAACCAATCCTGCTTTTAAACGAACAGATAAACGAGGAGCAACATTTTTTGCGATGTGATCGTGAACAAAAACAATAGTAGAAGCACCTGTTTGATTGGCAGCATTTTCAATCATTTTTGTCAATTGTTGATCATCTGCATTGTTCAATGATTTATCAACCAATATTTTTGATGCACCATATTCTCCCAATTTTGCAAGAGCAGCATCATCTACATTACCGTTTGTAACAACAGTAACATCTCCTAATTTCTTTCCATAAGTTACGGCTTCAAAGGCATTTTTACCAATTCCGTGAACTCCATTTATATATACTAAAACTGACATATCTTTTTTCTTAATAAAATGAATAATTAGATAACTTTAGCTTCGTTGTGCAACAATGAAACCAATTCATCCATATTGTCTGGAGAAATCATCTTAACAGCAGACTTAGCTGGGGGCATTGTATAACCTGTGAAGCTAATCAATTCATCTACTTGTGCAGCAGGAATCACTGTCAACGGTTTTGTTCTTGCAGCCATAATTCCACGCATATTTGGAATACGTTGCTCCGCCATACCTTTAGCACAAGAAACTACAGCTGGCAAACCGACTTCAACTTCTTGGATACCGCCTAAATATTCTTTTTCTAACTTTAATGTACTTCCGTTTACGTCTAATTTAGTCGCCAAAGAAACAAATGGCATATCCAATGATTCTGCAATCATTCCAGCAACTTGAGAACCGTTGTAATTAATTGTTTCCTTACCTGTTAAAATCAAATCAAACCCTTTTTCTTTTGCGTATTCAGCAATTTGAACTGCTGTGTAATAAGCATCTTTAGGATCTGCATCAATTCTTACCGCTTCATCAGCACCAATAGCCAATGCTTTGCGAATTACCGCTTCATCAGCAGCAGCTCCAACTGTAACAATAGTAACCGTGCCACCCAACGTTTCTTTTAATTCCAACGCTCTAACCAAAGCATACCATTCATCATAAGGATTCACAATATACTGAACACCATTTTCATCAAACTTTGTACTATTGTCCGTAAAGGCAATTTTTGAAGTTGTGTCTGGTGATTTTGAGATACCAACTAATATTTTCATAGATTTATTTTTTCAATTTTCGTGTGCAAATCTAATAAATTTATGATTAAAAAACTACACATTTTAAAGATGTTTTATAAAAATTTATTTATGCATGCATAATTTAATTAAATAAGATAGTTTTATCCTATACTTTTTCAACTATTTCTACATTTCCCAAAAAAATGTTATTTTAGTTGCGTGAATTATTTTTTATTAAATTTGACCCATGAGTGAGAAAAAAAATAATGAAAATATAGATAAAGCGAATTTCCATTTTGGATTTCGTAAAGAGAATTACAAAATTCTTTTTATAGGCTTAGCTGTTAACGTGCTTGGCTATCTTTTGATGATTGGTGGTGGTTCTAAAGATCCGAATGTATTTACCGGAGATCAATTATTCAATTCCACACGTTTAACCATTTCTCCCCTCCTGATTCTTATTGGGTTTGGTATAATTATTTACGCTATCATGAGAAAAAGTAAATCAACTGATACAACTGAAAAATAAATTTTTCATCTATGAATTTTATCGAAGCAATCATTCTGGCCATTATTGAAGGCTTGACTGAATTTTTACCTGTATCTTCAACAGGTCACATGATTATTGGTTCTTCATTGATGGGGATTGCTGATCAAGATTTTACCAAACTTTTTACCATCGTTATTCAGCTTGGAGCCATTCTTTCGGTAGTTGTTATCTACTTCAAACGCTTTTTTCAATCCATTAATTTTTATTTAAAATTGTTTGTAGCATTTATTCCTGCTGCAATTTTTGGTGCTTTACTGAGTGATAAAATAGATGAATTATTGGAAAGTCCCACAACTGTTGCTATTTCCTTAGTAATTGGTGGGGTTATCTTGCTTTTTGTAGATGATTGGTTCAAAAACCCTACCATCCATGAAGAAAAGGAAGTGAGTTACATCACCGCTTTAAAAATTGGATTTTTCCAATGTATCGCCATGATACCAGGTGTTTCTCGCTCTGCGGCAACCATTGTTGGTGGTATGTCACAAAAACTTTCAAGAAGTGTAGCTGCCGAATTTTCATTTTTTCTTGCTGTGCCAACCATGTTTGGTGCAACCGCTAAAAAAATGCTCGATTATTTTAAAGATGGAAACTCTTTTTCGGGTGAACAAATCAATTTGTTGATTGTTGGCAATATCGTTGCTTTTATCGTTGCATTTATTGCTATTAAAGGGTTTATCAATTATGTTTCAAAAAGAGGTTTTAAGCTTTTTGGAATCTATCGCATCGTTGTTGGATTAATTATTCTTATCTTGATTTGGTCGGGATTTGATATGAAAGTAGTATAATGTACAATTTTAGTGCTGGAGAAATTCTCTTAGTTGACAAACCTTATAAATGGACATCTTTCGATGCAGTGAACAAGTTGCGTTGGCACCTTCGTCGTTTATACAATGTTAAAAAATTTAAAGTTGGACACGCAGGAACACTCGATCCTCTGGCAACCGGACTTTTGGTTATTTGTACAGGAAAAGCCACAAAAAACATACCAAATTTAACCAATGACGACAAAGCATACACGGGTACATTTCTTCTTGGCAAAACAACTCCTTGCTATGACTTAGAAAAACCTTTTGACGACATTGTTTACGAAACAGCCCACATTACTGATGCATTGATGAATGAAGTTGTTCAGTCGTTTCTTGGTCAACAAGAGCAATATCCACCTATATTTTCTGCCAAACAAATAGACGGAAAGCGTGCTTATGATTTAGCGCGTGCTGGAAAAGAAGTGGAAATGAAACCAAACATCATCGAAATTAAGGAATTTACCATTGAAACAACACGTTTTCCTGAAGTCGATTTTTACATCAAATGCTCAAAAGGAACATACATTCGTTCAATTGCGCATGATTTTGGTCAAAAACTACAATCAGGAGCAACGCTTATTGCATTAAATCGTGTTCAATCGGGTGATTTTAAATTAGAAAATGCAAAAAGCGTTGATGAATGGATTGAAATCATTAACACAGAATCTCAGGTTATTAGATCTCAAAGTCAAATGCCTTAATAATTGAGCCATCTTCTTTGCTCTGAATATTGATTTTATACTTCCCTTTTTCCCAACCTTGAACAGTTAAGGCAAATCGGAAGGTGTTTTTAATATTTTTTTCAATTGTTTGATTGGTATTGATAATTTGTTTTTCTTCTCCTCTATCGTTTACCACAACAAAATGAAACGGTATATCTTTAGTCGTAGTCACGTCCAAATGTCCAGAAACAGCCATTGTTCTACGTTCAATTGGTCTTCCTGGTACCACATTCATATTTTGCACATTCGTGTGCCAAGGGTTGGTACGATTGGTTTGTTTAGCGATAAATTCACGCAATTTATTATCCGCATCGTTTTTTACTTCAATAGAAGATATAGACTCTCTATCCGTTAACGCCCAAACTGCATTTTGATAATTTGTTTTAGATGGATTGTTGGTTTTTAAGAAATCTAAAAAGGCAATTAACAATGCATTTTTGGTTTTTCCAACGTTAAATTTACTTTCCAAACGAGGTGCTATTTTAGATAATTGTGTGCAATAACCACCCACTTCCACTGTTTTTGTTTCTTTAGAATTTAACGCAATAAGTTGCTCTTCAATGTTTAGCAATTCTTGTTCTTCGTCACTGGCTTTAAACGTTGTGCCAGGAGGAACAGTAATCGAAAGTGCTGCAGAACTAAGGTTAGAAATTGTGAGCATTACGCCTTTGTGTCCTAATTGCTCATACTTAGTCTGAACTTTAATTTTTCCAGTTTTTACTGCTTCATTGATTTCAATCGAAGATGCTAACCCAATGCTCCAGCATAGGAGAATAGCCAAAGTTAATAGAAATTTCATGGTTCTAGTTTATATACATAACGCCATGAAACAGAAAAAATTACATTTTTATCTTAAAAAAAACCAGTAATTATTCTCCAGCAGACAAAACACCATACAACTCACGACCTTTGTTTGTGGTATAAATCAGCATTTCTTTTGAATTGTTGTCAATTTTAAACAATTTAGGTACGGCTATTGTTTTTACATCTTTTCCAGTATATAAAATTGTTCTACTTTGTGTACCAACCTTGGTGTCGATTTCTGCAATAGCTACTGTATTGTAACGGATATTAAAGCTTGTATAATAATTGGCTTCAGGCATGAAATTCCCCGATCCATCATAGTTTTCAATATTGTCGTTAAAAACTAACCGAATAGAATTGGAATCTACAATACTTGCAAAAGAACTAAACGAGCCTTCGTCATTGGTAGAAACTTGCGTCTTTTTAACTTTATTCACCCAATCAAACGTTCCTTTGTTACCGATTTTAAATACAATAATATCGTTGTAATAGTACGTATAACTATAGGTAGTACCTCGGTAATCTGACATTGGATGCACCACAAAATAACTTTGCTCCATGATACCAACCATTCCTCCATCTGGAAGAATTTGGGTTTCTCTCATCTTATAATCATACAGAGAACGTTCGTATTTTCCTTTCAACTCTTTTTTCTCTGCATGTTCAATTTCTCGTTGCGACCAATCTTCAGTTATAAAATCTTTATCAATTTCATAAAATCCTTGGTTAATGATCTGCTGCTTATCAAAATCCAGTTTCATGTAAAAAATTCCTTGAATACCCTTTAACTCATTTGCACCATATACGCCCGTAATCACATACGAAGAACTATCGTCTATATTGACCGAAATAGCTTCTATTCGTTTTCCCTGAACAGGCAATGTATAAGTTTGGAGCTTTCCTGCTTTCGCTTGCGTAATGTGCATGGCCTTGTACATAATATTTGCTTGATTCAATCCTCTATTTTGATTGGCCTCAAATTCTTTAACGACAAAAAAGTAGTCACCTGTATTGCTTAGTATATGACTAGTTATCTGCGAATAACGTGATTCATACGGCAATTCATATTCTCCTTGATCAATCAAGTTAAACTTATTATCATAGATAAAATAACCGTAAATATCGTGTTCATTTTTAGCACCAGCTAATTGCCACAATACAGCAAAATATTTTTTATCTTTTGATTGAATAATTTTAATTGGCGCTTTTGACATTACCTTTCTCACATCATAATCAGCAATAATAATGGGCTCTCCTCTTTGCTCCAAATCCTCATCGTATTGTTGCAAAAAGACTTGTTCTCTACCTCCTTTTATGTTGGATAAAACAACAGAAGGAAGGCCATTCACAACGATCACATCCTCAAAATTGGCAATGTTGTAGTTAACCGCAATCGAAACTCGTTTTGTTTTAACCTTATTTAAGTAGCTATAACTCGTTAGATAATATCCACCAAGTGCATTACCGCCCTTCCATCTTAGCGTATAGAAATCCTTCCCTTGAAGGGGTAACATCTCCACTAAAAATCCGGCATTGCTTTCAACTTCTCCCCAAACCAATTGGTTTCTTTGAGCCGATACTTGAAAGTAATGAACTATTAAAAATAATATGGTTAAAACACGGTACATCATTTTACTAATTGAATTCCTGTATAATTATGTGGAGTAATTTGTTTCAATTCCTTCTTTAAAGCATCACTTACAGCCAACGTATCAACAAAATCATGAACCGTTTGTTTTGTTATGTGTTCATTTTTTCTTGTTAATCCTTTCAACGCTTCATACGGTTTTTCAAAGCCTTCTCTTCTTAAAATCGTTTGAATTGCTTCTGCCACTACTGCCCAATTGTTTTCCAAATCATTGTAAAATGCTTGTTCATTTAACAACAATTTTTCCAAACCTTTCAACGTAGATTTAAATGCTATAAATGTATGAGCAAAAGGCATACCAATTGTTCTCAAAACTGTTGAATCCGTCAAATCGCGTTGCAATCTTGACACAGGTAATTTAATTGCCAAGTGTTCAAACAAAGCATTTGCAACGCCAATATTTCCTTCCGAATTTTCAAAATCTATCGGATTTACTTTATGTGGCATCGCAGAAGAACCAACTTCTCCTTCTTTTAAACGTTGTTTGAAATATTCTTCTGAAATATATGTCCACATATCTCTATCCAAATCCAAAACAATGGTATTGATACGTTTCAATGTATCAAAAAGCGCTGCTAAATTATCGTAATGTTCAATTTGTGTGGTAGTTTGCGAACGATTCAAGCCAAGAACATTGTCCACAAAATTATTGGCAAATTTTACCCAATCAGTTTGAGGAAATGCAACAAAATGTGCATTAAAATTACCTGTTGCACCACCAAATTTTGCTGAAAAAGGTACTTGTTTTAACAAATCCAATTGACGTTCAATACGTTCTTCAAACACTTGAATTTCTTTCCCTAAACGAGTTGGTGAAGCAGGTTGACCGTGCGTTCTGGCCAACATTGGAATGTCTTTCCATTCATTTTTCAATACTTTCAATTTATCCACAATTTGTTGCAACAACGGTAAATATTGTTGCTGCACTGCTTCTTTTAAAGAAAGTGGAATAGAAGTATTGTTAATGTCTTGCGATGTTAAACCAAAATGTACAAATTCCAAATGAGCATCTAAGCCCAATTCTTCCATTTTGTGTTTTAAGAAATATTCTACCGCCTTCACATCGTGATTGGTTGTTTTTTCAATATTTTTAATCCAAAGTGCATCTTGCTCCGAAAAATTAGCAATGACTTCTCTTAATTTTGGAAAAGCAGTTCTAGGAAAGTTTTTTAAAGGCTCAATACCCGATTCTACTAATGCTATAAGGTATTCAACTTCAACAATTACTCGGTATTTTATCAATCCAAATTCTGAAAAATAAGGTTGAAGTTCTGTTGTCTTATCGTGATAACGACCATCAATTGGCGAAACAGCCGTTAAACTATTCAATTCCATACAATTATGTGTTTATTTATCAATTAATCTGTGTACAAAAAATAAGCTACAAAGATAGTAAATTATAAAGAATAATCAACTATTGTTTCAAATATAAAGTAGTTAAAATACCAAAAATTCCACTAACTTTACACTATGAAATTACATGTACACGCTTTTACATTCAATCCATTTCAAGAAAACACTTACGTGATCTTTGCTGATAATGGAGATGCCGTAATCATCGACCCTGGATGCTACGACAAAGAAGAAGAAAACGAATTGGATGAATTTATTGAAGCAAATCAGTTAAACGTACTTGCTTTGTTAAACACACATGCCCACATCGATCATGTGCTGGGAAACAGTCATGTAATTGAAAAATACAAGGTTGATTACTACTTGCATGAGGAAGATTTACCAACATTGAATGCTGTTTCCAGTTACGCTCATGTTTATGGTTTTCCAAATTACAAAATTTCACCTCAGCCAACTAAATTACTGAATCATGGTGATACTTTGGTGTTTAAATCTATCCAACTAGAGGTTTTTTTCACACCTGGGCACGCTCCTGGTCACGTTGTGTTTTACAACAAAGAGAACAATTTAGTCATCAATGGTGACGTATTGTTTCAAGACAGTTTTGGTCGTGTAGATTTACCTGGTGGTGACTTGGAAACGTTAAAAAAATCTATTTTTGACACCATGTTTCAATTTCCTGAAAACACAGTTGTTTATTGCGGTCATGGTCCGGCAACAACTATAGGTAGAGAAAAAACATCCAATTACATTTTGAATTTTTAGCGTGAGAATTGCCATAAATACCCGAATGTTGCTTCCAAAAATGGAAGGTTTTGGTTGGTACACATACGAATTAGCCAAACGATTGGCAGAAAATCATCCGGAGCATGAATTTTACTTTTTCTTTGATAGGCCCTTTGATAAAAAATTCATTTTTTCGAAGAATGTAACTCCGGTAGTGTTGTATCCACCAGCACGACATCCTATTTTATTCTATTTATGGTTTGAATGGGCTGTAAAATGGGCTTTAAAAAAACATAAAATTGATTTGTTTTTCTCACCCGATGGTTATGTTTGCCTCGGCACAAATACACCACAAGTAGCAACTATTCACGATTTGAACTTTGCACACAACAAAAATGATTTACCAAAAGTTGTTTTAAACTATTTGGACTATTATTTTCCAAAATTTGCACAAAAGGCAACAAAAATAATAACGGTTTCCAACTATTCTAAAGAAGACATTGTAAACACGTATAAAATTGATCCACAAAAAATTACCGTTATTTGGAATGGTGCATCGCCAATTTATCAACCAATTGAAGCCGAAGTTCAACAAAAGATTCGAGATAAATATACAGCTGGCAAAGACTATTTTTTATTTGTTGGCTCCATCCATCCTCGCAAGAATCTCAAGCGTTTAATTCAGGCATACAATGAATTTAAGCGACAAACACAATCAACAACGAAATTGGTTATTGTAGGCGAAGCACTCTGGCGCAACGAGTCGTTTAACTTATTGGTTGATGCTTCCATCAAATCAGATGTGATTTTTACAGGACATTTACCATTGCAAGAATTAGCTTTCATCATGGCAAGTGCCAAGCTGTTTACCTACATTCCTTATTTTGAGGGTTTTGGCATACCATTGGCCGAAGCAATGCGATGTGGTACGCCAATTTTATCAGGCAATCTTACGTCACTCCCAGAAGTAGCTGGCAATGCTGCCGAATACTGCAACCCTTTTGATGTGGACGAAATTGCAAAAAAAATGATCGAACTCAATAGCAACCCTACACGTTTAACCGAATTGGCAACTGCTGGGTTGGAGCGCTCTACATTGTTTACATGGGACAATGCTGCAAAGCAAGTTGCAGAAGTCTTGGGAATCAATTGATGAAACGCTGATTTACACTGTTTTTTTGACTATAGAAACCTTAATCTGTTTTACACCACCATTGTGATCATAAAAAAAAGGCATCACGAATTGAATCGGACACCCTTAATTGAATGTGTTTAAAGCAGATTACTTAGCTTCTTTTTCCAATTTCAATAATTCTACAACTACTTGAGATGTAATGTCCATTGAAGGGTCAAAATACAATGTAGAAGATTTATCCACTACCATTGATAACTTTTGTTTATCGGCAATCACACCAATTGCTTTTTGAACCCTGTCCAAAATTGGAACATTTAACTCTTCACCGTAAGCTTGCAATTCTTGTTGAATCGTTTCTTGACGATCTTGCAAACTTCTTTCTTTGTCCATAATTTTCTTTTCAGCAGCCGCACGCAACACTGGTGTCAAATCACCTTGTTTTGCTTGGTAATCAGCATACGCTTTTTCTAAGTCAGCACGCAATATGTTAAATTCGTCAGATAAACTTTTTTCATGTGACTTATATTTTTCTAGGGCTGCTTTTCTAGATGGCATTGTATCCAATAATTTTTGTGAATCAACGAATCCAATTTTCACTTGAGCCATTGTTCCAAAGCTCACCATCATCAATAATCCTACTAAGATTTTTTTCATGTCTGTTAATTTTTAATTTTAGTCCTTAATTTTTAATTCTCGAAGCACTTCATTACTTATATCTGACTTACTATCAGCATAAACCAAATTACTTTGATTTGCTTTATCGAAGACAAAGATATAATTTCTTCTAGAAGCAACAACTTGCATAGCATCATACACCTTATCTTGAATTGGCTTAATCAACTCTTGTCTTTTAGAAAAGTAATCGCCACCAACTCCAAAACGTTGTCGTTGCATCTGCATAGCGTCAGATTCTAAAGTTTGAATTTCTTCTAATCGTTTTGCTTTTTCCTCGCTTGGTAAAAGCACTTCTTCGCGTGCAAAGTTATCTTTTTTTGTTTTTAATACTTCGTACCGTTCTTCTATTTCTTTTGTCCAACGGTCTGCTAATTTATTTAATTGTTCTTTTGCATCATGGTATTCAGGTACTTTATCTAGAATGTAATCCGAATCAATGTATGCATACTTTTGTGCAGTGGCAAAACCCGTGCCAAAAATTAAAGCCATTAAAAATACTACTGTTTTCATCCTTTTTTAATTTTGTTGACTACAACGTGCAAATAACGTAATTTATTGTGAAATAGCTATTATAACTCTCCTAAATTCATACCAATAGTAAACGTTAACTTACCAAAATAACCTTTTTGCTTGATAGATTGATCGCTCGGACCTCCATATCCTGTTGCCCAAGGACTCAATTTATCAAATCCAAAACCATAGTCAATACCCAACATTCCAAACATTGGTAAGAAAATCCGCAAACCTGCACCAACAGAACGTTTCACATCCAATGGGTTAAATCGTTTAAAGCTCGGGAAGCTATTTCCAGCTTCAGCAAAAGCCAATACAAAGAATGTTGCCGAAGGATTTAACGAAATAGGATAACGCAATTCCATCGTGTATTTTAATGCTATTGGATCTCCTGCAGATGAAGACAAGTTATTATCATCATACCCTCTAACAGCAATTACTTCACGACCACCAATTTGGTTCATTCCTGAGATTCCACTACCACCTAAGTAATAGCGTTCAAATGGTGATAAACCTTTTGCTTTGTTGTACATTCCCATATACCCCATACCCACACGTGTTCTCAACACCAATTTTTGATCGTGGGTTAGTGGGAAGAACCATTCCAATCCAAGTTTAATTTTAAAGTATTCCAAGTACTTGAAACGTTGTTGCGGTGTCATGTTAGCATAATCCCTTTTCTCCCATAACGAATAAGGCAATGTTGATTTTGCCGACAATGAAATGGTGCTACCAGATTGTGGATAAATCGGCGAGCTAATAGAATTACGCTGAATAGTATATTGGAATGCAATATCGTTTGAATATCCCTCTTGCAAATCTGGGAACAATTCGGCATAACGATACAAATCATAGTATTGGTAAGACAAATCAAATGATTCTGAGAAGTAATCATCTGGCCATTTTTTACGTCTTCCCAAAGCCAACCCAGTACTTGTAATACCAATACCTTGATATTCACTACGCTTTTTCAAGTAACCATTGGTCAACGATGTGTGAGAAATATAAAAAGTTAATGAATTGGGTTTTTTACCTCCCAACCACGGTTCTGTAAACGAGATGTTATACGATTGGTAATAACGTCCATTGGTTTGTCCACGAAGAGATACACGTTGCCCATCACCAGATGGAAGTGGTTTCCACGCTTCACCTTTAAATATGTTTCTAACTGAGAAATTATTGAAAGTCAACCCCAATGTACCAATAATCATAGGTCGATCGGTTACGTAGTTTCGCCCACCATAACCTCCAGACAATTCAATTTGGTCGGAAGATTTTTCTTCTACCACATATTCAATATCAACTGTTCCTTTTTGAGGGTCTGGCATTGGATTAACCTGAAATGCTTGCTCATTAAAATAGCCTAATTGCGCCAATTCACGTTGTGTACGAATGATATCATTTCTACTAAATAAATCGCCTGGGCGCGTTCTTATTTCACGTAAAATTACATGGTCATTTGTTTTGGTATTTCCACGAATTGAAATTGTTCCAACACGTGCTTCTTTTCCTTCTCTGATGCGAATTTCGTAACTTATTTTGTTATCCGTAAAATCGGTTTCTACAGCATTAACATCAAAAAATAAATAACCTCTATCCATGTAAAGTGATGAAATATCTCGACCATCTTGACTCATTTTAAGGCGTTCATCTAACAATTGTTTGTTATAGATATCACCTGGTTTAATTCCCAAAATAGTATCCAAATAAGACGAACGGAATTTTGTGTTTCCAATCCAAGAAATGTCGCCAAAATAGTATTTTTCACCTTCATCAATATGAATGTCAATCATCAGGTTTTTGTTGTCAATCATATACACCGAATCTTTAACAATTCGTGCATCTCTCAAACCAACTTCGCCAAATTTATTCAACATGGTAATTTTATCACGAGCATAGGCAGATTCGGTAAACTTAGACGCTTTAAAAATACGAAGAATAGAGCGTTGCTTGGTATCTTTCATTGCTCTTCTCAATTTTCTTGCTTTTACCGATTCATTGCCATAGAAATTTATTTTCTTAATGCGAACCTTTTTTCCTCTATCACATTCAATCAAGAAGACTTCTGAGTTCATCATGATTTCATCTGGGATGCGTTTGATAGTTACTTTAGCGCCATAATAACCTTCTTCTCTAAAGTATCCCATGATTTTTGACTTCGTTTGATACACCAAGTTTTCCGAAATGGTTTTACCAGTAAACAAGTCTATTTTTTCTCTAATTTTATCGGCTTGGCGTTTATTAACACCTGAAAATTTGTACTTAGACAATTTAGGTCGTGGCGCTACTTGAATAGTTAAGTAAATAACTCCAGCAATTTCTTTATCTGCAAAAATTTGAATATCAGAAAACAAATTCTCTTTCCATAAATTATTGATGGCAGTAGCTATTTGTTGACCTGGAATAACAATTTTTTGTCCTTGTCTCAAACCCGCAACTAAGCGAATAGCGTTGGGATCATATCCTTCTGCACCCTCCACATTGATAGGCCCGATAATGTATTCTCTTGGATTGTTATAATCTAGTTCAATTCCTCCAAAATTAATCACATCAGGTGTTGTATGCTCTTTATTTTGTAAAGTATCTTCTACGATTGCCTCTTCTCCACCAATATGAATTTGAGCATTAACAACACTCGTCATCACAAAGGATAAAATCAAAAAGAGTAAGAGTTTTAAATTCATATATTAGTATTTAATTGTTCAGACACCTTACCAAAACGTCTTTCACGATTTTGATAATTGTGAACTGCTTCGAATAAATGTTCTTTTTTAAAATCTGGCCATAACACTTCTGTGAAGTAAAATTCCGTATAAGCACACTGCCACAATAAGAAATTACTTAAACGAGATTCTCCAGAAGTACGTATCAATAATTCAGGGTCTGGTATTTCTGCTGTTGTTAAATAGCTTGAAAACAATTCGTCTGTAATATTTTCTTCTTTAAGCTTTCCAGAGGAAACTGCTTTAGCAATATTTTTTGTAGCGTTAAGAATTTCCCATTTCGCAGAGTAATTCAACGCCAACACTAGGTTAATATCTTTATTTTCTTTCGTTTGTTCTTGCGCTGATTTCAATTCGTTGACACAACTTATGGGCAAACCATCAATATCGCCGATACTCATCAAACGCACTCCGGAATCGTGTAATTCTTGTACTTCACTGGCAATCGTTTTGACCAACAAATCCATCAAACCATCCACTTCTTCTTTTGGTCTATTCCAATTTTCTGTAGAGAATGTGTATAATGTCAAGTATTTCACACCTAATTCTTTTGCTCCTTTCAAAACTTCTCTAACGGATTCAACACCAACATTGTGACCAAACAATCGTTGCTCACCTTGCTGCTTAGCCCAACGCCCATTTCCATCCATGATGATGGCGATATGTTGCGGTACTTTTAACAAGTTTATTTGTGTTTTATCTATCATTTTTAAAACGAAACGACGAATTTAATGAAAGTATTGCTTATATGGAACATTTTTTTAATAAAGGTTAACATACCTTAACAAAAAAGAGGGATTAGGTTCCCCCCATCCCTCTTTATAAAAAGTCTATTATTTTGTTATTCAGCAAGAACGATCAATTTGTTGTTCATCAATTCTGCCACTCCTCCTTTAATTGGAATACGAATAATTTTAGTATCCTTTGGATCTTTTACAATTAGATCACTTGTTTTTTCGTTTACTTCAAAGCCTGCAGATAAATCTACTTTAACCACTCCCTCTTTCAATGCAGAGATTATTGGAGCGTGGCCATTTAATACTTGAAACAAGCCATCTAATCCCGGTAATTGCACTGCATTTGCATCTCCTGCAAACACATTCGCTTCCGGTGTTATGATTTCTAATTGCATTTTTTTGCTTTTAACAAATTAATTAATGTGATTCAGCCAACATTTTTTCACCAGCCTCGATAACATCTTGGATTCCACCTTTCAAGTTGAAAGCAGCTTCAGGATATTTATCGTATTTACCATCCAAAATATCGTTAAATGCTACAATAGTTTCTTGAATATCTACCAATACACCTGGGATACCTGTAAACTGTTCTGCAACGTGGAATGGTTGAGATAAGAAACGTTGTACACGACGAGCTCTATGCACGATTAATTTGTCTTCTTCAGACAATTCATCCATACCTAGAATCGCGATAATATCTTGTAATTCTTTGTAACGTTGTAACGTAACTTTTACTCGTTGAGCACAATCATAATGTTGGTCACCAACAATTTCTGGAGTTAAGATACGAGAAGTTGAATCCAATGGATCCACCGCAGGGTAAATACCTAACTCAGCAATTTTACGAGACAATACGGTTGTAGCATCCAAGTGAGCAAATGTATTAGCCGGAGCCGGGTCAGTTAAGTCATCCGCAGGTACATATACCGCTTGAACTGACGTAATAGAACCACTCTTAGTTGAAGTAATACGCTCTTGCATGGCACCCATTTCTGTTGCCAAAGTTGGTTGGTATCCTACCGCAGAAGGCATACGTCCTAACAAGGCAGAAACTTCAGAACCAGCTTGAGTAAAACGGAAGATATTATCTACGAAGAACAAGATATCACGACCTTGACCATCGCCTTCACCATCACGGTAATACTCCGCCAATGTCAAACCAGACAATGCTACACGAGCACGAGCACCTGGAGGCTCATTCATCTGACCGAATACGAAAGTAGCTTTAGAATCTTTCATTTCCTCAGTATTCACTTTAGAAAGATCCCATCCACCTTCTTCCATTGACTTCATAAAGTCTTCACCATATTTAATAATTCCTGATTCCAACATTTCACGAAGTAAGTCATTTCCTTCACGAGTACGCTCACCTACACCAGCAAACACAGATAAACCACCGTGTCCCTTAGCGATGTTGTTAATCAATTCTTGAATCAATACTGTTTTACCTACACCAGCACCACCGAATAAACCAATTTTACCTCCTTTTGCATAAGGTTCAATTAAGTCAATTACTTTAATACCTGTAAACAACACTTCTGTTGAAGTAGATAAGTCTTCAAATTTTGGAGCTGCACGGTGAATTGGTAAACCATTTGCATTATCAACAGTTCCAATACCATCAATAGCGTCACCTACTACGTTAAAAACACGTCCTCTGATAGCATCACCAGTAGGCATTTTGATAGCGCCACCAGTACTAACTACCTCTAAACCTCTCATGAAACCATCTGTAGAGTCCATCGAAATGGCTCTTACCGCATTTTCACCAACGTGTGCCTGAACTTCAAGAACAACCTTTGAACCATCCGTTTTCACAACTTCAAGTGCGTCATAAATCTTTGGAAGCTCCACTCCTTTGTCGAAGCTTACATCAACTACAGGACCAATTACCTGTGCTATTTTACCTTTTATTGCTGACATTGATGCCTATTTTAAGTATAACTTTTGCTATTTTGGGCGCAAAGATATAGAATTATTATAAATAATAAAGACTAATTCTTGAATAATTTTTAGAATTGTTGAATAGATGCTGTTTTTGAATGTATTTTGATGGTTGAATGACGCTTTTTTCTGTTGAATCTTATTTCACGACAAAGTTTCTGAAATCTGTTTCAATTGTTCACCTTATTACCCTATATTTTTTTTCTATTATTTTGCCCATTGTTCATTTAGTTAAAAAATTGTATTAAAATAAAAGATTCCTCAAAACCGTTAAGGTTTTTATCGGAATGAACTGTGTTTATTGGTTTTAAGAGGAGAAAGGAGGTGGCTTCGCCACCTCCTTTCTCCTCTCCATCATCTCCCTGATTGTTGTCTTTTCGAACCAACTATGTATATTGCTGATTATGTAACATTAATAACCTCAGTTTGATTGTAAAATTAACATTCAGATTGAGCTAAAAAACTGTTAGTAAAGGCGTTTCTTTGAAGATTTAGCGGGCTAAATTAAAAAGGAACAACGTAGAATAACGGTTTTTTAGGCAAAGCAAAATGATATTCCGCTGATAAACAGCAATCTACATCATAAAGCAACCTCAATGTATCTCGATACATTTTCGTTGCTTTATATCGTATCTCACTGTTTCTGAGCGGTCTGAATGCAATTTTAATAATCGAACTGAGGTTAATACTGTTGTTTTATATTTCCATGTATCAACAAACGCACAACGAGTTACCATTTTATTTAATATTCACCAATTATATTAATTTTCAATGAATCAATTCTCCAAATATTATGATTTTTGGTGAATTTGTTGAAAAAATGGTACTTTTATATTTGATGAATACGTTCTGAGTTAACCAAAGGAAACTTGATGTAAACCTACCTTCCAATCAAAAATAGGGCTGGTTTTTTGCTTAAATCATAGGCTTTTTCACGCCATTGAGCCACGGTCATTGTCCAAACCGATTCATCTGGTAAAGTGATATTGGAAGCAATACACAATTTGGTTGTATCGGCTAATTCATTGAGTAAATCATCCAATACATTCATGTTTCTAAATGGTGTATCCATAAAAATATGGGTATAACCTGTTCTACGTGTATTGGCTTCAAAATCTTTTAATAATCGAATGCGTTCTTTGCGTTCTTTTGGTAAATAACCATGAAAAGTAAATTCTTGTCCAGAAAATCCACTTCCCATCAATGCCAATAAAATAGAAGATGGCCCTACTAAAGGCACAACTCGAATACCTATTTCATGTGCTAGTGCCACCATTTCTGCACCTGGGTCGGCAACTCCTGGGCAACCTGCTTCAGAAATCACCCCAATATTGTGACCATCTTTTGCAGGTTTAAGGTACGACAATAAGTTTTTATTATCGGTACGTTTATTCAACTCGTAAAAAACAGAATCATCAATCGGGAAATTGCGATCCACTCTTCTCAAGTACCTTCTTGCTGATTTAATATCTTCTACGATAAAATAACGCAATTCAGTAATTAATTGTTGCACAGTTACTGGTATCACATCGTTTACTTGTTCTCCTCCAAGTGTAGTAGGAATCATGTATAATTTACCTGTCATTTTTTAGTTTATTTATGATTACATCTGTTGCTTGATCCAACATATTAAAAACTTCAACAAATCCTTGTTCTCCTCCAAAATATGGATCTGGAACTTCTCTATTTTCTCCGGGATAAAGTTCATTGAGAATCAACTTTACTTTTTGAGCGTCTGCTTCCGTTCTACTTAATTTTAGGATGTTATTGTAATTGCTTCTATCCATTGCATAGATGCTATCGAATTGATCAAAATCGGCAACTGTAAATTGACGTGCCCGCAATTCATCGATTGGGCAACCTAATTTTTTAGCCGTTTCTCTCATGCGATTGTCTGGAGCCTCACCTATATGATAACTTGATGTTCCTGCGGAATCAACCACAACCGACAAATCTTCATCATTTACTTTTTTACGCAACAATCCGTCCGCCATTGGTGAGCGACAAATATTACCCAAACACACCATTAAAATTTTCATAAAACAAAAGTAGATATAATATTTTATCGAGAGAACAATTATCTTTGTTCAAGCGATAAATTAGTCATGCAAAAAACTTGTCAATTGTGTCACAATGAATTTGAATGCAACGCAGAAGCAATCACAACTTGCTTTTGTAACAACCTGCAAATTCCTGAAAATACAAAAATGAAACTTGGAATCATTTCAACTGATTGTATTTGTGAACAATGCATTCAACGATTAATTATTGAGGAAAACACAAAAAATAATCAATTAAAAGATTAATTTTACCATAAGAATAAATGTATGAATCAATCATTTGGCCATATATATCATTTCAATACTGATGAAATTTCAAAAAAGAAATTTATTTCAAGTGAGTTTGTGAGTGATTTTTCATTTAGTGATCTTCCTGAGGATAAGATTACTTGGATTAATTTTTACATCATGGACGATTTTAATCCAATCAAAGATTTCTGTAAAAAGGCTAAATACGATGCGTTGGTTTATCAAAATATTTATGACCACGATAATCGTCCGCAATTTGAAGATTATGGTGAATATTTATTTTTCAGCATCAAATCAACCATTCCTTCTTCGATTAAAGCCAATCAATTATTTAAAGATGAATTGAGCTTTGTGTTGGGTCGTAATTACATTATTTCGTTTCAAGCTAAACCTTCGGACAATTTTGGGGTGATTCGAAATCGTATAGAAAATAAAAAGGGAATTATCCGTGAAAAAAGCGCCGATTTTTTGCTTTACAAATTACTGGATGCAATCATAGATAATTATTATACCGTTTTGGATTACAACACGACTATATTGGAAGAATTAGATGAATTAATCACAAAAAATTCGGACCCCAAAATATTATCAAGAATTGAAATCCAGAAACGAAAATTAATTGAATTGAGACGAATTTCTCTCCCTCTAAAAGAAATTACCACAACCATAGAAAGCAATCGAAGTTCTTTATTTTCCAATCATACCAAGCATTACTTTTCTGACTTAAAACAAAGTTGCACCAACATCATCGAAGAAATAGAATCCAATAAAAACGCATTGGATGGTTTAACCAACTTGTATTATGCTGTTCAAGGCCAGCGCATGAATGAAATCATGAAAATGCTCACTATTGTCAGCACCATCTTTATCCCTTTAACGTTTATTGCAGGCGTCTATGGGATGAACTTCCACTACATGCCTGAATTAAATATCAAATACGGTTATTTCATCACTTTGGGAGTAATGGTAATTATTGCTGTAGCTCTTTTATTCTACTTTAGAAAAAAAGGTTGGCTAAAAAGAGAATAAGTAATTACACCAACACGTTTCCTGTCATTTCTTTTGAAGCTTCAATTCCCATTCTGCTCAAAATAGTTGGGGCTACATCGGCCAAAATACCATCTTTTAACTGAATAGTTGTATCTTTTGTTACTAAAACAACTGGAACAGGGTTTAAAGAATGGGCTGTATTTGGAGTTCCATCAGGATTTATTGCATAATCGGCATTACCATGGTCGGCAATTACCAAAAACTCATACCCATGTTTCAATCCAGTTTCTACTACTTCTTTCAAACAACCATCCACTGTTTCTACTGCTTTTATTATTGCCTCATACACACCTGTATGTCCAACCATATCTGGATTTGCAAAATTTAAACATATAAAATTGGGTTGATTCTCGTTAATAGCTTTACAAATATTCTCTTTGATTCCTTCGGCACTCATTTCTGGTTGCAAATCATACGTTGCCACTTTCGGAGAGTTTACCAAGATTCTACTCTCATTTTGAAAAAGTTCCTCTCTTCCTCCACTGAAAAAGAATGTAACATGGGGGTATTTTTCTGTTTCGGCAATTCGAACTTGTGTTTGACCATTTTTGGCAAGAACTTCTCCCAATGTATTGGTTAGATTATCCTTTTCAAATACAACTTGTACGTTTTTAAACGTAGCATCGTAATTGGTCATCGTAACATAATACAAGTTCAATTTTTGCATATTGTATTCACTAAAATCTTGTTGCGTTAATGCAATTGAAATTTCACGTGGTCTGTCTGTTCTAAAATTAAAATTAATCACCACATCTCCTGTTTCTATCTTTGCAAGTGGTTGACCATTACTTGTTATAACAGAAGGTTCTATAAATTCGTCTGTACTATTGTTGGAATAGGATGATTGAATTGCTTCGCTAACGGATGTAAATTTAATTCCTTCAGCATTCACAAGTAAATCATAAGCTTTTTTGATACGCTCCCAGCGATTGTCTCTATCCATAGCATAATATCGACCGATAATAGACGCTACTTTTCCAACAGATTTTGACATTTCAGCTTCCAATTCTTCTAAAAATTGCAAACCACTTTTGGGATCACAATCCCTGCCATCGGTAAATGCATGCACAAAAACATCCTTTAAATCATAATTCTTTGCCATTTGACAAAGTGCATACAAATGTTCTTGTGTACTGTGCACTCCTCCTTTTGATACCAAACCAATGAAATGGACTTTTTTGTGGTTGTTTTTTGCAAATTGAAAAGCATCAATCAGGGTTTTGTTTTTAAAAAACTCACCGTCACGAATAGATTTATTAATTCTTGTAAGTTCTTGATAAACAATTCGTCCCGCACCAATATTCATGTGTCCCACTTCTGAATTTCCCATTTGACCATCGGGCAACCCAACATTTTCACCACTTGTCAGTAATGTAGCATGTGGATACGTTGCTATCAATGAGTCCATAAATGGTGTATTTGCGTTGTAAACCGCATCTGATTTGGATTTATCTCCAATTCCCCAACCGTCCAAAATAATTAATCCGAAGTGATTTGTCATCTTTAGTTTGTTTTTCGATTACAAAGTTAATTCAAACACAGCACCTTTGGGCTGGTTATCGTAATATTTTATTTGCCCCTTGTGTAAAGTAGCTAATTCTTTTACTATAAAAAGTCCCAATCCTGAGCCTTTTTGAGTTCTTGTTTCTTCATTTCCAATTCGATAGAATTTTTTAAACACATCTTTTTCGTGTTTTTTAGAAATACCAGGTCCATTGTCTTTTACACGAATGATGAGATTTTCATTTTTTAGTAATTCAACTGTTATTTTTCCATCATCACCAGTGTATTTGATTGCGTTTTCTAACAAATTGTTAATAATAGTCTCTATAATAAATGGATCTATTTCATAATACACATCTGACTGCATCGCGCAATCAAAATGAATATGATGGTATTGGCGAGCATATTTTTCGTGTATGTTGCAAACAAATGTTGAAACGTTGATAGCCTCCTTATGCAGTACTAATCGTTTGTTTTCCAATCGAGTTGCATTTAAAATATTATCAATAAGGTGTTCTAATTGTTCATTTTGTTGCAATGTCTTATCAATTATTTCTCGTCGTTTCTCCTCGTCAATAGTTCTCTTTTGTAATGTTTGTAAATACAATTTCATACTAGCAATAGGCGTTTTCAATTCATGCGTAACGGACAAGAGAAAATTATTCTGTTTTTGAGAAATTTCCAATTCTTGTTTTATGCTGTTTCGAATCCGAATAATTCCATAAATCAAGATGGATAGAAAGACTGCTCCTTCACCCATAATCATGATTAGAATATTCCAAGCTGTCTTAGAATTTCCAGAAAGTCTATTCGTTAAATCAACAATGTGATACCCCCACCATACAAACTGTATAATAACATAAATACTTAAAAAGTAGAAGAATAATGATAACTTTCTTTTCATATCTCATACAAAAATAATGATTTTTAACGAAAGAAGCTGCCCTTTCAGACAGCTTCTTTATCACTATTAAAAAAAACAACTATTGACCTGAATGGGATTTTATATCTCAGATTATTATTTCCAGCCACCTCCCAAAGCACGATAGATACCTATCTTTGCTTCTTTTTCTCTCAAGATCGTTTCAATCAGTTCCATTTTTGCATCCAAAGCTTCTTTTTGGGTCAATAAAACCTCCATATAATCCGCTCGTGCTGCAATGAATAAATCATTGGATATATCAATGGATTGATTGAGAATAGCAACTTCTTGGGCTTTTGTTTTATAGCTATCCGTCATATTTTGTACATTCGATAATTGATTGTTTACTTCTATGAACGCCTTTAAAATAGTTTGCTGATAATCGATAAGTGCTTGTGATTGTTTGGCTTTTGACGCATTATAGGTTGCACGAATAGCATTTCGATTAATCAACGGTGCAAATAAATCGCCAATCAAATTATACAGCAGTGATTTTGGATTGAACCATACTGCTGGATTAAATGCTTGCATTCCAACATTTGCCGATATTCCAAGTGTTGGGTAAAATGCTGCCTTTGCCGCTTTTACATCCAATTTTGCCGCAATCAACTCGCGTTCTGCTTTTTGAATATCTGGGCGATAATTCAACAATTGTTCTGGAGTTCCTATGGAATATGTTTCCAATAAACTATTTTCCAAAGTAGCCACACTTCTTGTTACATGTTGCGGAAACCGACCAACTAAAAAGTTGATTTTATTTTCTGCTTCAACGATGGATTGTTTCAACGCATATTGCATATTGACCGTTTTCAATAATTGTGCTTCAAAACGGTTGCTTGCCAATTGGGTCACTTTTGCAGCATCTTTTTGTTGTTTGATAATTTCCAACACATCTGTTTGAATCTGAATAAAATTATTGACTATTTCCAATTGCTTATCCAATGCCAATAATTCATAGTAATTCTCGGCAATTTCTGAAACGATATTGGTTACCATGAAATTTTTACCATCAACAGAACCAAGGTATCGTGACAATGCTGCATTTTTACTATTTCTCAGTTTTCGCCAAATATCCACTTCCCACTGAAAATGTGCTCCTATCATAAAATCACCCAAAGGCTCAGGGAATTTTTTATCTTCCATGATGTGCAACTGACTCTCAACAGCCCCATTTCGGGTATATTCTCCCGATTTATCCAATCCTGCTCCAAGTTGTATGCCACCTGTAGGTAGATACTCTCCTTTTCTAGCCCTAACTTCACTTTTTGCAATTTCTATTTCTTGCATGGTAATGTTCAGTTCTTGATTATTACTCAAAGCAGAGTCAATTAACTGCGTTAAATTAGGGTCTGAAAAAACAGCTTTCCAATTTTGAGTTGCAATTGAATTGGTATCTTGAGACTGAGCAGCATTAAATGCCGTTGGAATATATTCTTTTCCTTGTTTGTACGTTTCATCTTGCAAAGCTGTTTTGGAGCTTTTACACCCAACAGCAACAAGAAGAACACCAGCTACAATCAATTTATTTACGACCTTATTCCTCATCTTTTTTAAGTATTTTTTTGATTAAACTTTTGATATCTTTTTTCATTTTCTTTTTGGGTTCTACAAAATCTACAAAATCTTCACTCAAAGGCGATTCTTCTTGATCTTTTATGTAGTATTTACCTTCGGCTAAACTTCCGAATATGTAATACAATCCGGGAACTATAATGACACCAAAAAGTGTTCCTGTAATCATTCCTCCCAAAGCTGATGCTCCGATGGTATGGTTACTAACAGAACCCGGTCCGTGAGCAACAACCAGCGGCACTAAACCAGCAATAAATGCTAAGGAAGTCATTAAAATAGCTCGGAAACGGATTTTTGCTCCTTCAATGGATGCTTCCAGCACACTCATACCTTCTCGGTGCTTCATTACCGCAAATTCCACAATCAAAATGGCATTTTTACCCAGCAAACCGACCAGCATAATGAGTCCAATCTGCGCATAAATATCGTTGGCCAATCCCATCATTTTCAACATAAAGAATGAGCCCAAAATACCCAATGGCAATGATAAAATGACCACCAAAGGAATTAAGAAACTTTCATATTGTGCAGCCAATACCAAGTAGGTAAATAAAATAACGACAATGAAAATAACCACGGCTTCATTTCCCCGAGCAGCTTCTGTATAAGACAACCCTTCAAAAGCAATATCATAACCTTTAGGCAATGATTCTTTGGCTACTTCTTGAATGGCTTTTATGGCATCTCCAGAAGTATAACCCTTTGATGGAACCCCTCTAATTGCCGAAGAAGTATAAAGGTTATAACGTGTAATTTCGTTCGGACCTTGTGTTTTCTTCATTGTCATAAAAGAAGAATACGGAACCATTTCCCCTTCTTCATTTTTAATGAATAAATTCATGATATCCGAAGGCATTTTTCGGTATTCTGGTGAAGCTTGGGTGTAAACTTTAAAGAAGTTATTGAAACGAATAAACCCTTGTTCGTATGTACTACCAATCAAGATGTCTAAGTTGTCCATTGCTTTTCCAATGGAAACTCCTTTTTGCATCGCACGTAAATTATCAATCTCTAAATCGTATTGTGGATAATTGGCTGCATAGAATGTAAATAATCCAGATAGTTCTTTACGTTGTTGTAAAGCTGCCATAAATTCATCGTTTACCTTGCTAAACTCTTGATAGTCTGTTTCTTCTCCTTTATCCAATAAACGTAAAGAAAAACCATCCGAAGAACCATAACCAGGTACAGCTGGTGGTTCAAAAAACTCAACAACGGTTCCTAAATTCTTCGTTTTTTCTTCCAACTCTTCAATGACCTGGTGAACATTGTTTTTACGTTCTGACCAATCTTTTAAGTTAATAATACACGTTCCTGCATTTGATCCGCGGCCTTCCGTTAACACTTCATAACCAGCCAAAGATGTAACCGATTGAACTCCTTCAATTTTTTCGGCAATGTTTTGTAGTTTACGTGAAATTTCATTGGTTCTTTCGAGTGTTGTGCCAGGAGGTGTTTGCACAATTGCGTAAATCATTCCTTGATCTTCATTCGGAACAAATCCTGCTGGTAAACTTTTATTTACAACAAAAATACCAAATCCAAACCCAAATAAAACTCCCCAGGTTATCACTTTTCGATTGACTATTTTACTTAAGAAATTGGTGTAACGACCAGTAAATTTTTCAAACATTCGGTTAAACCAATCAATAAAGAGACTAATCGGTGTTTTTCTTTTAACGTGACCATGATTGGGTTTTAAAATCATAGCACACAGTACCGGTGTTAATGTTAAAGCCACAACCCCTGACAACACAATAGAACTAGCCATTGTAATTGAGAATTGGCGATAAAATACCCCAACAGGACCTGACATAAATGAAATAGGAATAAATACCGAAGTCATCACCAAGGTAATAGCAATGATGGCACCACTAATTTCGTCCAATACTTCTTTGGTTGCTTTGAAAGGCGATAAATGCTTTTCTTCCATCTTAGCATGCACCGCCTCCACGACGACGATGGCATTATCTACCACAATACCAATTGCCAATACCAATGCAAACAAGGTAATTAAGTTGATTGTCAACCCAAACAACTGCATAAATATAAATGCTCCTACCAATGAAACAGGAACTGCAATAATAGGGATCAACGTAGAACGCAAATCACCTAAGAAGATGTAAACAACCAATGCAACTAAGATGAATGCTTCAACAAGCGTATGAATAACCTTTTCAATAGAAGCATCCACGAATTTGGAAACGTCGTAGTTAATTTCATAGTTCATTCCTGCTGGGAAACTTTGTTTCATTTCCTTTAATTTGTCCTTCACTTGTTTGATAACTTCACTGGCATTACTACCAATATTTTGTTTCAAGACAATAGACGCAGAAGGATAGCCATCTTTATTGGAATAAATATCAAAAAATTCACTTCCAAATTCAACACTGGCAATATCTTTCAGTTTTAAAATTTCACCCTCTGCATTGGCACGAATGATAATATTTTCATATTCCTCAGGTTTGTTGTACCTACCTTTATACGTCAATGTATATTCCAATGATTGCGCTTGTTTTCCTGTACTTTGACCTAAACGTCCAGGGCGACCAATGACACTTTGTTCGTCAATGGCATTCATCACATCATCAGTAGAAACTTTGTAAGCTCTCATTCGATCTGGTTTCAACCAAATACGCATTGCATATTTACGAGAACCCAATATTTGAGCACGCCCCATCCCATTGATACGCTGCAATTCAGGCAAGAGTGTTCCATTGGCATAGTTGTACAAGAATTTTTCATCTGCACCCTTGTCTTTACTGTACAAGTTGACATACATCAACATACTCGGTTGAATAGGCGTAATAATAACTCCTTCACGTTGCACTAAAGGAGGTAGGTTATTCATTACCTGGTCAATTCTCGTTTTTACGTTTACAACAGCGTCACTAGGATTGGTGCCAGGTTCAAAAATAATTTGAATGGTTGCTTCTCCAGCACTGGTTGCATCTGACACAATGTAACGCATACCTTGCACACCATTGATGGCTCTTTCTAACGGCACCAATGTAGATGAAACCAATACATTTGCACTTGCACCAGGAAAGGCGATGAATACGTTCACTTGTGGAGGTGCAATCTCAGGAAATTGAGAAATTGGACGTGTATTGATTGCTAAAAACCCTAAAAAGAGAATCGCAAGTGATAACGACAGCGCTAATACTGGTCGTTTTATAAATTTACTAAACATTTTAGTTCTTTTTAATTATTCAGAAAACAATGAGTTCATTTCTTTTAAGGCAGCTTCAGTGCTTTTGAATGTATAGCTGATTTTGTCGTTATTTTTCACCAATCTCAACCCTTCCAAAAGAACCTTATCTTTTGTTGATAGTCCTTTTGACACAACATACAACTGCGGTAACTCTGCTGCTATTTGGATTTCACGTGTATGTATCACATTGTTTTTATCTACTACATAGACAAACTTTTTGTCCAACACCTCAAACGTTGCTTCTTGAGGAATGATAACCGCATTTTTTAAGTCAACCGGCATGAGAATACTCCCTGTTTCACCATGACGAAGAAGTCCTTTATCATTGTCAAAAGTTGCCCTAAAAGCAATATTTCCTGTTTCACTATTAAAGTCAGCTTCAATTGTTTCAATGACTCCTTCTTTGTCAAAATAGTCATTGTTGGCCATTAATAATTTCACTTTTGGCAGTTGCCCACCTTGCTGTTTAAAGTTCAAATACTCCGCTTCTGGCACATTGAAATAAACCCAGATCTTGCGATTATCTGAAAGTGTGGTTAATAATTCACCCTCATCCAACAAGCTTCCTAATCGCACTTCAAATTTCCCCATATAACCATCAAAAGGAGCTTTCACATCAGTAAATCCCAAATGGGTGTTAGCCAATTGCAACTCTGCCTTTGCCTTTTCAAGTTTTGCTTTAGACATTGCCAATTCATTAGGCGAAACAATGTTTTTATCTGCTAATTTTTTGGTTGTTTGGTATTCTATTTCTTCAAAATCTTTTTGTGCTTTCGCTACTTGTGCCTCGGCATCGTAAATAGATGGTAAAATCTTAAACATCAATTGTCCTTTCTTAATGTATTGTCCTTCATCCACATAAATGTTTTGTAAATAACCTTTTTCTAAAGCCCTTAATTCGATGTGCTGAATTGAATTAATCACACAAACGTAATTTTTGTAAATAACCGTATCCTTCTGGATTGGGTTGGTAACAACAAGTTTCGACTCTTTTTCTTGGTGTTCTGCAGGTTTACACCCAACAACTAGTAGTATTGTCGCTAGACACACTACCAACGATGTTTTTTTCATATAAAAATTGAATTTAATTAATAATTGCAAATAAAATGGAGTGGTTTAATAGGTTTAAACACACGAATACTGTAATCATTTAATTAAAAATGAGTACAAAAATTAACCTAAAAAGAATCAAATGATTAATTGGCGATTTTGTATCCAGATTGGTACATGCCTAAGATTAAATCGATAATTATCTACAAAAGTGATAGCCTGATTGACTTGTATTCTGCTAAAATGAACAAATTGTGAAATTGGTGATAAAAGTGTATCAAAAAATTGACTTTCAGATTCCCCTTCTTTCTCTTTAAAGAATTCAGTTGAATTTTTTTTGTTAAAATCAACTAATAGCGAAATCAACGGTTTGTCTTCTTGATTGGTTAATTGCGCTATAGAAACAGATTCTGAAGACGTAGTTTTGAAAGTAACATGGTGATGAAAAGTTGAATTATTGCCTGCAATAATAAGCAATACTGCAATCAAACTAAATAAATAACCAACATGTAGTTTTAAACGATCCATAATCGACGCTAAAATTCCATATTTTTACTTTTTAATTGCAACTATTTGATCATATTTAACATAAATTTTAACAATTGGATTAAAATTATTGTCTTTTTTATGATTGAAATTTGGTTTAATGGAGTTTTTTTTAATTATTCATTCTACTTCAACTAACAGAAACTTAAATAAAAATAATTTTACATAAAAGAATAGAGATACCTCACTCCGTTTGAAATAGCAATCAATTGGTTAAGTTTAGAATTTTAACAAGCAATAATAATGAAATAAGATAAAACTTTTAGGTTTTTTATACGTATATCAAAAATAAACAGTAACTTAACTGTGATAAATTAATTCATATAGGATGAAGACCCTTATTACACTATTAAAAAAATCATTGCGATTTTTTGTACTTCTACTATTAGCTTTGTTGATAGTAGCCAATGCTTTTATTTTGCTTTCGGGGAGAACATACCTGTACAAAGGCATTTATCTAACCTATCTATCAGGAAAAACTGGCCCATCAATTTATGATTTGGATAATTTTCCAAAAAGAATGGTCGCCAAAGGAGAAACTTCCACTCCTTGGAATAAATCAAAAAAATATACACAAACAACAGCTGTTCAAAATTTTGAGGAATACAACAATACATTAGAAACAAAAGCTTTTTTACTATTCAAAAATGACTCGCTTATATTTGAAAAATATTGGGATAAACATACCGAAAACACACTTTCCAATTCATTTTCAGCTGCCAAAACAGTAGTTGCTCTTCTAATTGGGATTGCCGTTGAAGAGGGCAAGATAAAAAACTTAGACGAGCCTGTTGGCAATTACATTCCAGAATTTAATCGGGAAGATTTATCCATTGTAACAATTCGTGATTTATTATTAATGGCTTCTGGGTTGGATTGGTCTGAAAGTGGAAAAAATCCACTCTCCAACAATGCTGAATCCTATTACGGGGATGATTTGTATGGTTTGGTTACTCGACAAAAAAGAATTGGGGTACCTGGACGAACATTTATTTACCAAAGTGGCAACAGTCAGTTACTTGGTTTCATTATAAAAAAAGCAACAGGCATGTCCGTTGCCGAATATTGCTCTGATAAATTGTGGTCAAAAATGGGTATGGATGCAAACGCCTATTGGAGTTTAGACAAGGAAAATGGCGATGAGAAAGCATTTTGTTGTCTATATGCAACAGCTAGAGATTTTGGTAAATTGGGACAATTGATAGCCAATAGAGGGAAATGGGGTAGCCAACAATTGATCCCCACTTGGTATTTTGAAGAAATGGTTTCTCCACCTGATGATATGACAACAGTGGATGCTATCAAAAATTACCAATACGGGTTACACATTTGGACATATCAAGGTTATACTTCACCGGTTTATTACTGTAGAGGCATCTTGGGTCAATACATGATTGCCATACCTGATGAAAATATGGTTATCGTTCGTTTGGGAGAGAAACGTGCAGAACGAATTGAAACAACAAATAGTTCAGTATCCAAGCGAGATATAAAACGTATTGGTCATACCAAGGATTTCATCCAATATATTAATTTTGCAGAACAAATTAGAAAAGAAATCGGAGAATAGGTAATGAAAGAAGGTATTTTAGGCCCAAAAGTGGAAAATGTTGCTTTCGCAATTGTTCCAGAAATAAACGAATTAAACGAAAAGACATACTATGTTTATTTATTAAATCTACGTGATGATATCATGGAGGGCATCATCGTTACTAGTAAAGGTTATGGTGAAAATTTAGAAACTGGTGAGAAAATAAAAACATCTACACTCCGACATAGTTTGGAAGTGCTTTTACCAAATGAAGCAGCTAAAATAGAACCCATCATGGAAGAGGTGTTTCACCTTTCAAATGAATACTGGATTAGCTTTTGGATCAATGACGACATGTACGACAAAAAATTTGTCTTTTTATCAGGCTCAATAACCGATGAAAATATGGTGGATATTCCACTAATGAATAAAAAGGGGGTGCTTATCAAGTGATGGTCGTTACCACGCTTCAACAACAACATTTATTGATCTTCAAGCAACCATTCAGCGTAAGAAGTCGGTGTTTCATTCAATCGTGCAGAAACCAATTTTACTTGTTGAGGCAACATGGATTGAATTAATTCTACATAATGAAGTAGTAAGTTTTCGCAACTTGGTTGAAATGGCGTGGTAATTAATCGTTCATTAACAGAAAGATCCAAAGATTTCAAAATAGCTGAGCCTTCTTTGATAACCAAAGCATGATCAAACTTATCTAAAACAACTTTGTTTACAATGCGTTTCAAATCACCAAAGTCCATCACTAATCCGTTTTCTGGATGTGTATTGTCTGTTAGTGGTTGCCCTAAAACAGTTACTCGCAAGACATAAGTATGTCCATGAATGTTTTTACAAAGTCCGTTATACCCCTCTAAGGCATGGGCCATATCAAATGTAAATGTTTTTGAAATTCTAACGACTGACATTTTAGCTATTTTTTTTGCAAAGGTAGGGTATAAAACGCAAACAATGCTTAATCTTCATTTAATTTTAAAAATGCCAATCCTTTTTCTACGTCATTGACCATATCAGCCACAGTAGTTGTATGAATCATTTCCAAAAAATCAGCTTTGATGTGTTTGTATTTTTTATGAGCAGGACAAGGGTTTTTATCCGAGCAATCTCTTAAACCCAATACACAAGCCGTATATGAACTATCTCCATCTATGGCATAAACAATCTTTTGAAGAGTTGTTTTTTCAATATTTTCAGGGGTCATACCAAATCCACCTTGTGGTCCCTGAATGGAATATAAAATTTTATTTTTTACTAACTTCTGTAAAATTTTTGCCGTAAAGGCCTCTGGAGAATCAATGGAAGTGGCTATTTCTTTCAAACTGATTCGATTCTCATTTATTGAATATTGAGCAACAATTAAGCACGCTCTTATTCCGTATTCGCAAGCTTTTGTAAACATAAGCGTTTGGTTTATTTTCTTCTTTTCTTTTCTTGAAGAAGTAATTCATATTCTCTTCCAACTTGTCCTTCAATTGAAGAATTTTCTTCAGCTCTCCTCATTAAATAAGGAATTGCTTTCTCTACTTCTCCGTAAGGCACATATTTTGAAGAATTATATCCAGCGTTGGCTAAATTGAATGTTAAGTTATCACTCATGCCATACAATTGTGAGAAAAACACTTTATCGTAATGGTTTTCAATTTTTAATTCTTCAATTAATTGAATGGCCAACTCCACACTTTTTTGATTGTGTGATGCCAAACAAGTATGTATCAATTGATGTTCTTCCAAACAAATTGTCAACGCTTTGTTGTATGACGTATCTGTTCCTTCTTTTGTATCAAAAACTGGACTCGGTACACCATCTCTTTTTGCATATTCTCTTTCTTTCTCTACATAAGCACCTCTTACAAGTTTCATGCCTAACAAGAAATTTTTCTGTTTCGCATCAACGATGCATTTATTCAAGTAATCAACTCTATCTTTCAAATACATTTGAAGAGTATTGTAAACAATGACATTTGTTTTATTGTATTTTTCCATCATTTGTTCCACTACATCGTCAAAAATAAACTGTGTAGAATATTCTTCTGCATCAATGTATATTTTCACGACTTTATCGCTTCCCGCTTTACAAATTTTATCGGTTCTTTCAACAAATCGAGCTAGACGAGCCTTTTCTTCATCTGTTTTTCCTTCATTGGTTTGTTTAAACTTCTTCAAGAAATTAACGTCTTCCAAACCAGACAATTTTACACCAACAGTAGCATTTTTTGCATTTTCACTAACAAACTGAATGTTTGTCAAAATGGTATTGAGATTATTTTCAAAACTTTCTTCAGAATTATCACCTTCTGCAACATAGTCCAACACTGTATTAACTTTAAACTCTTGCAAATGCTTAATCGTTAAAGCAGCCTGTTGACGATTTTCTCCTGCACAAAATACTTTAAATACAGTTTTACGAAGAACAAATTTTAAAGGTATTTTGTACTTAATAATCCAATCTGCTACCTTCGTTAGTAAACTCACTAATGCAGGTTTTTGAAGTAACCCAAAAATAAAAAGGGAATTTTTTAATTCGGCATTCGATTTATAACCAAATGCGATTTCTGTATTATTTAAATCAATTTTCTGACTCATATGGTTGATTTTTATTAATTCTTGAATAACGATAAATTGTTCCTATTAAATAGAAGAAACCAAGCATTAGAACTGTACCCGAAATAACAAATACAATAAAAAACGGGCGCAATCCTTGCATCATTTCATAAAAAGTACTTTGATTGGCATCTAATTGCCAAAATCCTTTAATAACTCCACTAATTTTTAGTGATAAAAATAATGAAAGTAGGGATAATTGTATCACCCAAAAAACAATGCTTAATGATTTGGAGGGTTTTGCATCTTGTATTTTTTTAGGCGTAAAGAACATAAAGACACACGCTAGAAGTATCATTGTATTAATACCTATTGTTGTTCCCATTGAGTGAGCAACTGTAAAATGAGTTCCGTGAGTAAATATGTTTAAAGCAGGAATGGACATCAAACAAGCAAATCCAACGTTTATAAACACCCAAATATCCGATGCCATGATAAAGCGATACGGGAAATAGTGGTAATTTTTCTTAAAATCATTCAAAGAGTTTTTCCATAAATAAACGATTCGTAAGAAAATAATCCATTCCGTCATACTTACGATGTAACCAATGTATCTGATATAACTTTCTGTCGGTAACGTATAAATATGATGGCTCCAGTTAAACATCATATTTCCCAATCCCAAAAGCCACATTGAGAATGCCAATTTACTGCTTCCTATTTTAAATTCTTTAGTTCCATTTATTCTATCCATCATGAAAAAAGCAGTGGCATACACCAATTGGTTAAACGAACCAACTAACGAACCATTTACCTTCCATTGAATGGTCATATCGGTTATGAAATGAGCTCTAAAATAAGGAAACAACCATAGGTAATTTTCAATAAAAATGAGGAGAAAAAATACAGTTCCAGACATCCACATCCAAACATACACAGGCCATTTCTCCAATGATTTTGCTAAATGAATGAAATTTACCAACTGCAATACCAAGGCAATCAATATAGGTAATGCCCAGATGGGATTAAACTCCCAATATTCTCTTCCTCCAAAATCACCGATAAGATAAGAATACCCAATACCCAACAAGGCAATAATCCACAGAATAATTTGTAGGTTAGAAATTAACTTTAACGGTTTATTTTTGGACAATAGAGACATTCCTATATACACCCCTCCATTTGCAGCAATAATAATCCAAAACATGACAAATGACACGTGAATAGGGCGCAACTTGGACAATCCTTGAAAATCGTGCAAAAAATCAGGTTTAATATAGGTAATAGATGCCAAAACACCTCCTATCAGTCCCACAAACAATGAAACCAAAGCAAGACTTAAAAACTTTCTTCCTACTATCGTTTTATTTCTTTCCATCTTGTTCAATCATTCCGTTAGGTAGTACTTTGTAATTTCTCATATCCGAGCTTCCAGAAGCATCCGTTTCTTTTAAAAACTCAATTAATAAACGCTCCTCTTCAGTGGATAGATTAAAACTAGGCATCTGACGAATACCCGCTTTGACAAAACCTTTAATCACATCAGCATTGCCGTTGTATTTAGAATAAACATTGGTCAAATCAGGTCCTAAATAACCTCCCAAATGATACAATTGATGACAGGCTTGGCAATTGTATTTTTGCCACACTAAACGTCCTTCAGTCATATCAAATTTATTGACAGTTGTTACCTCTTTAACTTGTAAAGGTTTTAAGTAAATGTTTAATGAATACAATAAATACAGCACACTTAGTAACAAGAATACATGTATTGTCTTTATCTTCATAGTATTTATTTTTCAATTTTTATACGTACATCCACCACCGTCATTTGCGATTCATTGGCCATAATTGGGTTCAAATCCAATTCAGCAATTTCTGGAGCAATGTGTACCAAAGCACCAATTCGCATCACTATATCGATGTACTTTTCTTTGTTTAATCCTTTTCTGTTTCGATATCCTTCAATCAAGGCATAACCCTTTAGTGATTCCACCATATCTGTAACTTCTTGTTTGCTCAATGGTGCTAAACCAGAAGAGGTGTCGTTTAATAATTCTAAGAAAATACCGCCCAAGCCACACAAAACTACGTGACCAAAATCACCTTGTTTGACAGCTCCACAATACAATTCTTCGCCACGCAACATTTCTTGAATCAACACACCTTTAGCATCTGGTATTTTCATCAATTGATTAAATGCTTCCATTGCTTGGTTTTCATCATGGATATTTAACAACACTCCACCAACTTCAGTTTTATGAACAGGTCCGATAACTTTCATTACAATCGGAAAATTCATTTTTCCTTTGATCGTTGCAATGTGTTTGCTATCAGAAAACTCTTGTTGTTTCACCATCTCAATACCAGCTGCATCGAGTAATTCACGGCAAGTTTCTTGTTGCACAAAACCATTGGATGCTGCATTCACAATTGAGCGAATAGCAGGTATGTCCATTTCTGGTAATACGACTTTATCAAAAGACATATCGGTAGATTGGTAAACATGTGCCAATGCCTTACCTAAGTTAACCTCGTCTGGAAAATTCACCCTACCTTTTGATAAAAAGTGTTTGATTTCTTTTTCCGCATTGATTAACGATGGCAATACAGGAAAAATAGGTTTTTTACATGTCTTTATTTTAGTATCCAATACCTCGTAAACATCTTTTACGTTGAACAAACCTGGACTACCAAACACAACAACCATTCCATCTACAGCTTTGTAATCATCGCAGAAATCAATGATTTCTCCCAATTGTTCTGCAGTACCTGTTGCCAAGAAATCAATGGGATTGCTAACCGATGATCCTGGGTTTAATTTTGCTAATAAGTCTTTGGTGTCTTTACTATCAAATGGAGGTACGTTCATACCATTTGATGTTAAAGCGTCCGTTAACATTACAGCCGATCCACCAGCATGGGTGATAATTGCAATGTTTTTTCCTTCCACTTCTTTGTTTTGGAAAACACCTGCAACAGCAATCAATTCATCTCTACTGCTACAATATACAATACCACATTTTCTAAACAATGCACGTATTACAATATCCGAAGTAGCTAAAGCCCCAGTGTGGGAGGAAGCTGCTCTTCCTCCCGCCTCTGAGAAACCAGATTTTATAGCTGCAATGCGACAACCCTTTTTGCGAAGAGAAGTTGCATGCTTTATAAATTTAAAAGGGTTTTTGATGTGTTCTAAATACAACAGCTTGACTTTTGGACTGTTTTGAGGGTCAAATGTTTGATCCATGTATTCCAAAATTTCCTCAACGCCAGTTTGAGAAGCATTTCCAATTGAGTAAATGTTAGAAAATTTCAACCCAGTTCCCAATGCCGATTCCATAATAAAAACAGCAGTTGCTCCAGAACTTGAAATCAATTCGCAACCTAACTTGTCGTATTGAGGAATTGGTGTTGTAAACACACCTTTATAAACATCATTGATGACACCAATACAATTGGGACCTATCAATGTTGCATTTGCTTTATTGATTACATCAATTATTTCTTTTTCTATTGCTATACCTTCTTCACCAGCCTCAGAAAACCCAGCTGAATAGATGATAAAAGCTTTGGCACCAATCTGAATTAACTTCTTTATAGCATCCAAACATTGATTGGCAGGAATAGAGATAATTGCTAAATCCACCTGCTTTATTTGTTCAATTTCGGACACATACGTAGCACCTTTAATTGAAATAGGTTTCTTATTAACAGCATATACAGGGCCTTTAAATTTGCCTTCTAGTATATTCTGCAAAACCTTTCCACCAGGTTTACTTGCATTCTCAGAAGCTCCAATTATAGCAATGCTATTTGGAGAAATAAGTTGAGATGTAATCATACTGTTTTACTATTTAAGTTTTTCAAATCTAGCTTGGAAGAATCTCAAATATTTTGGTTCGTAAACCATTTTCAAACCTTTGATTTTCTTTCTTCTATCATAAACCATAGCCGCTGATTCAGCTACCACATCCATGTGTGCTTGTGTATAAACGCGTCTTGGAATAGTAAATCGTACTAATTCTAATTTTGGATAATAATTTTCTCCATTTGCTTTTCTTCCTGCGGAAATAATACCTCTTTCCATTGTTCTCACACCAGAATCAGCATAAATTTCTGCGGCCAATGTTTGTGCAGGATACTGATCTTGTGTCAAATGAGGTAAAAACGCTTTCGCATCCACAAAAATACCATGTCCACCAAAAGGTTTTACTAAAGGAATACCAAATTCTTCCATTCGTTTGCCAAGGTATTCAACTTGACCAACTCTTGCTTTTTGATGGTGGTCACTCACACTTTCTTTGATACCAACAGCAATTGCTTCCATATCACGTCCAGCCAAACCTCCATAAGTATGCAATCCTTCGTACACTACAACTAAGTTTCGAGCTTCTTCAAAAACATCCCAATCATTTGTAGCCATAAAACCACCAATGTTAACAAGTGCATCTTTTTTAGCACTCATAGTTGCAGCATCAGTTAACGAACAAATTTCTTTTACGATATCTTTAATGGATGTATTTTTATATCCTTCTTCACGTTGTTGAATGAAAAATGCATTTTCTGCAACACGTGTCATGTCGTGAACAATCTTAATTCCATGTTTATTGGTGTATTCGCGTAATTCCTTTAAGTTTTTAATGCTTATCGGTTGACCACCAGCCATGTTAACATTTGTTGCTACGCAGATATAAGGAATCTTTTTAGCACCGTGCTTTTTAACAAGTGCATCTAATTTAGAGATATCCACATTTCCTTTAAACGGAAATTCACTTTGTGCATCGTGAGCTTCATCACAAATTACATCTACAAAAGTACCTCCTGCCAATTCTTGGTGCAAACGAGTTGTAGTAAAATACATGTTACCAGGAACATAATCTCCTTTTTTAATCATGATTTGTGACAACAAGTTTTCTGCTCCCCTACCTTGGTGCGTTGGTACAACATATTTGTAACCATAAAATTGCTGAATTGCTTTTTCCATTAAGTAATAACTTTTACTTCCTGCATAAGCCTCATCACCAGTCATAAATGCACTCCATTGACGGTCACTCATAGCGTTGGTACCGCTATCTGTTAATAAGTCAATGTAAACATCTTCAGCGTGCAACAAAAACGTGTTGTAACCTGCTTCTTTTAACGCTTTTTCTCGTTGAGCTTTGGTTGTCATTTTCAACAACTCAACCATCTTCATTCTGTATGGTTCAGCCCACGATCTTTTTTCTATTTTAATCGCCATATTATTTATTTTTTATTCTTTACTCTCTACAAAGGTTTAAAGTTGGCGGTAAAGTGTCTTAAAAAAGGCGGTTCATAGGTAATTTCAAATCCTCTTGTTTTTTGATCTCTCATTTCAATGATATCATCAAATACATCTAACACATAATCAATGTGACTTTGGGTGTAAACACGTCGAGGAATAGCTAAACGGACTAATTCTTTTTCGGCAGGTATCAATTCTCCGTTTTCATCGTATTTACCAAACATCACACTCCCCACTTCTACTGCACGTATGCCTCCTTTAAGGTATAAGTCACATACTAATGCTTGTCCGGGGTATTCTTTTAAAGGTATATTTTTATAAAGTTCTTTTGCATCTATATAGACAGCGTGACCTCCAATTGGCCATACTACAGGAATTCCTTTTTTACGAAGTCCTTCTCCTAGATAGGTTGTGCTTTTTATACGGTAGTGTAAATAATCTTCGTCAAAAACTTCCACTAATCCAACAGCCAAAGCTTCCATATCTCTTCCAGACAAACCACCATAAGTAGCAAATCCTTCTGAAATGATTAGTAAGTTTTTACATTGAACAGCTAATTCACTATCTCTCAATGTCAACAATCCACCCATATTCACTAAACCGTCTTTTTTGGCACTCATAACAAAAGCATCAGATAAAGAGAACATTTCTTGTGCAATTTCTCTAAATGATTTTGTATTGTATCCTGGTTCTCTATGGTGAATGAAGTAACTATTTTCTGCAACACGGCAACCATCCATAACTAAAAAGAGACCGTTTTCATCACAAATTCTTCTTACTTCTTTATAGTTTTCCATACTAACTGGCTGACCTCCAGAAGAGTTATTAGTCACCGTCATAATAACAGCTGCAATATTTTCTTTCCCATGTTCTGCAATTAACGCTCTTAATTTTTTCAAATCAATATTCCCTTTAAAAGGAGCATCTGATTGGTTGTCTTGAGCTTCTTCACATACAATGTCGATTGCTGTTGAGCCTACAAATTCAATATTTGCTCTTGTTGTATCAAAGTGGGTGTTACTGATGAAAAACTTTCCTTTTCCGCCAATTGTAGAATACAAAATTCGTTCTGCAGCACGCCCTTGGTGAGTAGGCAACACATACGGCATTCCAGTAAGGTCTTTTGTTACCGCTTCCAATTTCTCCCAGCTT
The DNA here is from genome assembly GCA_023957475.1 of Crocinitomicaceae bacterium. Lineage (GTDB taxonomy): Bacteria > Bacteroidota > Bacteroidia > Flavobacteriales_D > Crocinitomicaceae > Taishania. The sequence goes on along the minus strand of JAMLHA010000001.1, from coordinate 286,834 downwards.
CTAGCACCAGCATAACTCTCATCTCCAAGCATGATTGCACTCCATTGATGATCACTCATGGCACCAGTACCACTATCAGTTAATAAATCGATAAATACGTCTTTTGCACTTAAAAGGAAAGTATTGTAACCCGCAGTAGCTAATGCTTTTTCACGGTATTCTTCTGTAGTTACTTTTAAAGGTTCTACTACTTTAATTTTAAATGGCTCTGTTAATGTTCTTAAACGATTTGTTTTTTTATTTTCCATGTTAATTTCTATTAATTTAAATTAGTGTTTCTCAAAAGTGTGGTTTTTATTTGTATTTAAAAAATGTAATCTCTTAAATTTTGTAATTGCTAACGCATTTACCAATAAGTTGTTAAAAATTAGTCGTTGTTCAGAGATTTGATTGTCATTATTCAATAATTCCACCTGTTTATTTATATCGTTCAATGCTTCAATAGCTGTATCTAAATCTTCTAAACTCGAAGAAATAGTAGCGAATTTGGTCATTGTATTTCTCAATTGATTAATTTCTTTTATGAATTGTGCATCATTTGATTCTTCCAATTGGTAATTTGGTATTTCTACAGTTGATGCGTTAGAATAGTCGCTGTAATGCTTTGCAATGTATTCAGCAGATTCATGTGCAAACACCAACCCTTCCAATAAAGAATTTGACGCCAATCTATTTACACCATGCAAACCTGTTTCGGCACATTCTCCAATTGCAAACAATCCTTTTACTGTTGTTTGACCAACCTCATCCACTTTTAAACCACCACATTGATAGTGTGCAGCTGGAACAATTGGAATCAAATCTTTGGTAATATCAATATTCTTTGAATGCAAATTTTTCGTTGTTTGAGGGAATTTTTCATTGAAATCCTTCGTGTTCAAATGCTTACAATCAAGATATACGCAAGCATCTCCACTTTTTCTCAATTCACTAAAAATAGCTTTTGAAACAATATCACGTGTTGCCAATTCTCCTCTTGGGTCGTAATCAAAAACAAAACGTTTGCCTTCTTTATTTCTAATATATGCACCAAAACCTCTGATTGCCTCAGTTAACAAGTCCAATCGTGGTTTGTTTTCTTCATACAAAGCAGTTGGGTGAAATTGGATAAAGTTTAAATTAGCCACCAATGCACCTAATTTCATACCCATTGCCACACCATCACCAGTTGCTACATCAGGGTTGGTAGTGTGTTTATACACTTGTCCAGAACCACCAGATGCAAGAATCACCAATTTCGCCTTATAGATCTCAATTTCTTTCGTTTGTAGGTTCAGAACACTTGTTCCTTTCACTGCTCCTTCAGTATTTTTTAATAAATCAATGCAGAATCGATTTTCAAAAAATTGAATATTTGGTATGGATTTTGCTTTAAGTATTAATGACTTCACCACGTGTTCTCCTGTATTATCAAATGCGTGAACAACACGGTGTTGACTATGCCCGCCTTCGAGTGCCAAATCAAACTCACCATTAGGAGTATGGTTAAATTCTACACCATATTCTACTAATTCTTTGAGTCTATCGTAAGCTGTTTCTACAACCAGTTTAACAATAGAAGGTTTTGACAAACCGCCACCACTTGCCAACGTGTCTTGTATGTGAGCTTCGTACGAATCTTTTACGAGGTTTGTTACAACAGCAATGCCGCCTTGTGCAAAATTTGAGTTGGAAAGTGCTACTTCTGATTTTGTAATGACATTGATGGTACAATCAGGAATACGCTTAGCAATGTTAATTGCAAATGACAATCCAGCTATTCCTGAACCAATTACTATGATCTCGCTATTCTTATTTTGCACTTTCGGTAATTTGAATCATTCGTTCAATAGGTAATCGAGCTGCGTCCATCACTTCTTTTGTTAAATCAATAGATGGTGATTCATTTACCAAGCAATCATAAACTTTTTGTAGTGTATTCATCTTCATAAATGCGCATTCGCTACATGCACAGGTATTATCTTCGTCAACAGGAGCTGGAATAAGTGTTTTTTCTGGCACTCCCTCCTTCATTTTGTGTAAGATTCCCGCCTCTGTTGCAATGATAAACTGTTCTTTTGGAGATTCCTTAACGTATTTAATCATTGCTGCTGTTGAACCAACAAATTGAGCCAATTCAATCACTTCTTCTGTTGATTCAGGATGAGCAATCAAATCTGCCTCAGGATATTCGAGGATTAATTTCATGATTTTATCAAATGAAAAAGCCTCGTGAACGATACATTTACCATTCCACAACACCAAATCTCTACCTGTTGCTTTTTTTACATACCTACCAAGATTTCTATCAGGTGCAAAAATTACTTTTTTATCAGCAGGTATAGAGTTGACTATTTTTACAGCATTCGAAGAGGTACAAATATAATCGCTTATTGACTTTACTTCAGCTGAGCAATTGATGTACATCACTACTTCATGATCTGGATGTTCGTCTTTAAATGCTTTAAAATCGTCGTATTTACAACCATCAGCAAGTGAGCAACCAGCATTTAAGTCTGGTAGTAATACTTTTTTATCTGGGTTTAATATTTTTGCTGTTTCAGCCATAAAATGAACTCCGCAAAATAAAATCACAGGAGCTTCAGTTTTAGATGCTTCAACGGATAATCCGTAACTATCTCCAACAAAATCAGCAATTTCTTGTATATCTTCTTCTTGGTAATAATGCGCAAGAATAACTGTATTTTTTTCTTTCTTAATCCTAAGAATTTCTGCCTTTAATTCTTCTCTGTTCATTTTTTAAACTAGTTACAAAATGTAATTTGTATGTAAGTTTTCGTTGTAGTTGTTAAAGTTAAAAAGAATCGTGCAGTACTATATTGTATCCAATTATGTATAGACCTTATCTTTTATCTTATGCAAAGATAGCTAAAATGATTAAATAGGACTTGCTTGTCTATTAAAATTTAATTATTTAACAAAACTATCAATTACCATTATTAAATTAACAATAATTGAAATAACAATAGAATTAATTGTTTAGTTTTTTATGATTCGTTTCATAACAACCCCTTGACTTGTTTGCAGTATCAAAATATAAATACCTTTTTCATAAGAACTAAAGTCGATTGGTACATTTTTAGCCACTTCTCCTTGATGGATTTTTCTACCATTTAGGTTGTACAACTCATACTGCGCCAATGAATAATTAAAATCGATATAGACAAAATCAGAAGTTGGGTTTGGATAAATACTGAAATCGTCCGTTTCTACCCCCTCCGTTTCAGCATATAAATCTGAATAATACAAGTATTCTGCACCTTGAATAGTTCCTACAGCATCACAAAAAACCGTTGCAATCGGGTGACGTTTGTCTGGTGTGTAGAAATCATAATTATTTGTTAGCACTCGTTGTATTTCACCTTTCCAATAAACCGTACCTCCAACAACAGCATAAGCGGAATCAACAACAAGTGTATTTTTATGTACACGAACAACATTTATGTTATTATCAATAGGTGTACTCAATGTTCCCCATGCATCACAAGTAATTTCTGTGTGACTAAAACTCTTATAAATAGTATCTGCGTTTGTAGGAACAACATCAAATGTATAAGTCCAAACAGCATCTTGTGTTTCATGCAACCCCAATGTACAAGGTGTGCGCATCAACATTCTTGGAGGATTTTCCAAAGTAGATATATCATTTCCTCCATTATCTGTACGATATCCGATTACATCCATTCCATTTACATCAGTTCGAAACAACATCCAACCATTTCCAGATGGAACAGAAGCACCCGGACCACCATACAAAACAGAAGGACCATACGTGTATAAATTTGATTGTGGATACTCGCTTGCAAATGGTAAATTGGCTGTTATACCATAGGCTGCATATTTATCCGTCGTTGTTTGTAATTGTGTAAAATCAAAATGTTGCGAAGATGGAGATGCAATTCCATAGTTGATTGTTGGATTAGCATCATAATGCATGGCGAATGTATCTCCTGGTTGTGGCAAAGAAGTGTGTGTAATCGTCACCTGAGCTTCGCTATTGAATGCACATGCAATTAGCGCCAAACCTACTGTAAATTATCGTATCATAAGTTTAAATTTAAGCTGATTATTGTGATTTTAATCATAATAAAATACAAATTTAATAAATAAAACCCGTTTAGTGGATTAAATTACCCAGCCAAAGCATGCTTAATGTGATTTAATGGTTTTTGATTTTTATGATTAATATATTGCAAAACTGTTACCGCTGTCATTTTAGATATTATTCTCGTTGTCAGCCCTGTAAATGATTTAGCGTAATTTCTTTTCATTAATAAATGGTCTGTGAGTTGCGAAAATGTTGTCTCAATTCTTTTTCTATTGTATTTAAAAATAGGTGCATACTCTTCAAAATCTTTTTGGTTACTTCTTTTTGGAGTTTGTAAATCAATTTTGGCATAGTTGAACAAATCAATTTGTTGAGAAGAACTTAAATACCCTCTATCTCCTAAAAGAAGACAATTATTTAATCCGGAATATTTTACATCTGTTAAGTATTTTAAATCATGAACACTGGCTTTAGATAAATTCATAGAAGAGTAAACACCTCGAACTGAAATAACTAAATGAAGTTTATATCCAATAAAGTATTGTTTATTAACCGCAGAATATCCCTTGTCTGGTGCTGTTTCAAAGTTTTCCTGACAAATCTTCAATCTATTTTCACGACTATTCTTACAAATAGGAATAGGCATTGAATCAACTATATAGGCATTTTCACCTTCATTTAGAATCGAAGATAATGCAGTGTTAACTTTTTGAATATATCCATTTAGGTATTTTCTCCTATAATTATAACGCGTTATATGAATCAAGTTTGGAAACACTTGTGAATAATCAGTTTTTAACTTTGACCAAAAGAAATTTTCACTGTCAATCCCTAAAGCTTCTTGACAAATCGAAAGAGTAATTATTTCAATATCAGTCATTTTTGGTTTATGACGGTAAACCTTAATGTTACCATCAAATAAACAACTTGACAGGACGGAGTTGCTTATTTCATAAATTTTGTCGAAATTTGTCTTTAAGTCATGCATAATTTAAAAAGTTAAGAATGTTTTAAATTACTGAATTTCAGTTTAATGCATGGCTTTTTTACTTTTTAGTTATCAACAATTTAATCCACTAAACGGGTTAAATAAATTTAAAAGAACTGACTTTTATCAATAAAAAGTTTTCGTCTTTATTTTTTTATTGCACACACTAATAATCGTAAAAAATAAATCACAAAAAACACCTATACCATTTGATAATCAATACATTAATTAAAATAAGCTTAAAAAGGACAAAAAAATCTTTAATCATAATTGAATTGGTATTATATTTGTCGTATATTTGTACCGTTATACTTTAATCTAATTGTAAATTTGAAAACAATTCAGAAAATAGTAGTCCATTTTCTTATACTTTCATTCTTCTTTGGAATAGTAAAGAATACCGTTGTTTCTTCTATTTACAATTGCAACAAAGATTTATTCGTTACCCTTTTTTGTGAAAACCAAGACAACCCCGAAATGCACTGTGATGGTAAATGTGCCATTTCAAAAATGGAAAAGGAAAAACACGACGAAGAAACCAATAATACGTTAAAAAAACTTCAAATAGAAATTATAGCACTTGTTCAAACTATTGATTTGCAAGATTACTTAAAATGCAAATTTACGGAGCAAAAACAAGAAATTATTCCTTCATACTCCAATTGTTATTCTTTTGAATCAACAATTTCATCACTAAAACCGCCCATTTTCGCATAATTTATTCAACTCAATTATTGAGAAACTTTTCAGTATTAACTAAAAAGTAATGGTAGCTAATACCATTGCAAAAGGAATCTTATAAATAAAATAAATTATGAAATCATTAAATATATTAAACTATATGCTACTGGTAGTGGCTATAATTACCTTTAATTCTTGTAAAAAAGAAGGTTGTACAGATAAAAACGCGATCAACTACAGTGTCAAAGCAAAAAAAGACAACGGCACTTGTCAATTTAAAGAAGAGGTTGAAGAATATATATTAGCAAAATCAATCAATGATGGTGAATACACCATTGAACTATACACAGAAAGTGGTGCATTCACAACTGGGTACAATCTTTTAAAAATAAAACTTAAAAATGCAGCTGGATCTTATGTAGAAAATGCAAGTTTCACTTGGATGCCGATGATGCACATGATGAGTATGTCACATTCATGCCCTACTTCAGCCATCACAAAAGTATCTGGTGCTTCTTATTACCAAGGGTACCTTGTATTTCAAATGGCTACAAACTCAAGTGAATACTGGGATTTAACCCTCAACTACACCATCAATGGTGTTGAAAAAAATGTTACAGAAGTCATCGTTGTAAACGAAGCAACCGACCGTATCGTTCAAACATTTACTGGAAGTGACGGTGTGAAATACATTTTAACGATGGTTGAGCCTAAAAAACCAGATGTTGGAACAAACGACATCAAAATGTTGCTTTATAAAATGGAATCTATGTCCAATTTCTCACTTGTTCCTAATTATGCTGTAAAAATTGACCCAAGAATGCCAAGCATGGGAAATCACACCTCTCCTAATAACGTTAATCTAACAAAAGGAAGTGATGAATTTTATTATGGTAAACTAAATCTAACCATGTCTGGTTTTTGGAGAATTAACTTACAAGTATTGGACAATGCAGACACAGTCATTAAAGGTGAAGAAATAACAGGAAGTGTTGAACAAAGCAGTATTTATTTCACAATAGAATTTTAATTTTTTATAGAGAGCCTCTTAAGTAGAGGCTCTTGTTTTAGCATTATGGTTAGATTAAACAGCATATCATTTCTTATAGCATGTATGCAACTGTTTGTAGGTTTCTCACAAGTGGATTCAACTATTCATATAGATTCATCAAAGATGAAAAATTTGGACGAAATAGTTATTTTCTCAAAAAAAACAGTGGCTGATAAAATGGCTAAACCATTATCAGGAATAGAAGGTTTTTTATCCAAAATAGATGCTGTTAATTTGATTCAACGGGGTGGTTATGCTTCGGAACCGCTTATCAATGGCATGTCAACCGAAAGAAGTGTGATTACCATAGATGGAATGCGTATTTATGGTGCTTGTACCGACAAAATGGACCCTGTCACGTCGTATGTTGAAATAACCAATTTAGAAAAAGCAACAGTGCATGGTGGAGCTAATAATTCATCAACAGGTGCTTCGATAGCTGGAAGTATGGATTTAGTCCGAAAAAAAGCTGGTTTTGGTGAAAACAACTTTAATGGAATGGTTTTTTTGGGGATAGAATCCAATAACTTACAAAAAATTGCAGGTACAAGTCTTTCATATTCTCTCCCCAAATTCTATACGGACGTAGATTTTACATTTAGAGATGCAGCTAATTACAAAGCTGGTGGACGAAAAGAAGTACTCTATTCGCAATACACTAAATTCAATACAGCTGCAAATTTGGGAGTGAAATTGGGAGAACACAATCAATTGGAAGGGACGTTTATTTACGACCACGCCTTGAATGTTGGTTACCCTGCATTACCAATGGATGTTTCGACTGCAAAAGCGCTCATTGGATCCATTGAATATTCACAACATCACATTACCGAAAAACTTCATTTGTGGCGTACAAAAATCTATTACAACGATGTAACACATATCATGGATGATTCAAAACGCCCAATTGTTCCTATTCGAATGGATATGCCGGGCTGGACAAAAACAATCGGTTTCTACTCGTTATTAGAAGGGTTTGATGAAACAAATTCCATTGATTGGCAATTTAATTTAAGTGGTCACCACAATCAATCCATAGCGGAGATGACCATGTATCCAAACGATCCTAATGAAAATGAAATGTTTATGTTGACGTGGCCTGGAGTTAACACAACTTACGTCGATGCTTATGGAAAAGCTACTTTTACGTTAACAGAAAATTGGAAAGCAGACTTAAATGCGGGGTTGGGCATTCACCACAATCAACTGTATGACGATTTTGGTTATAAAAGTCTTGCCATTTTCTATCCTTTGTTGGAACCTCAAAAAACAAGAATTTTACCAAGAGGTGCTGTCAATTTTAAATACAGTAAATACAAGAAAAACTATTGGGAATACATTGCTGGAATTGGTTACAGCGAACGCGCACCAAGTGTTTCTGAAGGTTATGGTTTTTATTTATTCAACAGTTTTGACAAATACGATTACGTTGGAAATCCATTGATGAAAAATGAGCAATCCATTTCTTTCAATACTTCGGCATCTTTTATCACCTCTAAAGTAACGCTAAAACTTGCTGCCAATTACTTCTTTTTGATGAATTACATCATCGGAAAGCCAGATAGTAACCTAAGCGCTATGACTATTGGAGCAAACGGCGTAAAACTATACAATCAATTGAAAAATGCACATCTTTTAAACGGTAGTTTAACCATTGAATACCAATTTGTGAAACATTGGAATTGGAACAACCGTATAAGTTATAGAAGAGGTATTGGAGATAGAAACTTGAACTTACCAATGATACAGCCTTTTAGCTACACCTCATCTGTTGCGTGCAATTATGGTGGATTTGCAGGTCAGTTAGAAGTAGTGGGCGCAACAAAACAAGTAGATTATTCATCCGATTTTGGAGAAACACCTGTTTCTGCTTATGCTATTATTAATTTTTCGGCAGCTTATAAAATCTCTGTAAAACGTCATCAATTAACATTCAAAGCGGGTATTGAAAACATACTTGATACCTATTACAGCACTTTTGCAGATTGGAACCGCATACCAAGAATGGGAAGAAATTTCTTTGCAAACATTGTTTGGGGATTTTAGCCAGATTTACTTACGTGCCTTTACCTTTTCTTTTATTTGTCGAATGTTATTGCCAATACTTTCGGATCGAATAACCAGATAAACTCCTAAGAAAATGACCAGCATCAATGCTATTTTTATACTCGTAATGGATTTGGTATTATCGGCGGATAAGCCAATGTAATAAAAGAAATAAGCAAAAAAGATAACCAATATTGGTTGCAAATAAATGTAGGTACTTGTCACACTCGCACTTACAAATTTCATGGCATACATGGTCAGTAGATACGTTAAAAAGGTAACACAAACAATTACATAAAGAATACGCAACCAAGCGTCCCATGGAATGATAGAAAAATCAATAACAGAAAAATCCATTAAGGTTTGAGGAAAGATAAACACGTACATCGCACCAAACGTAAACACATACGTAGTGACAGTTAGTGCGGAGTATTTACTCATCAATGGTTTTACGATAATTAAATACACGGCGTAACTCAACGCATTTATAATCAATAAAATATCACCAAGAAGCGTACTTTCATTTCCACCATTTGATTGTATCGCTAATAAGCTGGCCCCGATGGCTCCGATAAAAATTCCAACAATTTTTGTTGCATTGAGCGATTCTTTCAAAATAAAATAAGCCATTATCGCTACCGCAATAGGATTAATGGTCATAATAATACCCGAATTTATTGCAGAAGAACGGTTTAACCCATGAAAGAAACACAATTGATTGATGGCTACTCCAAAAATTCCACAAATAGCCAGTAGAAACAAATCCTTACGCGCTACTTTTTCACGCTTTGTGAATAGTGAAATCAACCAAAAGAGCGTTGTTGCACCAAGCACACGAAAAGCAATAAAAACATTGGGCGTTAAATAAGTAGGCATGACATCTTTTGCTATAATGTTGTTAGCACCATAAAAGGCATTAACAGAAAAGAGAGCAATATGAGCTTTTAACTTATTATTCATTCGGATTTTTAAAGTCGCAAATATCGTTATTTATTCAACGACAATTTTGCAGCTTCAACAGTTTCTTTTGAATTACCAATAAATACTTCGTCGTTGTTGAGTATGAAAGGGCGTTTTAAAAACGTATATTCGTCCAATATCCACTTTCTAAAGTCTTGCTCTGAAAGTTGTTTTTCATTCAGTCCTAAAGTTTTATACTTTACAGACTTTTTTGAAAACAAAGCCTCATAAGAACCAACTTTTTTAGCCAACCAATCAAGTGTAGAAGCATCAATATTTTGCTCTTTGATATTGATGAGTTCAAAACCAACCGTATTCAGTTCTTTTACTATACGCTGATTGGTAGAGCAGGTTTTTAAAAAATAAATACGTTTCATCACTGATTTTTCATGGTGTTTTTATCTTGGTCGTTTACACGAGCAGGCGCGCAACCTTTTACTTTTTTCTCAAACAAATAAGTCCATTTCAACTTCACCGACATTGGGTAGTAATTGGAATCAAACCATTTAAAATCGGATGCGCCTTTTCTCCATTCATACAACCCAAAAATGGGCACTTGAACAGAAGGAATCAACATACTTCTACGACTCAATCGAAAGCCAAACCCCAGTTCATAGTGAATATGTGCCATTAGTGGTTGATGAAAATAATGAGTAGTTGTTCCTGTATTTTCTACCCAAGGCGTGTATCCTGTTGGTTTTCTATTAAAATTAAAATCAACGTTCACCCCAAATCCATTATCGATAAAGTATTTTTTTCCGATGTAGAAATTCTTGTGAACAGCCACTCTTGCTGTAACAAATAGATTGTTAAACACTCCTGATTGTTCTTCAGTAGAAATTTCACTACCACTAATTGGGTCTAATTTAGTAAATCGCGTTGTTTCTGTTCCATTCAACATTTTAAAACCGATTCCCCAATCGATGTAAGAAACAAAAATATATTTCAGTTTTTGTGATAATTTGGAACGTTTTGTTGGAAAATGAATCATTCCCACCTCTACCAATACCCCTGGAATTCCTTTTGGAGTAGTCGTTCGTTGAAAAACACCTCCTGGAGTTATAAAGTCGCTTGTAATTGGTCGCGGACGAGTTGGAATGGTAAATGTTGGTCCAGCAGACAATTGCAAACCAAAAGGTCTGTATTCCTTAAAATCAGCTTCTCCACCAAAAAAATCTTTTTTAGTTTTTCCTTTACCAGGTACCAAATTACGTTGCCCTGATCCGGAAAACACCAATCCAACAACAAGCAATAAACTAAGAATAAATTTCATTTTCTACTATTTGTCTAATTACCTTTTACGATAAATAGTTTTTATTGGTAGCTAAAATAACGTTTTCTAAAAAACGATTATTGCACAACAAAAGAAGTTTTCCCACTTATTTTGTTAACATGATGATAAAACACTTTTTCCGAAGCACGAATATCTTGTATGCGTTGCAATAATTCTTTCCAATAACCGCCACCACCCAAATTTTTCAAACGATCATCGTTCATACGAACATCTACAGAAATTTTTTCGTCTTCGGTTTTGAATAGGATAAATTGAGAATTGGTGAGATTCATGGGGTTGTGTTTTTAAATTTCAGCAATTAGTAGATTCAAAACTTCGGTTTTTGTGTGACCATTTGTCGCATTTATTAATTGAACTTACCTCAAAAGAACTTTTAATCTTTTTAAATTAATTTAATCAAGTAACTAATTAACAGGAAAAACATTCTTACCCACACGTTATCCCACTCGCAAATTTTTCTTTTACACTTTTGCGAATGCTGATTGGATTTCCATCATCATCTATTTGCACATACGTAATGGAAGTTGTGCAAACTACTACTTCTTCTCCACTGTAAACATTTAGTTTTCGAGCTTCAATATTCATTGTAATCGAAGTAGTGCCAATGGCTGTTACATCTCCATACAATCGCACGTGGTTTCCAACTTTTAGTGGTTTTTTGAACAACAATTCACCAACTTTTAATGTCACCATGTGGGGTGTCATACAATATTCTGTTGCAAATGATCCTGCAGCTTCATCAATCCATGACATGAGTGTTCCTCCAAACAAATTACCATGAACACCAATATCCATTGTTAACACTATTTTTTTATTTATTAATTGCATTCTCGATTTTTTAAACAAAGGTATTGCTATTTTTGTATTCTCATTCGATTTGATATGAAAGTTTTAATCATTGGAAAAGTATGGCCAGAACCTTCCTCTTCTGCTGCAGGAAGAAGAATGTTGCAGTTGATTGAGCTTTTTTCATCCATCGGCGAAATACACTTTGCTTGTGCCAATCAATTAACAGGTAACGAAATAGATTTTTCCAATTTTAACATCACAACGCATACTATCGTTTTAAATGATGATGCAATTGACGCATTTTTTTCGTCATTGAACCCTGCTATCGTCATTTTTGATCGATTTTTAACGGAAGAACAGTATGGTTGGAGAATCATTGAGCAATGCCCGAATGCACTAAGAATACTCGATTCAGAGGATTTGCATTTCCTCAGAAGAACACGACATGAATTTGTCAAACAAAACAATCAAATTGCCAATCAAATTGAATCGTTGAATTTTCACAACAAAGATACAATGCGTGAATTGGCATCCATTTACCGGTGCGATTTAACGCTTGTTATTTCTCCGTTCGAAATGGAATTGCTGACAACTGAAATGCAACTACCAAAATCATTGCTTTATTATTTACCTATTTTTTGTGAAGCAACGCATAAGTCAATAGACTTTGACAATAAAAAAGATTTTTTATTTATTGGTAATTACAAACACGAACCAAATGCAGATGCCATCAATGTGTTGTTAAAGAAAGGGTTGTGGGAGAAAATAAGTAAGGAGCTGACAAACACACAGTTAACGATTGTTGGCGCTTATCAAGACCACACCATATCGGGATATTCCGATATGGCAAAAAAGGTAGCTATTGCAGGTCATGTAAAATCTATCGAGGCAATCTACTCACCTATTAAAATAAGTTTAGCGCCTCTACAATTTGGTGCAGGAATTAAAGGAAAAATCATTGAATCAATGGAGCAAGGAGTTCCGTTTATCACCACATCAATTGGGGCAGAAGGCTTGTTTTTGGATCATTCTTGGAATGATTGCATTGCTGATGATTGGGATGAATTTGCACAAAAGGCACTTGCTTTGTACACCAACAAAGAAAAATGGCTCGCTTTTCAAAAGAAAGGTTTTGAACTGCTAAAAACCCATTTTAATCAACTTGATTATCAAGATGCTTTTATTTTAGTTATACGTCATTTACTGGAAAATGTTTCAACCATTCGACAGCAAAACTATTTTTCACAAATTGTTCAACACCATTCATTGATGAGCACACGTTACCTATCAAAATGGATAATGGAAAAGAACAAGGATGTTAAAAATTAAATTAAGGAATAGGGTTGTTTTTTAGACTATTTTTCTACAAAGGTCTCGTCCCTCTGGGACTAAAAAGATCAAAACCTGTGCTCCGTAGGAGCGACACCTTTGAAAAAATAACGGCTCCAGCTATTCCTCCAATTCCTTCAAAATTTGATTCACATCTTCTTCTGTTGAAACCAATTTTTTCTTGCAAATTTTAATCAATTCAGAAGCTCTTTTAATTTTGATTGATAACTCGTCAACGGAGATTTCTCCATCTTCTAAATCGGCAACTATTTGTTGCAATTCTTCAAATGCTTCGGTATATTTTATTTCTTCTGCCATGGGATAAATTATTCTTTTTTATTTTCTTTTATAGCCGTTGACACAGCCGCTATTGTGTAATGATAGGTTTCTATTTCAATTTGTTCATGTTCTTTTGGGAGATTTCCAGCTTGAATCGTTTTGTTGTTGAATCGGGCAATACTATACCCTCTTTTCAATACATTTTTTGGATCAAGCAATTGAACATGTCTTTGCAACACCACAATTTCATCACCTTCTTTTTGAAGGAGTTTTGATGTGTTTTGCTTTAAAAACAATGCGGCATCGTTGAGGTAATTTTGCTTTTCAACAAACAATCTTTTTGAAAAATTAGATAGATTTTGTTTTAAAAATCCCAATCGCTCCTGTTGTCGCTGAATGGATAATTCCGTCCGTGAATTCAATTTTCGACTAATCACTTGCCATTTATTGTGGTGTGTTAACAGATTGTTTTGAACATTTAATTTTAATTGTTTAACCGATTGATTAAAAACGAGGTTATTTTGTTCTAAAATCAATTTTGGCAATTGCTTTAATTTTTCTACCGCTCGTTCAACTGGTACGCTAAATTCATGAAAGACTTGCAATAAGTATTCACCCAATTCTGTTGGGGTAATTGCATTTCTATAAGCAATCATTTCTGCAACGGTTAGATTGGTTGAATGCCCAATACCCGTTAAAACAGGAAGCGAACAATTGGCAATCGCTTTGCAAAGTTCATAATTGTTGTAGCACGACAAACCAACCTCTCCACCGCCACCTCGAACAATCACAACAATGTCAAAATGGTGTTTTACTTTCTCAATTGCTAGTAATTGATTGGAAATAGAAGTTACGGCAACATCACCTTGTAGATAGGCAAAAAACAGATGCGTAAAAAAGCAATAACCAAACTGATTTTGATTCAGTACTTTCATAAAATCCGATAAACCCTTGCTTGTATCTGCTGATATAATGGCTATTCGTTGAGGCAACAATGGAAAAGAAACTAGTTGATTTTTATTCAACAAGCCTTCCTTTTGCAATCGCAAGAGCGTTTCTTGGCGTTCACGTTGCAATTCTCCCAGTGTATAACTTGGATCAATGTCTAAAATTTGTAAACTAATTCCATAGGTTTCAGAAAAAGAAACTCTTGCCAACAATAGCAGTGTTGTACCTTCTTTTACCGGTTCTTTCAATACTTGTACAAATTGCTGGTTGATTTTTTGTAGGTTATGCTTCCAAATCGACGCATTCATTTGCGCCACAATTTTACCATCTTCTTTGTGAACCAATTCAGGAAAAGCATGACCACTCGGATACAAATTTAGTTTGTGCATTTCGGCTTTTATCCAATACGTACGTTGATAGCGTTCCTCAATTGTTTTCCGAATTGAAGAAACCACCTGCCGTAGCGTAAAAATCTGCCGTTGCTCATTCATACTATAAAATTAATCATTTTTGTTTGAATAAAAATATTTTGAATGATATAAATACACAACAAGTTTCAAATAGTCTTTTTAATCGAACTCACGTTATTACCATACGTATGTTCATAATCAATTGTAACATGCTTTAAACTGAACCTCCATATCATTTATTTTTGTTTGTTAATCGTCAAAAGATTCGTATGGAAAAGAAAACAAACCTAACTGCAACTGAAAGTAATTTATTGGAAACAAGGAAAGAAGCACTCAATCAAGCAATGAGTGAATCTATTCGCCCGCATGGAAAATTATGGGGAATGGATGTCTTTTCATGGTCAAATCCTGAAATTCATTTAATCGCTCCTACGATTCATGCTTTTCCATTTCCTGTTGTGCTTGTTGCTCCTTCATCATTGGCTATGTCAATAATGGATTATGATTCAAGTTTAAAACCTAACATACACGCTGTGCTTGCTTATAATGATAAGTTGCACGCTTTTAATCTAACCATTTTTAAACCGATTGCAACTGTTATAATTGCCGATAGTGTTGCTGAAACATTGGATGAATTGGAAAACTGCAAATTAAACAGAGGAGTGGTTCTTTTCTGTAGTGAGGGAGCTGAATTTGAACACGATAAGAAAAAGTTTTTTGATTTCTTAGCTATTAATCAATTGTAAATTATGGCAAACGACGAAGTAATTACTCCATCAACCATTTTCTCTACCAGAAGATTGCTCAATCTCTTAGAAGGAGATCGTGTGATTTGGATAATTACACTCATTTTATTGGCATTTTCGCTTTTAACCGTGTTTAGTTTTGTGCCTATCCTCGTAAAAGTTGAAGGTGGCACTCCTTTTCGCTATTTATTCAAACATTTTATTTACATTCTAATCAGTTTAGTGGTCATGTTTTGGGTGCACAAAAGAGATCCAAAATATTTTTCTCAAATATCTAAATTTGTGTTTATTGTAGGAATCGGACTACTCTTTCTGACACTTTTAATGCCGGGTGAAGTAAACAATGCTAAAAGATGGATCAAAGTACCGTTTATTGGACTAACTTTCCAAGCATCCGACTTCGCCAAAGTTGCGTTATTGATGTATTTATCACGCCTATTAGTGAAAAAGAAAGACGTTTTCATGAACTGGAAGGAAGGATTTGTACCAATTGTTCTTCCAATATTCTTAGTCTGCGCCCTGATCTTTAAGGATAACTTTTCGACAGCTGCAATTGTTTTTATGCTGTCGATAATTCTATTATTTGTTGGAAAATTCCCATTTTCTCGCATATTTTCCATATTTGGCGTTGTGTTTGGAGCTGTTTTCTTAGTCGTTATCATCCACAAAGCTTTACCAGAATTAAACATTTTACCCCGATATACCACTTGGGAAAATCGAATATTAAACAAAGTCGATACCGAAAAAAATGTGGCAGAAAATGCTCAAGTAGTAAATGCTCAATTAGCAATATACAACGGTGGTATTTTTGGACAAGGTGTTGGCGATGGAAAGTTAAAAGAATATTTACCAGAAGCCTACGCTGATTTTTATTACTCTTCTTTTGTGGAAGAATTCGGTTTCTTATCGGCAATCGGACTGGCCTTTATCTACATGGTTTTACTTTTTCGGATATTAAGCATTGGGTTAAAGGCAGAAACACTTTTTGAAACCTATCTATGCGTGGGTATCGGAATACTATTTCTCACCCAAGCTTCGGTCAATATGCTTGTTTGTACGGGTGTATTTCCTGTAACTGGTCAAAACATGCCTTTATTGGCAATGGGTGGTTCTGCAATGATTGTCACGTGTATTTCCTTGGGAATGATTCAGAGCATAGCTGCAAAACAATCAAAAAACAAAGCAACATCTAAAACAACAGATACAGAAGCATGAAAAAAGTAATCATATCAGGAGGTGGTACGGGTGGACATATTTTTCCAGCAGTGGCAATAGCTGACGAGTTAAAACGTCAATTTCCCTCAATTGATATTCTTTTTGTTGGTGCCGAGGGAAAAATGGAAATGGAAAAAGTTCCTCAGGCTGGCTATAAAATTATAGGTTTACCAATTGTCGGGTTTCAACGAAAGTTAACCTTAAAAAACTTTGTACTTCCATTTAAAATTATCAAAAGCCTCTTAATTGCTCGCAAAACAATTAAAAACTTCAATCCTGACATCGTTATAGGTGTTGGTGGATACGCTTCTGGGCCAACTTTAAAAATGGCAGCTTTATTGGGTATCCCAACATTGGTGCAAGAACAAAATTCATTTGCCGGTAAAACCAATATGCTTTTAGCTAAAAAAGCCAACAAATTATGCGTGGCGTATGAAGGAATGGAAAAATTCTTTCCAAAAGATAAAATCGTCCTAACAGGCAACCCAGTTCGATTTGAAGTCACTCAAATAAACGGTAAAAGAAACGAAGCTTTTCAATTTTACCAATTAGACGAATCCAAACCTACCATTTTAATTATTGGTGGCTCACTTGGTGCAAAAACATTAAACGAATCTATCATTGGAGGATTAACCAAATTTCAAGAAAAGGGAATACAAGTACTGTGGCAATGTGGCAAATTGTATTACGATGATTTAAGTGCTCGCTTAAAAGACAAAAATTTGCAGGGAGTGCATTTAACTCAGTTTATTTCCAGAATGGATTTAGCTTATGCATTGGCAGACACCATTATTTCTCGTGCAGGTGCTATTTCCGTGTCCGAATTATGTTTGGTTCATAAGCCTGTCATTTTGGTACCGTCACCAAACGTTGCCGAAGACCATCAAACACACAATGCTATGGCTTTAGTCAATAAAAATGCAGCTCTTTTAGTCAAAGACATTGAAGCAAGAGAAAAATTAGTCTCGGAGGCTATTTTGTTAGTTGAAGATGTAGAAAAACAAAAAACACTTGCCGAAAACATCGCTCAATTAGGAAAACCAAATGCAACAAAGGACATCGTATCAGAAATAGTAAAAATAGCAGATAAATAATGGAAATTAGAAAATTACATATTGATTTAAACCAGTTTGATAACATCTATTTTTTGGGTATTGGTGGCATTGGAATGTCTGCTTTAGCACGTTATTTTAAGTCCAAAGGAAAAAATGTTGCAGGATACGACCGGGTTTCCACACCGCTAACAAAAAGTTTAGAAAACGAAGGTATTTCAATTCATTACGAAGATTACAACTCCTCTATCCCATCGGAATATTCCGATAAAACAAATACATTGGTTGTTTACACGCCTGCAATACCAAAAAATCATGGTGAATTAATGCATTTTCAATTCCATGAATTTGAATTAGTGAAACGATCAGAAGTACTTGGATTAATCACCCAAACATCAAAAGGACTTGGTGTTGCTGGAACGCACGGAAAAACAACTACAAGCACACTTTTGGCACACATTTTGCACCAAACACCTGAAGGATGTACCGCATTTTTAGGAGGTATTTCAACCAATTACAACTCCAATTTATTGCTCAATCCTACTTCTCGCTATACAGTGATAGAAGCAGATGAATTTGACCGTTCATTTTTACGATTATCACCCTTTTCAAGCATCATTACCTCTGCTGATCCTGACCATTTAGACATTTATGGCGATCCATCACACTTTAGAGAAGGCTTTAAAATGTATGCCGAATTGCACCATGAAAATGGTTTTGTGATACAAAAATACGGACTCAATCTCCCAACTAAAGCACATACATTTACGTATGCAATTGGCAACAGTGAAGCAGATTTCAACGGGCACAATCTTCACTATGAAAATGAAAAATTTTTAATGGATGTTACCCTACCGTATGAAAATTTAGTGGATGTAGAATTAGGTGTTCCAGGGCAACACAATGCCGAAAATGCAGTAGCTTGTATTGCATTGTGCTATCAATTAGGAATTGATTTACCAACAATCGTAGAGGGAATAAAAACATTCAAAGGTGTTAAACGACGCTTTGAATACCACATAAAAACACAACAATTAATCTACATCGATGATTATGCACATCACCCAACAGAATTAAAAGCACTCATCGATTCCATACGATTAATTTACCCCAATCGGAAAATAACAGGCGTCTTTCAGCCTCATTTGTTTACCCGAACAAGAGATTTTTTTGATGGTTTTGTGGAACAATTATCCCGTTTTGACGAAACCATCTTAATGCCCATTTATCCAGCCAGAGAAGAACCTCTACCAGGCATAACAAGCGATAGCATTGTCAATAAATTGACCAATAAAAACAAGCAACTTTTAAAACCAGCAGAAGTAATCGACTATTTGAAAACACAACATGAAGGCGTTATTTTAACGATTGGTGCTGGAGATATTGACAGGATTGTAGAACCTTTGACAAAAGCATTGCGTGAAAAAATGGATTAAAATAGCACTTTGGTCGATAGCTGCAATTGGGGTTGTAGAACTGTTGATTTATGCTCAAAAAGCATTGCAAAATCTGCCATTGGATAAACCAAACGTTGAAATCAGTGTTGATGGTGAAAATTCATTGTTAACGGAAGATGAGTTGCAAACACGTTTACAACGCAACAATTTAATCTTTGTTAACCAAAAAGTAAAGGAACTTAAACCCGAAAACATCGAGCGATTTATCCGAAAAATGGAAGAAGTAAAAGATGTAAAAGTTTATACTTCTTTTGGAGGAAATTGGTCGATTGCCATCGAGCTTAGAAGCCCTATTGCACACATATTTAACCCATCTGGAGAAAATTATTTCATTGATTCTGACGGGTATAAAATCAATAATTCCATCGATCATTCAGCACGAGTACTGATTGTAACAACCGATAATCCTTTGGAATTCAACGAAAAAGATATATCAACAATTATTAACAATGATAGTTTGAAAACTATTCGAAAAATTGATGATGTGTATCGAATTTCAAATTATGTTTGTAATGATCCACTAATGAGGTCTTTGATAGGGCAAATTCACCTGAAAAACAATGGTGATTTTGTCTTAATTCCTATCATTGGAGATCAACAAATTATCTTTGGAACAGCTTATACTACTGAGGATATTGAAAAGAAAATAGAAAAATTAAAGATATTTTACAAAGAGGCGGTGCCGTTTGAGGGATGGAATAAATACAGTGAAATTTCACTCAAATACGATAAACAAATTGTTTGTAAGAAAAAAGAATAACGAAAAGTATGTCAGAAATTGTTGTAGGATTGGATATAGGAACTACGAAAATAGCTTGTTTCGTAGGAAAGCGTAATGAATTTGGAAAGATTGAAATTTTATCAATCGGACAAAAGGAATCTCTTGGGGTAAACAGAGGTGTTGTCGAAAACATTGAAAAAACCATTCAATCAATTAAAGGTGCAATAGAAGAAGCTAAAGCACTTGTAGAAGGTAATAATGGTGAGATTGAACTTGCAATTCGCAATGTATATGTTGGAGTTGCTGGTCAACACATCAAAAGTATGCAACACCGAGGAATGTTGACGCGAATCAATATTGATAACGAAATTTCTCAAACAGACTTAGATGCATTGGAAGAAGATATGTACCGCATGTTGATGCCTCCAGGAGAGCAAATCATCAAGGTGATACCTAAACAATACATCATTGACAACCATCAAGGAATTAAAGATCCAATCGGACATGCAGGAGTTCGCTTAGAAGCTAACTTCCATATCATTACTGGAAATGTTGGTGCTTGTACCAATATTGTTCGTTGTGTTTCTCGTGCAGGTTACAACGTGAAAGACATGATTTTGGAACCGATGGCATCGGCCGAAGCTGTATTGTCTTCTGAAGAAAAAGAAGCAGGTGTTGTGTTGGTTGACATAGGTGGTGGTACAACCGATGTTGCGATTTTCCACGATGGAATCATTCAACATACAGCAATTATTCCTTTTGGAGGTAATTCTATAACAGAAGATATTAAGGAAGGATGTAAAATCATGCACAAACAAGCTGAGCGTTTGAAAGTGAAATTTGGCTCTGCACTTCCAAGTGAAAGCCAAGAAAATGAAATTGTTTGCATTCCAGGATTAAGAGGACGTGAAGCAAAAGAAATATCTGTTAGAAATTTGGCAGGTATCATTGGTGCAAGAATGTCAGAAATAATTGAATTGGTTGATTATGAAATCATTAATTCAGGTTTGAAGAAAAAATTAATTGGCGGCATCGTTGTAACAGGTGGTGGTGCTCAATTAAAACACGTGAAACAATTGTTTGAATACGTTACTGGATTAGACACAAGAATCGGTTTACCTACAGAACATTTGGCCAATACAAATGAATTGGAAACAATTGCAAGTCCAATGTACTCAACAGGTATCGGTTTGGTATTGACTGGTTTCAATGACATCGATCGCAGAACAAAACCAACAACAGAAAACACGATTGAAGTAAACAAAACGGAACCTATTAAAAAGGAAGAACCTAAACGTGTAAAAGAGCGAAAAGGATTTTTTGAATCATTGCTCGCAAAAGGAAAAGACCTTGGCAAAGATTTCTTCATGGATGAAGAATGATTGAAAAGATAAACTAACAAAGACAACAACAACGAAAATTTAAAAGAATGGAATTTGAATTACCTAAAGAAAACTCATCAATCATCAAAGTAATTGGTGTTGGTGGTGGTGGTAGCAACGCTGTAAACCACATGTTTAATCAAGGTATTATTGGTGTAGATTTTATCGTTTGCAACACGGACAAGCAAGCGTTAGATATTTCGCCTGTACCTTACAAAATTCAACTAGGACCTTCTCTAACTGAGGGTAGAGGTGCTGGTTCTATTCCTGAAATAGGTAAAAATGCTGCAGTAGAAAACATTGATGAAATCAGAGATTTTCTTTCAAATAAGACTAAAATGGTGTTTATCACAGCAGGAATGGGTGGTGGAACCGGTACGGGTGCTGCTCCTGTTATTGCTAGTGTTGCAAAAGAATTGGGTATTCTTACAGTAGGAATTGTAACTGTACCATTTGCTTTTGAAGGTAGAAAACGCCGTCAACAAGCTGAAGAAGGTTTGGACGCAATGAGAAGAAGTGTAGATGCCTTATTGATTATCAACAATGAGCGTTTACGTGAATTAACTGGTAATTTATCGTTGAGCAATGCTTTTGCACAAGCTGACGATGTGTTGGCAGTTGCTGCTAAAGGTATTGCTGAAGTAATTTCTGTAACAGGAATTATCAATACAGACTTAAACGATGTCAACACTGTTCTTCGTAACTCAGGTGTTGCTATTATGGGTAGTGCATTTGCTGAAGGTGAAAATAGATCCATCCGTGCGGTACAAGACGCATTGTCTTCTCCATTGTTAAATGATAACGACATTCATGGCGCAAACTATGTATTGTTAAACATTACTTACGGTGATGCTGAAATAACTATGGATGAAATGGCTGACATTACCGATTACATCCAAGAAGCTGCAGGATCTACTGCTGAAATTATTTTTGGTCATGGATACGATGCTTCTTTAGGAAATAATTTGAGTGTAACAGTCATTGCAACTGGATTCTCTTCATCTCCAATCACTGGGTTTGAAAAAGCTCCTGAACAAATCAGACAAGTGTTGGAAGAAGAACCAAAAAATGAAATTAAAGCTCCAATGTCCTCTCCAACTGATGCAACTGTAGCTTGGGGCGGTGCAAAAGAAGTTACAGCAGAACAAGAAGAACCATTCATCAAGGCTACTACTGAAACAAAAGTAGTAGATCAACCTATATTTACAGAATCTCCTGCAGAACCAGTAGGTGAAGTAAAAAAAGTAAACTTGGATGATGATAATTCTGAACAAGGAGCAATCAATTTTGATTGGGAAGTATCAACTACAACTTTTAATACACCAGTAGAAACACCTACAAATGTTTCTGAATCAACTCCCAGTGAAGTAATTCGCTATACATTGGACGATGAAACGCCAGAAAGTGGTTTAGATGTTGAAACTCCAGTAGAAAAAAGACACGTTCTTTCTCCAGAAGAGCAACAACGTAAGCAACAAGAAAGAATGAGTAGAATTCAAGAATACACTGCTCGTTTGAAAAAAGCTGACGGTGTTATCGAATTTGAAAAAGAACCCGCTTTTACAAGAAGAAATATCTCAATTGAAAGCAATGCCAACTATAGTGCTGATTCAACAACTTCAAGATACGGTGTTGAAATGAACGAAAACGGAGAAGCAAAATTGAGAAGTGGAAATTCATTTTTACACGACAACGTAGATTAAAAAAACATGAGTTTTACAGATAAAATTAATGCTGATATTAAAACCGCAATGCTGGCTAAAGATAAAGAACGTTTAGCGGCATTGCGTGATATCAAATCAAAACTATTGTTAGAAGCTACTTCGGGCGCTGGTGAAGTAACCGATGAAATAGCTGCTAAAGTAGTTCTCAAATTGTATAAACAACGTATTGATACATACAATTTATACATTGAACAAAATCGTCAAGACTTAGCTGATGAAGAATTAGTTCAAGCGAAAGTTATTGAAGAATACATGCCTAAGCAATTATCCGATGAAGAAGTTAGAACGGAAGTAAAAAATGCTATTCAAAACGTTGGTGCTTCTGGTCCAGCTGACATGGGTAAAGTGATGGGTGTTCTTACGAAACAACTAGCTGGAAAGGCTGACGGAAAAGTCATTTCTGCTATTGTTAAAGAAGAACTTGCTAAATAGCATTCTACAAACACACAACATAAATTTTTCGTTGTTAAAGTCGTTTCTACTACAGGAGAAACGACTTTTTTAATGATTGTAATGCAATCGATAAAGGTATTCTTGCTCCGATTGACCTGGAGTAGGAATCAAAACTCCTTTGCAATTTAATCGTTGAATATCCATCAAAGTGGAATAACCACAATATCCATGCAATTCTATCGCTTGATAAAAATACACATCTGCTTCTTTCCACGTGTTGGGATGAATAACACGTTTATCATTGCTGGGAAGGCTCGAAATAATGAAATCCAATGATGAATTTAACTCCAATTGATGCAACAAGTGTTGGTTGTATGGATATGGGCCATTACAAACACCTATTTTTAACGTTTTTGAGTTAGCATCAGTTGAATCAAAACGGCTAAAATAGCCAATATACTGACTGTTTTTCCACTTTTTATTATCACTCAACCTTCCTGCTAACCGCTCTTTTTCATCATCTACAATCCAGATAAAAGAAAATGCTTTTAACCAATTGTTATGAATATATTGTGCTGGAAACTGCCACCATTTCAATGCTAAATTCAATTGATGGGTGATAAAAATAGACGGAACATGTTTGCTATAAAACCCATACCGATGATCAGACACAACCAAAGTAATCGCATGTTGAATAACCAGTTTTTCAAGCTCAACTTGCTCAAAATTCATAAATTGTTGCAGTTTTTTTCTGCTTTTCCATAAATCCTTTGCAAAATTTCCACTACCCGAAAATTGAAATGGATAATTGGCTAAAGAAACATGAGTAGTGTTAGAAATGTACTCCGACAAAACAAGGAAATCTTCCCATTCACAAGCAATGAATAATTGATTGTTTTGCCCTGCAAGTTTTCGACAAATATCAATTGACCTAGATAGGTGTCCCTTTCCCCAATTGAGAAAAGACATTAAAATTTTTTGATTATTTATCTCGTTAAAGCGGTACACGTTAATGTGTTTTTGTCATCTTCTCATTTACACAAATGATGAATTGTGCACGTCCAATGTGTTCTTCATCCAATTTTTTCAAATCTGCTTGTTCAACCGTTGTTATCGTTGTGTAAGTTAAATTAGGTCGGTATTTTTTCAAATACCAAATAATACCCTGATCAAAATCTGTGTGAAATGCACCATTGAAATGAATAAATTGAGTTGACGGATAACTTGACCAATATTTATCAATAAATTTAGCCATAGTAGCATCTTTACTAGCTTGAGAATAGATAAAATTCAATCCTTTATTATGATCTGGCATCATGTTCAACATTTTTTGATACTGCGATAAAGTCGTATCGACTGCATAATTTTTGTCACACATATAAGAATAATCAACTTGCTCCAATGAATCAAGTGCTGCTCTTCCCTTCTTATAAATGATACTTGCCAATCTTCTCGGTATATTGGAAGCCACACAAAAGATGTTGTTTTCTTTAGCAAATTCGATAATTGGTTTATAATCCGTTTTATAATTAGTCCATAAGCGACTACTATCTTCAAATGTTTTAGTAGTTATCTTATCGGCTAAATAATCCGTTAAAAGCTGCTGTTGGTCTTGTTCAAACATTTCAAAACCGATGGTAATTTGATGATTGGTTTGTTTTGCCAAATCTGTGGTTAATTCATATTCCAACCAATGCGCAATGGGGTTGTTGTGAAATTCTCCAAAAAATGTAATTGAAGTAGTTGATACCGATTTCAGTAATTTTTTATAGCTAACTTTTTTCCCTTTTTCGTTAAAGATTACGTAGGCTGTCTTATCCTGTGCAAAAATTTGAAAGAATGTCATCAAAATGAGTACAAGTGTATAAATTTTCATTTTTTAGGTCAAAAATAGTTGTTTTACTAGTTGTTTCGACGAATTTTATTAAAAAATACCCATTAGTGGGTATTTGAAGATAAGTATGTCCTCCTATATTTGTCACATAGAAATTTGCATTATCTATCACAGAGAAGCAACCTATCCACATCACATATATAGAGCTGTCCTATTTGGTCAGCTTTTTTTTATATCCATCCTTTATCCAATGCCAACATCACTAATTCAAGTGCATTTTTAGCTCCTGTTTTAGAATTGATATTTTTTCGATGTGTGGCAACTGTTTCGACACTAATATTCAATAAAACACTTATATCCTTAGTACTTTTATTTTGAGAAATTAATTGTACAATTTCCTTCTCACGAGGAGATAAGACAGAAGCCATTTCAATGAATTTTTGGCTTGGCGTTACATCAATAAAGGATGGCTCACCTCCTAAACCAATAAAAGATAAACTCATCTTGGTGTCATTTGCTCGTTTTAAATGAGAAATATCGGTATGGATGACCAAATTTCTTAATACAGCGCCATCTTCGTCCGTTTGAACGGTTGTAGATTGTTGCAAAATATGGATGTAATCACCACTCTTCTTTCTGATTCGATAATTGTACCTTGTCTTATAGCTCATGATTTTTGTTGGTGGTAATCTCAATTTAAAATCGACCACAGTACATTCAAAATCAAGAAAAAAAGGCAAGTCATCGGGATGGATGATTGATAAAAATTTCTCCATTGTCAAATCTTCTGTTTCATAACCCAAAATAGTTTTAAATGATGGAGATGTGTATTGGATTTCATTAATTGGAGGAGCAAAAATGAAATAGTAAAAATCGCCAACATGCATTATTTCAAGTAATTTCTTATGCAAAGAAATTTCTTGTTCATAATCATCAACTGACTTGAATTTGCCGATTTTATTCCACGTTCTGTATATTTCTTCTTGTATTTTTTTGTCCATATAAAAGAATACTACTACTAATATAATCAATTCTATTCAAATATCATTCCAAAGTGAATAAAAGAAACTATTTTTTACATTCTTTTTATTACTTTTACACTTCATGAATGAGTTGAAAACACATATTGTCAAACGATCAGAAGAATTGTTTGAAAAAATAAAAGGATATCGTGAATATATCCATCAGCATCCTGAGTTGTCATATCAGGAACACGAGACCATGCACTTTGTTTCTGAACGATTAAAGGAATTGGGCATTCCGCATCAAATGAATGTGGGTGGAACAGGAATTGTAGGATTAATTAAAGCAAATCATCATGCTGAAGGAATGGAAGTTGTGGCTTTGCGTGCTGATATGGATGCTCTACCTATTCAAGAAGAAAACGATGTTCCATACAAATCCAAAGTGGATGGTGTAATGCATGCTTGTGGTCACGATGCACACACTTCAATTCTATTAGGTGTGGCAGAAATTTTAAATGAGCTAAAAGAGCAATTGCCTCAACCTGTTAAACTAATTTTTCAACCAGGAGAAGAAAAAAACCCAGGAGGTGCTTCATTAATGATAAAAGATGGTGCTTTGGAAAATCCAAAAGTTAAAGCCATATACGGTTTACACGTGTTTCCAGATTTACCTGCAGGTATGACTGGATTTAAAAGTGGATTATACATGGCAAGTTGCGATGAAATTTACATTACCATTCATGGAAAAGGTGGACATGGAGCCACTCCTCATCAATGCATTGATCCTATTACAATTGGAGCTGAATTGGTGTTAAATTTACAAACGATTGTTAGTCGCAGAAGAGACCCTAAAATTCCATGTGTACTCACTTTTGGTTACTTTGAAGCTTTAGGCGCTACCAATATCATACCTGCAAAAGCAGTGTTAAAAGGAACTTTTAGAACCATGAACGAAGCATGGAGAGCAGAAGCACTTTCGTTGATTGAACAACAAGCAAAAGCCATCGTTGAAGGAAATGGAGCAACTTTAGAGTTAGAAATAAGCAAAGGATATCCGTTTCTTGAAAACAATGAAGAATTAACTGCCCAATTAAAACAAAAGTCAATTGATTTATTAGGCGCTGACAAAGTAGAAGATTTAGCAATACGGATGGGATCGGAAGATTTTTCCTATTATGCTCAAGAAGTTCCAGCTTGTTTTTTTAGAATTGGAGTTAGAGATGAAAAAAATGGTATTACTTTTGGAGCCCATTCTTCACGGTTTGACATCGATCCAGATTCATTAAAAATTGGAATGCAAATGATGAGTTTGGCTGTGTTTTAATGCGAAGAAAAAGTATCTTATCGCAGTAACAATCAAACTAACTAAACAAAATACTACTACAAAAAGGGATAATAAAAATTAAAAATTAGTCATTCAATAAATGAAGAAAACTGTTGGGATACTATTTCTCTTAATTTTATTGGTAGGTTGTTCTAAAGAAATTGAGAACAATCGGGCAATAAGTGGATATTGGATTCCTGATAATTTCTCACTTAC
Organism: Crocinitomicaceae bacterium; assembly: GCA_023957475.1. GTDB lineage: Bacteria > Bacteroidota > Bacteroidia > Flavobacteriales_D > Crocinitomicaceae > Taishania. The sequence goes on along the minus strand of JAMLHA010000001.1, from coordinate 258,982 downwards.
AGATTACGATGGTTTAAAAACTCATCCATCGTGTTATGGGGAAATGCGATTTTCGAGTGATGGTAAAAAATCAAAATCGGGTTCCTATAACTTTCAAATCTATTTCGATTTTAATGGAAATCCATTGAATTTGATTGAAGAAGGTACTTATGTGATTGATAATAAAAACATTGCAAAATTAACTCCTACCAATGGAAAAGCATCTCAAATGACAATTGTTTACAAGACAAAAGAAGACTTAGTCCTCGATTTTCCCAATAGAGATTATTTGGCCTATAATTTTGTGATGAAAAGAGTAAAAGGAAAATAAACTACAGGCACTTTTTGCTTATTTTATTACGGATTTATACCTTTCGGTTACATTCTTATTAAGTTTAAAAAATAAATCATTTTTTTCCTAGTATTCTCTTAAAAAATAGCTACTTTTGCCCTTTCTTTTTAGTTAGATTTCATGAACACAACAAAAAAAATTAAATCAACATTAATATCCGTATTTGATAAAACAGGATTAGAACCTATTGTCAAACAATTACACCAAAATGGGGTAACCATTTACTCAACAGGTGGAACACAATCTTTTATCGAAGGATTTGGAATTCCAGTAGAAAGAGTAGAGGATTTAACTTCTTACCCTTCAATTCTTGGTGGACGTGTAAAAACATTACATCCAAAAGTATTTGGAGGAATACTAACACGTCGTTCTTTGGCTGAAGATCAAGCTCAAATTACTGAATATGAAATCCCCGAGTTGGATCTAGTAATCGTTGATTTATATCCGTTTGAGCAAACAGTAGCTTCAGGAGCTTCTCATGCTGATATTATTGAAAAAATTGATATTGGTGGAATTTCTTTGATTCGTGCTGCAGCAAAAAATTACCAAGACGTTGTAATTATTCCGTCACAAGCTCAATACGCTGAATTTTTATCAATCATTTCTGCTACAAATAGTGAAACAACATTGGAGCAACGCAAAGCATTTGCTAGAGACGCTTTCAATGTTTCTTCCAATTATGACACCCATATTTTTGATTACTTCAACAATGGCGAAATTGACGCATTCAAACAAAGTATCACCACTTCTCAAGTATTGCGTTATGGCGAAAATCCACACCAAAAAGGAGTTTTCTACGGTGATTTAGATGCTATGTTTGATAAGTTACATGGTAAAGAATTATCATACAACAACTTATTAGACGTTGATGCAGCTGTTGCGTTAATGAGTGAATTCAAAAATGACGAACCAACGTTTGCCATCTTAAAACACAATAATGCTTGTGGTATAGCTACCCGTTCTACCATTAAAGAAGCTTATGAAGCTGCATTAGCTGGCGATCCAGTAAGTGCATTTGGTGGTATTTTAATTGCCAATACGGCTATTGATTTGGCAACAGCTGAATTGATCAATGATTTATTCTGCGAAGTTGTTATAGCACCTAGTTATGACGCCAAAGCTATTGAGTTATTGGAAAGCAAAAAAAATAGAATCATCCTTGTTCAAAAGAACATTGAATTACCTAAAAAACAATTCAGAACTATTTTAAACGGCGTTTTGGAGCAAGACAAAGATTTGTTAATGGAATCTACAACTGATTTAACTCCAAGAACAACCAAACAACCAACTGCAAATGAAATTACAGATTTGTTGTTTGCAAACAAACTAGTAAAACATACAAAATCAAACACGATTGTTCTAGCAAAAAACAAAACATTGTTAGCAAGTGGAACTGGACAAACATCACGTGTTGATGCGTTGCAACAAGCTATTCACAAAGCAAAATCTTTCAATTTTGATTTAAATGGTGCAGTAATGGCATCTGATGCATTTTTCCCTTTCCCTGATTGTGTAGAAATTGCTGACAACGCTGGTATTACAGCCGTTATTCAACCAGGAGGATCAATCAATGATGAGTTATCAATTGATTATTGTAATGCACATGGTTTAGCAATGGTTTTTACTGGAAATAGACACTTTAAGCATTAATTTTACATTTTTAACAAAAAAATGAAACTTTTTTGCAAGAATTACGTAAAAACTAATTAACATTATACCAATTTAATAAAACGAGCAATACTAAATGGGATTATTTAGCTTTTTAACGCAAGAAATTGCAATCGATTTGGGAACAGCTAACACCTTGATTATCATGAATGATAAGGTAGTAGTTGACGAACCTTCTATTGTTGCAAAAGACATTCAAACCGGAGCAATTGTAGCTATTGGGAAAAAAGCACAACAAATGCATGGGAAAACGCATAAGTTGATTGAAACTATTCGACCATTACAAGATGGTGTGATCGCTGATTTCCATAGTGCTGAGCAAATGTTGCGTGGAATGATTAAAATGATTAACCCAGGTAAAAGCTTGTTCAATCCTTCACTTCGAATGGTAATTTGTATTCCGTCTGGTATTACTGAGGTGGAAAAAAGAGCTGTTCGTGACTCTGCTGAAAGAGCTGGAGCAAAAGAAGTGTATTTGATTCATGAACCAATGGCAGCCGCAATCGGTATTGGTATAGATGTGGAAGAGCCTATGGGAAATATGATTATTGACATAGGTGGAGGAACATCTGAAATTGCCGTAATCGCATTGGGAGGAATTGTTTGTGATAAATCAATTCGTGTAGCAGGAGACGATTTTAGCGCTGATATAGAAGATTACATGCGTCGTCAGCACAATATACTTGTGGGTGAACGTACAGCAGAACAAATTAAAATAGAAGTTGGTTCGGCATTACCTGAATTAGACGAACCGCCAGCAGATTACGCTGTTCGTGGTCGTGATTTAATGACAGGTATTCCAAAAGAAATTGTTGTTACTTATTCTGAAATTGCTCATGCATTGGATAAAACAATTTCTAAAATTGAAGAAGCAATTTTAAATGCATTGGAACAAACACCACCAGAACTTTCTGCTGATATCTATAAAACAGGTATTTACCTTGCTGGTGGAGGAAGTCAATTGAGAGGCTTAGACAAGCGTATCTCTGCTCGTACCAAATTACCTGTTCACATTGCTGAAGATCCACAACGAGCTGTTGTAAGAGGTACAGCAATTGCACTTAAGAATATTACTCGTTATGTATTCTTAATTAAAGACTGATGAAAAAAATTATTGTATTAGCTAGTTTATTTCTTGCAATTTCTTGTTCAAATAAAGACAAGCAGTTCTGTGAATGCTTATCTGTCGGTGACGAATTAAATACAGAAGCAGCAAAATACAGTTCTGTAGCACTTGATGAATTAACCGATAAGGATGTAGAAAAATTGCGAGAACTTAAAGAAAAAAAAGATAGTATTTGTGCCCCTTACGAAATGATGAGTGGTCCTGAAATGCTTAAAAAGAAAGAAGCTTGTAAATAATAGTTAAAATTCTTTAAAGAAGGTGAACAAAAAAGTTTACCTTTTTTTTGTTTTTACACCCAACCTTTTAAAAAAATATTCGTCTATAGAATAGATAGGTTTTATATTCTTGCAGAGTTTAACCTGAGGCTAAATAAAGTGTAACAGCGGCATGGAACCTCAGGTTTTTTTTATTATTAACCGAAAACATTAGCCTGCCGCTAATATTTCTTTAAAATGCAATTGTTTTCCATCAAAGGAGAATACCCACCAGAGCACAGATTCACACATAGAGCTATCATTTTCTGGTACTTCATAAGCTGAAATTGTTTTGCCTTTGTAATCTATATTTGAGTTTGAGCCAATGGTTAAAGTGACTAGGTCATCTTCAATTTTAATTCCATAAGAAGTATAACAAGGTGCTGTTTTGATAATTGCATGATGTTCGATATTATCATCGTGTAACAAATCATCTACAAATAAATTTTTAAACAATAGATTCATTTGCTGAACCTGTAAACTAGTAGAAATATCTCGGTAAAAGTGAGAGAACATGCTTCTAGTTATTCTGTTATCATTTTTTTCAACTTGTTCATCAAAACGCTCGTTATCGATATAAATGTTTAGAACATCAAGTGAAATAGGAAAAGTAAAAATGCCTGCAATTTCTTCCATATCATTAGAATTAAAAATTGATTGCAAACGTTTTAACTCCTCAATGATAGTTTCTCGACTAGTTTTAGTATTCTCTGTATCAATTTGTGGTGTTTCTATTGAATTTTCCACTTCAGTAATTGATTTTTTATTCGCAGATTGATTGCTTGAAAGCAACAACCCCATAATTATTAATGAAAAAAAATATAATCTCATTTACTAGTAAATATATAATAATTGGTTAATATAAGAGAAAATTATTGATCTCTTCAACGTATTTTTGACCATAGTATTCCTTTGATAGCTTTAAAAAACCTTCTAAATGATTTCCATCAAAGGTTACTAATTTCCCATTAGATGAATTTAATATTACTTGCTCACTATCTTTATCAGTAGTTACCAAATCTTGCGTTCCGCTAAAAAGCAAAATCGGTAATTTTAAGTTTTTAACCATTTCATCATAATTATCACTTGATTCTGGAAGTAAAATATTTTTACTTTTTAAATCATACAATTTTGATTGAATATTCTTAGGGCTCAAAACAAAGCCTTCTCCTATAAAGAAATCTACAGATTCAGATTGTAGAGCTATTGTGCTCATTATTGTTCCCATAGAAAAAGAAATTAATCCAAGTTTTTTATAATTTAGATTAAGTTTTGCCCATTTTATTACAGTTGTTAAATCAGTTGCAAATTCGTCGTAATACAAATAATCTGGGTTAATTTTAAATGCAGAACTCTTTCCAAATCCTCGATAATCAAACATTAGAACATCATACCCTACCTGGCTTAAAACTCCAGCTTGGTTGAGCCAATACGACATGTTTCCCATATCACCATAGCATAAAATTAAAGTAATTCCATTTTTTACTTTTTCATCTGCTTTTATTATCCAAGAATTCAATTCTTGATTATCAAAGGTTCTGATCCTATGTGTTTGAAATATTAACCCCATTGATTCTGGGTGATTTACATATAGAGAATCAGGCTTTAATCCAAAGATTGATTGAGAAATTAAAAATGGAAGAATAAATACAAACTTCTTTATCATCGTTTCTAAATTTACATGTAAATATACGTTTCTACAAAACGGACCAACAATTTAAAAACGTAAATATAGAAATAATAATTAGCAAAATTAGATTTATCAAATAATTAAGGTCTCTAATCTTATTATTAGGTTTGTTTTTCATTCTATTCATCAAAAACCCAAAGCAAGCTATAGACAAAATACCACAAGTGATTATTACGAGATGAGACAACCAACCGTTCCCTAAATTAAACAACATTTCATGATTATAGATTAAAGTCAATTCTGAATGTGTTGATTCTGTATGAGTATAATAAATATTCAACCACAACACTATTGAATAAATAGGAAAAATTCCTAAAGCAAAACCTATTATATATAGTATTTTATCTTTCATTCTTACTAGCTATACATCTTATTTTCAGAAATACAATTATCGGATTTACTAATATTAAAACAACAATGGCGTCCAATTTGAACGCCATTGTTTATTTCTAGTTATTATTATAAAGATTATTTCTTAGAAATTTCTTCTAATTGTTCTTTATCAGCAACAATCACTTTTTGGAAATCACGTACTCCTGTACCAGCTGGAATCAAGTGTCCAACGATAACATTTTCTTTTAATCCCAATAAGAAGTCTTGTTTACCAGCAACAGCCGCTTCATTCAATACTTTCGTTGTTTCCTGGAACGATGCCGCAGAAATAAACGATTGAGTTTGAAGTGATGCTCTTGTGATACCTTGTAACAAAGGTGTTGATGTTGCAGGAATAGCTTCTCTAGCTTCAACCAATTTCTTATCAGCTCTTCTTAATTGAGAGTTCTCATCTCTTAATTTACGAGCATTGATAATTTGTCCTGGTTTCAACACGGTAGAATCTCCAGCGTCAACAACTACTTTTTTACCAAAAATCTCATCATTCTCTTCCATGATATCAGCTTTATGAACTGACTGACCTTCCAAGAAACGAGTATCTCCAGCATCAATAATTTCCGCTTTCAACATCATTTGGCGTACAATAACTTCGAAGTGTTTGTCGTTAATTTTCACCCCCTGTAAACGGTAAACCTCTTGAATTTCGTTTACAATATACTCTTGTACTTTAGTTGGTCCTTGAATATTCAAAATATCGTTTGGAGTAATTGCTCCATCAGATAACGGTTGCCCGGCACGTACAAAGTCATTTTCTTGAACCAAGATGTGCTTAGAAAGTGGAACCAAGTATTTACGAACTTCTCCAGATTTAGAAGTGATAGAAATCTCTCTATTTCCTCTCTTCACTTTGCCGTATTCAGCGATACCATCAATTTCGGATACAACAGCTGGGTTAGAAGGGTTACGTGCTTCAAATAATTCAGTTACACGTGGTAAACCTCCTGTGATATCCCCAGATTTTCCTGACTTACGAGGTATTTTGGCTAAAACTTTTCCTGCTTCAATAGCATCACCTTCTTTGATAGAAATGTGTGCATCAACAGGTAAAGAATATTCTCTTAATACTTCTTTTGTTTTTGGATCAATGATATGGATAGCAGGGTTTTTCTTCTTATCACGAGATTCGATGATTACTTTTTCTGTAAATCCAGTTTGCTCATCCACTTCCTCACGGTAAGTAATACCATCAATCACACTTTCGAACACTGCTTTACCAGAAACCTCTGATAAGATTACAGCGTTGTATGGGTCCCACTTACAAATAACATCACCTTTAGCTACTTTAGAATTATTTTTAACTCTCATTTCAGCACCATAAGGGATATTTGCATGCATTGCAACCACACCTGTTTTCTCATCAATGATCTTCATTTCAGCCGAACGACCAACAACAACTTCAACTTCAGATCCATTTGCATCTTTTGTTGTAACTGTTCTCAATTCTTCGATTTCAAGTTTACCAGCAATTTTAGATTTAATATCTGATTCACCAGCAATATTAGAAGCCGTACCACCGACGTGGAATGTACGAAGTGTCAACTGTGTTCCTGGCTCACCGATTGACTGTGCAGCAATTACACCAACAGAGTCACCAATTTGAGCCAATCTATGATTTGCTAAGTTTCTACCGTAACATTTAGAACAAACACCTCTTCTCATTTCACATGTTAATACAGAACGAATTTCTACTTCTTCAATTCCTGCATTATCGATAGCACTTGCCACTTCTTCTGTAATAACCTCACCACCTGCAACGATTAATTCATCTGTATCTGGGTGGAATACATCGTGAACAGATGTACGTCCTAAAATACGGTCATACAATGGTTCAACGATTTCGTCGTTTTTACGCAATGTTGTAGCATGTAAACCTCTTAATGTACCACAATCTTCAGCGTTGATTACAACGTCTTGAGCAACATCAACCAAACGACGAGTCAAGTAACCTGCATCGGCTGTTTTCAATGCCGTATCGGCCAATCCTTTACGAGCACCGTGTGTAGAGATAAAGTATTCTAAGATGGACAATCCCTCTTTAAAGTTAGAAAGAATTGGGTTTTCAATAATTTCTTGAGCTGTAGCTCCTGATTTTTGAGGTTTCGCCATCAAACCACGCATACCTGAAAGCTGACGAATCTGTTCTTTAGATCCACGTGCTCCAGAGTCAAACATCATGTAGATTGAGTTAAACCCTTGACGGTCGTTTTTCAACTGATCCATCAACGTTTGAGTCAATCTAGAGTTGGTATGCGTCCAGATATCAATAATTTGGTTGTAACGTTCGTTATTCGTAATCAATCCCATGTTATAGTTCATCATTACTTCTTTAACGTCTTCTTCCGCTTTTTCAACCAATTTAGCTTTTTCTTTCGGGATGATGATGTCATCTAAGTTAAACGAAAGACCACCTTTAAAAGCCATATCGTAACCTAATTCTTTGATATCATCTAAGAATTTAGCTGTACGAGCTGTACCACATACTTTTAATACGTTTCCAATAATATCGCGCAATGATTTCTTTGTAATAACTTCATTGATGAAACCAGCTTCTCTTGGTGCTATTTGGTTAAATAAAACACGTCCACAAGTTGTTTCAATCATCATCAACTCAGGTTCACCATTGATATTAAGGTCATAATCTTTTACCTTAATTTCTGCATGCAAATCTAATTTTCTTTCATTGTATGCAATGATTACCTCTTCAGCTGAGTAGAAAATACCACCTTCTCCTTTTACAATTTCTGTTTCAGTTGTACGTTTAGATTTCGTAATATAATACAAACCTAACACCATGTCCTGAGAAGGAACGGCAATAGGAGCTCCATTTGCTGGATTTAAAATATTATGAGATGCCAACATTAACAATTGTGCTTCCAAGATTGCAGCATTACCTAATGGTAAGTGTACCGCCATTTGGTCACCGTCGAAGTCGGCGTTGAACGCTGTCGTTACCAATGGGTGAAGGCGAATTGCTTTTCCTTCAATCAATTTTGGTTGGAATGCTTGAATACCTAAACGGTGCAAAGTAGGGGCACGGTTAAGTAACACGGGGTGTCCTTTCAATACATTTTCCAAGATATCCCAAACTACAGGCTCTTTTCTATCAACAATTTTCTTAGCAGATTTAACCGTTTTTACAATTCCACGTTCAATCATCTTACGGATGATGAATGGCTTGTACAACTCAGCTGCCATATTCTTAGGAAGACCACACTCGTGTAATTTCAATGTTGGTCCAACAACAATTACAGAACGAGCAGAATAGTCAACACGTTTACCCAACAAGTTTTGACGGAAACGTCCTTGTTTTCCTTTCAATGAATCAGAAAGAGATTTCAACGGACGATTTGATTCAGTTTTAACTGCAGAAGATTTTCTTGAGTTGTCAAACAATGAATCAACCGCTTCTTGCAACATACGTTTTTCATTACGCAAAATCACCTCTGGAGCTTTGATTTCGATCAAACGCTTCAAACGATTGTTTCTAATGATAACACGACGATACAAGTCATTCAAGTCAGATGTAGCAAAACGACCACCATCTAACGGAACAAGCGGACGCAATTCTGGTGGAATAACAGGAACCACTTTAACCACCATCCATTCTGGACGATTATCAATGTGTTCTTGAGATTCACGCATTGCTTCAACAACTTGCAAACGTTTCAATGCTTCGTGTTTTCTTTGAACAGAAGTTTCTGTATTTGCTTGGTGACGTAAATCATACGAAGTTTGTTCTAAATCCAAACCTCTCAACAAATCATGAATAGCTTCTGCACCCATTTTTGCAATAAACTTGTTTGGATCTGTATCCTCCAAGTATTGATTTTCAACAGGTAAAGACTCTAAAATGCTTAAGTATTCTTCTTCCGTTAAGAAATCCAATCGGTTAAGAACGCCGCCATCAACACCTGATGCAATACCAGCTTGAATGACAACATAACGTTCGTAATAAATGATTTGATCCAATTTTTTTGTTGGCAAACCTAATAAATAACCGATTTTATTCGGAAGTGAACGGAAATACCAGATATGAGCCACTGGAACAACCAATGAGATATGTCCCATACGCTCACGACGTACTTTCTTTTCAGTCACTTCTACCCCACAACGGTCACAAACAATCCCCTTGTAACGTATTCTTTTATACTTACCACAGTGGCATTCATAATCTTTAACTGGACCGAAAATACGCTCACAGAAAAGACCATCACGTTCAGGTTTGTACGTACGATAATTAATCGTTTCTGGCTTTAAAACCTCCCCACTTGATTGCTCCAAAATTTGTTCTGGAGAAGCTAGGGAAATAGTCAACTTATTAAAGCTGCTCTGTTTTTTTGGTGTTTCTTTTCTAAAACCCATATTATTGTTTGTTTCTTTAGTTCAAAATTAATCCAATGATACGTTTAGACATAAGCCTCTTAACTCGTGCAACAATACGTTAAACGATTCTGGTATTCCTGGTTCAGGAATATTGTCACCTTTAACGATTGCTTCATAAGCTTTAGCACGACCCATAACGTCATCTGATTTTACAGTTAATATCTCTTGTAAGATATTTGCAGCACCGAATGCTTCCAATGCCCAAACCTCCATCTCACCAAAACGTTGACCTCCAAATTGAGCTTTACCACCCAATGGTTGTTGAGTAATCAACGAGTATGGACCGATAGAACGTGCGTGCATTTTATCATCAACCATGTGAGAAAGTTTCAACATATAGATAACCCCCACAGTTGCTGGTTGGTGGAAACGTTCTCCAGTTCCTCCGTCATACAAGTATGTTTTACCTGAATGAGGGATTCCAGCTTTATCACACCATTCATCAATGTGGTGTGGTTGTGCTCCATCAAAAATTGGTGATGCAAACTTCACGCCTAATTTATCACCAGCCCATCCAAGAACTGTTTCATAAATTTGTCCAAGGTTCATACGAGATGGTACCCCTAATGGATTCAACACGATATCTACTGGTGTTCCATCTTCTAAGAAAGGCATGTCTTCTTGACGAACAATGTTCGCAACGATACCTTTGTTACCGTGACGTCCAGCCATTTTATCACCAACTTTTAATTTACGTTTTTTAGCAACATAAACTTTAGCCATTTTGATAATACCTGCTGGAAGTTCATCACCTACAGAAATATGGAATTTCTTACGTTTGTAAGCACCTAGTACATCGTTTGATTTGATTGTGAAGTTGTGTAAAACTCTACCAATTAATGTATTCAAACGAGCATCAGATGTCCAATTAGTTGGATTGACAATTGTATAATCAATTGCAAATAAGTTCTTTTCTGTAAACTTAGATCCTTTTTTGATTATTTCTTCGCGGAAATTATTGAATACACCAGCAGATTTCTCTTCACCAATAATCAACAATAATTTCTCGATCAATTGTTTTTTCAATGCTGTATAATCTTTTTCGTATTCAGCATCTAATCCTTCTAAGATTGGTTTATCTTGAGCTTTCGCTTTTCTATCTTTTACTGCTCTTGAGAACAATTTTTTATCGATAACTACACCTCTTAAAGATGGTCCTGCTTTTAATGAAGCATCTTTCACATCTCCTGCTTTATCACCAAAGATTGCTCTTAGTAATTTTTCTTCTGGAGTTGGATCTGTTTCACCTTTTGGCGTAATCTTACCGATTAAGATATCACCTTCTTTAATTTCAGCACCGATACGAATCAAACCGTTATCATCTAAGTCTTTAGTAGCCTCTTCAGAAACGTTTGGAATATCAGAAGTTAATTCTTCCATACCACGTTTTGTATCACGTACTTCTAATGTATATTCATCAATATGAATAGATGTAAACAAGTCATCACGAACAACTTTTTCAGAAATTACAATCGCATCCTCAAAGTTATATCCTTTCCAAGGCATGAACGCTACTTTCAAGTTTTGACCTAAAGCCAATTCTCCTTGTTGCGTTGCATAACCTTCACACAATACTTGTCCTTTTTCAACTTTATCTCCAATCTTAACAATTGGTTTCAAGTTGATACACATATTTTGGTTGGTTTTCTTAAACTTCGTTAATTGGTAACGTTTTTCTTCTGTTTCAAAGCTTACCAATTTATCATCCTCATTCCAATCGTATTTAATAACGATTTCATCAGCATCAACGTAAGTTACAACACCAGCACCTTCAGAATTAATAAGAACTCGAGAATCTTTTGCAACCAATTCTTCAATACCAGTACCAACAATTGGAGCTGTAGGCTTCAACAATGGCACAGCTTGACGTTGCATGTTAGATCCCATCAAAGCACGGTTGGCATCGTCATTTTCCAAGAAAGGAATAGAAGAAGCCGCAATAGATGCAATTTGGTTAGCACCTACATCCATCAAGTTCAACTTTGTAGGTTCTACTACAGGGAAGTCTCCTTCATAACGTGCTTTAACAAATTCTGTTAAGAAATGTCCTTTATCGTCAATTTGAGCATTTGCTTGTGCAATTGTTTTTTCTTCTTCCTCTTCAGCTGTTAAATAAATTGGTTCATCTTTTAAGTTTACCAAACCTTTGTCAACTTTTCGATAAGGTGTTTCAATGAAACCTAATTTATTAATCTTAGCAAATACACAAAGAGAAGAAATCAAACCGATGTTTGGTCCTTCTGGTGTTTCAATTGTACACAAACGACCGTAGTGTGTATAGTGAACGTCACGAACTTCAAATCCTGCACGATCACGAGAAAGACCACCAGGTCCTAATGCTGACAAACGACGTTTATGAGTTACCTCTGCTAATGGATTCGTTTGATCCATAAATTGAGATAATTGGTTCGTTCCAAAGAATGAATTAATCACCGAAGACAATGTCTTAGCGTTAATCAAGTCAATTGGAGTAAACACCTCATTATCGCGAACATTCATACGTTCACGGATAGTTCTAGCCATACGAGCCAAACCAACACCGAATTGAGAATACAATTGTTCACCAACTGTTCTAACACGACGATTAGACAAGTGGTCGATATCATCAACATCTGTTTTAGAGTTAATCAACTCTATTAAGTATTTGATGATTAATATAATATCTTCTTTTGTTAATACTCTTGATTCTTCTGTATTGTCAATACCCAATTTTTTATTCAAACGGAATCGACCTACTTCACCTAAATCGTAACGTGTATCAGAGAAGAATAATTTTTCAAACACAGATTTTGCCGTTTCATAATCAGGTGGTTCTGCATTACGTAACTGACGGTAGATGTGTTCAACTGCTTCTTTCTCAGAGTTAGAAGTATCTTTTTGCAACGTATTATAGATAATACCATAATCAGCAGAATTTGCATTTTCTTTATGCAAGATAATTGTTTTAACACCAGCATCGATAATCATATCAATGTGGTCATCTTCAATTATCGTTTCACGATCTAATAGTATTTCGTTACGTTCAATAGAAACAACTTCTCCTGTATCTTCGTCCACGAAATCTTCGATCCATGACTTCAATACACGAGCAGCTAATTGTCTTCCAACTAATTTTTTCAGAGCTGCTTTAGAAACTTTCACTTCATCAGCAAGTCCGAATATTTCTAGGATATCTTTATCGCTTTCATAACCGATAGCACGGAAAAGAGTTGTCACAGGCAACTTTTTCTTACGATCGATGTAAGCATACATTACATTATTAATATCAGTTGCAAATTCAATCCAAGAACCTTTGAAAGGAATTACACGAGCTGAATACAACTTAATACCATTTGCATGGCGGCTTTGTCCAAAGAAAACCCCTGGAGATCTGTGTAATTGGGAAACGATAACACGTTCTGCACCGTTTACCACGAAAGACCCTTTAGGCGTCATATATGGAATAGTTCCTAAGTACACATCCTGAACGATTGTTTCAAAATCTTCGTGTTCTGGATCTGTACAATATAACTTTAATTTAGCCTTTAAAGGCACGCTATACGTTAAACCTCTTTCGATACACTCTTCGATAGTATATCTTGGTGGATCAATAAAGTAGTCCAAAAATTCCAATACGAATTGATTTCTTGTATCCGTTATTGGGAAGTTTTCAGCAAAAACCTTATACAATCCTTCGCTTTCACGATTTTCAGGAGTTGTTTCCAACTGAAAAAATTCTTGGAAAGACTTTAATTGAATATCCAAAAAGTCTGGATAATCAAATTGTGCTTTACCCGTAGCAAAGCTTATTCTTGTTGATTTATTTTTTGTTGCCAATGTCAAACGTTTTTGTTTATTTAAATGGGCACTATAGTGTGTTTAGGTCTAAAAACACGAATAGGCATCCGTCAAAATGACGGACGCCTTTCTTAGTATAAAGTCAAATTACTTAATTTCAACTTCAGCACCAGCTTCTTCTAAAGATTTTTTAAGACCTTCAGCCTCATCTTTAGAAACGCCTTCTTTCAATGTTGAAGGTGCTCCGTCAACTAAATCTTTAGCTTCTTTCAATCCTTGTCCAGTCAATTCTTTAACAAGTTTTACAACAGCTAATTTATTAGCACCTGCTGCTTTCAAGATGATATCAAACTCAGTTTTTTCTGCAGCTGCTTCACCAGCTCCTGCACCACCACCAACTGCTGCTACTGCAACTGCTGCTGCTGCTGGTTCAATTCCATACTCATCTTTTAAGATTGTAGCTAACTCATTTACTTCTTTAACTGTCAAGTTAACTAATGTTTCCGCGATTTGTTTTAAATCTGCCATTTTATTAAATTTTAAAAAGGTTCAAAAATAATTTACTATTAAAAAATTATGCTCTTTCTTCGAGCGTTTTAAGGATTCCGGCAATCTTACCTCCTTGCCCTTTAAGAGCAGAGATAACATTTTTAGCAGGACTTTGAAGCAATCCAATGATATCTCCAATAACTTCTTCCTTACTTTTAATCGCAACTAGTGCATCTAATTGGTTATCACCAATAAATACAGCCTCGTCGATATAAGCACCTTTCAACAACGGTTTAGGGTTCTTAGCTCTAAAGTCTTTGATTAATTTAGCAGGAGCGTTACCAACTTCTGAGAACAAGATTGAAGTTGATCCAGACAATACTGTAGATAATTCACCAAAGTTTTTGTCTTCAACTTTTTCTATCGCTTTTGCCAATAACGTGTTTTTTACAACACGAATACTGATATTAGATTGATAACATCTTCTTCTCAACTGATTCACTGCTTCAACAGTTAACTCTGCCGTATCTGCCAGATAGACTACATTAGCGTCGTTCAATTGAGTAGCTAAATCATCTATATACTTTGCTTTTTCTTCTCTATTCATTATAAATCAGTTTTAAGCAACAATAGACTTAGTATCAACTTGTACACTTGGGCTCATTGTAGCACTCAAGAAAACACTTTTGATATAAGTTCCTTTTGCAGCAGACGGTTTTAATTTAATAAGCGTTTGAATCAATTCGTTCACATTTTCTTTGATTTTGTCGCCAGGGAAACTTGCTCTTGCAATTCCAGCGTGAACATTACCAAATTTGTCAACTTTAAAATCGATTTTACCCGCTTTTACTTCTTCAACAGCTTTAGCTACATCCATAGTAACCGTTCCTGTTTTAGGGTTTGGCATTAAACCTCTTGGTCCTAAAATACGACCTAAAGCACCCACTTTACCCATTACAGAAGGTACAGTAATGATTACATCGATATCAGTCCATCCTCCTTTGATTTTTTCGATATAATCGTCCAAACCAACGTGGTCAGCTCCAGCAGCTTTTGCTTCGGCTTCTTTATCAGGAGTACATAAAACCAATACACGAACATCTTTACCAGTACCGTGAGGTAATGCAACAGTGCCACGAACCATTTGATTCGCTTTACGAGGGTCAACACCTAAACGAACAGAAACGTCAATAGATGCATCAAACTTAGTTGTAGAGATTTCTCTAACTAAATTACTAGCTTCTGCCAAGCTGTATGATTTTGAGAAATCAAATTTCGCCAAAATCTCTTTTCTTTTCTTAGATACTCTTGCCATAACTATTAATTTTTAGATTTAGGTTCTTCTCCACCTTTTACAGTAACACCCATACTACGTGCAGTACCTGCAACCATAGTCATTGCAGCGTCAACAGTAAAACAGTTTAAATCCGGAAGTTTGTCTTCTGCAATTGTACGAACTTGGTCCCAAGATAAAGATCCAATTTTAGAGCGGTTAGGCTCACCAGATCCTTTTTTGAATTTCCCAATTTCTAAAATTTGAGAAGCAGCCGGAGCTGTTTTCAGAATAAAATCAAAAGATTTATCACTATAAACAGTGATAACAACTGGAACAACTTTACCTGCTTTGTCTTGTGTTCTAGCATTGAATTGCTTACAGAACTCCATGATGTTTACCCCTTTAGAACCTAATGCAGGTCCAACTGGAGGAGCAGGATTAGCAGCACCACCTTTGATTTGCAATTTAATCAAGCCTGATACTTCTTTTGCCATTTGTATTTAAATTATGTAGTCAAACATGAGTTCAAGCGACGGGAAGCTTTATTCGTCTAACTCACTCCTACGGTTAAAAATTTACACTTCTTTTTCTACTTGCAAGTAACTTAATTCCAAAAGATTCTTTCTTCCAAAAATCTTCACCATTACTTTCAGTTTTTTCTTTTCTTCATTAATTTCTTCAATTGTTCCTGAGAAATTATTGAAAGGTCCATCAACAACTTTAACAGATTCTCCAACAACAAAAGGAATTTTCATTTCTTCCTCTGTTTCTGATAATTCATCAACTTTACCAAGAATTCTATTAACTTCTGACAAACGCATTGGAACAGGTTCTCCTCCTTTTTCAGCTCCTAAAAAGCCGATTACGTTTGGAATACCTTTAATAACGTGAGAAACTTCTCCAACAAGAGCAGCTTCTACCAATACATAACCAGGTAAGTATGCTTTTTCCTTACTTACTTTTTTTCCGTTTCTCATTTGAAAAACTTTTTCAGTAGGAATTAATACTTGACCAATATATGCATCCAATTTCATACGAGAAATTTCAAGTTCAAGATATTCTTTCACTTTCTTTTCTTTCCCGCTTATGGCTCTTACAACATACCAAAGTTTTTTGATTTCACCCATCACTTAGAATTATTAAAAACCACCATAAATGAAACCTAAAACTCCTTTCCAGAAACTACCTCCATCAGTTGGAACAATACCTGTTACAAAGTCCATAACGAAAATAGCCAATGCAATTATGATAGATGTAATAACTACGATAATTGTATTATTTTGCAACTCTTTCCAAGTTGGCCAAGACACTCTGTGAACCAACTCTTCAACAGTTTCGTTGATATAGCTTATAAATTTTGCCACTTTTATACAATTTTAATTACGCACGGGCTGTAGGATTCGAACCCACGACCAATGGTTTTGGAGACCACTACTCTACCAGCTGAGCTAAGCCCGTATTAATTAAGAGGAAGTAAAAACTTCCTCTTAATTTATATTTTATTATTCTACGATATCAGTAACCTGACCAGCACCTACTGTTCTACCACCTTCACGGATAGCGAAACGTAATCCTTTGTCCATCGCAACTGGTACGATTAAGTTAACTTGGATTGAAACGTTATCACCTGGCATAACCATTTCACGTCCGTCAGTTAAGATGATTTCACCTGTAACGTCTGTTGTACGGAAATAGAATTGAGGACGGTATTTATTGTGGAATGGAGTGTGACGTCCACCTTCTTCTTTCTTCAAGACATAAATCTCAGCTTTGAAAGTTTTGTGTGGTTTTGTTGATCCTGGTTTACAAATAACCATACCACGACGGATTTGAGATTTCTCAATACCACGTAATAATAGACCTACATTATCTCCAGCTTCACCTCTATCCAAGATTTTACGGAACATCTCAACCCCAGTTACAGTTGAAGATAATTTTTCTTCACCCATACCTAAGATATCAACTGCTTCACCTGAGTTAATAACACCTGTTTCGATACGACCTGTTGCAACTGTACCACGACCTGTAATCGTAAATACGTCTTCAACTGGCATCAAGAACGGCTTATCAACATCACGCTTAGGCAATTCGATCCATGTATCAACAGCATCCATTAATTCGTTTACTGTAGCTACCCATTTTTCTTCACCATTCAATGCTCCTAAAGCAGAACCTTTGATAACTGGAGTATTATCACCATCGTAGTCATAGAAAGAAAGTAATTCTCTGATTTCCATTTCTACTAATTCTAATAACTCAGCATCATCAACCATATCCACTTTATTCATGAATACAACCATTCTTGGAACACCAACTTGGCGACCTAAAAGGATGTGCTCACGAGTTTGTGGCATTGGTCCGTCAGTTGCAGCAACCACTAAGATTGCTCCGTCCATTTGCGCAGCACCAGTTACCATGTTCTTTACATAGTCGGCGTGACCTGGACAGTCAACGTGTGCATAGTGACGATTTTTTGTTTGATACTCAATGTGAGAAGTATTAATTGTAATACCACGCTCTTTTTCCTCAGGAGCGTTATCAATTGCAGAGAAATCACGTTTTTCTGCTAACCCTTGACCAGCCAATACGGATGATATAGCTGCTGTCAAAGTTGTTTTTCCGTGGTCAACGTGACCAATTGTTCCAATGTTTACGTGTGGTTTGGAACGGTCAAAATTTTCCTTAGCCATCTTTTATTCTTTTGTTTACTTAGTTAATAAAAATACAATTTTATATATACACTAAATTTCACCCATCGCTGAGTGAAAATCAAGCCAAATTAATATACTTCAGAGCCAATGACGAGAATTGAACTCGTGACCTCTTCCTTACCAAGGAAGCGCTCTACCCCTGAGCTACACCGGCAAAAAAGCCTTTTATTTAATTGAGCGGGAGACGAGGCTCGAACTCGCGACCCTCAGCTTGGAAGGCTGACGCTCTACCAACTGAGCTACTCCCGCTTAAAAGCAAAAAAGTGGGAGTGGCTGGACTCGAACCAGCGATGCCGTGAGGCGACAGATTTACAGTCTGCTGCAATAGCCGCTATGCGACACTCCCATCTTAATTAAGAGCCGATGGAGGGATTCGAACCCCCGACCAGCTGATTACAAATCAGCTGCTCTGGCCAACTGAGCTACATCGGCTTATTTGATGGTATATCAATAAATAAAAGAACTTTATAGAACCAATTCCTTTATAAAATTGGATTGCAAAGATATATAAAAATTCCATATCACCTACAGATTAGTGATTTTTTTTAAACTTTTTTTATGAAATTTTTATAACTGTCTTATTTTTAAGGGGATTTAATTTGATTTTTTTACCTTGAGCGGTAAGTATTAACTACAAATTATAGAATAGTTACTTATTGATCAATTCATACAAATCATTCAAATTAGGAGATATGATGATTTCAATTCGTCTATTCTTTGATTTGTCAGCCAAATCAACAGGAAGGTATTCTGAACGACCAGAAGCAACAACCTGCTTTGGATTCATCTTGGAATTAGTCAATAAAATATCAATCACAGCTGTTGCTCTTAATACTGATAACTCCCAATTATTATGCGGATAATTTGCACTTGCTAATTTATCTGTATCCGTATGTCCTTCAACAATAATCTCAAGATTGGTTTCGTTTTCCAATATTTTGGACAATTCAATTAATGCTTTTTTACCTTCTCCATCTACAACTGTACTACCTGTTGCAAATAACAACTTGGCTTCTAAGCTTACATATAATTTGCCATTTTTTTCATGTACTGTCAATCCTTGATTGGTATATCCTTTTAATGCATCTGCAATTTTTTGACGAAGTAATTTTGTGGCTTGTTCTTGTTTTGCAATCATTTCCTCTAACTCACTTACTCTCCTTTCTCTATCTGCTAATAATTGTTGCTTGTTTTTTAATTCGGATTCTAATTCTGTTAATTCGTCTTGCTTTCTTTGTAACTCGATACTTTTTGCATCCAAATCAGCTTGTAATAATGCCGATTTTCTTTCACCTGAAAGACGGTATTTGTCAAAAGAGGTTTCAAGAGATTCTACTCGATGAATCATTTTATCGTATTGAACTTGCAAATCTCTATACTCATTTCCCAATC
Source organism: Crocinitomicaceae bacterium (assembly GCA_023957475.1). Classification (GTDB taxonomy): domain Bacteria; phylum Bacteroidota; class Bacteroidia; order Flavobacteriales_D; family Crocinitomicaceae; genus Taishania. Next base: position 239,492 of record JAMLHA010000001.1, on the reverse strand, counting down.
TTGTTGTATCTTGTTTGAGTTTTTCAACTTCGGTTGTAAGAATGGAATATTTCTCTTCAAATTCTTTTGCTTGACCTTCAAATGTCAACGCTTTACTTTTATACACTTCCAATTCATCATTGCATTCTTTATTACTAGCCAATAAATCATTGTATTTTTTTGCAGGCACACAAGCACACGCAACAATTGTTATAATAGCAAATAGAATTTTGTTCTTCATCTTATTTAATTTTATACAAAAATCAGAACTTATTAGCTTTGAAAAATGAGCAAATGAATAATTTGTTAACACAAAAAGTTGAATAAATTAGAAATAACTCTTAACTCTTAACTCTTAACTCATCACTAAAACAATGTATCTCTACGTTGGCTATCGAGCTTTAAAAGAATGAAAAACATCACTGAAAACGACATCATCGATGATCCTCCATAGCTAAAAAATGGCAATGGAATCCCAATAATTGGCACCAAACCAATATTCATACCTATATTAATAGCGAAGTGATAAAACAATATCATCCCAACCGAATAGGCATAAACCCGGTTGTATGTCGAACGTTGTCGCTCGGCTATATTAATGATTCTCAACAAAAAGAATAAATACAACCCCATTAATACAGCTGTACCCACAAATCCCCATTCTTCAGCAAACGGACAAAAAATAAAGTCGGTTTCACTTTCTGGCACGTGTTTTGATTTAACAGATGATAGCGTTGCTTTGTTGTATCCTTTGCCCAACAACCCTCCTGAACCAACTGCTGTCATGGCTCTATTGCGGTTGTAATCCTCACCATCTCTTTGGTCTTCTTCATTGAGGTCCAACAAGAGTTCTATTCTGTTTTTTTGGTGTTTTTGAAGAGAATTAAATACGGTAGAAATAGATGCTGACAATAACGAAAACAAGCTAAAAGTAAGCAAAATGACAATTACAAACTTTTTTCTACTTCTTGAATCCACAAAATTTCTTCCTATTAAATAAAACAAAAGCGCAATGATAAAGTAAGAAAAGATGATAACAACAACTGAAGGAATTTCATAAAACCCCAATGAAGCTATATCAAAGGTCGTTTTACTCATAAACAATGTGAATACAGAAATAAAAACAAGCACAAATAAAAGTGGAATAAAGTGTGTGCCTATCCATGTTTTCTTAAACTTCATACCTGGAAACATATTGATAAACGTTAGCACCAACGGATCAAATGTTACTCCTTCTCGGTATAAAACAAAGAAAAATGCGGTAAACACAACAAATGTTCCTGCATCGGGTTGCAAAATGATGAACATCATTGGAATTGCAATGATTGCAAGACAAATCAAGACATTTGTCATTGTTTGCTGACGAATATTTATCTTATCAACGTAACTTGCTAATAAAATAGCGGTTCCAATTTTTGCAAATTCTGCAGGTTGAATACCAAAAGGGCCGATACCCAACCATGCTCTCGCTCCATTAATAGGCGGCGTAAACAATACTACAATTAATAATAGAAGCGTAAAAATGTAAATCGGTATTGAAAATTTTCTATAAATCTCCGAATCAATCAGAAAGACTAACAAACCTAAAAAGAGACTGATACAAATCCACATGACTTGTTTACCGTATAATCCAGTGAAATTAAAGAATGAAGAAGTTTCTTTATCATAACCAGTTGAATAAACCGTCATGACGCCCATCGTTAAAATAACGAAATAGGCTATCAACAATAGCCAATCCACATTACTTGTTAACTTTTCATTTTCTCTCATTACCTTATTCTAAGATTGCATCTAAGATATATTTTTCTTTACTCGGGTCGCTAATTTTTCCTGTAATAAACTTTTCCATCATCAAACTTGCAATAGGTGCCGCCCAAGTACCACCAAAACCAGAGTTTTCAACAAAAACAGCAATAGCAATTTTGGGGTTATCCATCGGTGCAAAGGCAATAAAAACGGAGTGGTCTTTTCCATGTGGGTTTTGAGCGGTACCCGTTTTACCGCAAACTGTAATTCCATCTATTCTTGCCAAACGAGCGGTACCACCTCCTTCATTTACTGCCATTCTCATTCCCTCAATGACTGGAGCAAAATTTTCTGCATCCACCATGGTTTTATGTTTTACCTTAAATTGTGGCAATGGTCCGTTTTCACCAACCGATTTAACAATGTGTGGCGTAATATACCAACCACGATTAGCCATAATAACCGCTAAGTTTGCCATTTGCAAAGGAGTCAACTTTACTTCCCCTTGACCGATTGAATTGGATCGTATGGTTGAAAAAGCCCATCGGTGTTTGCCATAAGGGCGTTTTTTTGATGGAAATAAATTGTTGTAATAATTGGGGTCGGGAATTAAACCAGATCTTAAACCTGAAATATCTGCATCCAATTGAATACCTAAGCCAAAAGAATGTAAGTATTTTGCCCAAATTCCTAATCCTATTTCTGCATCAATAAAATTATTTCTACTTTTTCCTTGCTGAATAATTTTTCTCGTTACTCCGTAAAAATAAGGGTTGCACGACATTTGAACAGCTTGAGATACATTTCTCGCATCTGGGTGATTGTGACAACCAACCAAACTTTTATTACATGGAAAAGACGTGTTTGGCGTAATTACTCCCTCTTGCAATCCAATCAATGCTTGGGTTAATTTAAAAATTGAACCTGGTGGATATTCTGCTTGTAATGGTCGTGGAAAAAGTGGTTTTTTCGGATCGTTGACCAAAATGGGGTAATTTTTAGAAATATTTGAACGCCCAACAAATAGATTAGGGTCATAAGATGGTGACGACACCATTGCCAAAATTTCTCCTGTTGAAGGTTCAATAGCTACAATACATCCCATTTTATTTTGCATCAACTGTTCACCATAAACTTGGAGTGTAATATCCATTCCGAGCGTTAAAGGATCTGCCTGCACAGCTAATGTATCGTATTTTCCATTGGCATAGGATTCAATCACATTGTTTAGTGCAGATGTTACAATGTATTTCACCCCTTTTCTTCCTCGTAGTTCTTTTTCGTAAAATTTTTCAACGCCCGCTTTTCCGATATTATCTCCTGAGCGGTAAAATCGGTCTTCATCAATCTCATTCTGATTCACTTCCGAGAGGTAACCCAAAATATTGGCACCACCTGCATACGGATAATCGCGCATACTTGTAACTTGCTCATAAAAACCAGGGAATTTGTCCAGATTAGGAGCAATTTTAGCTATTTCGTCGGCTGTTAACTCTTTTAAAAAAGCATAAGGTCGAACTGGTTGATAATTTGGTATCCGTTTACCATCTTTTCGTTTAAAATAACCTTCTTTTTCACGAATATCAATGAATCGTTTTTTCACCTCATCAACTGTCATTCCGACTAACTTGGCAAATGCAACAGTATCTAAATCTTTAATGTCATTTTCTACGAACATCAAATTGTAGTAAGCCTTATTTGACACAACTTTCTTATTATTTCTATCAAACATTGCAGCTCTAGGCGGTACAATATACTTTCTTTTTTCAGCAATTTCTTGGGCTCTCAATTTCCATTGGTCATCGATAACTTGCATGTGAAACAATCGAAAAGTATAAACAATACCAATGATTGAGATAAATATAATGATGACATATTTTCTGCTGTTAAGATTCATTTAGAAACTTTTCCTTTTATGAATAAAAACTGAAGTAAAATAACAAGCAAATAGGAAATTGGTAGTGTTAAAATCAATTTCTTTAAAACATATAAAAATTCACTGAATTTAAACACTTCCATAAAGAAGAACCACGTATGGTGTATAATCAATAGTATTCCAAAACAATAGATAAACCATTGTCGCCCCATCTCATAAATAGATGGTTCTTTATTCATATCGTAACCATCTCGCGGACTAAATGCTTTAAAGATAATTGGTCGAAAAAAAGCGAATAACAACAACGACGAGGCATGAAGTCCACCTGTATTGGAAAATATATCAATGAACAGCCCCATAAAAAAAGCTATTACTAACAGACTAATAGTTGAGATACTAAATGGCAAAAGCATAATAAAAAGTGGATACACCATTGGATGAATGCCTAATCCAATTTCCAATTGATTGAAAATAAGTACTTGTAGTGTTACAAATAATATAAATCTTGCGCTATTTATTGCAATTAACTTCACTATTTTTTATCTTGAGGGATTAATGCTTCTAAAGAATTTTGCTCTTCAGAAAATATATTTTTCACCACATAAACTTTTTGAAGCTTTCTATAATCTTCTGAAAACAAAATAGATACATCCCAAAAAGCTTCACCTTCTACTTCTTTTAATTTTTCAACTTTTCCCACCATGATACCTTTTGGAAAAAGTCCGGTTCCTTCTCTTGTCACAACACGCGACCATTTTTTGATTTTAATATCATTTGAAATACCAGTTACCGACCCTCTTCGAGGATCAGCACCATCCCATTTCAACAAACCAAACAAGCCCACTTTATCAATCACAACACTGATATTGATATTTTCAGTCAACACAGATTTCACAACTGAATAATGGTCACTGCAACGGTGCACAACACCAACAACACCATTGTCTGAAATAACTCCCAAACCTCTCTCTACACCGTTAACTTTACCTATATTGATAGTGAAATAATTGTTTCTTTTTTCTACGGTTGAATTAATAATTTCGGCAGGGATGTATTCAAATTTTTGTTTGTTTAATGTATCATTAATTTTTACCGTATAATTATCAATTCGAATAAAACTTTCTGGAATTTTCTCAAGTAACTCTTGATTTCTTTTTTGAAGTTCTGTATTTGTATTTTTAAGATTCAAATGTTCAGTAACCGAATTTTTTATTTCCAAAACTTTAGCAACTGCTCCCGATGCAGTTGTAAGATACTGAGAACGAGGATAAAAGAAATAAGAAAAATACAATGAAAGCGCAATTACTTGCAATATTGCAAATACCAAAAAGATCTGAAATCGCTTTAAAAAGGCAAAAAGATTACGCATAGCATGCAAAGATAATAAAGGGCAACAAAATATATGAATTAATTAATTATTTTTGTTTATTCAATTCATTTATATGCAAAAAACAGTCAAATTAATTTTTCTATTAATACTTGCAAATTATTCTTTTTCACAAGAAAAATCAATCTTGATTAAACATGCTTTTTTACATGTTGGAAATGGTGAAACTATTGCAAGTGCAGCTGTTGGTATTCGAGATGGAAAAATTGCATTGATCAAAAACTCCTTGGCATATAGTTATTCCGTTACTGATTGGGATACCGTTATAGATGTAACAGGAATGCATATTTATCCTGGATTTGTGGCGCCCAACAGCACATTGGGATTAACAGAGATAGATGCTGTACGAGCAACAAATGACTTTCAAGAAGTTGGTAGTTACAATCCACATGTTCGGTCACAAATTGCCTACAACGTTTCATCGGAAGTTATCAAAACTGTACGTTCAAATGGTATATTAATTACACAAGCTACTCCAAGAAGCGGGATAATCTCTGGTACATCGTCTATTATGAGAATGAATGGATGGAACTGGGAAGATGCAACAATTCAAGCTAATGACGGAATTCATATCAATTGGCCCAATTCCATTCAACGCAATAATGACAATCGAAAGGTAGTTGAAAAATCAAAAAGTTATGCTACTCAAAAAAAGGAATTGTATGACTTTTTTAATGCTGCTTTGGTTTATTCAAAAGACAAAAAATCTACGATTGATTTGCGTTACGAAGCTATGAAAGAGTGTTTTTCTGGTAATAAACGCATTTATTTTCATGCAAATAAAGTACAGGAATTAAATGATATTATTGAGTTTGTTCAATTCTTTAGCATTCAATTTCCTGTTATCATTGGTGGATATGATGCCAATTTGGTAAGTAAAAAACTGAAAGATGCTAAAATACCTATCATGTTGAATCGTCCGCACAACTTACCTACTCACGAAGACGACCCTATTTATAAACCTTATATCAATGCTTCGTTATTGGCAGAAGAAGGTATCCTTTTTTGCATTGAAAACGAAGGAGATATGGAAGCGATGAATGCACGCAATATCCCATTCTTGGCGGGGACGTGTATGGCATTTGGTTTATCAGAAGAACAAGCAATTGCTGCTGTTTCATTAAATAGTTGTAAAATTTTAGGCATTGATAAAGACTATGGAAGTATAGAAGTTGGCAAATCGGCTACTTTGTTTGTATCAAAAGGTAATGCTTTAGAAATGAGGACCAATCAAGTAGTTTTGGCATTGATTGATGGGAAATTTATCCAATTAGGCAATAAACAAACTGATTTATACAACCAATTCAAAGAAAAATATAAAGAAAAATAGCTTTAATCAACCCAAATTAATTTCTTAATTTTGTAGATATAAAAGCTTCATGCAATTCTTAAACAGGGTCGGTTATTTTCTTGTTGCTTCCAATCTAATCATTAGTATTTCTGGAGGTTTTTTAACTTATGGCATAGTTTCTCATTTTCTAATTGACCATGCTATTGAATATGCATTGGTGATTTCACTCTTAACATTTTCTGTTTACAATTTTCAGCGCATTATCGATAGAAAGGGGTTTTCTATTCAAAATCCACCATTGTGGGGGAAATACCACTCCATACCAATTATTCTTAGCAGTATTTCTTTGATTATTGCCGTCATTATGGCTTTTAAACTATTTTATATTAGCATTTTATTGATTGTTTTTTCATTGATTTTTGGGCTTATAAGTCTTTGGTACACGACACCCATATTTGGATTAAAACTAAGGGAGGTTCCTGGATTAAAAATTGTTGTCACTTCATTAACTTGGGGTTATGCATGTGCTTTTTTTCCATTGGTCAACGAAGGATTGTTCATCGGAACATCGGGACTGGTTACATTGCTAATATACATCTATTTTGTAGCCATTATTATCCCTTTTGACATTAGAGATATGCAGGTAGATAATTTAAAAAATAGTACTTTACCTCAATTATTGGGTACGCAGGCATCCAAAGTTGTTGGGGTTATTTTCTTAATTGTATTTGTTATTGGAAATCTCTATTTAAATTTGATTCAGCCAAACAACGTTGTTTTTTATCTTGCCGTACTCATACAATTACTGCTACTAATCTTCACCAATGAGAAAAGTAAGTATTACTATTTTGGGCTTATTGATTTTTCAATAATTGTTTTAGGAATCAGTTATCTGATTTAGTTTTTTCGGTTTTTGGAAAAAATGTTTTATTCCAAAGTAGAATAATGATAATTCCAACAGTGATAGCTCCGTCCGCTAAATTCCAAATAGCAGGAAAAATTTGATCTCCACCTACATAAGGCATTCCTTTTGGCCAAGTGGCATCAAATTTGAACATATCTACCACGTTTCCAAATAAAAACCCACGTGGTTTTGTTTCTAGCTTTTCTACAAATCCCCAAACATCACAATCAACCCAAATACCAGAACCTTCTTGGATGTTATAAGGAAAACAAGGATCGTACTTAAAGTAATAATCAAAATACATGGAGTCTAATAAATTACCCATTGCACCAGCAATGATTAATCCAAAGGGAATTAAAAAACCTAATTTCATTCCTTCTTTTGACTTCTTGATCCAGTAATAAATCATCGCAATAACAGCAACAATTCTAAAAATACTTAAAGCCAATTTATGCCAAGCTTTATTTCCAAAAGAAGTACCAAACGCCATTCCTCTGTTTTCGATGTATTCCATCACAAACCAATTTCCCAATATAGGATGCGTTTCGCCTAATTGAAAATGCGTTTTTACGTAAATTTTAAGCAATTGATCGACAACAAGGATAAAGAAAATTATCCCAGCAACAATCAATAGGTTTCGCTTAACAAGGTTATTTTTGTTCATTATTCTTTGCTTCAATGCTCAATGTTGCATGAGGTACTAATAACAAACGTTCTTTTTGGATTTTCTTTCCTGTTACACGACAAATACCGTACGTTTTATTCTCAATACGAATAAGCGCATTTTGTAAGTTTTGAATAAACTTCTCTTGACGTACAGCCAATTGAGCCACTTCTTCTCTTGACAACGTATCAGAACCATCTTCCATCATATTGAAAGTACGACCTGTATCATTCGTTCCATGATCATCGGAGTGAGACAATGTTCCTTTAAGCATCTTCAAATGATCTTTTGCTTCAGCTAATTTTTGTTCTATCAACACTCTGAACTCTTCTAATTCAGCATCTGAATATCTTACTGTTTCACTCATAGCACTATAATTTTATAAAGACTTTTATCTTTCGAATTAATAAGTCAGCAAAAATAACATTTTATTCGAAATAGCAAAGAAATTTTATTGTATATTAAGACAATTTACATCTTAAACAGGCCTTTTCTTGCCAATTGTTCAAAAAAATCTTTCTCTGGAAGATCGATTACTTGTGCTCCCGAAAAATAAAACTTGGCAATTTGTTTGTAATCGTAGCCCAAGCGAGCCATCTTCATTGCTCCTTCTTGGCACAAACCAACTCCGTGACCATAGCCTCTCCCTTCTAAAACCACAAAATTGCTATCCAAATACGTTGAAAAAAAAGTTGATTTCAACCCAAATTTAATGCGAATATCTCTCAAAGGTATTCCCAATGCTGGCGATTGAAAAAATGCTTTTCGTATATCTTGTGTAAAATTATAGAGTTTATCCTTCCAAACACTGTCTTGAATTGGGTAATTAAATTGCTTTACGAAGTAATTTTCCCAATCAACTTTGGGTATTCGTTTTTCCCATTTTGCCTGTTTCGTATAAATACAAAAAGTATCAACAAATGAAGATAAATAAGGCACGGAGCTGTTCCAAACATAATCGGGTTCTATGGTTTGCCCGCCACAATTTGCATGAAAATATGCATCAATTAATTGATTGTTTTGGTCGATTAACACACTACCAGATGTTGACCGCACTGCTTCGCGAATCAAAGGTGTAAATCGCAACATGCTATGATAGGCCTGGCAATGCACACCATCACACAAAGAAAAGCCTTCTTTTGCATGTTTACCCACATATTTAAGTGCATACGTTCGACTAATCAACGCCTGTACTTTGTAATATTCCAACAATTGTCCACCACCTCCTTCTGATTCCACTACACCGGATAAATAATTATCAATATCTACCAAATTCACGATGGTAATTCCATCTTTTGAAGGTGTTAACTCAATATTGTCTTCATATTTACGAGATTTTATCGCCTTATTTGATTTTGGATCGAGTGTAATAGATGAGCCCAAATTGTTTTGAATCAGTGTGATTTTATTGAACAAGCCTTTATCTATCACTCCAACTTTTAATCGAATTTTTTTTCCTTCCAATGAAACATCAATAAATTCATTGGGTAAGATGGAGCCAAAATTGGAGGTATCGGCATATATGGAATAGCTACCGGAGTTGTATGCCACAACAATTCTATTTAATTGGTAATCTCTAAAAAGACCAATCTGCATCTGTTGTGCAAATGTAAAACAGACCAAAAACGATATAACACAAGTTAAAAAAAAGCGTTTCACATTACAAAATTAAATGAGTGAAACATATTAAAATACATCTCACTATTTAGTTTTCAACAAAGATCGTGCAATTTTTTTACTTGCACCTCCAGAGCCTAGAATTGTTTTCAATTTTTGATAATCCAAAAGCATCTTTTCACGCTTTGTTCCTCCAATAATTAGTTGTTTCAATTCTGCCTGAATTGCTGCTGGATTGCATTCTTTTTGAATGAGTTCTTTAACTACTTCACTATCCATAATTAAATTTACCAACGAAATAAATTTAATCTTAATCAATTGTTTTGCAATTACATAAGAAATTGGCGAACCGATGTAACACACCACTTCAGGTACTTCGAATAGTGCTGTTTCCAATGTTGCTGTTCCAGAAGTAACAATAGCTGCTTCTGCAATAGACAACAAATCATAGGTTTGATTGTGAATTAGATGTGCATTTTTATAGCCTTCTATAAAAGGTTGATAGTAAGAAGGTTCTAAACTTGGTGCTCCAGCAATAACAATTTGATACTCCTTGAAATCATTCACCGATTGAAGCATAATGGGAAGTTTTTTAGAAATCTCTTGTTTTCTACTTCCTGGCAATAGAACAATAATAGGTTTTGAGTCCAATTGATTCTTTTGCAAAAACTGTTCTTTTGTTGTTGTTTTTGAATTTTTATAATTTTCAATAGCATCCAACAAAGGGTGACCGACATACGTCACATCAAAATCAAATTTTTTATAAAAATCTTTTTCAAATGGGAGAATGACATACATTTCATCCACCACTTTTTTGATGGTATGTACTCTATTTTGTTTCCACGCCCACACCTGAGGAGAAATGTAGTAAACGACTTTAATATTTTGTTGATGAGCCCATTCAGCAATTCTTAAATTAAACCCAGGGTAATCTACCAAAATCAACACATCTGGTTGGTAATCAAGAATGTCTTTTTTACAAATTTTTATATTGCCAAAGATGGTTTTAAGATTCATCAGAACCTCTATAAATCCCATAAAAGCCAATTCTTTGATATGCTTTACACAGTTATTACTAACTTTCAGCATCTCGTCGCCACCCCAAAAACGAAATTCACAAGTTGGATTTTCTTCCAACATGGCTTTCATAAGGTTACTTGCATGCAAATCTCCCGATGCTTCACCGGCAATGATGTAGTATTTTTGATTGGGCATCAAATGATGAATTTAAAGAAAATCATTACCAATAAATCCAAAACTGTTGCCATAATAATTCCTTGGCCAAAAGCCCAGTTACTGGTTTTTAGCGATGAAAAGTGAAACCAAGGCAAATTACCAATTGCTGCCAACGATATTACTTTGGCAATAAAATCATGTTTATACGAAAATCGACTTAAGCCTTCTGAAAATGGAAATCCGTTTAATTTAGACAAGATGAATATCACAATAAACACGCCCACACCAATTGTTGCAATTCCTACCAACAATCCTTTTGTATGTTCTTTTGACCAGTTTCTTAAATTCATTATTTCCAATTTTTTAAATCGTTAATTACAGTATGTGCAGTCATGTCAAACTGAGTTGGAACAATTGTGGCATAACCAGATTTAATAAAGAATAAATCGGTGTCTTTTTCAACCGCAATTTCTCTAAAATTACCTGTCATCCAATAATAATCATGTCCAAAAGGATCTTGGCGGCGTTCAAATCGATCGTCCCAAAATGCAGCAGCTTGTTTGCAAAATTGAATTCCCTTCAACTCTTCTTTAGGAATACTTGGGATATTAACATTTAAACAAACATGTTTTGGAAAAGGGTTTCTGAGTGATAGTTGGATAACTTCTTCCACAATTTGTTGAGCCCCTGAGAAATCAGCATCAGCAGAAAAATCACACAGTGAAAATCCAATTGAAGGAATGTTTTCCATAGCGCCTTCAACGGCTGCTGACATGGTGCCAGAATACAACACATTGGTAGAAAAATTAGCTCCATGGTTGATTCCAGAAACCAATAAATCAGGTTTTTTATTCAAAACTTCATAGATACCAAGTTTCACACAATCTACAGGAGTACCATTGGTAGAATACGCCTCAATATCGTTAAAAAGTTTGGAACGTGATATTCTCAATGGGTGATTTACAGTTATCGCATGTCCCATTCCAGATTGGGCTTTATCGGGCGCAACAACAACCACATCACCAAACTTTTGTACTGTTCTAATTAAAACTTCAATACCTTTTGCTGAAATTCCATCATCATTTGTAACTAAAATAAGCGGTTTTGACATCATTGGTAGAATTATTAGTTACCTTTTATTAGGGTCTTTGTATGCTTCAATTAAATTCCATTTTGCATCTTTGATTAATTCATCAAACTGATTTTCAAAAGTTACAATAGATTGAGGAAAATTATATCTTCTCATTACCTGTTTTCTTTTGCCATTCAAAACAATTGAAGTGGTATGAGATGGTATATCAGTAACAGCGCCATCGTATTTATCTTCTAGAGAGGCATAATTTATTTCATTGGCTACTTTTGTTAAAGTGTTCAATTGTTCTTTGGAAAATTTAGTAGAATACAATCCAAACATTTCAACATTTGCCTTTCCTTCGTAAAGTGCATAGCCTGATTTATAAATTTTTAAGGAATAGACAGGACATCTTCCATAGCAATATCCATGTTCCACGGAAGCAAACAACGAATCGGATGGGTTACTGGGCTGTTCTTGTGTATTATTTTCCACTACAACTGTTTTAGCATTTTTTTTAGATGCACATGAAATTATATTCATGCTAAAAAAAGAGAGTACGGTGATAAAAAATAACGATTTCATATCTTTTAAATTTGATTACAACAAATATATAATCAAAAACCTAACCAAAAATAAAAAATTCGATAAATTACTTAATTTTAATTGATTCAAAGTAGCGAAGAAGGTTGCTATTTTCTTTCAAGACTTCATCTCCAATAAACAAAACTGTAGAGCAAGCGTTTCTTTCTAACCAAAGGGAAAAATTAGAAACCCCTACCATTAATGTTCCGTTAATATCAATTCGATGTACAGGTTTTAGTTTTGTATCAAACAATTTTCTAATATCCAGTAATTCTTTGCTTTCGTCAGAATTTTGATTAAATATAACAAGGCCTTCAATCATTTCATCAAAGCCTTCGTGTAAGGCTATCTCTTCTACTTCCACATTATTCGTTGAAGCCCATTCTGTAACTACATTGCTAAAATAATTACCTGGTTTAATAAATACTTTTTTAAATTTCATATTGTTGATACGAACATTTCTTATAAAATAGGGTTGCAAAAATAAGTAATTGATATAAAATACAACTAATTAATACCCTAAAATCTTTAAAAAATCTTCTGCTGTTTGTTCTTCACTAAATAATTCTGTCTGTATTTTACCGTCTTCATCCCTTTGAATCAACACATGTTTGGGTTCTGGAATCAAGCAGTGTTTCAATCCACCAAATCCACCAACTGTTTCTTGGTAGGCTCCTGTATTAAAAAAACCGATGTACAATGGTGCATTTCTATCAAATCGAGGCAAATAGATGGCATTTGCATGCTGTTCGGAGTTGTAATAATCATCCGAATCACATGTTAAGCCTCCTAAAAGCACCCGTTCATAATCATCGTTCCACTTATTGATTGGCAAGAGAATGAAGCGTTTATTAATGGCCCATGTATCTGGTAAATTGGTCATAAAAGACGAGTCGATCATGTTCCATTTTTCTCGGTCGTTTTGTTGTTTTTGGTGCAACACACGGAAAATTGCTCCTCCACTTTCACCAACAGTAAATGAGCCAAATTCGGTAAAGATATTTGGTTCAGGAATATCGTTATCTGCACAAACTTTTTTAACCTGCATTAAAATTTCACGAACCATATAGGCATAATCGTAGTCAAATGCCAATGATTGTTTGATAGGGAAACCACCACCAATGTTTAACGAATCCAATGTAGGGCATACCTTTTTCAAGTCGCTGTACACACGCAAACATTTGGTTAATTCGTTCCAGTAATAAGCATTATCGGTAATTCCTGTATTGATAAAAAAGTGAAGCATTTTTACTTTAACACGAGGATTGTTTTCCAATATTGCTTTGTAAAAAGGTACTATTTCACGGTAACGAATGCCCAAACGAGAGGTATAGAACTCAAATTTTGGGTCTTCTTCAGAGGCAATACGAATACCGATATTTAAATCGCTATCTGTTCTTGCCAATAAATCTTGAATTTCTTGAGTATTATCTACGATAGGGATAACTCTCAACTTGCCTTCATCTAAAATGTTGGCAATGTTTTCTATGTATTGTTTTGGCTTATAACCGTTGCAAATAACAAATTGACCATCTTTTAGAGCTCCTTTTGCGTGCAATCTGCGAACGATATCAATATCAAAAGCGGATGATGTTTCAATGTGCACATCGTTTTTCATTACTTCATCCAAAACAAATGAAAAATGAGAACTTTTGGTACAGTAAGAATAATGGTAATTTCCTTGATATCCAATATTGTTCATGGTTTCTCTAAACCAACCTTTTGCACGTTGGATATTGTGAGAAATCTGGGGTAAATAGTTAAATTTTAAGGGTGTACCATATTTTTCTACCAATCGCATCAAATCAATACCATGAAATAATAAGCGATCTTCAATCAAACTAAACTCATCTTGAGGAAAGTCGAATGTTTGATCAATCAAATCAATGTACTTTGTTCTCATTACACCAATTAAATTAAGAATTCGTTATTTCAAACGAACAGTTAATAAATCATTTTCTTTGGTTACCACTGCAACCCCCATTTTTGTCAATGCTTTTATTCCTAAATCCCATTGCTTGTTGCTCAAACCAGCTTGCGACTTCAAATCATCTAACTTCATTTCTTTTTCTTTTTCAAGAATGGAGAAGATGGCTTTTTCATTTTCTGCTAAGGTCACTTTTTTAGCTTCTGGTCGCATTTGAGGGAAAAACAACACCTCTTGAATGGATTGATTATTGGTTAAAAACATGATCAATCGATCCATTCCAATTCCTAAACCAGAAGTTGGTGGCATTCCATATTCCAATGCACGCAAGAAATCTTGATCTATAAATTGTCCAGCTTCATCATCACCTCTTTCTGCCAAGCGCACTTGTTCTTCAAATCGTTCACGTTGATCGATAGGGTCATTCAACTCAGAATATGCATTGGCAATTTCTTTACCACATACCATCAATTCAAAACGCTCGGTCAATTCTGGATCGTTTCTATGAGATTTACAAAGTGGCGACATTTCTTTTGGGTAATCGATAATAAAAGTTGGTTGAATGTAGTTTCCTTCGCATTTTTCACCAAATATTTCGTCAATTAATTTTCCTTTACCCATGGTGTCATCCACCTCTATTCCCATTGATTTTGCAGCTGTTCTTAATTCATCTTCTGATTTTCCTGCAATATCAAATCCTGTAAAATCAATTATTGATTGACGCATTGTAACACGTTTGTACGGTGCTTTGAAATCAACTGTATGTTCACCAAAAGTAGCAACCGACGTACCATTTACAGCCATTGCACAATGTTCCAACAAACGCTCTGTAAAATCCATCATCCAGTTGTAATCTTTGTAAGCTACATAAATTTCCATTGCTGTAAATTCTGGATTATGGGTTCTATCCATACCTTCATTGCGGAAGTTTTTAGAGAACTCATACACGCCATCAAAACCACCAACAATTAAGCGTTTCAAGTACAATTCATTGGCTATTCGCATATAAAGAGGAATATCCAATGCATTGTGGTGAGTAACAAAAGGGCGAGCTGCCGCACCACCTGGTATAGCTTGTAAAATAGGTGTTTCTACTTCCATATAGCCAGCATCATTAAAGAATTGACGCATGGCATTAAACAATTTTGTTCTTTTGATAAACACTTCTTTCACATGCGGGTTGACAACTAAGTCTGCATAGCGTTGACGGTAACGTGTTTCTGGATCGGTTAATGCATCGTAAATATGACCTTCAGCATCCATTTTTGGCAATGGAAGTGGTTTTAATGATTTACTTAGCAGGGTAAATTCTTTGACATTTACAGAAATTTCTCCAACTTTTGTCCTGAATACATTTCCTTTCACACCAATGAAGTCTCCCAAATCCAAAAATCGTTTAAAGACATCGTTGTACAATGTTTTATCTTCACCCGGACAGATTTCATCACGGTTAAAATAAACTTGAATACGACCAGTAGAATCCTGCAATTCAATAAAAGAAGCTTTACCCATAACACGTTGACTCATCATACGTCCAGCGATACACACTTCTTTGTTGTCTTCAAAATTTTCTTTTATATTTATTGCATGATCATTCACAGGGTACAAAGCAGCGGGATATGGGTCAATACCATTTTCACGTATCTGCTTCAATGTTTCTCTACGAAGGATTTCTTGCTCTGATAATTCAATAAAACTCATATTTCTACTCAAATTTTTATTTGGGGATAGCAAATTTAGCTAATTACTATGTAATTATTACAATTTACTAAATATATTTACCTAAATGCAATATATTTTATCACAAAATTGTCATTTTTCAGAATCAATTCATTAATTTTGTAACAGAAAATTAAGTAAAATGATAATTCCAATTGGCTGCGATCATGCAGGTTTTCAATTAAAACAAGAATTAATAAAACACCTTACCAATAAGGGGTATGAAATAAAGGATTTTGGATGTTATTCAGAAGATAGTATTGATTATCCTGACTTTGGGCATCCTGTTGCTGAAATGGTTGAGCAAAACAAGGGGATGTTGGGAATTGTTATTTGTGGCAGTGGCAACGGTATTAACATGACGGTGAACAAGCATCAAGGTATTCGTTCGGCATTGTGTTGGGAAACGGAGATTGCAAAATTAGCACGTGAGCACAACGATGCAAATATTATCTCTTTACCAGCACGATTTGTTTCTATTGAATCGGCGATTGAAATGGTTGACATGTTCTTAACAACTGATTTTGAGGGCGGAAGACACCAAAGAAGGGTAGATAAAATACCTTTTTGCTAATTTTCTTCTAAAAATTTCGACAAAAAGTATTCAATTATAAAAAAACTTTATACATTTGTCGCCCGTTACAGAACGAAGTTTCGGAAATTGAAATAAAATGCGAGAATAGCTCAGTTGGTAGAGCACGACCTTGCCAAGGTCGGGGTCGCGGGTTCGAATCCCGTTTCTCGCTCACAGGATGCTCGAGTGGTGGAATCGGTAGACACGCCGGACTTAAAATCCTGTGGGCGCTATGCCCGTGCGGGTTCAAGTCCCGCCTCGAGTACGAAAGCCTTCTATAGAAATATGGGAGGCTTTTTTGTTTTTGGAAAGTTTGTTTTTGGAGAAAAAAATTGAAACAAATAACACCTTTTCGTCATATCGGAATATCCCGATATGGCGAATTAAAGAATTAACCACATTTATGGCATCCGCCATGTCCGTCATCATCACCTGTCCACTCTTTATAGAATTTTCTACCTATAAAAAATACAGCCGCTCCAATACAAAGTATAACTATAACTGTTTGCATAATTTATGATAATAAGTGATAGGATAAGAATGCACCTGCATACGCAATCACATCAAATAAGAGAAATTGATAGAATGTCCAGCTCCAACTTCCTGTTTCTCGCTTAACAACAGCCATTGTAGCCATACATTGCATCGCAAAAACATAAAATATAAGTAGTGAAACGCCAGAAGCTAATGTATAAACAGGTGTTCCGTCAGCACGTTTTTCTTTAAGTAATTTTTGTTTTAATGGGATATTCTCTCCTCCATCGTCGTGTGTTGAATAAATTGTGGCCAAAGAACCTACAAAAATCTCTCTAGCTGCAAATGAAGTAATCAAGGAAATACCCATTTTCCAATCGTAACCTAAAGGAGCTATTGCTGGTTCAATAAATTTACCCATGATACCGATGTAAGAATTTTCCAATTCAGCACTTGCAATCATATCGGATTTGGTATCTTCATCCACTTGGTTTTCTTGAGCTACTTGTTCAATATGGTCAACTGCTTTTTCCATTCTATCTCCTGGACCATAAGACGCTAAAGCCCAAAGTATGATTGAGATTGCTAAAATGATTTTCCCAGCATCTAAAATGAATAATTTTACTTTTTCAAAAACAGTAATACCCACATTTCCCCATCTTGGAGTTTTATACGCAGGTATTTCCATTAACAAATAACTTTTCTTCTTTCCTTTTGCTTTGATAATGAGCTTTAAGAAAAAGGCGACACCCAATGCTGAAACGACACCAAGAGCATACAAACCAAATAAAACAAGTCCTTGCAGATTAATAAAACCTAGAACCGTTGTATTAGGAATTACCAAAGAAATTAAAAGCGTATAGACAGGAATTCTGGCAGAGCAACTAATCAAAGGTGTTACCATAATGGTTATCATTCTTTCTTTCCAATCCGAGATAGTTCTTGTAGCCATAACAGCAGGAATGGCACATGCCGCACCAGAAATTAACGGAACCACACTCTTTCCATTGAGTCCAAAAGGTCGCATTAATTTATCCATAATAAACACCACTCTTGCCATGTAACCCGTTTCCTCTAAAACTGTTAAGAAGAAAAACAAAATGGCTATTTGAGGGATAAAAACTGCCACACCACCAATACCTGGAATAATACCTTTGGAAAGTAAATCATTGAATAGGCCATCTGGCAATGTTTGAGCAATCCAAATGGAAAATAAACCAAATTGTTCTTCAATAAAGTCCATTGGAACAGTGGCAAAAGAAAAAATGAACTGGAATATTACCATCAATATCAATGCGAATATAAAATAGCCCCAAAATGGATGCGTTAATACTTTATCCACTTTATTACTCCATGTTTCTTTTTTAGTTGGGTGCGGTTTATGCTGAACAAAAGAAGGTAACAATTCATCAATTTTTGCAAATCGAATCTCTGCTTCTTTTTCTTGTTGTTCGGTATCATCTACAGTTGCAAGGCTTAAAGAATCAATAAATAGTGTTTTAGAAGCATTATTTGTAGCAGTTTTTTTAATTGCATCAATGATTCTATTTTTCCCCAATTTGACACGTGCATTACTCGTAACAATCTCAGCTGCTGGAAAATGCTTTTTTAATTCATCAATTGAAATAGTAATATTATTTCTATCTGCAACATCTATCATGTTTAAAACCATTACTGTTGGCAATCCTAAGTCATAAATTTGAGAGAAAAAAAACAAATTTCGACGAAGATTTGAAGCGTCTAAAACAACCACACAAACATCTGGATAATTGGTATTGTCTTTATTAGAAAGTACATTGTAAACTACTTTTTCATCCTCTGAATGCGGATAAATACTATAAGTTCCAGGAAAATCTATGATTTGATGATAAACATCATTTATTTTGAGTGTTCCTTGCTTTTTTTCAACTGTTACTCCAGCAAAATTACCTACTTGCTGTCTCAAGCCAGTTAATAAATTGAAGATAGAACTCTTACCAGTATTCGGATTCCCAAGGAGTGCAACTTTCATTTAATCACTGTTTAATTCATTACCAAGATTAAATCTGCTTCTGATTTTCTTAATGAAAGTACAAACCCTTCAATATCAACAGCTATTGGGTCGCCAAAAGGAGCTGTATATAATTTTTTAACTTTACTTCCCATTGTCAATCCTAACTCTAACAGTTGAGCCCTTAAATCATCACCACAAACAGAATGAACTACTAAATAATCACCTATTTTGGCTTTTGAGAGTTTGATGAAATCACTAGCCATTTATAACATTCTAAAATTTACTACAAAAATAGCTATTTTTTGGTTGATACGACAGTTATTTAGAAAGAATATAAATTAATTACCTATTTAACCATAGACTTGGATTCATACTTGTTACAGTTTGCCCTACAACTTGATGAATCTCAAAGTGAGAAGTGGAAATAGAACTACCATCTGTATTCACAAGAGAACCAATCACTTGCTTAGTTGAAACTTTGGAACCAACATTCACGAATGTGCTTTGTAAATTGCTATATACGGTTCTATAATTCCCATGTTTAATTATAATAACTTTTCCAGATCCAGGTATATTCATTACAGAAGTCACTTCACCTTCAAAAACAGCCTTAACTTGTGCATTTTTAGGTGCAGAAATATCCACTCCATTGTTGTTTGTAAACACACCAGGTATGGTTGGATGAGGGTTTTTACCATATCCTTCGGTAATTGTTCCCTTGTCAACTGGCCAAGGAAGTTTTCCTCTGTTTAATTCAAAACTTTTGTTCAATGCCACACTTTCTTTTGTATCAGGCAGTTCAACAGCAGGTTTTGCTGTAGGTGTAGTTGTGGTTGATGTAGTTGCTGGTTTATCAGCTGTTGTCGGAGTTTCTGGTGCTTTTGGTTTTGTAGCATCTGCTTTTTTCTTTGCTTCTGCTTCTGCTTTAATACGACGAGCTTCTGCATCTGCAATCTCTTTACGTATTGCTGCATCAATTTGTGATTTTAAATTCACTTTTTTGCGCTCATCTTCTTTTAGTTTAGCTAAAATTTGAGCTTCTTGATCTTTTAATCCTTGGTAAACAACTTGTTGTTTTTGTTGGTCAAGCACAATTTTTTTTCGTTCTTGTTTTTTCTCATCCAGCATGTTAATTTTAAACAACCGTTCTTTTTCTATGCTTTTTACCTCACTGTCAATCAGTTTCTTATGTTGTTCTATAACCAAAAACTGTTTCTTGGTTAAATCTTGAATTTTCTCTAAATATTTTGCTCGTTTAATTGCTTCATAATACGTGTCGGATGAGAAGATGTACATCATTTTTCCGTATTTATTACGGTGTTTATAAGCATATAGTAGCAGGTTTTTATATTGGTTTTTTAATGCTACCATTTCTTCATTCAATTGTTCAACTTGATTTTGCTTTTCTTTAATCTTTAATTCAGCACCTCTAATTTGATTATCAAAGTTTTGCACCAATTGTTCTCTGTACGCAATTTGATTATTTAATAGTTGTAACTCACTAAAAGAAGACGCTGCATTGGATTTCGTTTTTTCCAATAGTAATTTTGTGTTGGCAATATTCTTTTCCAACTGTTGCTGTTCTTTCTTTAGTTTTTCACTTTTAGATTGAGCGACTACTGAAAGCGAAATAAAAATGAAAATAACTATATTAATTACATTTTTCATACGTTTCTGGAATTACAATAACCATATCTTTCGGTTGGTTTAACTCTATCTTTTCAACGTTAAAAGATAGTGAAATATTATTTTTTACAGTTTTAATTGTTGCACTAATGCTTTTTGGAATCGAGTATCCATCTACAAAATAATAATCCAAATACTGAATAACCATTTGAATGCTATTATTTGGTGTAGCATATTCAATTTTATTAATGTATTTCAAATCATTGCTAATATAGTATGAAATGACAAATAATTTTTCATCTGCTTTGGACAGTATAAATTCGTTATCTTTTTCGGATAAATTATAGGGTATTGACTTGTTAAATTTCATAGCTCCCCCTAAAAAAATTGATTGAAGATTGAGCATAGAAAAATCTACTCCAAATTTATTAGCTAAATACTGAATACCTTCATTGACATAGCATTTTTCACGTTTATTGGATAATTTAATCGAGTCATTGGTAATAAAAGTAGTGATTAAAGGAACTCCAGCATACGTAAATAGCGACCACATATTGGTATCTTTATTAATTCTCAAGGAGGTTTTAAAAGTTGCATTCTGACTATCATCTGAATATTTTGTATTCATTCTAGACACTAAAAAATAGGGTCTATTATTATTCAAACTATCCAGAAAATTCACGATATGATCGTGTTTAATCGTAGAAAAAGCACCACCTGTATCCGTCATTTTTTTGGCACAAGACTGGCTGACTACAATGAGGCAACAACAAATTACTATTTTAATCCACCTCTTCATAATACGTTTGTGCTGTTATTTTTTTCTTAAGAATATCTCTTGTAGAGCCTAACTCAACAGCTTTTTGCCAACTTTCTAAAGCTTTATCTTTTTGGTTTAATTTACTCTGTGCATCTCCTAAATGTTCAAAATACAGAGGTGATTTGTTATCTATTTTTATAGCCTCATTAAAATCATCTTGTGCTTGGCTGTATTTACCTTGATTAAAGTAAATAAGCCCCCTGGTATCGTAATATCCAGCTTGATTCGGTGAATTTGAGATTGATTGATTGATAAGACTTAAAGCTAAATCAAAATCAATTTTATTCATTGCTAAACGGTAAGCATAATTATTTTTCAGCAAATTACTTTTAGCGTCCATTTTAATAGCACTTTCGTAATATTTTTTTGCTTCATTAATGTTTTTTGCATTAAAATAAGCCTCACCCAATTGACCTAAAAACTCGGCTTCTATTTTGTTGTCATTAACAACCAATGCTTTACCTGCAAGTAACACATCAATGGCTTCTTGAGATTTTTTTAATTGATTGGAACTCACACCGTGAAGTAAATAAACAATTGGCATTGTTGGGAAAAAACTCAAACATTCTTTGCTATCAACATACAAATCATCCCACAACAAATACTGGTATTCCAAAACCATTACTTGATTCCAAATTGGAAATTGATTTTTTTCAAACACCAATGCCCGTTTATAATATTTAAGTGCTTCATCTTCTTTATCTTGAGCAAGCAAAAAATCTCCCATAATTGATTGTGACTTGGCACTTTCTGGATGCGCATCAACCATCATTTCTGCTAACTTCATAGCATCTTTATGTTTTTCTAATGGTGTTGATTGAAAGCTAATTAACAACCCCATTTTAGTATCGATATCTATATCTTCACATTTGAATCCCTCCTTGTATTGTTCAAAGGCATCATCAATTTTACCCTTTTTTCGATAGACCTCACCCAATGCTAAATGTGCTCTTCCGTTATCTGGATCAGCTTCTACCAATTGCTTTAAAAAATCTACTCCTTTATTGATATCTCCTTTTGTAAAATAATAGTCGACCAATGTCGCTATAACTTGGGGTTCTTTAGGATATTCTTTTAAAATCGATTCCAACTCTAACAGTGCTTCCTTCTCTTTCTTAATTGAAATAAACAGATTGAATTTTTCAAGAGATAAGCTTGGGTTTTTACCTAAAACGATTTCTGCTTTGTTAATCACATTAATAGCTTCTTCAACTTTTCCTTGTTTAAGCAAGCAATCACCATAACCATACAACCATTCAAGGTTTTTTGGTTCATATTCAACTAACTTTTTAAAATAACCACTCGCTTTGTCGAATTGATTTTCTTGGTAATAAAGCTTTGCAATTTGTTCGGCATACCAAATATTCTTTGCATCCAAACTATAAGCTTTTTCAACCATCGAAATTGCTTGTGCATTTTGATTTTTTTGAAGATACAATTGCGACAATGCATAATAGACCGCATCATCATCTTGTCTCAATGTCAAACATCTCATAAACGCTTCAATTGCTTCATCTACTTCTCCTTTCAATTTTAAACGCATTCCGTTATGAAACGTTTCTATATAAGGGAAACTTACTGATGAATGCAATGGTGTATTCTCTTTTTTATTGGCATTTTTCTTCGTGCCACAAGCTGTCACCAAAAGAATTAATAGCGCTATTTGAACTATAAATTTCATTCTTTAATTGATGTATAATCTCCTATACTTAAATCTTTAGCGGTTGCATTATAATGTGCATGTGAGCCTATCATTGAATTTGCAACGACTGAATTTTTAACTGTCGAATGATCTTGAATGATTGTATTACTTATTACGGTATTTTCAATTTTACTATTGACACCCACAGAAACATGGGGTCCAACAATTGAATTTAAAATAACTGCATTATCTCCGATATAACAAGGTTCTATCACTGTTGAATTTTCAACTTTAGCAGATGTTGCTCTATATAATTTCCCCTGCTCTTTATCGTGTTCCAAAACCCGTTGATTTGTATAAACTGTCACTTCTTTATTTCCACAATCCAACCATTCAATCACCTTGCCTGGCTTGAATTTATATCCACTCTCTGTCAAGCGTCTCAACGCATCTGGTAATTGATATTCACCACTTTTGATAATATTATTATCTATTAAGTATTCTAATTCTGTTCGAAGTTTCTCTCCTTCTCTGAAATAATAGATACCAATCATTGCTAAATCGGACACAAACTCTTTAGGTTTTTCAACAAAGTCAGTTATTTCATTATTTGCATTCAGTTTTACTACACCGAAAGCTGAAGGATCATCTATTTGCTTCACCCAAAGAATACCGTCATCTTCTGGATTAATTTTAAAATCTGCTTTAAATAATGTATCTGCAAAAGCAACAACAGTTGGTCCGTGCAAATTCTCTTTTGCACACAACACTGCATGAGCTGTTCCAAGAGGTTCATTCTGATAATGAATTGATCCTTTGGCGCCTAATTTTTCTGCTACTTTAATTAATTCACTTTCAACTTCTTCACCGAAATCTCCAATTACAAAAGAAATTGTATCAATTTTATTGTTCAATACTTCGGCAATACTTTCTGCTAATCGATGTACAATTGGCTTACCTCCTACTGGTACAAGTGGCTTTGGAATTGTTAGTGTGTGTGGTCTTAAACGACTACCTCTTCCTGCCATTGGTATTATAATGTTCATGTTCTCTTTTTTATTTTACACCTGTACTTCCAAACCCTCCAGCACCTCTCTCTGTATCTGAAAGCATTTCAACTTCTATAAATTCTGCTTGTTCATGTTTTGCAAAAACTAATTGTGCTATTCTTTCTCCATCTTCAATTACAAAACGTTCTTTTGATAGATTTATTAGAATTACACCTATTTCTCCTCTATAATCAGCATCAATCGTGCCAGGAGTATTTAAAACTGTTATTCCTTTTTTTAATGCCAACCCACTTCTTGGTCGAACTTGACATTCAAACCCATGCGGCAACTCAATAAACAAACCTGTTTTAATTAATGTACGTTCTAAAGATTCTAATACGATTGGTTCATCAATGTTTGCACGAACATCCATTCCTGCAGAACTTATAGTCTCATATTGAGGAATGGCGTGCTTAGAGCGATTAATAACTTTTACTTTCACTTCATTTAGTTTATCAATAACTAACAAATGTATGTAAAGGATGAAGAAAAAAAAAGATAATATAGATAAAGTTGTTAGGTGCTATTTGTTGAAAAGGTAAAGCTTATCGAAATACTAGTTTGTCATATCGGAATATCCCGATATAGATATTTTTATAAAAAAATTTGTTCCATTTCATTTTATTTCTTAAATTAGGATAACCAAACCTTTTAACACATAACAAATGGGCGCAACTAAATATGAAACATACACCGAAAAACAAATTCAATTCGCAAACTTTTTCAAAGCTCTTGCACATCCTGCAAGATACGCTGTTGTTGAAAAATTAATTGAAGCAAATGGTCAAGATCTCGATTTTGAAGAAGTATTTGACGGCATAGACCTAGCTCAATCAACAAAGTCTGAGCATTTAAAACAATTGGTTAATTCTGGTATTCTTAAAACAAAACTTATTACAAAAGATCGAAGAAGTTGTTTACGATATCGCTTAAACAAACCTGCTATAGAATTTCTCGAAAAATTTATTCATAAAATAAATGAATTGGTAGATTTAAATGACAACGAGAGAATCAGTTTCTTACAAGGATTTTACCAAAATAATATCAATTTTTACCGGTTAAATCTCTTCTAACCTAAATCTTCTTTGAATGGAATCTCTAATTGAGTTACTGAGTTTTCAATAATCTCATCTACCTCCAATTCCTTTTCATTCGTTTTTATAGAAATTCCTATTAGTCGAATTTTAAGATCTAACGGAACTTGCATTAGTAATTCTTTTGAAAGATGGTAGATATCTTCAAAATCATCAATATTTTCATGCTTTGTTTTACTTCTCGACAAAGTCGTGAAATCATTGTATTTAACTTTTAAAGTAAGGGTTTTTCCTTTGAATGAATATTTTTTTATCCTTTCAGTAAGCTCTGTTGATGCCAATTCTAATTCATTTTCTAGAATTGAAACTTCATTGGTATCTGTTTCAAAAGTCCACTCAACACCAATGGACTTTCTAATTTTATTAGGATTTACAATTCGATTATCAATAGCTCTAGCATTGAGGTAGTAAACCTTCCCTAAATTTCCAAAATTATGAACTAAAAACTCCTCCGAATGGTTCTTTAAATCCTTACCAGTAAAGATATTCATCTGATGCATTCTTTCAGCTGTCTTCTTACCAATTCCAAAAAAATTTTCTATTGATAATTCTTCAATAAATGTTTCCGCTTTTTTGGGACCAATGATAAATATACCATTCGGTTTATTATAATCTGACGCAATTTTTGCTAAAAATTTATTTATAGATACACCAGCAGAAGCAGTTAGATGCGTTTCTCGGTAAATTCTTTCCTTAATTTCCATTGCGATATCCATAGCATAAGGAATATTTTTATGATTAGTTGTCACGTCTAGGTATGCCTCATCCAAAGAAAGAGGTTCCACCATATCGGTATATTCCGAAAAGATATCACGAATTTGATAAGACACGGATTTATATACATCAAAACGTGGTGACATAAATATTAACTGAGGACATTTTTTTAAAGCTAATTGAGAAGCCATTGCGGAACGAACACCAAATTTACGAGCTTCGTAACTCGCAGTAGCAACAACTCCCCTAGGCCCACAATAACCAACAGCAATAGGCTTGCCACGCAACGAAGGATTATCCCTTTGCTCCACAGACGCATAAAAAGCATCCATATCTATGTGGATTATTTTTCGCATAACATCTATACAAAGGTATAGAGTAAAAGTGATATTATCAAGGTGTTGACAATGAAACAGGTACAATTCTACCGTTCATCCATTGATGTGCAGTAAGAGCAAAATTACCTATATATTCAGCCATTTGTTCTGGAGAAACTAGTGCCTCATATCCAGGAAAAGCTTCTTGAAGCATCTCTGTTTGAACTGCACCTAAACAAAGGCAATTCATTTTAATAGTTGAACCCTTAAATTCTTCTGCAAATAATTCTGTAAAACAAACAATTGCTGCTTTTGCTGTTGAATATGCTACTAAGCCTGGGAATTTAACAGTACCTTGAAAACCTCCCATCGAGCTAATGTTGACAATGTGTGCCCCATGTTCAAGTTTCGGTAGTAAACACTGAACCGTTTCCATAATACCAATAACATTGACTTGATATGACAATTCAAAATCTCTTCTTGTGAGTGATTCAAACGGTTTGTTAACCAAGTAACCAGCATTATTAATAAGAACATCTATTTTATCCACCTTAGAGAAAATATATTCTAATTGACCTCTTAAGTCTTTTGCGTTTAAATCAAAGAATTTACATTCAACGTTTTTGTACTTAGCAAATTGTTTACGCATTTTCTCTTCATTTCTAGATAAGGCGTAAATCTTCACTGAATCATCTTTGGCTAAGAAATCAATAATAGATTTTCCAATTCCTCTAGACGAACCAATATTTACAATTGTTTTAGTCATCGTATGAAACTGTCAGTGTTTCAGTTGTTGGTATTGCTTGGCAAGTAAGGATATACCCTTGACTGACTTCCTCTTCCGTTAATGTATAATTTAATTTCATTACTGCTCCACCTTCTATAACTTTTGCTCTACATGTACAACAAACACCTCCTTTACATGAATAAGGAGCGTCAGCACCATCATCAAGAGCAGCATCTAATACAGTGGTTTTGCTTCCATCCATTTGAAATTCATACACATCATCATCAATGATAGCCTTAACAGTAGCTAGTCCTTTGAATCCTTCAACTGTTTTCTTATCCTTATTATTAGACTCGTTATCAACAACATACAATTCAAAATGAATTTTAGATGAAGGAACACCAAACATTTCCAATGCAGCTTTCACGTTATTGATCATTTCTTCGGGACCACAAACATAAAAACCATCTGATTTTAAAACATCTAAATCTTCTTTGATAAAATTTACAAAAGCATCTTTTGTAATTCTTCCATAATCAAATCCGTCTTTCTTTTCTTGGGTCAAGAAATAACGTTTTGAGGTTTTTTGGAAACCATCCAATTGATTTCTAAAAATGATGTCATTCTCGGTTTTATTTGCAAACAATAATTTCATTGAAGAGCCTTCAGAATCCTCAATTTCATAAGCCATACTGATAATCGGAGTAATACCAGAACCTGCTGCTATACCAACAATGTTCTTTACTTCTTTCATCATGAAACGACCTTCAGGTTTTGAAACCAATATTTCTTGACCTACTTTTAATTCTTTATTGATAAATGGCGAAACCTTTCCACCTTTAACCTCCTTCACCGCGATGGCAACATCTTCACCCTTTTTGCTACAAATTGAATAAGATCTTCTTTCTTCTTTACCATCAATCTTTAGATCTAGAGTAACATATTGACCAGGTATAAATTTATACTCTTCCTTTAATTCTTCAGGTATAGAAAAAACAACTTCAACAGAATCTGCTGTCAAACGATTAATCTGTTTTACAGTCAACTGATGAAAACCCTTAGGTGCTTTGTCTGCTGTTTCCTTCTTTACTAAATTACCAAAAAATCCCATTCGCCTTTTATTATTTTAGGGTGCAAATATAGTCATTTTATATAAATCTATCAAAAAAACAAAAACTAACTATACTGTGTTTTTATGTTAAAAAGTTATAGATTTTTATTATTTTAAACATGTTTTTCAATTATTTTTATAGATTTGTTGTAATTAGGATAAAAAGGTAAGATTTATGAGTAATGAAGAATTAGAACGTCAATTTCAAGAAAAAATTGATAACGAAATTAAAATTGAGCCAAGAGATTGGATGCCAGATGCTTACAGAAATTTGTTGATTCGTCAAATTTCTCAACACGCTCATTCAGAAACTGTGGGTATGCTTCCAGAAGGCAATTGGATTACACGAGCTCCAAGTTTGAGAAGAAAACAAATTTTGCTTGCAAAAGTGCAAGATGAAGCTGGACACGGATTGTATTTATACAGTGCATGCGAAACTTTAGGTGTAGATAGAGAAGACACTATTGATGACTTACACTCTGGAAAAGCTAAGTACTCTTCAATATTCAATTACCCTGCTTTAACTTGGGCTGATATGGGAGCTATTGGTTGGTTGGTTGATGGCGCTGCTATTATGAACCAAATTCCATTATCCAGATGTTCTTATGGTCCGTATGCGCGCTCAATGGTTAGAATCTGTAAAGAAGAATCTTTCCACCAACGTCAAGGGTATGAAATTATGACACATTTAGCGAATGGTACACCAGAACAAAAAGCAATGGCTCAAGATGCATTGAATCGTTTTTGGTGGCCAGCAATGATGATGTTTGGTCCAAGTGACAATGATTCTAAACACTCTGCTCAATCAATGAAATGGAAAATTAAGCGTTTTACAAATGATGAACTTCGTCAACAATTTGTTGATGCAACTGCACCTCAAGCTGAGTTGATAGGCTTAAAAGTTCCAGATGCAGACTTAAAATTCAACGAGTCAACAGGTCATTATGAATATGGCGAAATGAATTGGGATGAATTTTGGCAAGTTGTAAATGGTAATGGACCGTGCAACAAAGAGCGTTTAGATGCAAGAAGAAAAGCAAAAGAAGATGGTATGTGGGTTAGAGAAGCTGCAGCCGCTTATGCTAAAAAACAAGAAAAAAAGGAAAAAAGAGCCTAAGCTCAATTAAAAATTATTAACTAAACAAAGAAAATTATGTCTGAAAATGCAAATTGGCCTCTATGGGAGGTGTTTATTAGTAGTAAAGCTGGAATGAGTCACAAGCACGCTGGTAGTTTACGCGCCGCTGATGCAAAAATGGCGATCGAAAATGCACGCGATGTTTATACGCGTCGTTCTGAAGGTACAAGTATTTGGGTTGTGAAAACAAATGAAGTTTTTGCTTCTGATCCCAATGACGCAGATGCTTTCTTCGATCCTGCAAATACAAAAGCATATCGACACCCAACTTTTTATGTAATTCCAGATGGAGTTAAAAATATGTAATTAAAAAGATAGAAAAATGAATCAGAACTTATATAAATATTTAATTCGCTTAGGTGATGACAGTTTAATTATTGGTCATCGTCTATCTGAATGGTGTGGTCATGGCCCTATCTTAGAAGAAGATATCGCATTAACAAACTTTGCTTTGGATTTTATCGGACAAGCTCAATCTATTCTTGAGTATGCCGGAAAGGTTGAAGGAGCAGGTAGAGATGCTGATGACTTAGCATATTTACGCTATGAACATGATTTTAGAAATGCATTATTAGTAGAACAACCAAATGGTGATTTTGCCTTAACAATGATGCGTCAATTCTTGTTTGATGCTTTTAGAAAGCCTTTATTTGAAGCTTTAACCAAGAGCTCTGACGAACAAGTTGCTGCAATTGCTGAGAAATCTTTAAAAGAAACAAAATACCACCTAAAACATTCATCTGAGTGGATTATTCGTCTTGGAGATGGAACTGAAGAATCTCACAAACGTACACAAGATGCTCTTGATACTCTATGGAGATATACAGATGAATTGTTTTATGAAGATGAAACAGATAAAGCATTAGAAGCCGCTGGAATAATTCCTTCTATTTCTAAAATAAAAGAAGAATGGGAAAAAACTGTTAATAATGTATTGACGGAAGCAACCTTAACTTTACCAACAAATGGATGGTCATACGGAAAAGGAAGAGCTGGACTTCATTCTGAAAATTTAGGATATATCCTTGCAGAAATGCAATACTTACAAAGAGCTTATCCTGGCGCTAAGTGGTAACAGATAAAATTGTGAAAAAGTGAAGTACTCTAAAGGGGAAATATGGCATTTTTTAGAAGAAGTATTCGATCCAGAAATACCTGTTTTAACATTAGTTGACCTTGGCGTTGTTAGAGATGTTGAACTAATTGATGAAAAAGTACAAGTAACTATAACACCAACATATTCTGGTTGCCCCGCAATGAGAGTTATGGAAGAAGATATAGAGAAAATGCTAGATTCAAAGGGCATTCAAGATTATGAAGTAAAAACTGTTTTAGCTCCAGCCTGGACAACGGATTGGATTTCTGAAAAAGGAAGAGTTAAGTTAAAAGAATACGGTATTGCACCTCCTTCAGAAGAATTAGATAAAAGTATTTTATTTGGGAAACCTCCAAAAGTTGAATGTCCACAGTGTAATTCAACAAATACACACATGGTTTCTCAATTTGGAAGTACAGCCTGTAAAGCACAATTCCGATGTAAGGATTGTTTAGAACCATTTGAATATTTCAAATGCTTAAAATGATTAAAAGAGTGGGAAATTTAACCCACTCTTTTTTTATGTTTTTTTGTGAAATAATTAACGATAAAAAATACTTAAATTCAAAAATAATTAGTACTTTAGTTGAACTTAAAACTATAAAATTAATTACCATGTTAGAACTTACTAAAAAAGTATTGAAAAAAGTTAGTTTTGATGCGAAATTGTTTCAAAAGGAACTGAACAAAGCTCTAAAGTGGATTAATGACACTGAAGAGATAACTAAATTCAAACAATGGTGTATAATTGAATTTGGTTCCTTGTATCCATTAATTATTAAAGAGGCTTTTGAAAGAAAAGCTATTGTCTAACAAATAAAAAGATCTTATAAAAGAGTATAATAGTCAGAATTATCACTGATTATTATGCTCTTTTTCTTTTTATAACTAATTTCGCACTGTTTTAATAAAATTAGCATGTTAGAAATTACTCGTATCCGTTCAGAAAAAGAGGCAATTATTGAAGGTCTTAAAAAAAGACATTTCGATGCAAAACCAATTATTGATGATATTTTAACGAAAGATGAATCATGGAGATCATTAAAGTCCAATATGGAATCAATTCTTTCTGAAATGAATGCATCTGCAAAAAATATTGGTCTTTTAATGAAGGATGGGAAAAAAGAGGAAGCTGAAAAAGCTAAATCTGAAGTAAGTAAACTGAAAGACCAAGAGGCAAAATTGAAAAGTCAGGTAGATGAATTGGAAAAGGAAATCCTACAATTAATGTATCTTTTACCTAACGTGCCTAATGAATTAGTTAAAGCTGGCAAAAACGAATTAGACAACGAAACAGTATATGAATGGGGGAAAACTCCTAATTATAATTTCGAAGCAATGCCTCACTGGGATTTAGCTAAGAAATTTGACTTAATCGATTTTGAATTAGGTGTGAAAGTAACCGGTGCTGGATTCCCTTTTTACAAAGGAAAAGGCGCAAAGTTACAACGTGCATTGATCACATTTTTCCTTTCTGAAGCTGAAAAATCTGGTTATACAGAATACTTATCTCCTCATGTTGTAAATGAAGCGTCAGGTATTGGAACTGGTCAACTTCCTGACAAAGAAGGTCAAATGTATCAAATCCCTATTGATGGGTTATACATGATTCCAACTGCCGAAGTGCCACTAACAAACATTTACCGTGATGTAATTTTACCATCAGAAGATTTCTCTATTAAAATGACTGGCTATACTCCATGTTTCAGAAGAGAAGCTGGATCTTATGGTAAAGATGTGAGAGGTTTAAATCGCTTACATCAATTTGATAAAGTAGAAATTGTACGTATTGAGCATCCTTCAAATACTGCAAAAGCACTTGAAGAAATGCTTGAGCACGTGAAAGGTTTATTAGAAAAACTAGGTTTACAATACCGTATTTTAAGATTATGTGGTGGCGATACAGGATTTGCATCAGCTATGACATACGATTTTGAAGTATATTCTGCAGCGCAACAAAAATGGTTAGAAGTTTCTTCCGTTTCAAGATTCGATACTTTTCAAGCAAATCGCTTAAAACTTCGCTTTAAAACTGCTGATAAGAAAACGCAACTTGTACATACTTTAAATGGATCTGCTTTGGCTTTACCAAGGATTTTGGCTTCTTTATTGGAAAATCATCAAACAAAAGATGGTATCATTATACCAGAGGTTTTAAGACCTTTTACTGGTTTTGATAAAATTGATTAAATTTGATAGAGGCGCTTTATAAAATTCAATCAGACTAAAAGTAAAATAAGCCTTATTATTGTTCGAAGGAATAGATAAATTGTTCCTCGTATATTAATAATGTTCCTTTATCATTAACAATTTCTTTCCTAATTTTTATAGGCAAATCATCTTTAAAGGAAATTTTATATTTTGTTAGAGAAATCAACTTATTGATGCTATAAATTTCATCTCTAAAAATTGTGCAAATACCTTTCTTATTGTATTCAAAAACCCTATGAATGGTAAAAGGTGAATCATCCCAGATGCATTTCACAAGTTGCCCATTTTTGTATTCAAATTTGCGGACATTGCTCTCTTTCACTAATCCGTCAACACTATAAATTTTATTTGGTGAATATAAATTTCCAAGAATAATTACATCATTCTTCTTAGGTTTACATAAAGTATCAATTATTAATGGTTTCCAATGTTTTTTATTAGGAACAATAAATAATTTGTGTTTAGTTGCATGATTTTGAAAAGAGTAATAATTATCAGATTGGTAGATTAATTGATAATCTCTATTTATGTTTTTTTCTGAGTTTGTTTTATCAAAATTATAAGTAGCAAACCCAATAGTTGAATTGTAACTTTGGTAAACAATTAGCTCACTATCAATTGATTTATTGTCATAATAATTTTCTATAACAATTTGAGATACAGACCCATTCTTGTCAAAATAATAAGCAGTTGAGTTGTCAATATCTGCATTAAGACTTTGATTTAAAGAATCATCATATATATAAGTGATAATTCTTTTTATTTCAGAAACACCTCTGTTTTTAATAATTGAATCATTGAACAAATAAGGGAAAATTTTTATATTTTCATATTCACTATGAAGAATGGCCAAGTTCAAAACATTGGGAGAAACAATACGTTTTTCAAAAAGCTTTTTTCCATTGTTTTCGTTAGAACAAGAAAATAAAAACAAAGCAATAAATAAGGTGTATTTACTCATTCTGTTTCTTCATTCAATTTACTACCACATTGATTACAATATGTTGCATCAATTGGATTGGTTGCCTTGCAATAACCACATGTAGCAACATCCTTTTTCTCTTTATATTGGTATTTAAACATTTCCAAGGAAACGATTCCAGTAGGTACAGCGATAATTGCATAACCCAGCAACATCATAATAGACGCTAAGAACTTTCCAAAATCTGTTGTTGGGGTTATATCTCCAAATCCAACAGTAGTAACAGTCACTATAGCCCAATAAATACTTTCTGGAACAGAATTAAAACCTGCATCATTTTCTCTTCCTTCAAAAATATACATTAAACCTCCCATTAGAACAGATAAAAGTATTACAAAAAACATGAAAACAGATATTTTGTAGATACTCGCAACCAGTGAATGATACAAAGAATAGGCCTCCTGTGTAAATTTATTTACTCGAAATATTTTAAATATTCGCACTAATCTCAAAATTCGTATAATCCTGAAATAATGCATCTTGCTGTAAAATGCAAGAAAGAAAATAGGTAGAATTGAAAGTAAATCAATTATCCCCCACACACTTAAAATATACTTAATGGGTTTACTAGAAACATAAATTCTAAGCAAATATTCTATTACGAATATACTGGACAAAACCCATTCGATTATGTAAAAAACATAACGTGTTGTTGGAGTCAATGAGGGCAAACTTTCAATCATCAAGATAAACAATGAAAAGATAATCAACCCCATTAAATAAAGGTCAAACTTTCTGCCTACAGGAGTTTTTGCTTCAAACATTGTAATATACAACCTACGTTTGAATCTTTCTCTAACTTGACGTTTTTGCTCTTTTGTAAGTTTAACTTTTGATTTTGATGAAGACATTTTTTCGCCCATTAATAAAGGACTAAAGTTACTAAAATTTAATAAAACAAATTATTATTACCTTAAAAATTACTTTAAGATGACTATTTTAACAATAGCAATTCAAATCAATAATCATACTAACCTGAATTCGATATAAAATTTTTAAAATATAACGTAACTCTAAAAGTATATAAAACTAAAATAAAAACGCTTAATTATTTAATAATCAAGCGTTTTGTCTTATTAGTTGTGACCCTGGAGGGCTACTCGTTTTCTATCCTTATTTACTCTCTTTGAGATAGTTGGGTTTTGTCGGTATCACAGGTAGCACAATTTTAACCTTTTAAAACTTTAAAAACTTTCTCTTTAAAACCGATTTTCATTATTTCATCTTCATTAATTTCTAATTCAATTAAAACTTTTGATGTTTTAATATTGTCAGAGAATTTTATAAGCTGAATTGTTTGAGGTTCTATAAAGTGCTGAAAAAAATCATACTCTAAATATTGCCCAATTCTTTTTAACAAATCTGTATCTATACTGTGCCTTTCATAGATATCATAAACATTATTTCTAGTTACACCAATAGATTTAGAAAACGCCACAACTGTTATGTTTTTGCGTTCTACAACTTCTTTAATGATTTGCCCAATTTTTTTTTCCATAATACATAAATTTAATTAATTGATTTTTAGATTATTAATTATAACGCACAAAATAATTTTACATTTTTGTATAATTTTATTTTGCAGTTGTAAAAAAATACTTTACGTTTGCAACATAATGTAACCAATAAAACAAGTTAATTATGGAAAGAAAAATTATCACGGTATCAGAAATAATAAAGCATTATAGAATATCGCGCCAAACTATTTACAGAGCCGTTAAGGCAGGCAAATTAAAGTCGAGAAACTTTGCAGGCGGTCGCAAAGTATTTTTTTATGCAGACGAGGTAGAAAAATTGTTAAAGTAAACCCTAAACCATGTATAAATACAATATTCACACATTGCTACGAAAACTATCTTATGAAGATTATCAGATTTCGTGGAAGTTTTTTCCAGAGCGGTTAAGTATTTCAACATCCACTTGGAAACGTTGGATTTACATCAAAAAAGACAGTTCTGCACAAATCCCATTGTGTGCACTGGTGATGATAGCATCATTTTTTGAAGTAGAAATATCAGAGTTGTTAAACAACCAACCAACAGAAAATGTAAAAAGAAGTTTTAAACTATTTAAAAACGCAGCGTTATGACAATCACCTACACATTTAATGAGCACACCTTGCAAAGTCGTTTTGTTTATACAGACGATGAAGATGGTAAAAAAATGGCTTTTGAAATTTCTCGAAAAACAGCCAAAAAAGAAGCAAAGCTTCACGGCCTAAAAGTGGTTTCAAAAACATTTATGAACGGAGTATTAACTGTAAATTATGGATTATGAAAACAATACTTTCCATCCAGCCCACAGAAAAACAAACTTTTCTGATACAGTTCAAAGAGTTGAACGTCATTAAAACAGCAGAAACAAAAGTGTTTGATTCCAGCGCTTTTATGTGTTTAAAAAATGCCAAAAAAAAGTATTGGAACGACTTTTTGAAGAAAGGAGCTTATAGAGTAATTAAAAATGTAATCAATTAAAATTTAGTATATGAAAATAGAAATTACAATAACATTTGAAAACATTGAAGATTGGGGTGTTGATTGGAGAAGTATAGATGAACAAGACTACGCACTTAAAGAACTCAGGAGAGATGTAAAAATTCAAATACTGAAAAACGGTTATGATAAGGTTAAAGTAAGTAAACCTATTATTTATAAACCTTATAGCATGATGAGTAAATGAAACCAATAAAAATAACTTACCCTACAAAGTACAGGGATATGAAAATCGGAGAACTCAAGAGAGTTTGTTTAGCGGAATTTGCTAAAAAACTTAATCGAAACGGTGAAGCTTCATTTAAAAATAAAGATACTGGTTTAGATATTATCATCAAAAGAACGGGGGCGAAACATGCTATTTATGCTCGTCCAAGTGGCTTTGAAAAGATAATAGCACTTGTAAGCATTGATAAAATCATTAAAACAGCGGTTTTTGATTCAGTTGAAGACAGTAAGAAACCCGATTTTAAATTTTTCATTCGATTAAAATGTCCGATTGAAATTGATTCTAAAAAGGCTTCTATTGTGGTAGTTGTGGGCGTTCAGAAAGAGAAAGGTAAGTTGAATTATTATTATGATCATGTATATCTTACGAAATAAAAAAAGCCTCAAATCAATACGGCTCGAAATAAATCTACCGTCAGTATATGATTTGAAGCTAATTCTCCCACAAATTTAAAAAAAAATTTTACCAAATAACACCAACTTTAAAAATATTATGTATGTTTGTCGTGACAAAACGCTCAGATGAAAATCTGAATTATTTTATTTACGATAGTCCGTTGCCTACGGGTAACATCTCCGAAAGGTTTGTTGATCCACTCTCTGAGTGTTTTGTCAACCCTAAGGGCAACGGGCGCATACATTAAATTTTCGATCATGACAAAAGAAAATGAAAATGTTGTACAGACTTCCCAGCAGGAAGCTTTACACGAATTGTTAACCCAAGTTTGGGAAATGATGCCAAGAAACCTAGATGAACGCGAAACCATGCGCGACAATCTCAAGGAACTCTATCTGGAATTTATGGAAGGCACAGGAGGTACACTCACCACCGAAAAACAAAGCTTTATCTGTTTGTATCAAAGATTTGATAGGTTTTTAAAGCTATGCAAATTCATAACCCCAGAAGAATACAAGAATTTTTTAAACCAATTAAAATCGTAAATATTATGAACTCAATAAAAACAAAATCAAAGGAATATAAGCTATTCAAAAAAAAATGGGAAGATTCTATAGAAACTTATGCTGTTGCAGGCATATCAGTGATTACAAAAGATGATAATATTCAAATTTATATAGCTTGGGAAAACGAACAGGCTGCTAAAAATGGATTTTTCGCTATAACCGAGAAAACTTTTAAAAGTTCCACCGGTTTTTGGAAGGATTTTTTTCTTGACACCTTGGATTATGGCGAAGATGTTACCCATTTAGAGAGTGCACGAAAGTTGTTTCCTCACCTTTTTAAATCGTAAATGATATGAAATTTGAATTTGAAAAATCACCTGCAAAGAAAGGAATGTGTCCTTCTTGTCAGCAGAAAGATACATATAGATACTACGAAGACTTACCACGTCAATACGGCAAGTGTGAACGAGTAAACAATTGTGGTTATTTCAATGATCCACATCAAGAACCTTTGGAAGTACAATTAGAACTCCAGGGCTACTCTTCGACAGGCTCTGAGAACAAGAAGAAAAAAGTACAGGAACTGGAAACCATTTATCTAAAAGCAGAACAGGTAAAACCAATCATTAATAATCAAAACAGCACTTTTCACATAGCTTTATTAGCATATAGCCTGTTATCATCAGATCATTTAACAAAATGGAATGTAGGTACAGATACAAACGGAAATACATGCTTTGTAATCTCCG
This sequence comes from Crocinitomicaceae bacterium, assembly GCA_023957475.1. Taxonomy (GTDB): domain Bacteria; phylum Bacteroidota; class Bacteroidia; order Flavobacteriales_D; family Crocinitomicaceae; genus Taishania. Next base: position 201,609 of record JAMLHA010000001.1, on the reverse strand, counting down.
ATAAAAAGCATATCTACAACATCAAAACAATCAAATACGACACAACCGGTAAGCGTGATAAAAGCAAATATCCTTTTTACATGAAAGCCCCGAAAGGGAAAAAATACAGTCGTTGCTTGTATGGTTTGCATTTATTAGAAGAAGATAAAACAATATGCCTAGTAGAAAGTGAAAAAACAGCCGTCCTGGCATCTTTCTTTTATCCGCAATTTAATTGGCTGGCCACTGGAGGATCTAACGGATTAACTGGAGAAACAATTTCAGCATTGTTTAACAAGAAAATTTACTATTTATGCGATGCAGACAAAGCAGGAAGGGAAAATTCAACCATTAAGAAGCTGCAAGACTACAAACAGAATTTTTTTGTTGTGGATTTATTCCCAGAAAGAAACGACGGCAACGATTTAGCAGATTATTTGCTCAATGATTACTTGGTAAACCATACACTACCAGAAATAAAAGAAATGCAACAAAAAGAACAGCCCAAAGCTGCACCAAATAGTGTATGGGAACAGGTAGAAGAATTTATTTCAGAACGCTACGAAATCCATTCAAATGAAGTGGCCAATAAAATTGAATACCGCCCAAAAGACGTAGAAGATTCAAAGTTTGAAGAGTTAAACGAAAATGACATTTACAGAGAGTTAAAAGTCAATTATATCAACTTTTCACTTGGAAACTTAAAAGCAATGTTAGGTAGTTCGTTTGTAAAAAAATTCAATCCGATAGCAGATTATTTTGAAAATCTAAAACCTTATGATCCCAAAACCGAAATAGACTACATTGATACGCTTGGTACGTATTTACCAATCATTGAAGAAGATAGGGATGTTTTTAAAGTTCAATTCAAAAAGATGTTTGTTAGGATGATAGCCTGCTCCCTGTACAACGTTGTTAATAAACAAGCTTTTATCTTAGTACACGATGGACAAAATAGTGGTAAGTCCACTTTTTGCCGTTGGTTGTGTCCTCCAGTATTAGAAAATTACATTGCAGAAAACCCCGGACTAGATAAAGACGGTTTAATTTCCATGTGTACCAACTTCATCATCAACCTGGACGAAGTTGGAAAAACATTCAACAAAGCAGAAATAAACCAATTAAAATCAATCATTTCCAAAGATGTATTCAAAGGGCGTTTACCTTATGCAGCTCGTGAATCAAGATTAATTAGAAGAGCAAATTTTATAGGTAGCACCAATGACAGTGCATTTTTGAACGATGAGACAGGTTCTGTACGTTGGTTATGCTTTGAAATTGAGGATCAAATCAATTTTGATTATTCAAAAGACATTGATATTAACCGAGTTTGGGCACAGGCATTCTATATGCTGAAAAATGGCTTTCAGTATCAGCTCACATTGCAAGAAATAGCAGAAAACGAGCGCAGAAACAAAAAATATTCGGTTACATCCCTGGAATACGAATTGATTCAACGCTTTTTCTTTCCTCCGGGAATTGGAAATTATAGAGAGAAAATAAATGTAGAACAGGATATTCATTTTAAAACCTCCACCGACATTAAACTGATTCTTGCTCAAAAAGCCCCAGGAGAAAGAACCTACGAAGCAAAAATCGGGAAAGCATTAAAATCACTTGGTTATAAACGAATGTCCAAAAGAATGATTGGATATGAACACTCAATATATGGATATTATATTGTAGAAAAAGGATAAGAAATTGAGCGTTTAAAAAATTCATTAAATTTGGAGTATGAAAAGGCAAATTGTTACAAACATTCTTCTTGATGAATACGAAAAAAAACAACGGTATTCATTAGCAAAACACTTCAAAGTGATTGGCAAACACAACCAATCAGCTATTTTTGCATTTACGCATTCTTCTGTATTTTCATCTTTGATAGAAGGAAGCGGAATAGATATGGATAGTTACCTATTCAATAAAGAAACGGGATACAAGAGCCGTGAAATGAATCAAATAGATGATTTAATTAAAGCATATCAATTTGCAAAAACACACACATTAAATTCCAAAAACATATTTGAAGCTCACAAAATTTTAAGTTCAAACTTTGAAATACATCCTCATTACAAAGGAAAACTAAGAGACAAAGAAGTAAGAGTAGGTAATTTTTTAATAACGGTTTATGAGGGCACTAAGGTTGCTGAATTAGAAACGGAGTTAAACAAATTCTTTTCCGACTTAGATTCTTTACTCAAACGCTCTAAATATACTTACAATGAAGCGTTTTATTATGCCTCAATGATTCATTTAGTATTTGTAAAAATTCATCCATTTGCAGACGGCAACGGTCGAATGGCAAGATTATTGGAAAAATGGTTTTTAGCACACGTTTTAGGACAATTATCCTGGGCAATTCCATCCGAAGTAAATTACTGGATAAAACGAGATAAGTACTACGATAATTTAACAACTGTAGGAAAAAATTATTATTCTTTAAATTATAAATACGCACTACCATTTTTATTGATGTTACCAAGTTCGTTTGGTATTTCAAAAAAGTATTATGGAAAGGATTAATATTGTTTTAAAATAACAAAACATTTCAAAAACCGTTCAATTTTGGACGGTTTTTTTTTGTGTCTTGTTTTTCCTTTTTTTGTTCAAAAATCCATTTTAAAATATTTTGTAAAATCAAATATGCTTACTACACTTACTACAAACATCTCAAAACCCCTATAAATACTGACATGAGTAACGTAGTAAGGACATTTTTTTTTACTTACTACAGCTTACTACTCATACTCTACAAGGGATTGAGAGGTGTAAAAATTCAATTTGTAGTAAGGAGTAAGTGTAGTAAGCTGTTTTTCTTGGAGAATTTTTTTTTTAAAAACCACTTCTATAAAAAAAACACCAATATTACTTGTATCAAATTTTGATACTACTTGTACCAACTTTTAAGCCGAAATGAAAAAAACCTTGTTTGGCCAACATTGAATTCAGAATTTTGTTCAACGAATCATAGCGATGATTTTTCCATAAATACATTTTTTAGTTATTAGGTACTGTTTTCACTGCTAACATTTGAATTAAACGAATGTTAGCAGAATGAAAACAAAGTGAAAACAAAGTGAAAACATAGAAGGGATGAGGGAAGTGCAGATTAACTCATCTAAGAGCTGGCGAAAGTATGGAGATGCACCGAAGTACTTTCAATATAAACAAAGGTGAATTAAAAAAAAACATTTAAAAAAAATGTGAAAAAACTGAAATAGTAAAATAATAAAAATAAATATATGTATCAAATAACCGGAGAAAATGTTGGCTTCCGAGTAAATGAAGTAGAAAGACAACAACTAAATGAATTTGCCACTTTTTGGCAAGAAAAAGAGAAAACAACGTTTACAAACGGTAAACAATTAGTGTTTAGCCTGTTAACATATTGTAAACAACTTGAAAACAATTTGAATTCAACTGAAAACACAAGTGAAAACAATTTGAATTCAACTGAAAACACAAGTGAAAACAATTTGAATTCAACTGAAAACACAAGTGAAGTAAAACAACAATTAATCCATGCCGTGGGCTATGAAACCACTCCAACCGATGATGAATTGTTTTCAGATCTATTAGAAATTATCACTACACCGTTAGAGCCAGCTCCAACCGTGGAAATTGAAAAAATAGTGGAAAAAACATTGCAACCGGGAGAAATAATTCTACCACTCACCGAAAAACAATTGGAAGTTTTGGAATTAATCGCTCGTTATCGTGCACACTTCAAAGATGATGTACCAAGAAAAACACCTGCCGAACTGGTGAAAGCTATCGTTTTCCAAAAAGAAATATTAACCAACGAGTTTGGAACATTCCCAACCTATTTACAAAACAAAAAACTAAAATAATTATGTCATTATTACAGAATCTTCGCCTACAAAACGAAAAAATTATTGCCGAAAATATCCAAATGAAAAAGGATATACAACTGGTTGCCCTGGAACTAAAAAAAACATGGCAAAATTTAGGAATAGACCTATCCAAATTTGAAAATGGAGAAAAGCCCGGTAAAATGCAATTGTTGGCAATGCTTCCAACTATTATTGGCAAAGTATCAAAACCCGATTCCATTGCATCCATTACCGAATCATGGAATAAAGTTTCGCCAATATTATCACAGTACCAACACTTAATTAAAGAAGAAAATGTTTGAGTTTGATTTAGATAGTGTTCTTTCTACTCCCACTACTCCACGTGTAGAAACAGTAGTAGAAGAAGCTTCTACTGATGCTTCTACAGACGATTTACTCAATAATCTAACATTTGATGAATCTTTAGAGCCTACTCCAGTAGAAGTGTTAGAACCCGAAGTAGTAGAGGTTTTTTCTGAAAAAGAAGTAGAAGAAAACGCTGCCATTTTGGTGGACTTGATTGATACAGTAAACGTAGCAACACTCACCCCATTGGCACGCTGGAAGCTTCGCAAAAAACGTGGAGGCAAGCAGGTTGTTACACAAATGCAATTGATTTACGAAAAATCACTCACCAAAGAAGAAAAACTCACCAAAGAAGAAAAGCACGCAATATTAAAATACAAAGCTTATTTGAGTGATAAAGAAGAATTAGAAAATGCTATTCCATATACACACGAAGAAAAAGAACGACTTACCAGAGCTGCTAAAAATTACGTTCGTTCTAAAAAAATCAAAATAAACGAAGATTTATCTTTTTGGGGCGAATTGGCAATGATACAAGGAACAAGAATTATGCAAATTTTAACGGCATGACAAAGGAGCAAAGTATAAAGGAGTTAAGAAAAGAAGTATTAGCTTATTTTAAAAATAAACGCATAACAGGAAACAAAGTCATCAACCTTTGTTTATGATATGGGGGTTATAAGAGAATTAAAATAGGGGTTTTTTTTTGTATTGGCACCATTACGGCAAACTCGTGAAATTGCGGACTACAAAGACCTCGAGACTATTCTAACAAAATGTTACCCCCCTTGTCCGTAATACAAAGATAACACAATAATATATATCAAATGAAAAATTTTAAAAAAGTACAAAGCTTAGAAACAGAAAACAGCCGTAGAGATAAAAGGTTAAGAAGGGAATTTAAGAAAAGGGAAATAGAAAGAAATAAGCTATTCGGCACACCTATTAAAAAAAAAAAGTTTAAACAACTATGCGTACCAATAAAGTCATTCTTTTGTGTGGCACTCGTGGCACTGGCAAAACGGATTTTCTTAAAAATATGCTTTTCAAAGTAAAATCCATTTTTCCAAAAACACTGGTTGTAGATACGTTTGATTCGGATGTGTGGCAAAACTTGAAAACATACGACCATCCCGAACGCATTAACAACGTTGTGTCAATTTTACCACTCAACAAATTAGTTTCCTGGAAAACAGGAATAGCCAGAATTTTCGATTCAGACACCGATAAAATGATGGCCGAAATACAAAACCATTCAAAAAACACATTTATTGTTTTTGAAGATGCTACAAAATACATAGGAAGCAAGCTCACCACCGATGTTAGAAAGTTTGTACTAGATTCTAAACAAAAGAATTTAGACCTTGTTTTTGTGTTTCATTCACTCATGGCCATTCCACCAGAGTTGATCCGAATAAGCGATATTTTGATACTCTTTAAAACCAATGATGCCAAACTTCCTGCAAAATATGATAGTTGGCCAAACATTGAACAAATCCGCTTGAAATTAAAAGCATCCGATAACCGCTACATCAATAAAGCCATAGAACTCAATTAATTATGTTATCAAAAAAAGAACTAGCCCAAAAATATGGTATTTCTGCAGGTACTCTAAACAACCTGCTCAATAACCGCTATTATGAACTATTAACACCATTAGGTTATGAAAAACAACAAAAACTGCTTTCACCCTGTATCGTCCGAAAATTCATTGAAATATACGGCGAACCATTATCTGAAATCGACTTTAATCAAACAATGTAATTATGAATTTATCCAAGAAAACAAAACTGATCCTCTGGATTATTATTATTTGGGGAATGATTATTTCCTTAATTTCTTGCGCTCCAATAAAACGCCTGGAACGATTGCAGAAACGACACCCTCAACTGTTCAACAGAAAAAACGACACAATTCGGTTAAGCGACACTGTACGCTTGTTTATACCAGAAGTTCACACCGACACAGTTGTTCATATCAATACGCTTTCTGATACGCTCTATATAGACAAAGAACGCCTACATATCAAAATCATCAAACAACAAGATAGTATTTATGTATATGGTAAATGCGACACCGTTTACAAAGAAATTATCCGCACTATTGAGGTTCCATATACCAAATACGAAGTGCAACCACCCAAAAAAGCAAAGCTTCAACAATTATTTGAATCACTCATTTTGCTATGCATCCCTTTTGTGCTCATTTATGTAGGTTATCAACTATTAAAAACCCACAAAAACAAAGAAAATCAGCCATAATCAAGCGCTAACCCACACAAACACACAAGCTACAGTTGACACTATTAGAAATTTGTAGTCAATTAATTAGTTATTAAAAATTTTAACACGCATGAAAACCGTAAAAATATTTACAATCGTTGGTGCAGTAGTTGGAGTAGCCGCATTGGCATTAATCATCTACAACCAAGTAAAAAAAAGTAGAGAAGAATCTACGCAAGCGCAAAACGCAGTATTAGGAATGAGAGCAGTCGATTATCCTATTGACGAAGTTACAGAGTAATTATCAAACCCGAAAACAAAACAGAAATGAGTAATATTCAAGTAGTAGCTAGAGAGTTAGCTGCAAAAACAGCAAAACAAGGATTGTTATCGTTCGGTAACGGTATCACAAACATCATTGGCGCACGCCATACAAACAAAAACATTCGTTTGAGAGTAACAAACGGAACAGACAATTTACAAACTGTCTATTTAATTCCAAGTGAAGTTTTAGGAACACCTGCGTCTAATGCAGGCGCACCAGACGTTACTAAATTTGGTTTACCTGCAGGTGTTCCATTTTTCTTAGGAACATTCACCGACGGAGGTAAAGATTTAACTATTGTACCGTTAAACTTAGGTCAAAACGTTGGTATCATTGGTAATGCATTGAAACAAGAGCCTACACAAGTAGTGGCTATTTCAATGAAGTCGTTCACAACTGGTGGTTTACCAGAAAACACAAACTATGGTAACAGTTTGACACATTACAAATTGTCGCACTTGGAAGAGCCAAAACGCTCCACTCCATTAAACTTGGATGCGTTCCAAACTTCACGAGATGTATCTACAGAGATTTTGAAAATTGATTTAATCAAAAACAAATTCGCTGCGGTAATTTCTCAAAACGATGCATTGGCGTTCCAAATCAATGCAGGTACTAAAATGGATATTACGCTTCACTTAGGTGCACGTATGTCTATGCCAGAGTATTTTTACCGTCAAGTTGAAGCTGGTTCAGAAGTTGTTGCAAATAACTTCCCGGGTGAATCAGCAGTAGATTGCGGATGTAGATAAACCCTTAAATTCCTAATAATCAAAGAAAAAGCCCAGCCCACAAATTTGGGTTGGGCTTTTTTTATAAACAGTTAAAACATGTCAAACGGCTTAATCAACACATTTACCGATTATGGAGATACCTCTTCGATTGGAAGTGGTTCTACTACCACAAGTGGTGGCGGTAAAGAAAAGAAAACAGGGAGTTCATTAGACGCAGGTAAAATCGGTATGATAGGATCAATTATAAACACCGCAGGAGGGTTAATTTCAGGCTTCAACTACAAAGCACAGGAAAACCAAATAGAAATGGCACGCTTGCAAGCCGAAGCCGCTAACGCACAGGCAAATGCGCAAATGAGTGCCGATAAGAAAAAATATTTAATGTATGGTATTGGCGCAGTAGTGCTTGTGGTTATCATACTCGTATTAAAACGCAGATAAAATGGCATCAGTACAAGAATATCAAGAAAGAAATGTAGCAATTTCAGCAGAAATTGAAAAATTAAAAGCTCAAAACGAGAGTTTAATGGGTACAATAGTGGCTAACAAAGCTCGTGCCGTAGATTGGCGAAACTCCAAATCTGATTGTAAAAAAGTTTACCATCCTTTGCAGACGCAAAAAATTAAAGAGTGTAACCAAGAAAATGACAGGAAGGAAGCCATTGCAGCTGGTAGTGATGCTCTAGTTAAGAGTTCTAACGCTACATATCAAGCTAATCTTAGTAAAATCAACCAGTTAAATACTGAATTTCAGAAAAACATTGAGTTGATTGCTAGTGCGCAAAAATCGTCTGAGCAAGTAGCAAAAGAATTGTCTTTGCAGGGCACTACCACCGAGGCGGTGCAAACAAAATCCAACGCAGAATCGGAGGCTCTTTTGTTGGCGGCCAAAGCTTCGTCAGATGCACAGGCCGAAGCCGTTAAAATGGAAGCAGAAGCCAACGCATCCAATAAGAAGAAAATTGGTATGGTTATAGCAATTGTTGTTGGTGGAGTGGCGTTGGTTGGAGCTTTAATTTTGGTTAAGAAACTACGTAAAAAGAAAAAATAGTCATGGCTTACCCATTAGCTCCAAAAAGAAAAGATTACAGTACAGATGCGTTGTTTAGAAAAGCAAACGAACGGTATGTTGCTAAAATTGAGCGTATCGGTCAGCTTATTGGTGTGCCCGATATAAGCAAATCAACGGCGGCCGCAATAAAAGCTTATGAGGACAAGATAGGTGTGGTGTACATCAGCACACCCGAATTTCCTTTACGTGATGATTATTTTGCTAATAGTGCAGGTTATCAATCGGCATTGGCTAGATTTGATCAATCTGCACTGCAGGTAATTAAAAAAGTAAATTCACGCATCAGCGCATCACCCAATAATTCGTCGCAAAACCTATCTAAAGCAATAACAGCAATGCAACAAGAGCAAGCAAAACAAGCAAAAGAGCTGGCTGCAAAAAACATTCATTCGGCACTTGGTCAAATCCAAACATTGGAGATTGGCAAAACAGAAAAATCCGAGGTAGTAACCACACAAGATTACCCAATTATTGACGGAGCCCCAGTGAGCTTACCTCCTACCAATCCCGAAGAACTTGAGATAACAAAAGACACCAACGACTCAACCGATAAGAAAAAGAAGTTTTTAAAATATGGGTTAATTGCAGGTGGTTGTTTGGTGGCGTTGGTAGCAATGATATTAATCTTTAAAAAACGCAAGTAAATGAACTCAAAACAAGCATCCGAAGCAATTTCTGCAGGGTATGTAATTAACGTTAATTTACCCGATTGGAAAAGTGCAACAAATTCGCAAGCAACGCAAACAGCAGAGCAAACAGCATTGAAAGAAAAACAAAAACGCCAGTATATTGTTGCAGGCGGTATTTTGGTTGTGTTGCTATTGGCTATTTTATTTATCAAACCAAAACGAGCATAAGATGAACATAGATACAGAAGTGAAACTAAATCAACACAATTTAACAATGATTGCTCTTGTAGTATGCATTATTGCAGCATTTATTGTGTTGGTTGTAAAATTGGCAAAAAGATGAAACAGTGGTTTTCAAAATTATCTCCAGTGATGCAGATAGTGGTAATTGTTGTTGCAATTATTGCCGTTTGGTTTGTGCTCAAAATCGCTAAAAACTACGCAGGCAGATTGGGACAATACGCAGAATCTGTAGGAGAAAGCGCAGCTTTAGAAAGCCAAGGCGTTAAAAAAACATACACGCAAAGCCAATACAACAGCATGGCTAGTCAACTGTATTTTGCAATGAAAGGCATGGGCACGGATGAAGATGTGATTTATACGGTATTTGGTAAAATGCAAAACGACTTAGATGTGATTGCATTAACGAATGCGTATGGCGTTCGAGATGGCTACGACTTACAAGGTTGGCTTCGTGGAGATTTATCCAGTTCAGAAATGGGCAAAGTAAACACCATATTGGCCAATAAAGGAATAACAAAATCATTTTAACCATGTTAGAAACAATTATCATAAACATTCTTTCTCCAATACTCGCCAGTGGTTTTACATGGATGTTGGCACGTCGTAAATTCAAACAAGAAGTAAAGCAAAACGAGTTGGAAAACATTGAAAAAGCAATTACAATATGGCGTGAAGTGTCAGAAAACTTAGAAATAAAGCTCTCAAATGCCCAGGACGAAATTTCAAAGCAAAATGAGCTTATTTCAAAACAAAATGACCTTATTAAACACCTAACAGACGAAATAGAACTTTTAAGAAACAAACTAAAAAAATAAAATGCCTAAGCAAAACAAAACAATATTTCTTGCATTGTTGGCAGCAATAGCAGTTGTTGTTTTGGGACAGTATTTACTTAATAGATTTTTAAACATTATGCTACTCAACAAGTTAGTACCATTTATAAAAAAGAAAGAAGGAGGTTTGTCCAGGGATCCAAACGATACTGCTGCAAAATATCCTGCACCATTTGAAATAAATGGCAAAACAGGCTGGCACACCAATAAGGGCATTACTTGGCAAACGTTTTCGAGCAACGCCAATCGGTTAAACTATGTTGCTTCAAAAGAAAACTTTGTCAACATGCCCGACGATATTTGGTTAAAAATCCTAAAAGGCGTGTACATGAAAGCATTTCCTTTGGATAGGATTGCACACCTACCACGTATTCAAGCCGTAATTATCACATGGGCTTGGGGTTCAGGAACAGGAGGCGCAGAACGTTATTTGGCTAACTTCCAACGTCAAGTGATGGGCATTCAAGACAGTAATATCACACCTAGTGAAATTGTGGCCAACTTTCAAAAACACATTACACCTCTCAACGAACGTGAGTGGTTTAACAAGCTTTGCGACCGTCGTTTGGAAGATTTTAAAAAAATGGCAACGTGGTCAGTTCATGGAACAGGTTGGTCAAACAGACTAAGAGAATTTAGAACTTTATTCAATTAAAAGTCAAACAAATGAAAATACAAAAAAAACACAAAATTTATATAGGAGTAGCCGTTGCGTTAATCGTAGCCTACTTAATATATCGTGCTTGGAAGGCAAAGAAAGAAAACGTGCCTGCAGTACAGCCTAGCAACTTTAACACGCAAGCCCCAACGCAAACAGTTGTCAATAACACACCAGTAACGATTGACAACAATACCATTTTAAAGCGTGGTTCAGAAAACGATCGTGTGCAATGGGTTCAATACTATTTTAACAAGTATGTGAAAGATAAGAAAGGCATGGCACGCCTTGATGAAGACGGTGTTTTTGGCGAAAAAACAGAAAAAGCCGTGAAAGCCACGCTAGGAAAAACTTCTACAACGTGGACAGAGTATAAAGATTTTGTAGATAACAATTTTAAAAACAACTAAAATGAAAAACAAAAAACAATTTTAATCGTAGCCATTATTGCATTTATAGCAATAATTGGTTTTGTTGTGTGGCGCAAAAAGAAAGGCACACAAACAGAGGGCGCATTTTCACCATCTAGCACAACAACACCTGATGTTATTCCTGCAAAAGTATTAGCAGAACCAGTAGAAGATTGGGAGGGAGATGTGTTAACTTATGAAGGAGTTAAATACACGCCAGTTAACGGAGTATGGACAGTAGTAAAATAATAACAACATGGCAACTTTAGAAGAATTATACGGCAAGGCCAAAGGAGTGAACACTGCACCAGCGCAGTTCCCAGGACAACCACAGATTTTCCCAACCATGCCCGGTTTTACGGTTACACCGAGCAGACCAGCACCAATAGCAACCACCGCCCCTGCTCCTACTAGTAGCGGTGCACGAGAAAGTAGCGTTATGCGCATGGTTCGTTTAAAAGACAGGCTTTTCACCGAAGAAACCTACACACACTATGTAGATGGCCGCCTTGAGTGGGAAAACAATGTAGGTGATAAGGAGATGATTTTGCAAGACGTCTCTACGACAGGCCTTGTTACAGAGGACACTGCGCTTGTTGGTAATAAATATGGTGTGGCTTTTGAAGCAAAAAAATTTGACCCTGAATTACATACCCAAGAAAAACGCACTAAATTTATTTCCCAAAAAGGCAACGTTGAGTCTTTTGAATTTCCATCAGCAACCGCAATCACCTCACGCAATTGGGTGGTGAGGTTTGAAAATAAGTTGTTTGCGAAATACAAGCAACAACCTGTTAAAGTTATTGATGAAATATTTGATAGTGTTTGCGTGGTGAATGACGATTTCTACCTATTGAGCGGTGATGGCGTTATTAAAAAAACAGCTGATTTTGAGAATTTCACCACCGTGTTTGATCCCGTTGTGGAAGGATTTTCAAATCCGACAAGCCAAATACATTATCATACATCAACGGGCGAAATCCGTGTGCTATATGATGGAGATGCTTTTTCAACAATGGTGCTTTATTCAACAGATGGGGCAACGTGGGCGCAAAAGCAACTTTCACCTAAAGCAATTCATAGAGTTTTTACTTCTGCGAGCAATTTGGTTTACTTATACGAAGATTCTACAGGTGTTATATCTAATGGAGAAGAACTAATTATTAGTGGTGGTGTGTTGGATGTTTGGGTGGTTAATGATACTTGTTTTCTTCTTGGTGACAACCTAAGTGAAATAACATCAAGCAACACAGTAAACACGTTAATGATAGGTTTAGATGTTTACGACGTGGTTATTAATGAAGGAAAATTGTATGTATTAAAGACAGAAGACAACGCTTGGTACTACCTCCATGAAGGAAATATCACCCCACTCACAGAGGAAGAAACTTCAAAGCTTTATTATGCAAAACTCACAAAACCGAGATTTGTAGAATGAACCCTTTAAAAACAGGTATAATCATTGGTATTGTGGTTTTATTAGTCATTAACCGCAACGCTATTATTTCTAAATTAAAAAAGTAAACAAACATGGCAACAAAAAGAAAAAGCACAAAGAAAAGCACAAAGAAAAGCACTTCAAAAGTTGGAGTAAAAGCAAACGGAACACTTAAAAAAGGGTTCAGATATGCAAAAGGCGGTAGAGTAGTTAAGGCGAAAAAGAAATAAAGTCTTAAACTCTACGTTATAAGAATATGCTTAAAAAAGACAGATATTCGCACACAATCATTATGGCAATAGTTCTAGTAGCTATTGCCTTATTTTTGTTTTCTAAAGGAAAAAACAAAGCTGCAGGAGCAATCGGAATGTTCGGAGGCATGGCTTTGTTTGTCCCTCTTTTCCTTTCTGGTCGTCTAAACGGAGACCTTCCAGATGGAACAACCATAAAAGATGAAAGCGGCTGTGGCTTTACTGGATCAAATCCAACTAAGATAGACGGAATCAAACTCAACGGAAAACGCTTCAAAGTAGTAAACGGAGCAGATGTTTATATTAATAACCAGGGCGAAATAAAACCCTGTGGGTTTGGATCGGCTCTTATGTTGAAAATTGGCAATGGAGGTTACGAGCCAAAATCCATTCAAAACGACGAATGTTGGAAATAAAAAAAAATTATGAGTTTAATATCAGAAGAACAAAGAAAAAAAATTGAAAGGGAAAACACAGAGCGTGTAAACAATCAATTAGTAAACACACCCTTAATTGACAGATGGAGTATTGTTTTTGTATTGATTATCGTTTCTATCATTTTGTTTTTTATAATACTTAAAAAAGGAAATATAAAATATGCTTTCGTTCCACTTGTTGCAAGTTCAATAACAGGGATGGTAATAGCATCAAGTTCTGCACGTATCAGAAGAAATGAATACGAGGGTTTAATGTATTATAAAGGTGAAAAAGATTGTGGGCTAAGCGATACGCCTACCCAAAAAATTGATGGCGTTATGATTAAAAGAAACATAGGACCAGGAACATATCAAGAGCGAATTTTTAAAGCTCCAAACGGTACAGACATTAAAATTGACAAGGAAGGGAATGTTTCGTTTATAGGTTTTGGTTCTCGTTTTGTCTCTAAAATAGGCGGTGGAGGATATTTACCCAATATACCAGACGAATGTTGGAAATAAAAAAACCCCATATAATTCTATTAGTCATTCTGATTGGCGTTGTCATTTACCTAAGAAAACGGAAAATGAAGCTTCCTGTTAATGGCAGAATAACCAGTCGTTTTGGCAATAGGGGTAGCGGTTTTCACAACGGATTAGATATTGCCGTTCCACAAGGCACACCAGTTCTAGCCCCTAAAAGCGGAACGGTTAAAAATGTTTATTCCAACACACAAGGAGGCAATCAATTAATTATAGACCATACACAAGGTTTTAGAACAGGATATGCGCACTTATCAAAATCAGTCGTTTCAATAGGTCAAAAAATTAGAAAAGGACAGGTTATTGCATACAGCGGTAATACAGGTCACTCTACTGGTCCACATTTACATTTAACGTTGCGCAAAAATGGCGAACTGGTAAATCCAGAGGATTATTTTGGTTTTGCGTAGTTTTTTTTATTTGGAATAGATTTTGTATTTTTGTAAGAAAAATAGAAATCATGGGAGCAATAATTGTAGATATTTCGGAAAAAGATAAAAGTCTTGTTCTTTCTTTTTTAAAAAGATTGAACTTGCCAGTAAAAGAACTTTCAGAAGAAGACAAAGAAGACATGGCACTTGTTAAAGCTATGTTTAAAGGAAGAACTGGGAAGTACGTAAGCAAAGAGGTTATTATGAAAAAGTTGCAAAAATGAAATTGCTTTTTGAGGTTCAATTTAGCAAGGATCTTGATAAGGCGTCTGACAAGGGAGTGTTAAAAAAAGTTGCTAGAGTTATTGAGAATTTAGAGAAAGAAAAGTCTTTAACAAAAATAACGAATCTAAAGAAGATGAAAGGAGCTGATGACGCCTATCGTGTTAGAATAGGTGATTATAGACTTTGTTTCTTTTACTCGAACGGAACGGCTATACTTACACGTTTTTACATCGAAAAGACGCTTACAAATACTTTCCATAACCCCCACACACAAAAATTTTTTTTGCTTCCGTGCATTTTGTACGGCTTTTTTATCCCCACACCACTTTACTAGCTGCATTCGCCAAATCTTTTTCCGTTTTCTTTAAATACCCCATTGTTGTTTCAATCTTTGAGTGCCCTGCAATCATTTGCACATTATCCACGCTTAAACCATAATCGTTAATTAATACAGAAATACAAGTGTGTCGAGCTAAGTGTGTGTGCAATGGTTGCTTTATTTTGGCAAAGCGTTGCAATTCCTTTAACTGCTCGTTGTGCTTCTGATTCGTTATTTTGGTGAAGCTTTTAAAATCTTCCTTGTATTTATGAATCAAAGCATCTATTTTCCCAGCCCAAAAATCCGAAACAATCCAGGAAATTAACTTTCCGCTAGACTTCATTGTTTTGTGTGGTGCATATTTTAATCGGATTTTTCCATTTTCCAAAAAATCAAAATTATCAATTGTCAAACGGTTAAAATCTCCATATCGTAAACCAGTATAACAACAAAACAAAAATCTATCTTTACACTTTTTTAGCTCTGGTCGAGTGATTAAGTCCACGTTTTCCAAAATGGTTAATTCCGTTAAATCCAACGCTTTTTTAATTGTAGGTATTTCTCTAACAGCAAAGCCCTTTACAAATGGATTTTGGGCAAATGGTATGTAATCTAATTTAACAGCCACAGATAAGCATTTCTTTAATTTTGTTATGAGCGAATGACGGGAGTTTTGAGCTAGTTTTTTTTCATTTAGCAACCAAGCATTAAAAAGTTCGCAAAACGCAACATTAATATTTTCAATCTTTACGCCCTTCGGATTAAATTCTTTTAAATACTTTGATAACCTACGATAAATCTTTTGAGTGCCCTCCGACAATTCAAGATTTGATACTTTTATTACATAGTTATCAATAAAATCATACAGATCTATCTTTTCTTTTATTTCTATTTTATCACGAGAGCCAATTTTTAAAAGTTCTTTTAAATAAAAATTTTCTAGTTCATTCCTTTTTAAATGCAATAACGCATTCAATTCCTCGTGATTTTTGTATGATTTTCTTATTAATTTTTGTTTATCGTCCCAATGAATTGGGGCAATATAAATGCCTGTTGACTTCGTGGGACGTTTTGTCCTGGTCAAATAAATTTGAAATTCCAAAAGCCCTTCTCCTTTTTGATTAAGAGAGTTCTTTCTATTAAACACTATCTTCACTTGCATGGTATCACATTTTGGTATCACAACCGTATCACAAAAACAATGTAACCACTCAAAGTTTATGAAAAAAAAACGTACGTAAACCACCTAACCACGCCAGTATTTTCAATAGATTGTGCGTATTTGATACAATTTGAAAAAATACGCAACAATCTATAAAAGTGACCCTGGAGGGATTCTAACCCCCAACCGCTGGAGCCGAAATCCAGTGCTCTATACAGTTGAGCTACAGAGCCAAAATAGTATTTGCAAAGATATTATTTTAAGTAATTCACACTGTGTTTTAGATAACTTTATCGATCAATATTTTACAAAAAAGAATTAATCGCATACCTTTACTCTAAAGTTTAAAGTATTCTACTATGAAAAATACGCTTAAATTTCAACGAGTCATACTGATTTTGTTCATTATCCTAAATGCTATTTATATAGATTTTGGTATCCAACAGCACTTTAAAACTCTTGCAATAATCACTCTTTTTATTATCTCAGCTTCAATTTATATTTACAAAAAGAAGTTACTAAGCAAGAAATTAAACTAATTCCCCAATCTTTGTAAGTTTCGCTTTAACAACATCTCCAATATTCACATCAATTTTTGTGCCTATTGGCAAAAACAAATCTATTCTAGAACCAAATTTAATAAACCCAAATTCCTCTCCTGTCTTTACTTCTTGATTTTCTTTTACATAATAACAAATTCTACGAGCAACAGCTCCTGCAATTTGTCTAAACAAAACCTCCTGACCATTTGTATGCTTTATAACAAATGTTGAACGTTCATTATCTGTACTACTCTTAGGATGCCAAGCTACCAAAAACAATCCTTTGTGGTATTTCACATATTGCACAATTCCCGAAATAGGATTGTAATTGGCATGAACATTTAATGGCGACATGAAAATAGATACTTGAATTCGTCTATCTTTAAAATATTCTGTTTCTTCAACTTCTTCGATAACAACAACTTTTCCATCAGCTGGGCAAAGAATATCTGTTGCTGAAAATACGGCTTTTCTGTTTGGTACTCTAAAAAACTGTAGTATCAAGAAGAAAAATGTGAATATTCCTAACGTTAATAGTACATACAGCCAATACCATCCCAATGTGGAATACAACAAATAGTTGCCAAATTGCAATAAACAACTAATGATAAATCCTATTAAAATAATCAAATAACCCTCTCTATGAATAGTCATAATTTCTAATTAAAATAAATTTGAATCCAAAAATAAAAAAAAGGAACTGTAAATAAAAATGCATCAAATCTATCCAAAATTCCACCGTGTCCTGGCATTATATTTCCAGTATCTTTAATATTTAAGCTTCGTTTAAATAGTGATTCAAATAAATCACCCAAAATAGAAGTTAATGAAATTAAAAAAGCACTAATAATCCAAAAAACACTGTTCTCTTTATCAAAGAAATAACTCAATGCAAATGCCATGGCAAGTGTCAGTATTATACCTCCAATAGTACCTTCCCACGTCTTTTTTGGAGATATTCTCTCAAACAATTTCGTTTTCCCAAAAAACATACCTGAAAGAAATGCAAAAGTATCATTTGTCCAAATCAATACAAACATTCCAACAAGTATAGGAAAGTGACTCATCGTATCAGTGAGATGAATATGTATAGCTAAAAGAAAAGGTAAACAGATATAAATAATACTGTATAATGAAGCACCAATATTTGCTAATGGGTTTTCCTTTTTTCTCCATAATTCAGTCAAACTCCAACCAAAAAGCAATGGAAAGATGAACACTAAACTATTAAAAATATAAAATTGAGGAACTATAACCAGTAAAACCGACAAATAAATAGTTAACGCAAAAAATAGATTGATTGGTTTATTAATTGAAATGCTAGAAGAATTGTTAAATAAGTTATTGTATTCAATTAATCCCAACAACATAAATAAACTCAATACGATAATTGCATATATTGAATTGGCTATAAACAATGGTATCAGCACCAAGCTAATAAAAATAGACCCAGATAGCGTTCGGACCAGAATATTGTTCATAGATTAAATTTTGATGTAAAGATAATTTGTAAAAATGAATTTAGGTGATTTTAGAAAAAGATTTGCATATCGAGATATTCCGATATGGCTATTTTTTGTTTACAAACCATCCTTTTAAATAATCGCCTAAACCCAAAAAACTCAACACAGGACCCAATGTTCGTTTGACAAACTTTCGGTACCTTCTACCCAACAAACTTTTATCCTCATCGTTAAATTCCGATTTTTCTGTCAATGGAACTTGTGTTTTTGCCCTCGTCACAAAAATACTAGAAATGCTTACCCAAGGATCTTCTGTTTCTAAAACTCTAAATCCATTTTGTTTAAATAATTTCTTGAATGGTTTTCGAGAATAATAAACCAACCGCAAAGGATAAGATATTAAACTATAGTTTTCTTTTAAACGATAGCGTAAATACGAATTAAAATTCGGTGTTGTTGCGTACAAAAGTCCTTTTTTACGAATAATTCGTTTGATTTTTTTTACCTCTTCATTCGGATCTGTTATATGCTCCAATATATTTCTGGCACAAACGATATCAAAGTAATTGTCTTCAAAATTTTCTAATTTTAATGAACCAAAGTGCATATTCAATCCTTTGTTAGCACACGTTTCAAACGACTCTTCTGTATCAGATGTTCCGTAAACATACCATCCACGCTCTTTAGCCATCATTAAAAATTCACCATGATTGCAGTCTAAATCCAATAATCGATTGTTTTTTCTATAACTTTCAAAACGATCTAAAATATGATTGTATCGCTTGATCGAATCCTTTGTTATCGGATCTTTACTTTTGACTTGCTTTTGAAGATGCTCTATTTCTTCTTTATTCGGCTTTAATGTAGAGAAAACAAGATTACAATTCAAACACATGCATAGATGTGCTTTTTTATACCTATCCAACGGCATAAGTTCATTATGACCACATACTATGCAATGCAGAATCTCGTTACTGTCCATATCTACTATTTATACGATAAAATCATTAATATGTTTCAGTAAACAGCCTATTTTATTTGCATTTACACAAAATAAAAACAACTAATTTTCGTAAATTCTTATATTTGTTCAACTTAACAGCAAAAAATTGAAAAACTTATTACTTATTATAATCACTTTGACATCATTTTTGGGGTATACTCAAAAAGAAAAATATTATTCGCCTGTCTCATTCGATTCATCATTGTATTACAGCAAACAACAATTATTCAATCACTCATCCCAACAAATAAATTCAAAGTTAAACATCATATTAATAGTAGCTGATGATTTAGGTAAATACGATTTGTCAATATATGGAAATCCTTATATCAAAACTACAAATATTGATCAATTGGCAAACGATGGTGTTCTTTATAATCACACTTACGCTACTGCTGCTGTGTGTAGCCCATCAAGAGCTGGTTTTATAACTGGGCGTTATCAACAACGTTTTGGTTTTCACGTTCAACCTCACCAGCGGTATCCCAAAAACAAGTTTGAATTGTGGGCATTTCAGCACTTGATTAATACCAATTATTTAAAACCAGAAGATTACGCCAAATATCCTTCAAAAGACAACCTTAAAAAGGCAGGTTTGCCAAATTCTGAAATAGCAATATCTGAATTATTGAAACTCAACGGCTATCGAACTGCGTGGATTGGTAAATGGCATTTAGGCTATTACGATCCATTATTGCCAAAGAATTTTGGATTTGACTACCGATATGGTTGCTACGAAGCATACACACTCTTTGCAAACCCTAAAGATAAATCAGTTGTTAACGCACCAATAAAGGAATTTACTGATAAAGTGATTTGGAAAGGCGCCAGAAAAGGTGCCTGCGCTATTCGTGAAAATGAGGTCGAAATTGACGAGAAAGAATACATTACTTATGCTTTTTTTAAACGCGCAAAACAATTCATTGGAACTCAAAGTGATCAACCTTTTTTTGTCTATCTACCAATCAATGCCCCTCATACTCCCTACCAAGCTCCAAAAGATATTTACGATAGTTTGAGTCACATCAAAGAACACAATAAGCGGGTTTATTATTCGATGATTGTTGCGCTTGACAATGCGATTGGTGATCTAATTAAATACCTCAAAGAAACAAATCAATACGACAATACATTGATTATTTTTACAAGTGATAACGGAGCCGCCCTTTACACTGAAACGGTAGATAACAGGCCTCTAAACGGCGGAAAGTTTACCTTGTTTGAGGGTGGGTTAAACGTTCCTTTAATTCTTCACAACAAATCGCTATATCCCGATAAGCAGGTAATAGATGCTCCTGTAAGTTTATTGGATTTATTTCCAACAATAGCAGATGCAGCAGGAGTCAGTCTCCCAAATGACCGAGAATATGATGGTATCTCACTACTCAATTATAAAACAGAAGATGAAATTACTTCAAAAAGGAACACGCTCTACTGGTATTCCGACTACAATTCAGCCATACGTGTTGGTAACGAAAAAATTATCGTCAATTCTTTAGATAACACCATTGGTTATTTCAACTTAGTTATAGATCCTTGGGAAATAAATAGTGAACCCGACAATTCAAACGTTGTTATTCTGCAACAAAAACTCCAGCAATGGATTTCAAAAATGCCTCCTATGTTTTGGCCACGCATCATGAATTACGAAATAAAAATTAATGGTAAACTATACCGATGGGCTGTTTAATCACACTATTTATTGTTGCTTCTTTTGGCTGTTTTTCACAAAACAATCAATTGATATTTGTTAAAGGCGGCAATACAACCATTGGAACATCTGCCTATATGGATAGTCAACCCGTTTTTAAAACAAAAGTTAGCAGTTTTTGGATGCAAGAACACGAGGTAACAAACAATGAATTTCATCAATTTGTCCAAACAACAAATTATGTAACACTAGCAGAAAAAAACGGAGGCTCTTATGTGTTCAACCCAACTAAAGTTTTAGATTCATCAACTCTGATTGATGCACTTTGGTGGTATTTTGAAAAAGGCACTAACTGGCAACACCCCGAAGGTGCAACATCCTCTATTGAAGATAAAGGCAACCACCCTGTTACGCATATTTCACACGAAGACGCAATGTGTTATTGCAATTGGTTGGGAATGCGGTTACCAACAGAAGTAGAGCGAGAATATGTTGCATTGAAAGACAACAATCACTCACAGATAAATAATTGGCAAGGTGATTTTCCAACTACCAATACTTTAATCGATGGATTTTCGACAACAGCTCCTGTTAAATCATTCGCTGCTGGTCGTTTAGGTTTTTATGATTTACAAGGCAATGTTTGGGAATGGTGTTTAGATCCTTATCATCAAAATGCGTACCAATATGTGAGAAACTGGAAACTTGATTCCACGAAGCCATTGGTACCCAATTATTACGATGAATTTTCTCCAGATGAAGAAACATTTGTTATTCGTGGAGGTTCTTTTCTATGCAGTGACGAAACTTGCCGTGGTTATGAACCTGAAAAGCGCATGCGTTCATCATCAACCATGACGTTTCAACACATTGGATTTAGGTGTGTAAAATAAAAAAGCCCGCAAAAGCGAGCTTCATCTATTATTTTAATAGCTTTTGTTATGCTTCAACTACTACAAATGAGTAGCTTTCCATAATTTGATTTGCTAACAATTTTTTACAAGCTTCATCCACTTTGCTTTCAGCTTCGCTTTTAGAAGCTGCTTCGACAAATAAACGAATGTGTCTTCCGATACGAACACCTTCAATTTCAGGTAATCCAATGCTTTTCATACTATTTGAAACGGCTTTCCCTTGTGGATCTAACAATGCATCTAATGGCATTACATCAATTTCTGCTTTAAATCTCATGTTTTGAGTTTTTTCGTTTGTTTTCTATTATTGATAAAATCAAGTACAAAGTTATAATAATTAAAATAGACCACGCTAAAAAAAGTGGAATTAAAATTAAACAACTAATCAGAAAGATAAATTTTACTTCATTTCCTTTCCATGTAAACGTTTTAAATTTCAATGAAAAAAGTGGTAATTCTGCAACTAATAACAAAGACATAATTAAAATCAGTGCAATAAATACCCATGGAGATGTCAAAAAATTGAGAATTTCATTTCCCTCACTTTCATAATATTTTACCATAAGCAAAGGAAATGCGGTGAAAAATATCGTATTTGCCGGTGTAGGTAAACCTATAAAACTCTCAGATTGTCGTGTGTCAATATTAAATTTTGCCAATCTAAACAACGAAAAGAAAGGAATGATTAATCCAGCCAAAAATAACCAATTAATCAGCTGCCATTGTCCAAAACTCAACAAATGTAAAAACTGACCGATTTTCATTCCTACAAATTCTGAAAAAGTCAAACCGGGAATTAAAGGTAAATCTGTTGTTTGAATAATTAAAACAATCGCAACTAATATCCCAGGCGCAACTCCAAAAGTTACCATATCCGCCAATGAATCCAATTGTTTACCCAATTCACTCTTTTGATTGAGCAAACGTGCTAAAAATCCATCAAAAAAATCTAAAATTGCTGCAAAATAAATAAGATAGCAAGCTAATTCAAGTTGACCTGAAAAAGCCAAAATTATTGAGCAAACCCCACTCAATAAGTTACCTGCGGTAAATAAATTTGGTATATTAAACATTTCGACTGCTAAAATACACATTTAGATGTCTCTATTTAAATGTTTTGAATTATTTTTGTAGTTTAGTATAATTATTTTAATAGTTACACAATTTACAAGACAATTAATAGTTTCTTGTTTGTGAAAAGAACACTTATGACAAAATACAGTTTTGCCCTTGGGATTATAATTTTTACTTCTACCGTTTTTTCACAAACTGTAGCACCAAAATATTCCAATGAATTTTTACAAATCGGTATTGGAGCTGATGCCCTTGGTTTAGGAAATGCGGTTATAGCCAATACTGGAAACGTTATGTCGAGTTATTGGAATCCTGCGGGTTTAACCCAATCAGATAAATGGTTGGATATAGGACTAATGCACAGTGAATATTTTGCAGGAATAGCCAAATACGATTATTTAGGGTTATCTCATAAAATAGATGAAAAAAGTGCATTTGGTTTCACAGCAATTCGTTTTGGGGTTGATGATATTCCTAATACAACACAATTAATCGATAATCAGGGGAATATTGATTATGACCGTATTACAACGTTTACAGCTGCCGATTATGGATTTCTTTTTTCTTATGCTAGAAAATTACCGGTTGAAGGTTTGAGTTTTGGTGGTAGCTTTAAAGTTATTTACCGTAAAGTTGGAGGATTTGCAAAAAGTTGGGGATTTGGGTTGGATGCAGGAGTGCAGTACCACTTAAAAGACCATTGGAAGTTTGGTGCGGTATTGAGAGATGCCACTTCTACTTTCAATGCATGGATATTCTCATTGGACGATGCAACAAAAGAAGTATTTGAAAAAACAGGAAATGAAATTCCTAAAAATGGTTTAGAATTAACATTACCTCGATTGATATTAGGTGCTTACACAAAATATCCTTTAGGTAAAAAAGGTATTTATTTTGCCAGTGAATTGGATATTGATTTAACAACCGATGGTAAAAGAAATACCCTCATCCGCTCAAAAGTATTCTCAATAGACCCTAAATTTGGTATCGAATTTGGCTTTAGAGAATTCATTGCAATTCGTGCAGGTATCACAAATATGCAATACACAAAAGATTTTAACGATAAAAAGAAATTTAATATTCAACCCAATATAGGAATAGGTGTTGGATTCAAAAGTATTCATTTAGACTATGCTTTCACGGATATTGGTGATGCATCTGTTGCCCTATATTCTCACGTTATTTCTTTGAGAGTTGGTTTAAATAAACCTAAAAATGCCACTAAGAAACAACCAAAAGTAGATTCGACGATAAGACAAGAATGAAGCAAATCCGTTACATATTCATCTTTTTGATTGGTCTTTTACTTTCCAGTAACTGGTCTTTTTCTCAGATTTATGGAAACGAATGGATCAATTACAATCAAACGTATTACAGTTTTAAAATCTATCAAACTGGATTAAAGCGTATTAATTACGATGATTTAAATGCGGCAGGAATTCCACTAAGCTCATTTACTCATGAGCAAATTCAACTATTTGGAAGAGAAAAAGAAATTCCTATTTGGATTGAAACAAATGGCGATAACTCATTTGATTCGGGTGATTACATCTTGTTTTACGCTGAAAAAAATGATGGATGGTTAGATACTACCCTGTATTTAGACCCCTCCAAAACATCCAATCCAACAATCAGCTTGTTTAATGATACGATCTATTACTTTTTTACGTGGAACAACCTGACAACCAATTTACGTTTCACAGTAGAAGATGGTAGTGATTATACCAATTACACTCCAGTTGATTATGTTTGGAGTAAATTTGAACAAGGATACAACAACGCTTATATAGAAGGTGAAACATTGCAATCAGTACTTTCAAGCTCCTTTTATGTTGCTGGTGAAGGATATGGTAGAGGTTCTGTTAACGGAGTAAATGGATACAACTTGCCTTTAACAGCTCAAACACCTTTCCCCTACACCAATTCTTCGGCTCCCTCTGCTATTTTTAAAGGAAAAGTTTCTACAACAGCAAGTGCAACCGTTCAACAATATGGCGATCAAAATCACCATACCCGATTTAGTATAAATGGTCAAATGATCTATGATCAAACAGCTTTTGGTCATGTGCAATTCAATGCCTATGTTCCATTTCCTTCATCGTTATTAACAAATAACACTCCTTTAGAATGGACTATTGTAGGTGATTTACCTGTTGCTACCATGTATCAGTCTTTATCCTATTGGTCAATAGAATACCCAAGAATTCCTAATTTTTCAGGTGAGAGTAAATTAAAAATAAAAGTTTCCAATAGTTCTCTTCCAAAATCGAGGGTTGATTGTAGCAATTTCACAATAGCAAATCCTGTTGTATTCAGTTTTGGGTCAACTCCGATGCGAATAACACCTGTAGTCGATGGCGGTAATCAAGTGTTACTCATTCCAAACAATGCGTTAAATAGCGCTACAACAATTATTGCAGAAAATTTAAACACAGCACAAGTAATCACATCTTTTTCTCCTATTAACGGCAATGGGAAATTTACTGATTATACAAGTATTAATCATGAAAAAGCTTACATCATTGTATATCCACCAAGTTTAGAAAATGGAACAAATGATTACAAACTTTATCGTCAAAGTATTGCTGGTGGTGCTCACAATGTGGTAATGGCAAATGTGGAGGAATTGTATTTTCAATATGGTGGTGGAATCAAAAAACACATCAATGCTATCAGAAGATTTGCAGCTCAATCGTACGATTTGGCAGAAGAAAAACCTGTTGCTTTATTTCTTATAGGAAAAGGACAATATCCTACTAATTCAAGATTTAACGCTACTCTTTATGAGCAAAATTTAGTTCCTACATTTGGTATTCCACCATCTGATATTTTGATTACATCCAATTTACCTGGAACATCTGTATGGACACCACTTATTCCTACGGGAAGATTATCTGTTGATTCCGACGCTGGAATTGTCAATTATTTAGAAAAAATTACAGATTTTGAAGCGCACCAAAATCAAAATGATATTTACGACTCTCCCAATAAAGATTGGCAAAAACACGTAATCCATTTAATAGGTGGATCAGATTTAAACCAACAACAATCGTTTTTTGCGCAAATGGAAGGAATGCGTTATAAAATTGAAGCAGAAAAATTTGGAGGTACTGTTCATACATTGAAACGCCAATCAGATGATCCTGTTCCTCCAACTGATTTGCAAAAAATAATGAATCGAATTTCAAAAGGTGTTTCATTAATGACTTATTATGGTCACCAAGGATTGGGAGATGCTGGTTTTGAAATCAACTTAGATGATGTACAAAATTGGAACAATACTGGTAAATATCCATTCATGTTGGTTAACTCTTGTTACAATGGTGACATTTTTCAACCAGGTTTAAACTCATCTTCTGAATACTTTGTAAATGCTCATAATGTGGGGGCTATTGGATATGTTTCATCTGTCAGTACTGGTTTCCATCCAATGGTGGGAATGTATAGCAATCAGTTGTATGCAGAATTTGGAAATCACTCCTACGGTAAATCTATGGGCGAAAATATGGCTAGAGCAATTCAAGCACAAGAATCTCCTGGAAATATGTACATGGAAGTAACATGCACCCAAATGCTCTTGAATGGTGATCCTGCCTTAAAATTGAATTACCACAACAAACCTGAAATAGAATTAACCGAAGAAAACGTATTTTTTAAACCCGATTTTATTGATTTGAATACCGACAGTATCGAAATGAACATCGTTTTAAAAAACTTAGGTCAATCAATCGTAGATTCATTTAAAATTGAAATCAAAAGAGATTTCCCAGGTACAGCTACAGATTCATTGTATAGCATTGAGAGAACACGATTGGACTACGTGGACACCATTAAATTTAAGTTCCCTCTTCAGCCATCAATTTCAGCTGGATTTAATACATTTGACATCAAAGTAGATATTCCAAGTTTTATCTCAGAGCAATACGATGAAATATACAACAACCAGATTACAAAAACATATTTCTTGCAATTGGATGGAATATTGCCGGTGGTACCCTACGAATTTGCCGTTATACCAAATGATACGATTACATTAAAAGCTTCTACAATTAATCCAATTGCGGCCTTCAATACCTATCGTTTCCAAATAGATACGACCGATTTGTTTAATAGCCCATTCTTAAAAAATGCTGTTGTTTCTGGATTAGGTGGTGTGAAGGAAGTAAAACCAAATCAGTGGGATACACCACTTCAATTTACAGATAGCACAGTGTATTTCTGGCGTGTAGCAGTTGATGAACCAAATCCAAATTGGTCGGAGAGTTCTTTTCAGTATATCAAAGGGAAATCTGGATGGGGGCAAGATCACTTCTTCCAATTTAAGAAAAATACGTTCAACAATGTTATCTACGATAGATCGCAACGATTGAGAAGGTGGGAAGCCGATTATGTACAAATATCTGCCGATGTTTTTAACGATATTCGTTATGAAAATGCGTATTACATCAACGGAACATTGCAAGATTACGCCGTATGTTCATGGACTCCTCCTCTACATGTTGCGGTGGTTGATCCTTTTACTTTTGAAACTTGGGGAACGAATTACAACGGTGAAAACCCAACCCATGATTTTGGAAATCACCTATGTAGAAGCAGGGTAGAAAAATACTTTGTCTTCTTTCAAGATAATTTAGCCGATTTACAGGCATTTCAAAACATGGTGTTAAACGAAGTGCCTGATGGGCATTACTTATTGATTTACACACCAATTACAACACGATACGATTTGTGGAATAGTTTAGATTCTGCCAATATGTACAATACTTTTGCAACACTTGGTTCTGATAGTATTTATGCCGGGCGACCAAATGCTCCTTTTGTATTTTTTACTAGAAAAGGATATCCAACTTTTGTAAAAGAAAATTTAATTGACCCTACAACTGGAAACGGTGCAGAAAGTGGTTATACGTATGTGGGTTTAACGGCCTACATGCCTACTTCAACCGAGCGAGGAGATGAAACAGCGCCACTCATTGGTCCTGCACTAAAATGGGGAAATGTTTATTGGAAACAAGACAGCATCGATCCATTTAATAACGCAGATACAACACGCTTAATTATCCAACCGTATAAAATGGATATGACACCAGGTACGCCTATTAATTTACTTTATACGCATAACGATTCATTGTTGAACCTTCAAAGTATCGTGAATGCTAGTCAATATCCTTATATTAAGCTAAAGGCTTCCTACAAAGACAGTGTCAACTTTACACCAGCTCAAATGGATAGATGGCATGTATTGTATGATTTAGCCCCAGAAGCGGCAATTGATGGTACAAACGGTTATTATTTCAGTCACCTCAATGACAGTGTTTACGAAGGTCAATCCATTGAATTTGCTTGTGATATCCGCAATATCTTTACTGTTGATATGGATTCTTTACTAATAAAGTATTGGATTGAAGACAACAATCACAATAAACATTTTGTTAATTATCCTCGACAAGATTCGCTACGTGTTGGGCAAACAATTAGAGATACTGTATCGTTTACTACAGGAGGATTGTCGGGCTACAATTCACTTTGGGTAGAGGTAAATCCATATATTAACGGAAGTTTATTCGTAACAGATCAACCGGAGCAATATCATTTCAACAATGTTTTACAAATACCTTTCTATGTCAATGCAGATGATGTCAACCCAATTTTAGATGTTACATTTGATGGAAGACATATTTTAAACGGAGACATTGTCAATCCCAACGCAGAAATTCTGATAACGTTAAAAGACGATAATCCATACCTTATCATGAATGAGGTGTCTGACACAACACTATTCGGTATTTACTTAAAGGATCCTGCTGGTAATTTAAAACGAATTCCATTTGTTGATGGACAAGGAAACACTGTTATGCAATGGATTCCTGCAGAAAGTAATTACAAAAAATTCAAAATCATTTATCCAGCAGTCTTTTCTATGGATGGTAAATACCAATTATTGGTTCAAGGAGCTGATAGAAGCGGTAATTTATCAGGTGATTTTCAATACAAAATTAATTTTGAGGTCATTCGGGCATCAACCATCACCAACATGATGAACTATCCCAATCCATTCTC
Source organism: Crocinitomicaceae bacterium (assembly GCA_023957475.1). Classification (GTDB taxonomy): domain Bacteria; phylum Bacteroidota; class Bacteroidia; order Flavobacteriales_D; family Crocinitomicaceae; genus Taishania. The sequence continues at coordinate 172,852 of JAMLHA010000001.1, read as the reverse complement.
TACAAGTACTCGATTTGTATTTACACTTACCGGCTCTGAAGTACCAGATGATATTATCATTCAAATTATGACTGTTACAGGACGTGTAGTGAGAGAGATAACCGAAGATCAATTGGGCAAAATATACATTGGCAGAAATGTATCTGAATATGCTTGGGACGGACGTGATGAATTTGGCGATCAACTTGCAAATGGCGTTTATCTTTATACCGTAAAAGCAAAAATCAACGGTCAAGACATTGAACACAGAGATTCTGGTGCTGACAAGTATTTTAAAAAGAATTTTGGTAAAATGTACTTGATGAGGTAAGATGCAATCAAATATAAATTGATAATATAAAAATGAAAATAGCAATAATAGGCGCTGGTCCAGCAGGAATGACTGCTGCATATCAGCTTTCAAAAGAAATAAAAGATATTGATTTATATGAGGCAACATCTTCTGTGGGTGGAATGGCAAAGAGTATTGATTTATGGAATCAAAAAGTAGATATTGGTCCACATCGATTTTTTAGTAACGACACTCGTATCAACGAATTATGGTTAGAAGTAGCTGATAAGGATTTTGAAATGGTGGATAGGTTAACCCGCATTTATTACAATAAGAGATTCTTCCATTATCCGATAAAAGCCTTTGATGCACTCAAGAATTTAGGAATTCCCAAAGCAACAGCTTGCATTATTAGCTATGGAGCAGAAAAAATTTCTCCAACAAAGGACACAAGCACTTTTGAAGGATGGGTAAGAAATCGTTTTGGAAAAAAACTGTACTCAATATTTTTCAAAACCTATACCGAAAAATTATGGGGAATACCTTGTAATACACTTGACGCAGATTTTGCAGCACAACGAATCAAAAAATTTAGTTTAGGTGAGGCAATTAAAACAGCAGTATTCGGAAATAGCGGTAAACACAAAACACTCGTTGATCAATTTGCATATCCACATGGCGGAACAGGAATGATTTATGAGCGAATGGCCGAATTTGTTAGAATGAAAGGTGGAAATATTTTATTAAACACACCAATAAAAAGAGTTTTGACCAAAGACAATAAGGCATACGCTATTGAACTTGAAGATGGAACAATTAAAGAATATGACCACATCATATCTTCCATGCCTTTAAGTCTTATGGTTACACGTCTTCCTGAGGTTCCTGAAAACATAAAATTAGCAGCAAGTAAATTGAACTTCAGAAATACGATTATTGTTTATCTCAATGTACAAGCCAAAGATTTATTTCCAGATAATTGGTTATATGTACACTCTGCGGACTTACGAATGGGGCGTTTAACTAATTTTAGAAATTGGGTGCCACAAATAAATGGTCAAGAACAAAGTACCATTTGTGCTTTAGAATATTGGTGCTATGACGATGATGATTTTTGGAAATGGGATTCCGATAAACTAATAGAACTTGGTAAAGAAGAATTACGAAAAACAGGGTTAATTAAAGATGCTGAAATTTCTGATGGATTTGTTTATAAAATACATCGTTGCTATCCCGTTTACTCAAAAGGTTACAAAGAAATTCTTACACCCGTTGAAGATTACTTAAAATCAATTGAGAATTTACATGTTATAGGACGCTATGGAGCATTTAAATACAATAACCAAGATCACAGTATTTTAATGGGAATGTTAGTTGCTGAAAATATTTTACAAAATAAAAATCACAATCTATGGAACATTAATACAGATTATGACGATTACCAAGAATCAAGTGTTATTACAAAAACTGGGTTAGTCAAAGAGTAAGAAATACTCAGTAAAGTTATTTTATTCAAATGGTTTATAAGTTAAAAATCTAATAGAATCTATTTTTATTGAGCTTTCAACTCGATTAATAATTAATTTAACTTTATCAATTAAGTATGCATTTTCTGGTAAATTAAACTTATAACGAACAACATCTCCTGTTTGGTTGTAAAAGAAATTACAGTAATCTAAATATAGTACATTATCCAATGAATCTAAAAAGATAGTCTGAAAGACTTCTCTATCTGCAATTCTATCAATATTAAAACTCAATTCACCTACTTTAGCAGTAGTATCAATTTTATTTAACTTAAAAGTTTGCAAATCTAGGTTATCAATTTTTTTCTTAAAATCAATTTTTTCTATTAATAAGGTGTCGGATATATTTTCTCCTACTTTTATTTCAATTTTACTAAAGTACCACGAGTACTTTTCATTTGTATTTAAAAAAACCTCCCAATACTTCTCTTTATCCATATAATCCCATGAAATAATGGCTTTTATATATTGGAAAATCTGTATTTGCATAACAAAGATTAAAAATGGTGTGCAAAGCAGTAAAAAAATCTTAGAAAGTTTATTTCCTTGTACGAAAATAGGAATGAAAAGAAATGAAAATGCTGCATAAAAATCAATCATTGGACGTTGTCCAATACTACCGCCATAACTCCATGCATACCACGACGATAAAACATACACCAATAGCATAAAAGCCGATAGAAAAGCAATTAAGTGATAAAATTTCTTTTGTAGAAACAAATGAATGAAGCCCAATACAAATAGAACAAACCAAATGGGTGTCCACAGAAAAAATCCTTTACGATAACTAAACAAGAAATCAATAATGTGAGGAGAACTAAAATTAAAACCTTCTTCACCATAATTATAATTCAATGGATTACCTGTTTGTAAATATAAAATGTAAAATTGCATGGAAAATAATAATACACACAAAAGCACACCTATAAGAAAATAATAGATATGTGATTTAAATAATTGTACAACTTTGGATAAAAATTCAGATGGCGAATTAGCTAATAATGGTGTAAATAAAATAATCAAAATATTAATTGGTCTCACAATGGTAATTAACCCAAATACAAATAAAGCAATGACAAGATTTATTGGTTTCTCTGAAATAAAATAGTTTCTGACAGCAAGTAAAAACCATCCTATCAAGAAAAACGAATAAGTATGACTATAAGCAGGATCATAAATAGTGTAATATAAAAGCGGTGTAGCAAACAAAAGTATCAATTGACTGATAAATATCCACCAACTATTTATCTGATAGGTTTTGAGAAATAATCTGAGGCAGATCATTCCAAGAAACATATAAAATATGGTACTATAAAGAATCCACTTTTGATAAATAAGAGAATACCCATCTGCCTTGTATAGATTGCTTGACTTTGCTAATTGATGTGCAATAAAGAAAAATGGTGACTGCATTAGAGCTGTTCCAATATAATACTTGTTTATCCTTTTTCCCGAATTAAAATCTAGAAATATTGGTAATGTGTTTTCTTGTGTATAGAAATCTGTTTGTATAGTATCTAGATAATCTAATTTTATATCATGATATATAAATAATGCAGGTAAATATTCATAATATCCTCTGCCATCTGCAAGAATGAAAATCTCTTTATTATCAAGATTCTTCTTATACAGAAAGTTATTTGCTACAAATAAAAGAATAATTACTAGTAGCACTTCTCTTAAAAAAGGTAATTTTATTAGAACTTTATTAATCATTCTTTATTCAATTAGTATAAAAAACATTCCTTATACAAATACTATTTATACTCAGTTTATGATCTTACTTAAATATAAATTCGGCAATTATTTTATGATACAGAAAACAACCAGATAATTATTTACCTAATCAATTTTCATTTCTGGAACAAAATCAGGAACAACCAAGTCACCATCTGTTTTGGCTATAATTTCTTCTACCGATACACCTGGTGCACGTTCCACAAGGAAGAATTTGCCATCACGAATTTCCATAAAAGCTAAATCAGTAACGATTTTCTTTACACAACCAACACCTGTTAAAGGTAGTGTACATTCTTTTAATATTTTAGATTCTCCAGCTTTATTTGTGTGCATCATCGCAACAATAATATTTTCTGCAGAAGCAACTAAATCCATCGCTCCTCCCATACCTTTAACCATCTTTCCTGGGATTTTCCAACTTGCAATATCTCCAGTTTGCGATACTTCCATAGCTCCTAAAACAGTTAATTGAACATGTTGTCCACGAATCATCGCAAATGATGTTGCCGAATCAAAGAATACAGCTCCTTTTTTCACTGTAATGGTTTGTTTTCCTGCATTAATTAAATCTGCATCTTCTTCTCCATCATAAGGAAATGGCCCCATCCCCAGAATACCATTTTCTGATTGAAATTCAACTTCAATTCCTTCGGGGATATAATTGGCTACCAATGTAGGAATACCAATACCTAAATTAACATACCAACCATCTCTTAATTCTTGCGCAATGCGTTTTGCAATACCATTTTTATCTAGTGCCATAATAATTTCGTTTATTTAATTAATCTCTTTTTCTAGTTGTTCTTTGCTCAATTCTCTTTTCAAATTTTTCTCCTTGAAAGATACGTTGAACAAAGATCCCTGGTGTATGAATGTAATTTGGATCTAATTCACCAGCAGGAACCAACTCTTCTACTTCTGCAACCGTTATTTTCCCAGCCATTGCCATCATAGGATTAAAGTTACGAGCCGTTTCTTTATAAATTAAATTTCCTTCTGTATCACCTTTCCATGCTTTTACAATGGCAAAATCTGCTGTTAAAGCTTCCTCTAAAATATGTGGTTTTCCATTGTAAACACGTACTTCTTTCCCTTCTGCCACTTCTGTACCGTAACCTGTTGGTGTATAAAAAGCTGGAATACCAGCACCTCCTGCACGACAACGTTCTGCCAAAGAACCTTGTGGAATTAAATCAACCTCCAATTCACCTGATAGCATTTGACGTTCAAATTCAGCATTTTCACCTACATACGAAGCAATCATTTTTTTAATTTGCTTTTTTTGCAACAACAAGCCCAAACCAAAGTCATCTACACCTGCATTATTTGAAATACACGTCAAACCTTTTGTTTCCATTTTAACTAAATGTGCAATTGAGTTTTCTGGAATACCACACAATCCAAAACCTCCAACCATCAAAGTCATATTATCTTCAATGCCTTTTAAGGCTTCCTCAACGTTCTTAACTACCTTATTCATAATTTTTTATATTATTATCTAAAAATATCTAACCCATCTCCTCCTTGTTCAACCGGATTATTGTCACATGAAAACATCATTGGATCATATCCTTCTGGCACAGGAAAATCAGATTGAGTTAGATTTATTGCTTTATCTTTATAAACCTTCTGCATATAGTAACCAAAAATTGGCAAAGCCATTCTTGCTCCTTGTCCCCAATCCATTGATTGAAAACGCACTTGCTTGTCTTCTGCTCCTACCCAAATTCCTGTAACCAAGTCTGGAGTTAACCCCATGTACCAACCATCAGCATTTCCTTGTGTTGTACCTGTTTTACCAGCCATTGGAGCTGTTAAGCCTCCCCAAGGTCGCCAAGTACCTCTCAAAGAACCTGCTGTACCTCCGTTTACAACACCTTTCATCATTTTCAATGTTTCATAAGCAACGTTTTCATTCATCACTTCTTTTGAATAGCCATCTGCGCTGTATATCACATTTCCATTTCTATCTTCAATGCGCAACACAGAAACTGGTCGGTTATAAATACCATTATTTGCCCACATTGCTTGTGCTCCAGTCATTTCAATCAATGATAAGTCCATAACTCCCAAACACATAGCTGGAACTTCATCTTCGGGTCTGAGGTGGATATCCAAATCTTTTAACAGTTTAGAAATCGTCATAGGTCCAGCGTAGCCACCCATCATAGACATTACAGCAACTGTACCAGGGTTATTGGATTGTTGCAATGCCCAAGAAACTGTTTTGCCAACAGGCACATCACCACTTGGACACCATTTTCCTGTAATTCTTCCATTTCCGTCCTCCAAATCAACGCAATACGGCATATCTTTAAAAACAGTGCATGGTTTTACTACCCCCATTGCCAAAGCTGTTCCATATACAAAAGGCTTTATCGTTGATCCCACTTGACGTTTACCTTGTTTCACATGATCGTATGCAAAACTAGCCATATCGGCTCCACCAACCCATGCTTTGATAAAACCAGACTGAGGTTCAATAGAAATCAAACCTGCATGTAAAAAGCCTTTGTAATAGCGAATTGAATCATTTGGTGTCATGACTGTATCTATAGCACCTTTCCAAGAAAACACAGTCATATCTGTTTTTTTATCAAAAGATTCCATGATTTCCTTTTCACTAAAACCTTGATCTTTCATAGAAAGATAACGATCACTGCCTTTTCGAGCTCGATTCATGATGTTTTCCACTGTCTGATCTGTAATCGGTTGGCCATTGTACGTTTCTGCAAAAGGAAAACGCTTTCTTCGTTTATTATTTCTATCAAACTCTGGTTGCAATTCACTTTTTAAATGTCTTTCTACAGCTTCTTCTGCATATTGCTGTAAATTGTAATTAATCGTTGTATAAATTCTCAATCCATCTTTGTAGATATCATAAGCACTACCATCGCTTTTCTTGTAAAGAAGTTCACCGTTTTCATCTTTCGAATTAAACAAATCCGATAGCTCTTTTCGCAAAGACTCTCTAAAATATGGAGCAATTCCTTCTTTGTGGTCAACAACTTGATAATCAACTATGATTGGCTCATTTTTAAGCACATCATATTCTTCTTTGGTTAATTTTTCGGATATAGCTTCGTTGTTTTTTTCGCTATTTTTCAACCATTGCATCAATACTTGATTTCTACGTTGATGAATCATTAAGCTATCTTTTTGACGTTCAGCTTTTACTTCACTTTCATCCACTTTATCTCTATCAATGCCTTTTCGAGCAGCAATTTTTCCTTTGTAATCTCTAATTTGATAAGTACGTGGATTGTATAAAGAAGGATTTTTTACCATTCCTATCAAACAAGCTGCTTCACTTTTTGAAAGCTCATTGGGGCGTTTATTGAAATAGACTTTTGCTGCATTTTCAATACCAACAGCATTGTACAAGAAATCAAATTGATTCAAATACATGGTAATGATTTCTTCTTTTGTAAAACGTTTTTCCAAACGAACGGCAATGATATTTTCTTGTGCTTTTTCGTTTATACGACCCAATTTACCCGTTCTTGGAACAACTTCTCCTGCCAATCTAGCTTGTCTTTCATTTTCTCTTTTTTGAAGTGTAAACAACAGTTTAGCTAATTGTTGTGTAATAGTTGAGGCACCTCCTTTTCGTCCAAGATTTATAACTGCTCTTGAAAGTCCTCTAAAATCTACTCCTGAATGTTCCTTAAAACGTTCATCCTCTGTAGATATTAGTGCATTAATCACATTGGGTGAAATATCTTTGAATGCAACATTTGTACGATTCACCTGCCAAAAACGACCCAATTCTGTACTAGCATCGTCTGCATAGATAATCGAAGCCAACAATTCTGGTGGGTTATCCAACATTTCAATTGAAGGTAAATCATCTTCTGACTGAAATAGTAACAAAGCAGTAATAATAACAATTGGAGACAACGCTCCAATCCAAAGCAACGTATAAAGTCTTTTTTTGGCCTTATCACTAAAATTTTCGTTATCCAATTTTGCAGACATCGTCTTGAGTTAATTTTGATGTAAATTTAATGAAAAATTTATTGTTTACCAGTGTATCGTTATTTTTCCAATCGATTTTCCAGATTCTAAGAGCGTATGAGCCTCTGCCAACGATGAATGAGCGTACTCTCCTCCGTTTTCTGTAACAATTTTACCATCTTGATACAATTTTACCATTTCTTTCATGCAGTGATTTAACACTTCAGGTTTAGAATCTGCAATCTTTAACATATTAACGCCAATTAAACTTTTTGATTGCATCATCATAAAAGCTGGTATGATTCTACCCATTTTTCTTAAAAAATTTAGCTGAGAAAAAATTCCAAACCTGCCTTCTGATAGTTGCGAGCCACCAAAAAGCACCATTCGAGAGCCAAATCCCATTAAAGCTCTATCTTTTTTAAAAGTATCTCCACCAACAGGATTGAATGAAACATCTATTCGCTTTGTCCCGATTAGCGATTCTATTTTATCCTGATAATCCATTGATTTGTAATTAATTGTATAATCAGCACCCAACGAATGGCATTTTTCTTGTTTTTCTGCTGAGCTAACTTTTGCAAAAACAGTTGCTCCTGCTTGTTTGGATAATTGAATTAAAAGTGTTCCAACACCACCTGCTGCTGCATGAATCAATACATTTTCGCCAGCACGAATAGGAAAACTATAATTGGCCATGTAATAAGCCGTAACACCTTGTGTTGCAAGCGACAAAGCATTACTAGTAGGTATGTCACCGATTTCAACAATGGCATCCTTTGTTGTAATGGCATGTTTGGCATAACCACCAAATCTAGTAAAGCCAACAACTCGCTTTTGGAGGATGGATGTATCAACTAATTTACCAACTTCAATAACTGTGCCAACAACTTCGTAACCTAAAACGCATGGCATTGGTGGCGCTTCTCTATAAAGTCCATTACGTGCCATTACATCTGCATAATTAATACCAAACGAAGCTACTTCTATGATTACTTCGTTCTCTTTTAATGCTGGTAATTCAATTTCATTTAATTGAAAAGCTTGTTCTGCTTTACCCTTTTTTACAAGGCTGTATGCTGTTGTTTTCATTCTTTCGATTTTCCTTCAACTATGACAACAATTTCACCTTTTGGTTCATGATTTTCATAATGCTGTTTCACTTCTGTAACAACTCCTCGCTTAAATTCTTCATAAATTTTTGTCAACTCTCTAACCACGCACACATTTCTATCTTTTCCAAAAAACTCTTCAATTTGTCCCAACAATTTTATTAAACGGTGTGGAGATTCATACAAAACAATCGTTCTCGGTTCTTCTGCTAACAATTGCAAACGCGTTTGGCGACCTTTTTTATGTGGCAAAAATCCTTCAAACACAAATTTATCGCAAGGAAAACCACTGGCAACCAAAGCCGGCACAAACGCTGTTGCACCTGGCAAACATTCCACAGAAATATTGTTTTTAATACATTCTCTAACCAATAAAAATCCTGGATCTGAAATACCTGGCGTACCTGCATCAGATACTAAGACAACCAATGCTGAGGAAGTTATTTTTTGAATAACATTGTTCAATGCATTGTGTTCATTGTGCGCATGAAAAGGGTAAACTTGTTTGGAAATCTCCAAATGAGCCAACAATTTCTTGGTAACTCGTGTATCTTCTGCTAAAATAAAATCAGCCTCGTTTAAGATGCGTATTGAACGCAAAGTGATGTCTTCTAAATTTCCGATGGGTGTGGGTACCAAACAAAGTTTTGACATGGTGATATATTTTTACGAAGGTAACAAAAAACAAAAGAAGAACTTAAGATATAGTTGGTAATTTACACAACTATCCGAAACTTTTTGAGAAAAAGGGTAAAAAATGAACTACTTAAGATTTCTTCGATGAACAAAGTAGGAAAATTTGAAATGGATATCTCGCTTTGCTCGATATGACAAATCTAACAAAGAGTAAAGGGCATAAAGGACGGTCAGCCTGTCATCCCAAACGGAGTGAGGGAACCTCCAGTTGACAGTTTATCTGGCATTTTAAAACAAAAATTAATGTTTTATAAACAGTTACATTTATTCTAGAAAAGAGACTTTGTTTCTCGACTTTGTAAAAATGCCCATGAAAAACAAAGAGATGCAGAAGAAAACTGGCTAAATTTGGAAAACTTTCGGATGAATGTGGGTAATCTGCAAAGATATTTTCATTTCACAAAATAGCCATATCGGGATATTCCGATATGGCTAAAACACAAAATATATTTACAAAAAAGGATGTCCATTAGACATCCTCATTTCTTAAAAGTATCAATAGACTATGAATTCAACGCTTCTGCACCACCAACAATTTCTAAAATTTCATTGGTAATAGCAGCTTGGCGTGCTTTATTGTATGATATTGTTAATGTTTTTTGCAATTCATTTGCATTATCTGTTGCTTTGTGCATGGCTGTCATACGTGCGCCATTTTCGGCAGCATTTGAATCTAATAACGCTTTAAACAACTGAATTTTTAATGATTTCGGAATCAAATCTTCAACGATTTCTTGTTTTGACGGTTCAAAAATGTATTCTGCATTTTTATTTCCTTCAACTTGTTCGTTTTTAATAATTGGAAGAATTTGTTCAGTAATTACATCTTGCGTTGCAGCGTTGATAAATTTATTATAAACAACAACCACTTTGTCAAACTCTTTGTTGACAAAACGATTCATCAAATCATTTGCAATTGTAGAAACATTATCAAAAGTTAAAGCTGAGAATATGTCTTCAACTGGAGCAATTGCATCATTGATGTAGTAATGGATTCCTTTTTTATAAGCGTCTTTTGCTTTTTTACCCAAACAAAGAACACTTGGATTTGAAGAAGCATAATCAACATTTACTAATTGATTCACTCTTTTTAAAATGTTGTTATTAAAACCACCACACAAACCTCTGTTAGATGTTACAGCAATTATTAGAACTTTTTTTACAGGTCTTTCAGCAGCATAAGCATTACTAGAAATATCCAAAGTAGCACTTAAATTACCCAAAATTTCATGCATTTTTTCTGCATAAGGGCGCATTTGAATAATTGCATCTTGTGCACGTTTCAATTTTGCAGCAGAAACCATCTTCATTGCAGAAGTAATCTGCATCGTCGATTTCACTGAAGTAATCCTGTTACGTATTTCTTTTAAACTTGCCATAATCAAATTATGAATTTAGAATGAAGAATTAAGAGCGGTTAACTCGTTGTATTTTTAATAATCGCAACTAATAACCTAATAATCTCTTCATTCAAATCAATTAATTCTTTATTAATTTCAATAATTTCAGAGTTAATTAATTCCAACCAGTACTTTGTTTCGTCAGCTTCTTTTAGTGCTACTCTTAATTTGTGTTTAAAATCAGCTCTACTTTCTGCTCTTTGTGCCTCTCGTATATTAGCACCAATACTCGTACCACTTCGAATCAATTGCCCACTTAATTCATAATGCTTATCATTTTTTAAACTTAAACAAAATCGAATTATTAATTGAGCAAAAAGGAAGGACTTATCTTGAACAACTGAGTTTAATCTTAATTCAGACACTCCTTCTCTCTTAATTCTTAACTCTTAATTCTGAATTTTTAGTATTTTGCTGCAATCTCTTTTGCAACTTTTGCTAAAACATCAGTATCTGCATCTTCGTATTTACCTGCTTTTAGGCGAGATAAAACATCTGAATGCTTTGCTTCTAAATAATTCAAATATTCTTTTTCAAATTCTTTCACTTTGTTTACTGGAACGCTTTGGATCAATCCTTTTGTTCCAACATAAATGATTGCAATTTGTTTTTCAACAGACATTGGGTCACCTTCACGTTGTTTCAAAATCTCAACGTTTCTAGCTCCTTTGTCCAATATAGCTTTAGTTGCAGCATCCAAATCAGAACCAAACTTAGCAAACGCTTCCAATTCACGGTATTGCGCTTGGTCTAATTTCAATGTACCGGCAACTTTTTTCATTGACTTAATTTGTGCGTTACCACCTACACGTGACACAGAGATACCAACGTTGATAGCTGGACGAATACCAGAGTTGAACAAGTCAGACTCCAAGAAAATTTGTCCGTCAGTAATTGAAATCACGTTTGTTGGGATATACGCAGAAACGTCACCCGCTTGTGTTTCAATAATTGGTAAAGCTGTCAATGAACCACCACCTTTAACTTTTCCTTTCAAAGATTCTGGTAAGTCGTTCATTCTTGCTGCGATTTCATCATCAGCAATAATCTTAGCAGCACGCTCCAACAAACGAGAGTGTAAGTAGAATACGTCTCCTGGATAAGCCTCTCGACCTGGAGGACGGCGTAATAACAAAGACACCTCACGGTATGCAACCGCTTGCTTAGATAAATCGTCATAGATAATCAATGCAGGGCGACCAGTATCACGGAAATACTCACCAATTGCAGCACCTGTCATAGGAGCATAGAACTGCATTGGAGCTGGGTCAGAAGCATTTGCAGCAACGATTGTAGTATATGCCATTGCGCCTGCATCTTCTAATTTTTTAAGGATACCTGCAACGGTAGAACCTTTTTGTCCAACTGCCACATAAATACAGTAAACAGGTTCTCCTCTATCGTAAAATTCTTTTTGATTAATAATTGTATCGATACAAACTGTTGTTTTACCAGTTTGACGGTCACCAATTACCAACTCACGTTGTCCACGTCCAATTGGAATCATGGCATCAACTGCTTTTACCCCTGTTTGTAGAGGTTCAGTAACTGGTTGACGGTAAATAACTCCTGGAGCTTTACGTTCAATCGGCATTTCAAATAATTCACCTGAAATTGGTCCTTTACCATCAATTGGGTTTCCTAATGTATCAACAACACGACCAACAACACCTTCACCAACTTTCACTGATGCGATGCGTCCAGTACGTTTTACTGTTTCACCTTCTTTAACTTCTGTAGAACGTCCTAATACTACGACACCTACATTATCTTCTTCAAGGTTCAAAGCGATACCGTTGATTCCACCATTGAATTCAACTAATTCACCGTATTGAACACCATTCAAACCGTAGATACGTGCAATACCATCACCGATTTGAAGAACTGTTCCTACCTCTTGCAATTCTGCCTCAGAGCGTAACCCTGATAATTGTTCTCTTAAAATTGCAGATACTTCTGCTGGTTTAACTTCTGCCATACTTTTCTAAGTTTTGTCCGTTAAACGGATTATCTTGATAAACGTTGTTTTAAATTATTTAATTGATTAGCAACAGATGCATCAATTTGTTTGTCACCTGCTCTAACGATAAACCCACCAATTAATGAAGCATCAACCTTTTCAGTCAATTCTACAGTATTTGATGTAATACCTTTAATTTTATCCAATATCTTCTTCTTAATATCTTCATTTAAAGGAACTGCTGAAGTAATTGTTACTGGAGTAATTCCTTTATATAAATTCACTTGATCTTCAAAAGAATTTGCAATTTCTGCAATTAAAAGTTCTCTCCTTTTTTTGGTAATCAACTCAATAAACGAAAAACTTAATTTTTGGAAAGAACCAAATAGTTCCTTAAAAATAGTAATTTTCTTATCAGAGTTAATGATTGGAGATTGAATAAGCAATTGAAATTCACGAGAATCATTAGCAACAGAAGCAAGATACTTCATATCGTTCAAAACTGCATCAACTTGGTTGCTTTCGACAGCCAGTTCAAGCAAAGCTTTTGCATATCTCGATGCTGATTTTGTACCTTTCATCTTTCTATTAATTCAAGTTAATTTCTCCTACTAGCTTGTCAGCTAAAGTTTTTTGCTTTTCGTCACTTGACAAATTTTCACGCACCACTTTTTCTGCGATTTCAATTGAGAAGGCAGCCATTTGCGCTTTCAATTCAGCAACAGCAGCTACTTTTTCAGCATTGATTGAAACACGTGCGTTCTCAATCACTTTTTCTGCTTCTTCTTTTGCTTTAGATTTTGCATCTTCAACCATTTTATCAGCAGTTGATTTTGCCTCTTTAATCATTGTATCGCGTGTTGCACGAGCTTCTTTCAACAACTCTTCGTTTTGAGCTGCCAATTGTTGCATTTCTGCTTTTGTTTTTTCTGCTAACTCAAGCGCTTCAGTAATCTTTTGCTCACGTGTATTCACCATATTCAAAATAGGTTTCCACGCAAATTTTGTTAGAAGAAATAATAATAGAACGAAAACCAATCCCGTCCAAAATAACAATCCTAAATCCGGTGTAATTAAATCCATTTATTTATTTATTATTTGTTATTAATGCTTTTTTAAAAATATCGGTTTGCAACCAACCGTTGCAAACCGATACGGCTTCTTAAAGTCCAAGGAAACCAACAACCACACCGAAAAGAGCTACCCCTTCAATCAATGCTGCTGCGATAATCATAGCCGTTTGAATTTTACCTGAAGCTTCTGGTTGACGTGCGATAGCGTCCATTGCTGAACCACCGATTCTACCAATACCTAATCCTGCTCCTAATACTGCAAGACCTGCTCCAATTGCTGCTACTGTTCCTGTCATTTTACTTTATTTTTAAGTTAACAAATTACTAATTAATGATGATCTTCTTCTACCGCCGCACTTATAAACAATGCAGAAAGCATTGCAAATAAATATGCTTGTAAAAACGCCACCAATATCTCCAATACCGAAATAAACAATGCCATTGGCACGGATAACGCACCCCATGCAATGTTTTTATTGATAAAAATAATACCTACAAATGCCAAAATAATAACGTGTCCTGCTGTCATGTTTGCAAACAAACGTATCATCAATGCAAATGGTTTTGTAAGAATACCTACTAATTCTATTGGCATCATAATAATCAACAACGGCTTTGGCACACCTGGAGTTGCAAATATGTGCTTCCAATAATTTTTGTTTCCTGAGAAAACTGTTGCCAACAATGTACAAACAGCTAAAAAGAATGTAATGGTGATGTTTCCAGTCAAGTTTGCACCCAACATTGGAAGCAATCCCAATAAGTTACCCGTTAAGATAAAGAAAAATATAGTCAATAAATAAGGTGTGTATTTCATGTATTTGTGCTCACCAATATTGTCTTTTGCAATATCATCACGAACAAAAATCACTAACGGTTCAATAAATTTAGCAATTCCTTTTGGAGCTACAGCACCATTTTTCTTGTAATATTTAGCAGTTGAAAACGCAAACCAACAAACCAACAAAGCAACTATTAATAATACAATTACATTTTTTGTCATTGACAAACTTGTAGGTTTTGCATTGTGCGGATGTCCGTCTTCAAAATGCAATTCTCCATTGTCTAATTTATAGATTTTTTCGTGGTACAAAGCGTAACCTTCTGCAGGCCCAACTCCAACTGTATAATGAATTGTTTCATGAGTGGCATGATCTTCTGCTGTCATTTCTTCTCCATGATACAAATGTGATGATGAAAACACTTTTGTACCGTTATCCAACAAAATAATTGGTAAATAAATAGAAACACCGTCGTGTGCTCCTCCCCATAAATGAATTTCGTGAGCATCTTTTATGTGGTGCATTATCAATCCACTAATATCGAACTCATGTTCTAATTCTAGTTCATCTTTTTTATGAGTTGTTTCTGCAAATGAAACTAATGATACTAGCAAAACTGAAATTGCTAGCAATACTGATTTTATTGTATTTTGACCAATCATTGCACCAAAAAGTTTGGATCTACTTTAAAAATTTGGCGCAAAGTTAGCTAAACTTTCTTAAGAAACAGTATAAATAAGAAAGAATTTTTTATTTATTTTTTATTCGTGAGATTGGCTGCACTAAATTGAATTAGTAATAATGACTGTATTGCCATTAAAATCACAAAAACGGTGACCAATTGTAGTCCAAATTGTTTTAAATAAGGTTTTGCGGCATACCAAACTGAAGCTATTAAAAATAAATTGGTTAGCAATTGAAAGGTAGTCAACAACATAAAGCGTTGTACAAATACTTCCACCTTGGATTGATCTCCTGAAACAACATAAATGCTACTCAAAAAGAGAATGGGAATAATGCAATAAATCAATACAAAAAGTTTTATGGGCAACGTGACGATATGAAAAGCATGAAGTCCACCAAAAATAAGTAAAACCGTTATGATTGAACCACTGATGTATTGAATGTATTTATTTTTTGTCATCTTGTTGATTGCTCATTTTAATAGCTTCTTTGATTACCAAGGTTAAACCAGCTCCAACTCCAAAAAGTACCAATCCCAAGGTCCACCAAGGTGTTTCTGTTTCGTATTTTTTATCTAAATAATTTCCCAAAACAGCAAAACCTCCAATGATAACACCCATTTGAATACCCACCGTTGAAAAGCGCGCAAAAGTATTTATTTTTTTCTTAGCAGAATTATCATTTGAATTTCCCATAGTCAATCGCTTTAGTCTTTTTCTTCAATCACTATCTTTTTAGTGATGCGTATTTTTCGTTTTTTCCTGCCCGCTTTTACATTCTCTCCAAGTAAAATTCCCCACGGTTTAAGCGAATCAATATTGTTAATAATAATTTTCAGTATTGCTAATGCTGGAATACTGAGCAACATCCCAGAAATGCCCCATAAACTTTCTCCAATTAATAGACCCAAAAATGTAACCAATGCATTAATTTTAACTTTTGACCCTACTACAAATGGTAAAATCATATTCGCATCAATCAAATGGATAATCGCATAAGCAATTAGCACATATAAACAATCAATTGGCACACCTGGCATCAATGCTATCAATGCTGTTAACACCATAGAAACAAGAATACCAATATATGGAACTATATTGAGAATTGCCGTCAATATACTCAGTAACACCGCATATTTCACACCAATTATCGAAAGAGCAATTACTGTTAAAAAAAACACTAAAATAATTTGTATTCCTAAACCAAGCATATAACTCTTGGTCATTTGCTTCACCTCATTCACTACGTTATTCACTGTGCTTTTATGTTCCTCTGAAAAAACATGAAAAAGAAACGAAACAAGGATTTTTCTATAATTCAGAACAAATATGAAAAAGAAGCTAAAAAACACTAAAAATGCCAAGCTGGAAGCAAGAACATTAAACGTTACGCTTAATATTTGTACAGAAGAAGATAATAATTTAGAAAGTCCTAAATCAATGTATTCAAATTGTTTTTTAGAATTAACATGAAAGGTGGTGTCAATCCATTGTTGAAATTGACTAAACATTATGGTTGATTGCTCCTGTAAACGTGGTAAATCTTGATTAAAATCTGCTAATTGACTTCCAAAAAAGAAAATGAACAAGGCAATAAGTATCAACATTACAGCCATTGCAGAAAGCGTGGAGAGCGCTCTTCCAAACCACAATTTACGCTCCAAAAATTGCACAAAAGGCAAAAACAATATTGCCAATAAAAAAGCCAAAAAGAAAGGAGCAATAATGTATTTTCCTGCAACTAAAATAGATGAAAGAGCTATTAAGCTAAACAACGTTAGGGCCAATCGAACTAAAAAAGAATTACTGACTTTTTCCATGTTACAAAGTTATTGTTCTTCTTTTTCAGAACGTTTAAAAAAGTGTTTTAATTTTTGTTCTGAAAATACTGCTGTTTCAACCAATAATTCGACTAACAAAGGGCGTAATTTGTTATTAAAATTCGTTTTTCGTTTAAAAACAAAGCGTTTAAACGCAAAATCAATTGCTGAAGAAAGCAAAGGTCGTGGCAAAAAAGAAGTTTCTTCTTCGTTTAATGTTTCATCTTGCTCATCTCCATAAATTTTAACTTTCAGTTCATCCACATCGTTCTGAACAGCTTGCCACGCAACTTCTTTTTCTCCTTTAACGATTTCTTGTTCTTGCAGTAACGCATCAAAATCTGTATGTGTTTTGGAAACTTGTTTTAAAATAACATTTTTGAAGCGGTTACTTTTCTTCGATTGTCTATTTATCAGTAGATAAACAATAAGAATTAACAAATAAAAACCAGCCACAATCAAATAACCTAAACTAACTCTTCCAAGCTGTTCACCAATCAATTGGGCAACGCCAATATTGACAAAAAACAAGACAAACAAGGCAATAACGCCAACAATCACAGCATTTATACCGGCAGAAACAAGATTGGTTAACCCTTCATAGATTTCCAATTGTGCCGATTTTGTCTGCGATTGAATGTAACGTTTTGTGTTGGACGTTAATCGTTCAATAATCTCTCGAAATGTTGGTTCTTTTTGTTGCAAAATATAATTTAGCTTTTATCAGACATAGAAGACAATTCTTCTTTTGCACTTGCCAATTGGTCTTTTAATTGACTCAGCACTTCACTTCCAGTATCTTTGATTTCATCCATCACCTCATCCAATTTATCTCCTAAATCGCCTAATTTATCTTTCAATTTGCGACGAGTTTCCTCTCCTTTATCTGGTGCCAACAGCATACCTATAGCCACTCCAACTGCCCCAGCAGCTAAAATACCCAATACCGTTTTTGTCGTTTTATCCATATTGCGATTAATTTATACGTAAATATACAAAAGATTTTGATGAAAAGCAAGAGAATTAGTCGTTTTATGCTCCAAGTAATCCATTTTCAAGTTTATCAATCAATTGTATCACTTTCATTGCTTTTCCACTATCTTCAAATACACCAAACAATCCATTATCATTGATGGAGGTAAACGGCGATTGAGTTAACATCGCTCTATCTATAACACCATTTCGATTCAAATAATTAACCAATAAATTGATAAATTGAATTTGATTATTATTTAAATTTTCTTCTTGAATAAACGCTGCAAAATGTTTTTGGGCTGCTTGAATATCTAACCCAAGTATTTTCCTTACAAAAACACCTAAAGATTTGGTCTGGAATTCTTTCTCTATTTCCGATAAATTAAACTTTTCATGTGTTAGAAAGTCCTCTAATAGGATTAATTCATCTTTTGTAATGGGAATATTGCGATAGATTTTATCTATAACCAAATGATTTTTATTCTTTTGGATGAAATTTTCAATTCGCATACGATAATTTTCCAAATGCGAATGATTATCAAGAATAAGCGTTTCTTTTACATCTTGTAAATTTAAGGTATCCTCAAAACGTGAAAAAATAGGACTTTCTTTTTCATTTTGTAGAAATTGCATCAAATCTCTTAATTCAATGCGCAATTTTTCTAATCTTTTAAGAGAAATGGATTCCCAAAAAGCAATTGATTGTGTCTTTATCAACTCTTCTTCTTTCCTTTTAACTGATGGAATATTTTTGTGTTTCAACAATCTTCCCCCTATATCTACAATTTTATCGATCTGTTTGGATATACTACTATGTTGTGTCAAAAGCGCTAATTCCAACCGATAAATCAACAAATCAAACTTTTTAGCCAACTCATCTACATCTTCATTGGTAGGTATCAACTTTCCTAAATACAGATTCATTTCAACTAATTTATTTTGATTCAATTCATTCCATTCTTCTCTAATATTATATTTTTTAACGTACTCCCAATGCTTACGAACTATAAACCGTGTTTCATCAAGTGCTTTTACTTTTTTATACAGCTGCTCTGTATAGTCATGTGCAAAATCTCTTTCTTCTTGTGTTGCTTCTGGATTAGAATGAATCAGGCTGACAACTTCCAACTGTGCTTTAAACAAAAATTCTGAAAGAGACCTTGTAACTACGCCAGCGTGACCATCTGGAAACTCATCAAAAAACTCAAAATTGCCACAAATATCAAAGATGAGAAAAAATTGTTTGTCATTTTCTTTTTCTGAACCTACACCAAAAATTTGAGGACATAAACGTGTACCTCGGCCTATCATTTGCCAAAACTTAGCATACGATTTCACTTCTTTAAAAAACACCAAATTCAGCACTCTTGGTGCATCCACACCTGTATCCATCATATCGACTGAAACGGCTATTTGTGGGTCTTTTTCATCTCCTTTATCAAAACAAAAACGCTTCAACAAATCTTCGGCTTTGTCGTTGTAATTATCAATCACTTCCAAAAATCCACCGCCATATTCAGGGTAGTTTTTATAGAATCGATCTGCAATGAACTTAGCATGACGGTGATTTTTAGCAAAAATAATGGTTTTACCAATTTTATCTCCCGATTGAACCCTCAAACCTCTTTCCATTATCAAATTCAACACTTTATCTACGGTGTCGTTATTAAATAAAAAACGGTTGATTTTTTCTTTGGATATATCCAATTCTGAAGAAGTTTCTGAAGATGCCGTTGCAATGCCAAACAATTCTTCGTAATGCTTTTTATCTGCATCACTTAATTCATTGTATTTAATACCTTCTCTTGGAAATTTCAGTGGAACTTTTATTGCTTTTGGCGGCACCAAATAACCATCTGAAACAGCTTGATTCAACTCATAGGCAAAAGTTGGATTGTCTTCTTCGATATCAAACAAAGAATAGGTGTTTCTATCTACGAATTTTACAGGAGTTGCCGTTAAACCAATCAACAACGAATCAAAGTATTCAAATATAGCTTGGTATTTTTGGTAAACCGAGCGGTGTGCCTCATCAATAATAATCAAGTCAAAGTGATTGATGCCAAAACGTTTTTCACCGCCTGCACTAATCGAATCGATGAGATTCATCATTGTTGGATAGGTTGAGAATACCAATCGAGCAGTATCATCTTCCTTGTCTTTTGTTAGGTCAATTGAAGATAATTGTGGCAAATGTTCTTTAAAGCTATCTTTTGCTTGCGATACCAAAGCGTTTCTATCTGCAAGGAACAACACACGTTTCACCCAATTACAGCGTGTCAACATATCCACAATTGCGGCTGCGGTTCTGGTCTTTCCACTTCCTGTTGCCATAACAAGTAAGGCTTTGCGATGGCGTCCTACAATTCTATTTTGATATTCTCCTGTGCATGTTTCTGCAATGGCCTGAATGGCTTGCAATTGGTAAGGGCGACCAGCAATTTCACGATTCACTTTAAATTGACGCAAATCCAGATGCTCTCCTCTTCGTTGGATAACTGTTTGAAGTTCTGCTTTGGAGTAAAAACCCGAAACTCTTCTCGGTGGATAAAATTGATCGTCCCACAAGAACGTTTCAAAACCGTTTGAATAGAAAATAATAGGGCGTTGACCTGTCATTTTTTCCAAACAATCGGCATATAAATATGCTTGATGCTTACCTTTTGTTGCATCGTGCAATGTTGACTTTGCTTCTACCAATGCCAAAGGTTTACCATTATCTCCCCACAAAACATAATCCACATATCCTTTACCTGATGGATTAGTAGCAAAAGGCATGCCAATTACCTCAAATTCAATGTCCACCCCTTCTCGTAGATTTTTCCAACCTGCTTCAAATAGCAACAAATCAATGAGTTGCTTGCGGGTTTCTTGTTCGGTAGAAAGTAACGGCACAACAGTTTTATCCAAATACTGTTGGTGTCGTTTTTGTTTGCGTTCTGTATAACGTTGTTTTTGTGCTGCTAATTCTTGACGAAGTTGTTCGTTTTCAGCCTCAATTGCAGCTAACTCTTTTAATTTCTTTTCGTGTTCAATTCGCTCTTTTTCTCTTTCTTCTGCAATCTTCTTTAGTTCTTTCTTGCTTTTGTCGTCTTCTTCTCCTGTTGGAATTAATTGCTCGTTGAAAGAAGTTATTTCGGGGTTTTTCTCACTATAAAATTTACTTACCCAAGAAACATAGCGAAATGTATGCTTTAATACCGCAAGAGCATCATAGGCTTTTACCTTTTCACCATGTGCTCCTTTATTGCCCGAGCGACGAATGATATCTAAACCAATGTATAAATCTTGAGGTATCAATTGTTTAAATTCATAATTACGAATCAATGAATTTAGGTTAGTATCATAAGGCAATTCTAATTCTGGGTCATTTTCATACAGCCATATTGTAAGACGTTCAATAGCAATACGACAACAAACTACAGCATAGCGAGGTTGAGTACAAGCATGTTTTTCGGCCAATACGACCTCTGCATATACCTCTGGAAACTCCGCTTCTATAAAACCAAAATTTGTTTGCATAGTTAGTTCTGGTAGTAAAGATAATGCTTTTTTAAATATCCGTTTTGATTTATGAGATATTGTGCTGAATAAACGTATCTAATGTTATGAATTAAAATTGTGACCAATCTTTTGTTCTAACGCTTTTTTTACTATGTTCTGCTAAACTTTTAAACAAAGAATTTTGTCCACTAATTTTCTCCCTTTATAAAGATTTTTTCTCAATTGAATTTCTTCGCAATAGGAATTTTTTAAAAGTGTTTTAATACCGATTGGAAAAATATAATAGACCAATTTTTGCTTCGCTCAATTGTTCCAAACATTTTAATCATCGGCATTAACCATTGTAAATTTATAAAATAGTTGGTCTATTTTATAAATACAATTGGTATAATACCCTTTTTTGTTGACTGATTATTGAAATAATCAAAACCTTCAAGTAGTTCGTCTGCTTTGTTAGAAGTTCAATCAAATGATTAAGAGTTTCTAATTTGTTTGTCATCAAATCATTTTTATAAGGTACACCTATTTACAAAATGAGAAATAAGAAATAGTATAGTTTTTATCCATTGATTTTTTACTTAAAAGGGACAAAAAGTTACGATAAATTTGTTTTGGAGAAAAATATTAAATCAGATTTCATCAGAAAAATCCTCGTCTGTGACAACTTGAAAATCACCTTTAAAAAATTGTGGAGGAATATTAAGAGTCCCCATGACATTTCCTAAATTTGAAGTCAATGTTGTGATAAAAGAACGAACATACGGAAACATAATTGCAGGTGCATTTACATTTATAAAATGTTTTTTTAGTTCTTCATCTTCAACATTATTCAATTCAAAACCTCCAACTGCAACAATAGAAATAGTAAAATAATTTTCTACGGATATTTGAACATTTTGAATGATTTTAAAGATATTGGGAGCGTCTTTTGGATAATAAATTTGTGGCTCAATATTTATCAAAACTTCTTCTTCTCCTGAAAAGGATTGTTTCGAATTGACATTTACCACTGGAAAATCAACACCAAGAAATTTTAATTGTATTTGACGTTCAATACTCATCTATTTGGTATTTAAGCAGCAAAAAAATAATCGTCATTAAATAATAACATCTCTATGGTATTACTTTTTATAATAATATCATTTGTTTGATTAAAGGAAGTTTTACTTGTTGGTAAAGCTTCAATATTCCCTTCTCCCATTAAATCGAAAAGTTCTTTAAGCCTTCTCTGGGATAGCCATGTAGTCATAGACTCAACTGTTTCATTTTGAAGAGCTTCATCTAATTTCTTCTCTAATAAATTCAAGTCTAACATATCCCGTTAATTTATTCTTTCAGTTGTCAATAATGCAAAGTTAGCTATAATTTCTCTATTATACACAGCAATTTGTATTCTTTTTCTAAATGCAACTGTTCTAACCTTGCCATTTTTATATTGAATCGGCTTTACCAATGAACGTTCTGAACTAATTGGTAAATCTTGAAATTTTATATAATCAACTTCCTGCCAATCTGCTTTATCTCTAATATAATCGTTAAGTTCTTTTAAAGTAGGCTTTTGACCTGTTTTTATCATAATTTTCTTGGCTATTTTCTCTAATTGTCTTATCCAGAAATAATAGTGTTCTTCGTTAAAAACAGTATCCAAAAAATTTTCCGATTCAATGTCGCATTTATAAATTTCAAAATAGTTTGTTCTTCGTTTCGATTTCTGCCCCCAATCATAAGCGTCAATTTCCTCCAACCAAAAATAATATGCTTCTCCTAGCCAAGCATCAAACCTAACACATTGCTTAGGAAATTTAAGCCTCTCCTTACGACATTCTTGAGTATGATAAACGTCCATAAATTTAATTTGTTTTACTAAAGATAAGCAATTAATTCATTTTAAACCAAACTTTTTATTTTATTTTTCTCACCCAAACCGCTCCTGCAACAACCCCTCAAAAACCTCCTCACTCTTCACCAACGCTTCTTTTACCTGTTCTTTCTGAAGTTCAATTGATGCTATACGAGAAGCAAATTCGTTTTGAAGGGAAAGAGGGGGAAGAGGGATATTTAGTTTTTTTACAATCCCAACATTAATAATGTCCATTGTTCCACCTCTTGTATAACTTTTCATTTGTGTTTTTACATAATCACTTTGCAATATCTTTTTTAAAAAATCAGATCTTATCAAGTCAAAATTTGGAGAAATTTTCATTAATCGAGGATTAATAATACCAGCTTCAAAGTGTTCTGGAATTACAGCAACTTTACCATAAGTACCTACCAAAGAAACTAGTACATCTCCTGAGTTTACACTACAGCTTTCAAGTTCTTTATATTTTTCCTCATCTATATAGTAATCGCCGAAAGTTAAATCATTTTTAATAACTTGTTCTTGACCGTATATTTTGTAACCTTTTTTCACATAGAATTCTTTCTTCAAAGATGAACCAAATGGTCCAGCTTTTATACTATGTTTTTTAGAAGTTGCCACATTTTCAACTTTTCTTACCTCCCACCCCATCTCATTCAGCACCGGGTCTCCAAACATTTCCAAAAACAAACTTTGTTGCAGTTCATCGTATTTTTTCAATAATTCTTGGTTGTAGTTAACCAACTCTTGCGCTTTGTCTAATTGATGTGCAATGGCTTTTTGGGTGGGAAGCGGAGGGAGGGGGATTTGGAGATTTTGAATATAGCTTTTTGAAATATGTTTTAACCCTGCTCCCTTAAACCCTTCTTCTAAAAGATAAATATTACCAAATAAGTAATAATAATTTATTTAGTGTTTTACTCCAACATTTTTTCCAATTCCTCCAACGCTTCCACTCTTTTCTTGTCCAGCTCTTTAATTTGTTGAATCAACACGCTTGTTTTTTCGTATGCTACCTTTTCATAGACAATTTCCTTGTAGCGGTTAATGCTCAAATCATAGTCATTGGCAACAATTTCGGCTTTTGGCACTAAGAAAGAAGCCGCTGTTTTGTCTTCTCCTACTTTGTCCAGTTTTCCTTCGTTCCATTGCGTAAGAATAGCTGGAATATCGCATTTATCTTCTACTTCTTTTAGAACGTTAACAGGTTCTTGGAAGCATTTTTCCATCAACTCTTCGTCCATAAGCGGATTGCGTTTGTCATCCAAACTAAAACCATCTGCTTTCATGTCGTAGAACCAAACCTTGTCCGTTTCTGCACGGTTGGTTTTGGTGAACAACAAAATAGCTGTACTCACTCCTGCATACGGTTTAAACACACCACTCGGCATGGAAATAACACCTTGCAAATGTTGGTTTTCCACCAATTCTTTGCGCAAACTTTTGTGTGCTGTACTGCTTCCAAACAACACACCATCCGGCACAATCACCGCCGCACGTCCTCCTATTTTTAACATACGCAAAATCAATGCCACAAATAGCAATTCTGTTTTCTTTGTTTTGGTAAGCGTCAATAAAGAACTTTCTACCTCATCATAGTCCAATGCACCTTTAAACGGAGGATTGGCCAGCACCAATGAATAAGCATTAGAGGTGCTGTTATTTTCTGCTAAGGCGCTACCATCAGTTAAAATTGGGTTTTCTATACCATGCAATTGCAAATTCATTGATGCAATACGCATCATAGAAGGGTCAATTTCTATACCGTTAAACATGTGTTGGTTAAAATGTTGGCGAAATTTTTCGTCTAAAAACCAATCTTCATGTGTTTTTTGGATGTATTCACCGGCAGTCACTAAAAAACCTGCTGTCCCCATAGCTGGATCCGAATCATATCGTCTTTTTGTGGTTGCATCAATTGCACCATCATGCGAATAATGTGTCGAGGTGTTCTAAACTGTCCATTGGTACCAGCCTCAGCGATTTTAGAGAGCATGTATTCATACAAATCACCTTTAGTATCTCGATTATCAAGTGGCAGTTTATCAATTTGTTGCACCACTTTATCCAATAATTTTGGAGTTGCAATCATAAAGGTTGCTCCTTTCATGTATTGGGAAAATTTACCTCCTTTTTCGCCCAATATTTTCATAAAATCAAATGCTGTGAGGTTATCAATATGAGGTTGAGGGCGTGTAAATAGCTCAAACATGGTTTCTGGGTCTTTCTCTTTAAAATAACTCCAACGCAGTTCTTTTTGTTGTTCGGTATAAATCGTTTTTTTAGTGGTAACACCCAACAAAGCCATCTCTTTTTCAATCAATCGCTGTTTGTCGTCTATTTGCTTTAAAAAAATGAGGTACGTAAATTGTTCTATGACTGTTAAAGGATTAGAAATTCCTCCAGTCCAGAAATCATTCCAAATACTGTCAATTTGTGATTTTAATGTACCTGTAATCATGAAAAGATGTTTTGTTGTAAATATATTAATAAAATAAACTCATTTACTTTATTTTTTGGACTTGTTGATAAATTTACTATCGTTAGTAGTTCATTTAAACATCATATAGTATGACAATTTTAATAGGAATAGCAATAATTGTTTTAGTATAGTTGATTCAACCGTTGGTAAAGGGGTTGGAATACTCTAGATGATAGTTTTGTTTTTGTTTGTTTTGTTAGTTTTTATATCCCCATAAAATCCTTCGGACATTGATACGTTCTCTGGCGACTACGTTTCATGCGGTGTTTTTGTGACATAAAACGATCGTTCCAGTCATAAACCAATGATAATTCATGAGAACCAAACGAAGCTGAACGCAATTGGGAGATAGTGAAATCAATGCTGTACATTACTTTTACTACTTGATTTTTTTTGGTTGGGAAATTCACACCAAAATTGAGTACAAATGAATCAAATTTATTGGCTCTACGGAAAATCCCTTCATTGCGAATCCATGCCCCTACAATAATTGGTCGTTGAATGACAGAAAATCCAATTGTAGCCGTTTGAAATCTATTTTGATTTTCATAGATAATGGCCGGAGAAATAATGGTTTCATTTACCAAAATAGCGGTATTAAATGAAGCCACCAACTTAATGGGCAACTTTCCTCCTGTCATCAAGCCTTCTTTTGGTTGGGTTAAATGCAAGGCTGAAAAACCAAATGTAGCCATCAATTTTCTATATCCACTGTATTTTCTTGCTTCGTGATTAAAACGAATAGAAATGCCTGAACCAAAATCGGCATAAGTGGTACTTCTATAACTCGGCGCAATAAATGCTGTTGTACCCACTTCTCCTTGTATTTCATGGTAGTTATCAGAAAAACGCAACTTTGACCAGTCGATGTATTTATTGATAATTCCTCCGTTTACTCCAACTTGCAACATGAAGTTTTTTGTTTCAATAGGTCGGTATGCATACGTTAAATAACCTCCTGTCGTTCTT
Organism: Crocinitomicaceae bacterium; assembly: GCA_023957475.1. GTDB lineage: Bacteria > Bacteroidota > Bacteroidia > Flavobacteriales_D > Crocinitomicaceae > Taishania. Next base: position 146,041 of record JAMLHA010000001.1, on the reverse strand, counting down.
AATAAGGCTTCACCAGCAACATCCGTATAGGCATTTACAGCCATTGCTAACTTAGGTATAATTTGTCCTTCAAACGAAGCTGCAAACGTATTAAATCTCCCTGGTACAGGTGCCCATAAATTGCGTGCATGAAGTTTTACCGAATACCCACTATTTAAAGAAATCATTCCAGGATTGTAATACACTGGATTGTTGTAAAATTGAGAAAAATTGGGATCTTGTGCTTGAACTCCAACCACACAAAATACAATCAATATAAAAGTAACTATTTTTTTCATCTTCTTATCTTATTACAGTTACTGTCCCTGATTTTTTCACTTTTCCTTTCGGATATTCCTTCCCTTCCCAAATACTTTCATCCAAGAATGTGGCTGTAATTTTCCATACATACGCATCTTGTTGAGTCGGCTCTCCTCTATAAGTTCCATCCCAGCCTTCTACTGGTCGTCCTAATTCATCTAGCAATGTTGATTCCCAAATTAAATTACCCCAATCATCATAAATTTGAACATGGTATTCTTTCAATCCTATTCCTTTAGGTAGAAAATGTGACACTTCGTAATCTCCATGACTTGGATACAATGCATTTGGCACATACAATCCTTGCAACAATGGATTTTTCACTAATTTGGTAATGGTATCTGTACAGCCATTATTGTTCATCACAATCAATGTCACAAAGAAATCATTGTGTTCATAATAATTGTGAGTTGGGTTATTTTCTGTAGATGATTCACCATTTCCAAAATCCCAAAAAGACGACGTGTAATTTATTGATTCATTGGTAAATAGAACTGTTGCATTGGTTATATTTTCAATAGTTGTTTCATACGAGAAATTAGCAGTTGGAGCTATCTGTATATCAATTGGTGTTGTCATTACAAAAGTATCTGAACATCCTCCTGATCCAATTGCAATAATAGAAACAGTATAATTTCCAACATTATCATAACTGTGCAGAACAGATGTGCCAGAACTATATGCTCCATCACCAAAACTCCAAATGATTGAATCAGCAAATTGACTGGTTGATGTAAACGGAATATTGGTATTTTGACATCCTAAGACAGATGGTAATGTGAAACTTGCAATCGGTGTTTGATGAATCGTTATCTGTTGCGTAGCAGTGTCTTTACATCCAAATTGATTGGTTGCAATTAATTGAATAGTGAACACACCTGCATTCATATAATCATAATTTGGATTTGTAAGGTTAGACACACCTCCATCTCCAAAACTCCATTCATATCCAACAGCACCTGTTGAAGTATTTGTAAATTGTGCTTGGCTATTTGGTCCACAAATAATACCTGTTGGTTGATAGGTAAAATCTGCCGTCGGAACGGGGTTTACATTTACAAATTGTGCTAAAGTATCTGAACAACCATTGACTCCTTGAACTATCAGTTTTACTGTATAAGTACCGGGTTGCGTGTAAATATGTAAAGGATTCGTATTTACAGAAGTATTTCCATCTCCAAAATCCCAATAAGAATAAGCATAACCTGTGCTTTGGTTGTTGAACTGTACATTCAGCGGAACGCAACCAATTTGTGGTGTCAGATTAAAGGCCGCTGTTGGTGGAGCGTTGATATGAATCACTTCTGTAGCCGAAGCTGTACAATATCCATCAGCAGATGTTCCACTTAAAGTTACGGTGAAATTCCCAGGTGTAGTATAGGTATGCGAAGGATTGGTTAAATTAGATGTCTGTCCATCTCCAAAATCCCATTGATAGTTTGCCAACGGATCTGATTGATTGAGAAAGTTGATTGGCGAAAAACTACATACGGAATCAGGTTGATAGATAAAACCTACCATTGGTGATGGGTGAACGGTAATTGCCACAGATGTTGTATCAAAACTACAACCATTTGTTACCATTAATGAAACAGTAAAAGTACCAGCTTGCGAAAAAGTATGTGACGGACTATAATCTGTAGAGGTATTGCCATCTCCAAAATTCCAATGATAACTTGTACTTCCAAGTGTATATTGTGTAAAATCAACCGTCATATTTTCACATCCTTCAATAGTTGATGTGTTAAAAAATGAATTGACTGTATTTGGTAACACTGTAATTGTATGTTGTGCAGTGCTTGTTCCACATTCATTTGAAACCACCAATGTTATAGTATAAGATGTTGTATCTGCCCCTGTTGTATAGACTGGTTGCTGAAAAGTAGCGGCATTTGTTGTAGAAGTAGTGCCATTTCCAAAATCCCACGAATAGGTATCAGGCAATCCATAGCTAGTATTAGCAAAGTTTGGTGTCCATGGTGAACAATATGAATTAAAATCAGTGCCAAATACAGCAACGGGTTGAGGCATCACAATCACATTGTTTTGTGTTGTTGCAGAACCACAGAAATTGGTTACTGTAAGCGTAATTGTATAAGTTGTATCGGCCAATACTCCAGCTGGATAAATTACTGATGGTGGATTTTGTTGCGTAGAAGTTGTTCCATTTCCAAAATCCCATAAATAGGACAGAGCAGGCCCAGTGGAATTGTTTGTAAATGTTGCCGTTAAAGGTCCACACAGTGAATCTGGCGTTACCACAAAATCTGCAACTGGTGGTACATACACATCTATTGACTTCGAAATTGAATCAACACAACCAAATTGTGTCGTAACAATCAACTGAACATTGTATGTTCCGCTTGCTGTATATATATGTGTTGGATTCAACGCATTTGAAGTTGTACCATCTCCAAAATCCCAGTTGGATTGATCAACCAATGTGCTTGTATTTGTAAAAGGCACACTGGCATTCATACAAACAATTGGGTCAACGGTAAAATCAACAACAGGCAATGGACGTACATTGACAGTCGATGAGTCCGCATTGACACATGTATTCAAATCCGTATAGGTATAGGAAATAATATGTGCACCAACAGTTGCAATAGCTGGATTAAATTCACCAGTTGCTGCATTGGTAATTCCAGTTCCAGCATATACACCTCCTGTTGGAGTAGCATTTAATACAATTGCAGGTTCTGATATACAAATATCAAAATCTGTACCAATATTCACAACTGGTAATGGATGTACAGTGAAATACATCGTATCTCTTGTTAAACAATTGCCTTGTCCATTTGTATAAACCAATTCAAAGTTACCAGCAGTGCCAATAGAGAAATTACCAAGTGCATCAATATTTGCACCAGACCAAGTACCGGTTGATGGTGCTCCAACCACCAAAACAGTTGTGTTATCAAGACAAATTTCTTGGTCTATTCCAGCGTTTGCTTGTGTTGGGTCAACAACAGTTACAATTTTTGTGTCTGATGCCTCACACCCTGTTGATGCAATTGTATAGGTATAAGTCAATGTTATTGTTCCAGATACAGAAGGCGTAAAAACTCCAGACGCAGTGACATCTTGCCCTGTCCAAACACCTCCAATTGGTGTGGCTGTAAACTGAACTCCAATCGGTTGATTACACAACGTGGTATCTGCTCCTGCATTGACAACTGGTAACGGATTTACTGTTACTGTTGATGCACCTGTTGATGAACAACCTTGCATTGTTGTTCCTGTGACGGTATAATTTGTTGTTGCTGTTGGATTAGCAAATGGATTATCGCAGTTATCGCATGACAAAGCTGTGTTTGGTGTCCACAGATAGATTCCACCAACTCCAGCACCACTTACATTCAATGCAATCGTGTCATTCACACAAATCGTCCCATTTGATACTGTAATAGTTGGGTTTGGATTCACAATGATAGCAACTGTAGGTGTTACCAAACACGTTCCAGTTCCATAAGTGTAAGTCAATGTATGCGTGCCAACATTTGCTGTTAATGGATTAAAGTTAGGAGAAGTGACTCCCACTCCCGACCATGTACCTCCAGCATGACTTGGCGCATAAATTGTATTCAAATCAACAATACCATCGTTCAAACACACAGAATCTGTTGGGTTGAATGTCGGTGTTACTGGTGGTTGAACCGTTACAATTGCCGTATCAGTATTGGTACAGTTTGTTACTGGATCTGTGTAAGAATAAACCAATGTAGCCACCTCTGCACCATTTGGTGTGAATGTTCCTCCTGCTGTTATATTTACACTTCCCGACCATGAACCACCTGCTGGCGTTCCTATTAAATTGAATGGAATCGGTTGGTCACACAAAGTGGAATCATTTCCTGCATTGACAACTGGTAGTGGGTTAACAGTAACTGTACTTGAAATAGAATCTATACATCCAAATGAATTTGTAGCCACAACCGTATAGGTAGTTGTAACGGAGGGCGAAAGCGTTGGATTATCACAAGGCAAACACGATAAATCAGTAGTAGTGTTCCACAAGTAATTCATTGGTGTTGTAGTTGCAGAAACTGTTAATTGTGTGTTATCATCCAAACAAATAGTTGGATTATTTACCGTTAAATGAGGTAGCGGGTTAACCGTTACATTAACTGTATCTCTATCCAAGCAAGTACTTGCTGTTGAAGCTATAAGAACATACTGAATGATTACCGGTGTATCACCTGTATTCGTTGGGTTTGCTGTAACTGTTGGTTGATTGGTTGACGTTAAATTTGTTGTTGGCGACCATTGGTAGGAAACTCCTGTTACTGCTGTTGCACCACCTAATACAGCACTTCCACCAGAACAATAGGAAACATCTGGACCAGCATCGGCAACTGGTGGGTCAAATACAGTTATTGTTTTTGTTGAATCCACACTTCCACAGATGTTAGTAACTTCAACTGTTATTGGAAAAGTACCTGACATAGTATAAGATATTGGTCCTGGATTTTCATCTGAAGAAGCTGTCGGCGTTCCTGAATTAAATGTCCATGAATACGTATTTATAGGATCGTAACAATCATTCAACGTTAAATTTGGCGTTACAGAGTTTCCTAAACAAATAGAATCCAATGGAGCAAGTGCAATTCTCGGGATATCCAAACCTTTTACAAGCGTATCTTTATTAAAAGTACCGCAAGAATTTGTAATAGATAAACGCATGGTATATTCTCCTGCCGATTCATATAAAAATTGTGGATGCCAAGTTGTGGCAGTTGTTCCATTGTCAAAGCTAAAGTTTTGTGCAGATTGACAACTTGATGAGAAATTCAATAATTGCCAATTGAATGTAAATTCACACATATCAGCTGTGTCACTATTGTTTGTTACAACTACATTAAAAGGCACACAACTTGTTAAAGGTGTAATATCGTATAGAGGATTAGGAACAGCTTCTATACAGATAGTATGAGCTATAGAAAAAGTTCCACAAGAGTTTTGAGAACTTAGTGTTATGGTATAAGTTCCTGGAGAAGTATAGGTATGAGTTGGATTTGTTTTTATAGGTGTAATTAAGTTAGCTGTACCATCACCAAAATCCCATGTATAAATAGTAGTCGTTGCGCAAGTTGTATTATAACCTGGTATTGTATTATTTGTGAACGAAACAGGTGTATTCACACAAGCTGTAGGTGGATTTGCAAATTCTGGTTGCGGTCCTGTATAAATACGAATTGGTGTGACAGTAGTTGTTGAAATATCACATTGATTTTGAGCTTGAATTTCAAAAGTAAAAGCATTTCCTGGTTTACCACAAGAGGACTCCGTATAAGTATGGCAAATTTGTGGAGGTAAAGCAGCATGAGTAAATGTATCAACAGGTGTGTTATCTCCATAATCTACAATGTAGATTGTTGAATGGTGATTGGCACTATAACTGGATAAAGGAAAACATAAAGTTAGTGGACCACATCCAGTGGTTGCCCCAGGATTGGCAGCACCAATAGCAGGGTTTGTAATATTTGAGACAATGTATTGAGCTGTATCGATACATCCATTCGTTCCAGTTACAATATAGTATAAGTCGAAAATATCAGAAATTGTATAGATATGGCTTTCACCCGATGGAGCTGTTGTACTATTATAATCAGAAGTGCCATCTCCCCAAATTATTTGATAGTTTGTACCTGTGTTTGGAGTAGCATCATAAATAGTCATATTAAAATTAGTTCCATCGCAGTTTTTAAAACTTGAAATAGGATCCATCAGTGTAGCCTGTGGTAAATTGTTAATTGTAACCGTTTGAGTTGTTGATGTTTGGCAACCTGCGGGAGTGGTAACGGTTAATGTCACCGTATAAGTAGTGCTTCCTGTTCCATACGACACAAATTCGTGGATAGTTGTTGCTGTGGATGCTGTATTATTTCCACCAGAAGCAGGATTTCCAAAATTCCAAGAATAAGAATATCCTGGAACAATTGAATTTGCCGTAAAAACTATAGGAAGATTTGCACACACATTGTTATTCGAAAATGTAAAACCAGAATTTGGTAAAGGATTCACTACAACTGTAACATCATCAGACGAAGAACAACCATCACTATCTGTAATTGTTAAATGATAAGTAGTTGTTGAAGATGGCGTGGCAATAGGTGAAGCACAATCGTCACAACTTAATCCAGCAGAAGGTGTCCAAGCATAAGTTATTGTCCCATTTCCTGTTGATGTGCCTCCCAATGTAACAGAACCACCTGCACAAATAGTGTCATTTAATCCTGCTTTTGCAACACACTGAGCATTTACATCATGAAGATTAAACAACAAAAAGATTAGCGTAAATAATAATGTAAATCTCATAAAGACAAAATGTTCCAAGCGAATTAGGTTGCGAAGATATGGAAAAAAAATATTTTTTTACGAAAAAAAAAGCAATCTACGTCATTTATCGTAGATATTATATAAATACCTCTACTTAATTCGACAAGAGAGTGTTAGTCTGATCTATTTTCAAATTTTTTAAACAGCAATAGCTAGTCATAAACGAACGAACAATTTTCTAAAAAGGTATCGCTCCGATGGAGCTTGATGTAAATAGGTACTAATTGTGCTACAAAGGTGTCTCGCCTACGGTGCTTGATGCTGGTTTACTATGATTAAACGCTTTTCAGTCCCAGGACTTGTGTAGAAATAACAAGAACCTTACCAATAAAAATCTCGTAGGGATGAGGTCTTTGTTATCTCTCAAATCTTATCAAATTTATTAAAACTAACGAACAATAACTTTATGTGTTTCTGTGGTTTCATTAGTAAAAATATTTCAAAGTATCTACACTATTATTACCAATAATGTAGAAAGTGTCTTTAAATGTTGTTGAGACTCCATTACGAGTTACTTCATATTCTACTTCTATAATATCTTGAGGAAGTTGACCAATATTATTTGATAAATACTCATCACATCCTTCATAATAATTATTTGGATAAAAAGGAGAATTTTGTGGTATCCATTTAGACCATTCAGCGTTCCATGGCTTTACCAAACTTCTTTCTCTGATTTTACATTTATCATTTTCATCATAACAATTGATGTTTTTTCTCCATACAATAACATTAATATTATCACGAACAACCTTGTAAGTCATTGTGTTGGGTGCATTTTTACTTACCGGACCATAATCAGGTTGAGTTATAATTTTTTTGCCATCCATAAAACTTTCATCTACCGAATGCCAATAAGTATATTTATCACTTTTAAAAGTTTTAAATGAACAAGATGCCTTTCCATTAGCGTCTGTTGTACCCTCCCAAATTATTTTACTTTCATATTTGTTTTGCAACTTTAATGGTGGGGTAACATCTTTTTGTTCTATAATTTTGACACTTACACCAGACATTCCTTTACCACTGATGGGATTATAAATAGAAAAATAAACAGTTGTTTCTTCTTTGTTCAGTTTCTTACAAGAAAACAGCGCGCTAGCCATAAACAAACTAACGAACAATAACTTTATGTGTTTCAGTGGTTTCATTAGTAATATATTTTTAGTGTATCTACATAGTCTGGATTTATATAAAATGTATCTATATACGTATTTAATACACCATTACGCTCCACTTCGTATTGACATATAAAAAAATCGTTATATGAATTCCATTTACCACTTACACCACTATCATAACATCCAAATTGATCTTGTGACCAATTAGACCAACCAAATTGATTACTATTATACATCCATCGATATCTTATTTTAAAGCGATCGTTTGTATCCCAACAATTAACATTTTTAAATTGTAGCATAAATAGAGCTGGAACGGTATAAGTATATTCTATTTTATTGATCTTTTCATTTTGTAAAGGACCATACTCAGCTCGTGTCAATATTTTATTTCCTCCTACTTGGATTGCATCTTCATCTACCGAATGCCAATAAGTATATTTATCACTTTTAAAAGTTTTAAATGAACAAGATGCCTTTCCGTTAGCATCTGTTTTTCCTTCCCAAATTATTTTGCTTTCATATTTGCTTTGCAACTTTAATGGTGGGGTAACATCTTTTTGCTCTATAATCCTTACTGTAACATTGCTATAGCCTTCATTTGTTACAGGATTGTACAAATGAAAATAAACAGTAGTTTCTTCTTTGTTTTGTTTCTTACAAGAAAACAGCACGCTAGTCATAAACAAACTAACGAACAATAACTTTATGTATTTCTGTGGTTTCATTAGTAAAAATATTTCAAAGTATCTACACTATTATTTCCAATAATGTATAAAGTGTCTTTAAATGTTGTTGTGACTCCATTTCGAATGACCTCATATTCTACTTCCCAAGCATCTTGACATAATACAGCAACACTTGAAGGAATATTTATATTTTCATAACAACCTTCAAAATAACCATTTGGAAAATTTGGTGAATTTGGCATCCACGCTGACCATTCACTCTCCCATGGTTTTATTAAATTTCTTTTTCTAAACCTGCATTTATCGTTTTCATCATAGCAATTAATGTTTTTATATAAAATTACATATTTAATATCATCTACAACTAATTTATAATTCAAATTAGTTGTAGATGACTTTATTAATGAACCATAATCAGGTTGAGTTATAATTTTTTTGCCATTCATAAAACTTTCATCTACCGAATGCCAATAAGTATATTTATCACTTTTCAAAGTCTTAAATGAACAAGATGCCTTTCCATTCGCATCTGTTTTACCCTCCCAAATTACTTTACTTTCATATTTACTTTGCAACTTTAATGGTGGGGTAACATCTTTTTGTTCTATAATCCTTACTGTAACATTGCTATAACCTTTATTTGTTACAGGATTGTGCAAATGAAAATAAACAGTAGTTTCTTCTTTGTTCAGTTTCTTACAAGAAAACAGCGCACTAGCCATAAACAAACTAACGAACAATAACTTTATGTGTTTCTGTGGTTTCATTAGTAAAAATATTTCAAAGTATCTACGCTATTATTCCCAATAATGTATAAAGTGTCTTTTAAATAAAATGTTATATTGTTTCTGGTTATTTCATACTCCACCTCGTAAATGTTTTGATGTGAATAAACAACTTCAGAGATATACTCAAAACAACCTTCATAATAAGATGAAATACCTGATACGGGGAATGGAGACCAAGCACTCCAACTTTCTTCTTGACAAGGAATACTTTTTTGTCTAAATCTACATTGATCACTTCCATTAAGGCAATTAATATTCTTTATCACAAATACATAATTAATATAATCCACAATTTTGTATGTTTTTTTATTTATACTGTTTTTACTTATCGAACCATAATCTGGTTGTGTTATAATTTTTTTGCCATTCATAAAACTTTCATCTACAGATTGCCAGTAAGTATATTTATCACTTTTAAAAGTTTTAAAAGAATAAGATGCCTTTCCATTGACATCTGTAACACCTTCCCAAATTACTTTTTTTTCATACTTATTCTCTAGTTTCAAAGGCGGTGTAACATCTTTTTGTTCTATAATCTTCACTGTAACATTGCTAAAACCCTCATTAGTAACTGGGTTGTACAAATGAAAATTAACGATGGTATCTTCTTTGTTCTGTTTCTTACAAGAAAATAACATACTCGCTATAAACAAACTAGCGAACAATAACTTTATGTGTTTCTGTGGTTTCATAATACTTCAATTATAAATCATATCGTTTTTTTTCATTTTTCCGAAATAAATTTAGATCTATTCCATACCCAATACTGAATAAAAAAGATTTATTTAAGATTATATATGAATCATTCTTGATTTTTGATTAAAATTTTCAACCCTTTCGTCAGCTAGAGTATTGTTGAACATCAAATTGTAATCCGTTTCCAAAGAATCCTTAACAATTAAAGAGGAATCTATTTTTGCAGTTCCGTTAACCTGCAATCGGGATGATGGTGTTGTCGTACCTATACCAACGTTTCCCGTAGGTGGAAGAGTATTGGTTTGGGCAGATACGGTAAACAATGTAAAAAAGCAACTAATACTTAGTGCTATTTTGGTTGTTTTTACTAAAAATTCGCTTGGAATCGATTGGAAGTAGTGTTTTGTTTTCATAAGAATAGTATTTATTATAACGAATTTACAAAAAATAAATTGAAAAAACAAAAAAAATGATGGGAAAAATTTGGCAAACCCATTTGAAAAATTGAAATCTGTTTGTTATTCAAAGTAAATGACGTGTCTTCTATGTTGCTTTCTCTGATTAGTATTTTTACAAAGGCGTCACACCTACGGTGTTTTATGTGGTTGATGAATATTTTTCTACAACGGTATCGCTCCGATGGAGCTTTATGTCGATTTCCTATGATTAAACGCTTTTTAGTCCCGTAGGAACATGACTTTTGTAGAAACAACATGATTTTTACACCAATAAAATCCGAGATGAAACCTTTGTAATCACCCAAATTTATTAGCACTAAGGAAGTTAGAGATGATTCTTTAGTTAAATTTTAACCTATTAATTATAAACCACTTATTGCTATTTTGTTTTTTGTTTTAACAAATAATAGGTCAAACTATCTTACTTATTGTGCTCCATCACATAGTTTAAAACCTTTGTCATTAAATGAACTCTGTCCTTACCTGTAACATTGTGTTTGTGCATCGGATAGGGGAAGAAATCCATTTGAATGCCTAAATCAACAAACTTTTTTACCAATGCAAAATTGTGTTGCATCACCACTACATCATCAACAGTTCCATGAATTAGTAGCAAATCATCTTTTAAATTGGCTGCATGGGTTAGTAAACTTGCTTGTTTGTAACCTTCTTCGTTTTGCTCAGGACGGTCCATGTAACGCTCTCCATACATGATTTCATAATACTTCCAATCGGTCACTGGGCCGCCTGCTACACCACATGTAAATACTCCAGGGTGACGTAGTAATAAAGAAGTTGTCATAAATCCACCAAACGACCAACCATGAACAGCAATGCGATTTCCATCAACATAATTCAATGATTTCAAATAATCCACACCTGATAATTGGTCTTCTATTTCAACTGTTCCCAATTGGCTGTGAATTTGCGATTCAAATGCAAAACCACGTTCTGCAGAACCTCTACCATCAACTGTAAAAACTAAATATCCTTGTTCTGCCAACCAATTCATCCATAAAGAAGCACCATCGTACCATGAATTGGTAATTAATTGTGCATGTGGTCCTCCATAAACATACACCAAAACAGGATATTTTTTCGACGCATCAAAATTACTAGGCTTAATCAAGCGTGTGTACAATTTTGATCCATCTTTAGCAGTTATAGTGCCGATTTCGGTAACGCCTAATTTATAATCAGCCAAAGGATTCGTGGCTGTTAAAATGTCTTTTACCAATTTTCCTTTTGTAGAATAAATACCAGCTTTAAATGGAGTGGAATGGTTGGAATATCCGTCGTAATAAACAGCTCCATCTGGTGACAATTCAAAGGCATGTGTTCCCTCTGTTTGCGTCAATAATGCTTGTTTTCCTTTTAAATCAACCGAATAAACTAGTGTGTTTAGCGGATTTTCACCTGTTGCCGAGAAATAAACAACACCATTTTTTGCAGTCAAAATATCTTTTGCAACAAACTTATTATTGGTTAATTGTTTGATCAATTTTCCAGTAAAATCGTAGTAATACAAGTTGTTAAATCCATTTCTTTCTGAAATCCAAACAAAATTAGACGATTTTTCGGAAGGGAAGAATATTGGATGTTCAGGTTCTACCCATTTGTCATTTGTTTCTTCAAACAATGTGCGAATAAATGCACCCGTAAAGGCATCGTACACATTCATCCAAAGGTGATTTTGATCTCTGTTGACTTCGGCAATGACTACAAAATTGTTATCCGGTGTAAACGTAAGGTTTGTCAAATAATCATCTGCTGCACCACGAGGTGAGATATAAACCGTGTTTTTGGTTGTTGTGTTGTAAATTCCAACTCTTGGTTTTTCCGATTTTTGCCCCGCCATTGGGTATTTAATCGACATCAACTCACCAGGAGTTTCATTAATGTTCAACAATGGGTAGTCGTGCACTTCTGATTCATCTTTTTGGTAAAATGCCAACACTTTACCGTTTGGCGACCAAAATAATCCACCAGAAATACCAAATTCACTACGGGCAAATGTTTGTCCAGAAACAATGTTCTTATCCGAAAAATTTGTCACTTTTACCACATTGTCTTTACCCAGTGAGATATACACATTATTGGCTACTGTATAGGCAATATTGGATGAAGCCGATGAAAACAGTGCGTTTTCCCCATTTTCTTCAATTTCATTGAACACAGAAGCCGTTTTTGCAGCAGGATTAACTCGCACAAATTGATTGCCATTATTGATTACAAACTCACTTTGATTGATCCATTCCATTCCTGAAAACCAACTAAATTTTACGTTTGCCAACTCATTCACCTCTTGAATGGTCATCAATGTTTCATCTGATTTTGATTTTACACTGGACTTCATCAAAGTTGTATATCCTTTCAAATAAGAATATTCTTGACGAGTTGAAACCCATTGAAATTGTATTGGTCGCTCAGGATAAAAGGAGCGGTACTGTTCCATAACTGCATCTTTCAATGTCAATTCCTTTTGACCAAAAGAAAAATAGGCTAAACCAATAAATAATGCTACTAAAATTTTATTCATTTTACTTCGTTTTTTCTGGATGTAAATCTTCTGCTAACCATTTGTAAAACTCACGGTGCCAAACCAATGCGTTTTGAGGCTTCATGATCCAATGGTTTTCTGTTGGGAAATGTAAAAACCTACTTTTGATACCTTTTAATTGTGCCACTTGATAGGCTTGCATTCCTTCTGATTCGGGTACTCTAAAATCCATCGCTCCATGTATGACCATGATTGGCGTGTCCCAATTTTGCACATATCGGTGTGGTGAATTTTTTACAAAAGCTTCTTTGTTCTCAGCTTCCCAATAAGGTCCACCAATGTCCCATTTTGCAAAAAACAGCTCTTCTGTCATGCCGTACCAACTTTCCAAGTTAAACAACCCAGCGTGTGCTATAAAAGTTTTGAATCGTTTTTGGTGCACTCCTGCCAACATATAAACAGAATAGCCACCATAAGATGCTCCAACACAACCTAAGCGGTCTTTATCCACATACGGCAATTCGGCAGCAGCATCAATGGCTGATAAATAGTCCTGAATGGATTGCCCGCCCCAATCTTTTGAAATGGCATCGTTCCATTCTTGTCCAAATCCAGGCAAACCTCTTCTATTTGGAGCAACAACTACGTATCCTTGAGATGCCATTACCATAAAGTTCCATCGATAAGAGAAAAATTGGCTCACTTCACTTTGTGGACCACCTTGACAATACAACAATGCCGGATATTTCTTCGAAGCATCAAAATTGGGTGGTAAAATCATCCATACCAACATATCTTTTCCATCGGTCGTTTTTACCCATTTTTCTTCTACAGTAGGTTTATCCAATTTACTCAATAATTCACCATTAACATTTGTCAATTGTGTAACTATAGAATGTGGCGCTCCTTTCTTTGCAGCAATTACTTGAATAGCATACAATTCTGTTGGCTGAATCATTGATTGACGACCTGCATAAATGGTGTTACCAAACACAGAAACACTTGTATAATCACACACATCATTTGTTAATTGTGTTATGACTCCAGTTTTTAATACCACTTCAAAAACTTGAACTGTTCCTTTTGTTGGAACCAAGAAATAAAGTTTAGTACCATCACCATTCCAAGCATAATCACTGATTGTTATGTCGTAATTTGCTGTCAAGTTTACAACCTTACCAGCTGTTGTTTTAACAATCAAATTATTTTTATCCGATTCAAAACCATCACGTTCCATCGCTAACCACGCCATATCGCCTTTTGACGAAAAAGAAGGAGCCGATTCGTAGCCTTTAAATTCATTGTTGCACGTTAAACAAACAGTTTTCCCAGTCGATAATTCCACTTGATACAGTTCGCTATTTGTCGATAAAGCAAATTCTTTACCCAACTTCTTTTTTGAACTGTAAATAACTGATTTGTTATCTGGAGTAAAAGTAACGCCACCTAAATCGCCAAATGGGGGAACGATGCCACTAAAATTTTCTCCTTGCAATAAATCTTTACCTTCTCCGCTTATTTTTCCGTTGGTTAGTGGAAAATAAAAGATGTGTTTGGCAGTATAATCATCCCAAGTTGACCAATGACGGTAAAGTAAATCATTTTCTACACGTGCATCTGCTTTTGGTAAATCTTCATACGTTTGGTTGATATTTTTACGAATTTGAACCGATTGTAAAGTCAGAATTACAGACTCATCAGCCGACACCTTAAAATCTTCTATCTCCTTTCCATTTTCAGAAACTTTTGTTTTGTTGGAGCCATCCACATTCATTTTCCAAATAGTAGGCACATCGTTGTCATTTGCCATGTAATAAATTTTATTACCATTGACCCATTGAGCGCTCGATTCAGAAACAGGTGTATCGGTTAATTGTTGCACTGCCTTTGTTTTCAAATTCAGCACAAATAAATCAGCATTACCTTTATTTTCCTCAACGCTTATTGTTGTTTGTGCATACAGTAAATAGTTACCATCTGGAGAAACCGTTCCACCACTGATGCGTTTTAACTCCATCATTTTTTCAGGAGTTAAACTGTTTTGAGCATTAGCCATAAAGCTACCTAACATAATTATTATGAGAAATTTATTAATCATTGTTAAAGAGTTAAACTGCGTTAAAATACTAAAAAAATAAAAGAGGAGTTACTTTTCACAATGAAAAATACGATTCCTACTCTATCAATTAATTGATATACAAAAACTTTGCCAAAAATAAAATGGCTTAATTATGCACCAATGTACCGATTTGATCGCCGGTAACCACTTTTTTAAGATTTCCAACCGTATCCATGTCAAAAACAATGATTGGTAAATCGTTTTCCATACACAAGGTAAAAGCTGTCATATCCATTACTTTTAAGCCTTTGGAATAGGCATCTTCAAAAGTAATGTTGTCGTATTTTGTTGCGGTTGGATCTTTCTCTGGATCGGCAGTATAGATACCATCAACACGAGTACCTTTTAAAATGACATCTGCTTCAATTTCAATTGCACGAAGTGATGCCGCAGAATCAGTGGTGAAATAAGGGTTTCCTGTACCAGCTCCAAAAATAACCACTCGACCTCTTTCTAAGTGACGAACAGCTCTACGACGGATATAAGGTTCGGCAATTTCTTTCATTTCAATAGCTGATTGCAAACGCGTTTCCAATCCTTTAGCTTCCAATGCAGCTTGCAACGCCATTGAGTTAATCATTGTTGCCAACATCCCCATGTAATCACCATGTGTTCTATCCATTCCACCTTGCTCTGCTTGAACTCCACGAAAAATATTTCCTCCTCCAATCACAATTGCAATTTCAACACCCATATTAAAAATCTCTTTGATTTCATTTGCATAATCGCTCAAACGGTTGTTATCAATTCCGAATTGTTTATCTCCCATAAGGGATTCACCGCTTAATTTTAGAAGGATTCTTTTGTATTTCATCTTACCTGACTCTCAATTTTGAGGATAAAGATACAATTTATTGCCAGTTTTTGGAAGAAGAGGATGAAAATTATTAGATCAGCTAACCGTGTAAGTGAATTACAATTAACATAATTTATCAATGAATTTAACAGTATCTTTAACTTCATTACGGTTTTTATTATTACCCCCAGAATAAAAATTAGTTGGATCATTACCTCCTTGATAACTTTGGTTTTCAAAATTACCATTCGGCACCAAGTTTTCTTGTGAAAATAGAAAGAAAGGAATATACAACAAAATACATAGCATTTTTTTCATAATCTAAAATTTAATACCTAATGTTAGGTAAGCGTATTGATACCAATTTTTAGGTAGATAATCAAACGTGAACTCTGCTCCAAAATCAATAGTTAAATGATTAAAAAAAATCATATTTATACCTGTTCTCAGAAACCAAAAAGGATAACCATAATAAATATCTTTAGTGTCAAACGTATTCGTTTTTGCAGGCCAACTTATCGAATTACGATATCCAAAAGATGTTTCAAAATTAAATGGCTTCCATATAGGAGCATTGAAAATAATGGAACCACTATAAAGGAAACTTTCTCTTGCGGAATTAGCCGGAATATCATCTCCTGTTTTTCGATACCACACACCTACTCTAGCCCCAAATTTCACATTCCATTTCCAATCTGTGCTATACAAATAGCGATATCCCAAAGCACCTCCAACAGGTTCAAAATAGATAAAACCAATCAAACCTGTAAAATCAACAATGTGATTGTGCCTTTTCCATCCTGGATCTAAAAAGCGTAATTTCTTTTTCACGGTTGCAGAATCTGTTAAATTCTGAGGTGTGTTTTTTTCCTGAGAGAATACAACTAGTGGAAAACAGTATAAAAAAATCAGAAAATATCTCATGTTTTATTGTTTAAATTTTCATTTAGTACTGTAAAATAATATGTCTTATTGTTCCAATAACAAGATTGAACATCATAAACATCTAAGGCAACCCATTTATTATGAACATTGGTTCTTAATCCTTTATCACTGGTTGAAAACACAACTTGAAAACTTCTTACTCCACTTTGATTAGCCATGCCCCGAGCGTGTCTGTATTTGATACTAAACTTATAGGTTTGTCCTTTTTTTAGTTTAAAACCATTTTTTAGCTGAACCATGATACTCTCTTGCTTTGAGGTACTCCTCACATAATATGAATTATTTGCTGGGCAAAAACCATCACCAAGCACAATACCTGGAGGTATCCAATCGGGAGAATCTGGAGCTAAAAATAAATTAGAAGGTTTTGAAGTGTACCAATCATTTATATCATCATCAAAATTATCAGGTCCAGTATTATTACCCCCAGAATAATAATTAGTAGGATCACTTCCTCCATGATAATTACCTGATTCAAAATTTCCGTTCGGTATTAGATTTTCTTGCCCTGTAATAACAAATGTAAAAATTATATAGCAAAGTAATAATACGGGTTTATTAATAGACATGTCATAAAGATTTAAAATTTAATTCCAAAAGTAAGATACCACTTAGGGTTCATTTTTTTACTTCTTAGGTTTAGGTCAAAAGAAACCCCTGAATCAATAGTTAAATATTTAAAAAAAATCATATTTAAACCTATATTTTGATAAAAGTATCCATAACCATAATACAGTTTTTTTTCATCTAAAATATTTGTTTTGGTTGGACTATTTATCCAATTTAAATAACCTGTAGATAAATCTAAATTTAGTTTTTTCCATATAGGTGCGTTAGCATTAATAGAAATTGAATAAAAAGAATACCAATGTTCTCCTATACTTCCAATATCATGATCATTTTTATTAAACCAAAAACCAACTCTACCTCCTAACTTTATATCCCAAGCCCATTCTGGTCTATATAAATAACGATAACCTAATGCTCCCCCTTTTCTTTGAATATAAATAAATCCTAGTTGAGTATTAAAATCAACAATGTGATTGTGCCTTTTCCATCCTGGATCTAAAAACCGTATTTTATTTTTCACGGTTACAGAATCTGTTAAATTCTGAGGTGTGTTTTTTTCCTGAGAGAATACAACTAGTGGAAAACAGTATAAAAAAATTAGAAAATATTTCATATTTTATTGATTAAATCATCATTTGGTACTGTAAAAAGTTGTCTTATCTAATAACAATGAGCATCATAGATGTCTGTTATTATTTTTCTTATGTATCTTTTGCTGTAGTTTATTCAATTGTTTTTCTAATGCTATCAAATGCAGGGTTAATTCTTCTATCTTTTCCAATAATTTAACATTCATTTCAGCCACATCAATACCTTGTTCCAATATTTCTTTGGAAGATGGTATATTAGGTAAATGCCCATTTATATGAATGTATTTTTCAATTTCTGAAAGAGGTTTTAATTGATAACTTTTTTGAAAAACATAATCTGGCCAATTTTCCGTATCCACTCTTACATTTCTAACTCTTAACAAACCATTTGTATTAAGTTGAAATATTTTTGTACCATTATTACTAACTGTCATTTTTACCATTAGCTTCAAACAAATAAGCAATCTGATTGTTAGTTGGATTATACACTTTCAACACTTCTGTTGTTGGGTTAGTATATTGAAAAACCATTAATTTCTGATAAATTTTAGAATTACCAGACTGATCAATTTCTATTGCGGCATCTTGATTTTGATTTTTAATAAAGAGTTTAGAAAAACCTGTAGGCTCAGCTCCAATACCTTGATTAAAATCTACTTTAACCTGACCAAATCTTGCATCGTAAGGTGTATGAATACTATGTGTAGGATCTGTTGTCCCAACACCTATTTTCACATTAGGACAAGCACTATAAATTTTATCTGATTGACTCACCCATGTTGGATTATTGGGTACAGCTAGTATTGAATTGCATGGGTCAATTAAAGTATTCTGTGCATTAAATCCATTTATCATTGGATTCGGATTTGGATTAATTTGAGAATATCCTAAAAATCCCCATAAAATATTTATTACAAAACAAGCAATTGCTGTGTGCTGTGTGCTGTGTGCTGTGTGCTGTGTGCTGTGTGCTGTGTGCTGTGTGCTGTTTCATTTTAAGTAGTTTTATACATTATCAAAAGTAATAAAATAATTTTACAATTACAAATTAACTTTATTTTTTTTCTTCTTTTTACGTGCATATTCCAATACCACATCTTTAGTAGTGAGCCAATTTCTACCTTCTTTAAAGGCATCTATTTTGCCCTGTCTTGCTAAAAGGCTAACGTATTCTTGATTGTATGGAACACTTGGATCTTCTACAATAGCCGATATGGATTCATAGCTATCATAGGTATTGTTAAGTGAACCCAAATAAATATTCAAACTACGTTCTACGGCTTGCAATATCAACAATAACAATTTGGAATAATCCCCATTATTTGCTTGATTGAGTGCATCGTAGTATTTTTTTCTATCATTTTTAAGAATAATGGCAGGTGGAAACCCTTCTTTCATTAAGAGTAAATTAAAAAGAAGGCGAGCCGAACTTCCATTACCATCAAAAAAAGGATGTATCCACACAAATCGATGATGAAAAATCGCCACTTTGACTATCATATCAAGAGTTGTTGTATTTGTCCATTCGATTAATTCGGCAATAAAATCGGGAACTCTTAGAGCATTTGGAGGAACAAAATTTGCTCCTGAAATGCGAACACCAGAAGTTCTAAATCGACCTGCAAAATCTTTTTCTATGCGTTGTAGCACCAATTCGTGTACATGCAAAACATCTTTTTCTGTAAGCAAGTAATCACATTTAGCTATTTGTTCAATGTATTCAATAGCATCTTGGTGGTTAACAGCTTCGAAATGCTCTCTGAGTGATTTTCCTTTGATGGTAAAACCTTCTTCTATGACCATTTTTGTTTCGCGAAGTGTAAGTGTATTTCCTTCGATGCTGTTGGAATTGTAGGTCCATTCAATAGCAAGGCTTTCTTTGATGCTTTTAACGGCATAAGCAGGTATAGGACGTTGTGCATCCAATTGTTTTTTCTTTTCATGGATGCGCTCAAGGTATTCTTCTAAACCTTCAAAATGATATGTATAATTCTGCCAATTCACACTACAAATATACAAATATCGGATGATATAAAAAAACACTTATCCGATTTTTTAAATAAATAACCACATTCATCCGAAAGTTTTCCAAATTTAGCCAGTTTTCTTCTGCATCTCTTTGTTTTTCATGGGCGTTTTTACAAAGTCAAGAATAAAAGTCCCCTTTTTAGAATAAATGTAACTGTTTTGGAGGCAGTTTTCTATTTTCACAGGTAAACTCTCCTAGGAGGATTTCTCACTTCGTTCGAAATCCTAAACATTTCATTTTAAAAAGTTTCGGATAGTTGTGATAAATAACTGAAATTTTTTATTTATGAACCCTGTTGTGCATTTGTAAAAGAAAGGATTACACATTGGTTATAAATACATTATAATCAATCAATTAAAACAATATATATATCCGCAACCTTCCTCTAGAAATTATTTTTAAAATTATTTAGCAGAGACAAAGTCCTCCCAATAAGATTTCTCCGATAAATCGTCGAAATGACGGGGATTTAAATTCCAGCATCATTATAATGCTGTCATTCAGATGACGAATTCGAGGAATCTATTCTTAAAAAATTAATTTTTATTATGATTGAGTCCCTTTATTGAGACAACTGGTATCGGTAAGATATTGTCAACTCCAAAACTTAAGTAAATAACACGATTACCTATTCAAAATTTGTTTCAAACAATGGTGATAAACAAAAAAAGACCAACTGCCGAAACAATTGGTCTTTTTGTATTTTACTTTTTTATTAACTAAGTGAAGTACGTTTAAAGTCAGAAACTTTTAATCCTTTCACTGTAGAATCTAAAAATTGTTCTACTGATAATTTATTATCACGGATAAATTCTTGGCTTAGCAAAGTGTTTTCTTTGAAGAATTTATTCAAACGACCCTGAGCGATTTTCTCAGCCATATCAGCTGGTTTTCCTTCTTGGATAGCCAATTCTTTACCAACTTCAATTTCACGTTCAACTGTATGAGCATCAACTCCTTCTTTATCCAAAGCAATTGGGTTCATAGCTGCAACTTGCATAGCAACTTGGCGAGCAGCTTCAATTGAATTGTCATCGTTTTTATTCACTACAACCAAAGTAGCCAATTGATTTCCAGGGTGGTTATAAGCAACCACTCCATCACCTTTCAATAGACCATAACCAGTGATTTCTAATTTTTCACCAATCACACCTACTTGTTCAGTAATTTTTTCTGCTACTGTTAATTTATCGTCAAATTTCAATTTCATGAACTCATCAGCAGAAGCTGGTTTGTTGTTCATAGCAACCTTCATTAACGATTCAACCAACGATTTATAAGTATCATTTTTAGCTACGAAGTCTGTTTCACAATTTAAAGCGAAAACAATACCCATAGAATGATCTGGAGTAACTTCTGCTAAAACAAATCCTTCTTTAGCTTCGTTATCACCTCTTTTTGCAGCGACTTTTTGACCTTTTTTACGCAAAATATCGATAGCTGCTTCAAAATCTCCATTCGCTTCAACCAAAGCATTTTTGCAGTCCATCATTCCTGCACCTGTTTGTTGACGCAATTTATTTACATCAGCTGCTGTAATTGCCATTTTATTTTAATTTTTAGCTATTAATTAATCTTCTTTTGTTTCTTCTGTTTCTTCAGTTGCTACTTCCTCTTTAGCTACAACTTTTTTAGCTTTTTTTGGTTTTGCTTCTTCAGAAACTTCTTTTCCTTCGTCCTCAACTCCTTTATCTTTCATTGTTTTTCTATCTTCCAAACCTTCTTTAATAGCTCCAGTGATAGCATCTAAAATGATAGAGATTGATTTCGTTGCATCATCATTTGCTGGGATTGGAAAATCAACCAATTTAGGATTTGAGTTTGTATCCACCATTGCAATGATAGGAATATTCAATTTTCTTGCTTCCTCAACTGCAATGTGCTCTTTTAAAATATCAACAATGAAAATAGCTGCTGGTTGACGAGTCATATCAGCGATAGAACCAAAGTTCTTTTCCATTTTATCACGTTGACGATCTTTGAACAAACGTTCTCTTTTGTTTAAAGTATTCCAAGTACCATCCGTTTTCATCTTATCGATGTTTGCCATCTTACGAATTGATTTACGTGTAGTTTGGAAATTTGTTAACATACCACCTGTCCAACGTTCTGTAACATAAGGCATGTTTACAGCTGTAACTTTTTCAGCTACGATTTCTTTTGCTTGTTTTTTTGTAGCAACGAAAAGAATTTTCTTACCAGATCTTGCAATTTGCTTAGCAGCAGCTGCAGCAACATCTAATTGAGCTATTGTCTTATTTAGGTCAATAATGTGAATACCTTTTTTCTCTTCAAAGATGTACTGAGACATCGCTGGATTCCACTTTCTTTTCATGTGTCCAAAATGAACACCTGCTTCTAATAAACTTTCAAAACTAATTTTTGACATTTTTAATCTTTTTTTATTGTTTACATTCCGTTAGTAGTTCAACCAAAAAGGGTTCTTTGTAAGAATGGTACTTTCTGGTTTGGATACTAAACAACTTATTTTCTTTTTTAGTCCCAATAAAAAGGAACTGTAACCACTCTTAACGTTTAGAGAATTGGAATTTCTTACGTGCTTTCGGTTGACCTGGTTTTTTACGTTCAACCATACGTGGGTCACGTGTTGTTAATCCCTCTTCTTTTAACAATGGTTTGTTTTCAGCGCTTACTTCAATCAAAGCACGAGAAATACCCAAACGGATAGCTTCAGCTTGACCGTTAATTCCACCTCCAACTACATTTACAGTAACATCGTACTTTCCTGAAGTTTCAGTTAAATTAAAAGGCTGTTCAATTTTATATTGAAGAACTCCTGTTGGGAAGAATTCCTTATAGTCCTTCTTGTTTACAGTTACGTTACCCTTACCTGCTTTTAAGTAAACACGAGCAACAGCTGTTTTTCTTCTTCCTAATGTGTTAATTACTTCCATGCTTTTATTTGAATGTATCTAGGTTTAATACTTCAGGTTTTTGAGCCTCTTGTTTGTGCTCTGCTCCTGCATAAACTTTCAAGTTTCTGTAAACGGCACGTCCTAAAGTATTTTTAGGCAACATTCCTTTTACAGCTTTTTCAATAATACGAGTTGGGTTTTTTTCCAACTGCTCTTGAGCTGTCAAAGATCTTTGTCCGCCTGGATAACCCGTGTAACGAACATAAGTCTTGTCAACTAATTTTGTACCTGAAAAAGATACTTTCTCAGCATTGATGACAACAACGTTATCACCACAGTCAGCATGAGGCGTGTAGTTCGGTTTGTGTTTGCCACGTAGAACTTTAGCCACCTTGCTCGCTAAACGACCAACTGTTTGGCCTTCAGCATCCACTACATACCACTTCTTTTCAGCGGTTTCCTTGTTAGCGGAAATGGTTTTGTAACTTAATGTATTCACAATTTTTAATTTATTAAAATAAGACAATTTCCCCCTCCCAAAAATAGAAAGGGGGTGCAAAGATAGTAAATTCAATTTTATTAACAAACGAAATGTCAATAAAATCTTTTTTTCTTAAAATTTTAATAAATGAATCCGTTGTGCATTTAGATAGAAATGCGATTGTATTAAAATAAAAGATTCCTCAAAAATCGAAGCGGTTTTTTTCGAAATGACGGCTCTTATTGATGTTTAGAGAAAGAAAGAACAGCTAAACCATCGCCTTTCTTCCTTTTTTCATCCATCTGATTACTGTCATTTCGCACCAACGAAGTTGGGAAGAAATCTTCAGATTAATGATAATTTACTGATTATTAAACAACTATATCTAATGTACTTTGTTTTACAAATACCTAAAAAACTTACTCAGTTAAGTATTTTTTATCAATTTCTTTTTTGGACTTAACACCCAGTTCTTTCAGTTTTTCCGCACTTCGAATTAAATTCCCATTGCCATCCTTCAATTTATTCATGGCTTCGTCATACGCCTTTTGGGCTTCCAACTGCTTGCTATTGATTTTTTCCATATCGCTGACAAAACCAACAAATTTATCGTACAATCGTCCTGCTTGTTCGGCTATTTCAACAGCATTTTTGGTTTGTTTTTCATGCTTCCAAATACTTGAAACTGTTTTTAAGGTTGCCAATAATGTGGATGGTGTTACTAAAACTATTTTTCTACTCAACGCTTGTTCATACAACGCTGGTTCTTCTTTAATTGCTAAAGCAAAGGATGATTCTAAAGGGATAAACAACAGTACAAAATCGGGAGTACCCAATCCTTCTATGCTGCTGTAATTTTTATCTCCTAACAAACGAATATGGTTTTTAATAGAGGTAATGTGCTTGGTTAATTCGTCTTTTTTTGTCTGTTCATCTTCTGCATTGATGTATCGTTCAAATGCAACCAAAGAAACTTTAGAGTCGATGATTAGATGTTTTTCATCAGGTAAATAGACAACTACATCTGGGCGCAATTGATTGCCATTTTCATCTTTAAAGGAATCTTGCGTTTTGTAATCAATTCCTTTTTCAAGTCCACTGGTTTCTAAAATACGTTCTAATGCAAATTCCCCCCAATCTCCTTGCATTTTTTGCTCACCACGCAACGCATCTACTAAATTTTGTGCAGTTGAATTCATTTCAGTATGTTGCTTGTGCAAATTATCAATCAATGTTTTCATGGATGAGTATTGCTCAATACCTTTTTCTTTTTGTTCTTTCACTTCTTGTTGAAAAGCAACCAATTTTTCTTGAAAAGGTTTTAACAACTGTTGCAAATGCTGCTCATTTTCGACTTTCATTTGCTGCGTTCCTTGTTGAACAAATGATTTTGCCATCAATTCGAGTTGTTCTTTTAAACTTTTTTCTTGTGATTTGAACGTTTCCTGATTTTTTGCTATTTGGGTTTCAAGGGAAGTAACTTGTGTTTTCAAACGAACATTTTCCATTGTCAATGATTCCACTGTTTGTTTTGTAGCCGTTACCTCTTGCTTGCTCATTTGCAATTGCTTAAACAAAATAAAAATAACAGCACCCATCACAAGGGCAACTATAATAAATGCAACTTCAATCATAATTTGGAAAATATTGGGAATAAAGATAATAAATTTTACACTATAAATGCAAATCTATTCTATCTGTGCACTCGTGCAGAGCAGGGTCGAAGCATCAGTGTTCCATTCTCATTGCCAAAGGCAATCATATTTAATAGAACGTTGATACTTCTGCTTTGCATAAGTTCGCTGATTGAACGGATTTACGCGGATGATTTGAGCGCACAGTCGTGCAGTGGATGAAACACAGGTGGTAAGGATAGCAAATATTGATTAAGAAGCTCTGAAATAAACCACAAAGGCACGAAGGACACAAAGTTTTTTTTATATTTCGACTAGTCGAAAAAAAACACACTACTGAACACTTCCCTCTGTGTCCTTCGTGCCTCTGTGGTTTTTAAACAAAAAAGGTCGAGCTTACACCCGACCTTTAAACTAAAATATGAAAAAAATTTACTCTTTTATGAACTTCACCCTACCTCCGTTGGAAGTCCCGATAGCTATCGGAAGAATGAAATACATGCCTTTTGTAAAGTTACTTACATCAATGGTGTTGGTACCTTCGGTTAATTCTTGTGTGGCGATTGTTGCACCTAGAACGTTGACGATTTGGATTGTGGTGTTTAACTTCGTTTCTACGTTTAGAATATTAGAAGTTGGATTAGGAAATACGCCAAAAAAATCATCATTCAACTCATTGATTCCAGCTGTAAGCTCAAATTCTGCTACAATAGTTCTATCCGAAGTTGCTGAAAATGTATATGGATTGTCAGTAGAAACTTCCGTTCCATTTTCAGTCCATTTTGCAAATTGATAGCCTGCGTTTGCTGTCGCTGTTAATGTCACGGTTGTTCCGTCATTGTGCAGACCTGCACCTGCTACTGTTCCGCCTGTACTTGGGTTAGCAGTGGTTGTGATAGTATATGTCATTTGTTCCGCAAATTTCATTACCGTTGCTGCGTATGAACTACCTCCGTCACTAAACGCTACATAAGGCTCATCTGTTGAAGGATTGAATACAAGTGATGTATGTCCTGCTAATCCTGTGGAGAAACCTGCCGAACCTACGTTTACCCAAGCCGTACCGTTATATTTCATAACAGTTGCTTTACTTGAATTTCCAAAATCACGATATGCTACATAAGGCTCACCAGCGGCGTTAAAAGCCAAAGATGTATGGTCTGCTCGCCCTGCTGAAAATCCTGCTGTACCTACATTTCCCCAAGCCGTACCGTCAAATTTCATAACGGTAGCCTTATCTACTCCATCTCGATAAGCAACGTGAGGTACATCAGATGAGTTGAAAGCAAGCGAAACAAAATCTGCTTGTCCTGCGGAAAAAGCTACCGATCCTACTTGTTCCCATATCGTACCATTAAATTTATGCACCGTAGTTTTGTTAGATACTTGCTGGTCTGCATAGGCAATATAAGGTACACCAGAAGAGTTGAAAGCAAGCGTAGGGTAAGCTACTCCGCCTAAAGAGAAATCTGCCTGACCGACAGTTACCCAATTTGTGCCGTCAAATTTCTGAACCACAGCTTTATTACCATTTAGAAAATCACTATAAGCCACGTATGGCTCTCCCGAAGCGTTAAATGCAATTGAAGCAGTAACGGCTGTCGCTGGTGATTGCCCCACCGAACTTCCGACAGTTACCCAATCCGTACCATCAAACTTCATTACTACTACCCACGCTTTAGAAGATCCTCCACTTAGATACACCACATAAGGAACGCCCGAAGGAGTAAAAGCAAGTGAAACATGCATTATTTCGTGTGTAGAAAAACCTGATATACCAACAGTGTCCCAAGCCGTTCCGTCAAACTTCATTACCGTAGCTTTGTTTGAATTGGCTACATCTTTATAAGCCACATAAGGCTCTCCGCTTGTGGGGTTAAATGCAAGAGAAGTGTAATTTGCTTGACCTTCTGAAAATCCTGCCGAGCCTACATTTTGCCACACATTTTGTGCATTTGCCACTAAACTCGTTAAGGCAAAAAATGCTGAAAATAAAATTTTTTTCATAGTATTTTGTTTTTAAAATTTATGTTTCAAACCTCCAAATTTTTTTTCGATTTTCAAGGAGTTTCTTTACGAACTATACAGTTGAGTTTACGAACTGTAAAAAAGAGGTGTTTTTTACTAATTTTTGAGAGTTTATTTTAAAACAAAACCACCCGTTTCCGAGTGGTTTTTCAGTAACTTTTTCCTCTTGAAGGAAAATGATAGTGTTTCAAATCTGTTACATCGATGTAATTTTAATTTTGAGTGAGCCAATCGATAGCATTAATTTTCTTAATACCATTATATGTTCCTGAATCATAATCCATTGTAATCAATAGTTTCTCATGATGATCTGAGATGCTTTTAAATGGAGCTAATTCACGTTCTAATGTTTTTGTATTCTGTACGGTTTGTGCAACTTGAATGTACTTTGTAAAACCTTCATTATCACGAATAATGAAGTCAACTTCCAAGTTATTCACTTTCCCAACCCATACCTGGTTTTTCCTACGCCTTAATTCTAGAAATATAATGTTTTCGAGTAAATGCCCTGTGTCCGTTGATAATTCTTTACCCAATAATGCAGTCCGTAATCCCAAGTCCACAAGGTAGTACTTTTCTAGTGTTGCTAGATGCTGTTTCCCTTTAACATCAAAACGGTTTACTTTGTAAAACAGATAGGATTCAACTAATGTGTCGATATATTTTGAAACGGTTTTGTTGTCAATCTTCTTTTTGTTTGCAGTTAATATTTTAGCGATGTTGCCGGCAGAAACTCTCGAACCAATTGAATCGACTAAGAAATCTACCACTTCTTGGAAGGATTCTTCACCATAAATTGTATGACGTTTTGAAATATCGTTGGTAAAAATGTTTTTATATACTGTTTGAAGATATTCATTGGCAAAATGATTGCCTTCTGAAGACAACCGTACTGCCTCAGGGAATCCGCCAGTACGTATATAATCGGCGAATGCACGATCTGGGTTCCCCACTTTTTCTGTAAACTCCAAATATTCAGAAAATGAAAAAGGCAAGACATTAATTTCATAAGCTCTTCCTGTAAGTAAAGTAGCTAATTCACTCGATAAGAGAAAAGCGTTCGACCCGGTCACATATAGGTCGATATTGGGATGAACATACAATCCTTCCAGTAACTTCTCAAATTCAAGAACATTTTGTACTTCATCAATAAAAACATAATTAGTGGTATTCTTTTTTATTTGATGGATGATGTAATCGTAAATCTCTTTCCAGCTCTTTTCTGCTAGGAATCGAAATTCAGGCATATCCATATTGATGGATAAAATAGAAACGTCTTCATTTTCCTGTCGCAATAAGTCCTGAAATTGAGTCATTAATGTTGACTTCCCACAACGTCTTACTCCAGTTGCAACTTTAATTAGATTTTTGTCTTTTAAAAATCGCAAAGTGTCTAAGTACTGTGTACGTAATATCGCTTTCATAAAAACAAATATACCCAAAATTCCTAAAACTTCATAAGAATGTAAACTTTTAGGAATTTCAAATGATTAACTATCTGATTTTGAGTAAATGTGGAGGAAGATAATTTTGTTTGAAATTGTGAATCCACAAAAAACCACCCGTTTCCGAGTGGGTTCACCTATTTTTTTTGTTTAACTTTTTCTTTTCCACTGAAGGAGGTAAAAAGTTTTCTTGTGTCACAACCTTCTGTCCTGTTTTTTGTTCTAACGCAAGTCTTGCATCTTTGGCTATTTTACCACATTTTTACCAGCGATTGCGTTTTGTTGAATACCTGTTGCTTCTTCTGCTTCAGCAATTTGTCTGGTGGAGAGTTCAGCTAATGCTGTGAAAATCAGTTCTGCTTCACTCATGTGATCACGTAGATTCTGTGTTTTCAAACTTTTTAAATCTTTGTGTCTTTTCACAGTTAAACCAGTCCATTCTCGATGAATAATGTTTGTCAAAAAAGCAAATTCATCTGATTTCTCAACACCATTTTCTTTCCAGTAGTCGGTGAGTTTATTTCTAGTCTCTTGTCCCGACATTCGTTGTTGTATCCATTTTTCACTGCGTCCAAGTTGTTTCCAATTTTCTCTTGCTCTATCCAAACTTTGTTCTGGATCCGAAATTTCTTGCATACGTTCGTAGCCAACTTTTGCTAGCCATTGCTTAAATGGTTCTGCTTTGGGAGATGGTATGGATTGGATGAGTCGCAATAATCCTTGTGTATTCAAACAATCAGTTGCATATTTTTTATTATCTGATGCTTTAAATTTCAGTTGTACGATTTCTTCGTACAACTGACTTCCTTCATTTGTTAACTTCTTTTTTAAATCAGACCAATATCGTTTAGGGACACTACTCCCCGTCAAAATAGCAACCACATCAATCACGGAAAAATACCACTTTTCCTCTTCTTCATTCCAATGTGTTCGGACTTGCTTTTCATCAAATATTCGAATGGAGTTTTCTTCTTTCATCTTTTATTGTTTCTACTAATATACGGAAAAAAACTAATAATAAACAGAAAAAATACAAAAAAACCACCCGTTTCTGAGTGGTTTTCCTTTTAACTTAATTCAAGTTGCTAGTTTAAAAGCAAAGCATCCGTTTTGTAATTTTGATTTTGAGAAACATAAAAACATTACCGATGCTTTGCAAAGACAAAATTACAGGAATTTTTTGTTTGATAGACGATATTTTGAAAGGAATAAATCACAAGGAAGATGTTCGCCGTCAAGTGAGTGACAGTGAAATTATTTTAACTTCCATTATTTCAGCAACAAGTTTTTACGGCAATCACAATTCCGCTATTAAATTTGTGAAACAGTATGGATTTATTCCCAATATGTTAGATAAAAGTCGCTTTAATAGGCGTTTACATAAAATCGGTGGACTTTTATATGAACTCTTTGAAATCATCAGCAGTTATTTCAAGGATATTTGTTGTGAATTACAGTATATTATTGATTCTTTTCCCGTCGCTGTTTGTCAAAATATTCGCATAGGACGCAGTAAAATAGTGAAAGGCAAACAATGGCGTGGCTACACGGCAAGTATGCACACCTATTTTTATGGCGTTAAAGTTCAATTGGTTACAACCAAATCGGGTATTCCTTTCGCATTTCATTTCACACCTGGTAAGGTTGGAGATGTGAAAGCATTGCAAAAAATACTTACGAAATTATCCCCTGAATCCACCTTGTATGCCGATAGTGCTTACACTGACTACGCACAAGAAGATAATGCGTTAAAAAACTATGGGATACGGATTAAAACGCAACGAAAATCCAACAGTAAACGACCTGATACTAATCTACAAACTATCGAAAAACTAAAAATGAGAAAACGAATAGAAGTTGCAATAAGTGACATTAAGAAATTGTTTTCCAGAACAATACACGCAGTAACAATAAATGGCTTTTTGATAAAATTAACCCTTTTTATTTTCGGCTTGCAACTTAATAAAATGACAAACTAACTAGCAACTTGAATTAACTTATGAAAAAAATTTACTCTTTTATGAACTTATCTCATTCCACCGTTGGAAGTTTGAATGAGTTGATAATGCGTATAGGATGGAATTACTTTTCCAAAAATGATTTCCAGTTCACAACTTCTATATTATTGCTGTTAGTGAACTCCATTGTTCCATTATACACGACGATACCCTGTTGAATATTCGCATAGTTTTTGAGTTTAAGAAGATTATTTGAGAAATCATTAGAAAAAGTTTGAGCAGATTTTATCTCAACAGGCATAAAGTCCGAACCTTTATCAATTATTAAGTCTATCTCAACTCCGTTGTTATCCCGCCAATAGTAAAAAGCCCTATCAGTTTGTAAATTAGCATTGTTTTTCATGCATTCTATTATGACATAGTTTTCTACCAAAGCACCATAAAAATGAGATAAAGCCAATTCATCCATATTTCGAATGGTAAGTAAAGAACAAGCCAATCCTGTATCAATAAAATAGAGTTTTGGTGCTTTTACGATACGCTTATTAAAGTTGTTATAAAATGGTTGAACTAATTTAATAATGTAGGATTGCTCAAGTACCGATAGCCAAGATTGCACAGTTTTGACATCAATGCCACAAGCGTTACTCATATTAGATAAATTGACTTGTTGACCGATACGTCCTGCACAAATTTTCAAAAACTTAATAAATAAGGAGGTGTTATCAATATTCTTTATTTGTCGAACATCTCTTTCTACATACGTTCTGACGTAAGAGGAATACCAAATCTGCGGCTTTCGATTTTTGTGATAAATCTCTGGATAGGAACCTTTAAAAATAAGCTCATTCAAAGAATAATCCTTGGATTCCTCTTTAATCTCTCGATAACTTAACGGATATAAATCTAAGATACCTAGCCGTCCGGCTAGCGTTTGACTTATATTTTCCTGTAATAAAATATTATTACTTCCGGTTAGAATGAATAATCCGTCTTCGTTAGTTGTATCTAAAATCTCTTGTAAATAACTGAACAAATTAGGAACACGCTGAATTTCATCGAGAATAGCACCATTTGGAAATCGGCTTAAAAATGCACGAGCATCATTTTCCGCCAATAGTTTTTCATCAGGATTCTCCAATGAAACATAAGGTTTGTCTGGGAAGGTTTCTCTGGTCAAGGTGGTTTTACCTGATTGGCGTGGACCAACCACCAATACCGAACGAAATTCCTTAGCATATTCTCTTAAAACGGTATTTAATTCTCTAGATATCATGAATGTTATTTTATACAAATATAGGAATTGATTGGATGATTTGTATAAAAATAATTATTTATTTTCAATTTCAATTTTTCTTTAGAAATGATTTATTTCCTATATCCACAAAAAACCACCCGTTTCCAAATGGTTTTCATTTGAACTTATGAAAAAAATAGCAAACAAGAAAAGTCTATAAAAACCCAAACACACTTACAATCAAATTTTCCACTAAAAATAACACGTCCCTTCGTCTAACTTTAAGTTTTCAGCTTTCCACTTTAAATCCTGAAGTTGAAGGACTTACTCCATTTTCTCCATTTTTTCTACAAACGTATCCACGTGATTGGCGGAGAGTTTCACCTCTTTCCCGCAACACAATGTAATTACTCCACGGTCTTTTTTGAGGTAGGATTTTACGCAATTCAGACAAACGATAATTGAACGATTGATTTTACAGAAATTTGTTCTATCACATAATAATTTTTCAAAATACTTCAAATTACGAGAAACTAGCATAGAATCTCCTTCTTTAAGATGAATAGTTGAATAAGCCCCATCCGCTTCAATATACTGAATATCAGCCAATTTTATGTATTCATAACCGTAATTAATCGGCATGGTTATTATCTTATCCGTATTGTATTGAATATTGGTTATTAATGATTCATAGAAAGTGGCATTTTTCTTCAATTTAATGCTTTCTTTTGCCTTATTAACAGCTGCCTCTAACTCACTTTCTCGGAATGGTTTTAAGAGATAATCCACAGCCGAAAGTTTGAATGCATCGATGGCATATTGACTGTAAGCTGTGATAAAAATAATTTCAAAATCAATTGTATCTTTCAACTCTTCAACCAATTGCAAGCCACTTTTACCGGGCATTTCAATATCAAGAAAAACAATATCAAAAGTATTCTTTTTTATTAGAACAATTGCATCATCTACGTCCTCTGCTTCTTTTATATTAGAAATATCTGGAGCAATCTCAGCTAAAGTGAGCCTTAATAATTTCCGAGCTTGTTCAGCATCATCTACAATTAACACATTCATAGTAGCTATTGTATTAAATCAATTATAACATTAGTTCCTTCGCAGTGACCAAATTCATCAAACAAATCTACATAAATTAATTTAATGAGAAACTTACCTTCTTGATTAATTAATTCAATTCTATTTTTCATTGCTTCTGTAGCAAACGATTTACGTTTATTAACATTCTTATGATTTATTTCAGTTGATGCCTTTCGCCCAATACCATTATCTTTTATTTCTATTCTTATAGTGTTTTCATTAACTAAATCAATTGATAGAAGCAGTCTTTTTTCTCCCTTTTTATGCCTTAACCCATGTTTAAAAGCATTTTCAATATATGGTTGCAATAAAAGTGCAGGTATTTTCAATTGGTTGATATTGATTCTTCTATCAATATTAATCGTATAACCAAAATCAGATGATAGAAGCATTTCTTCTAATTCAATGTAGATTTTTGCTAATTTTATTTCATCATTTAAGCTTGTATAGTAAACCTCACTCAGTTCCAGAGTTTGACGCATAAGATCAGAGAAATCTTCTAAATAACGCATAGCATTGCGTTTATCATTTTCATAGATATAGCTTTTAATAGAGTTTAATACATTAAAAATAAAATGAGGATTCATCTGTGATTTAATTGCGATCAGTTTTGAGCGATTAAGTTCATAGAGTAAATCCATTTTTTTCTGTCTTTTTTTAAACTGGAAACGAATAATAAAATACGTTACTAGAATAAAGATGAGCGACGTGAGTAATACGAACCACCATGACAACCAAAAAGGAGGAGCAACATAACCCGATAAAGTTATCGTATTCAAAGAATCCATGTTTAAATGGTCAATTACTTTTAATTCAATTATAAACTTACCGTAAGGAATGTTTGGAATAATGAGGGGTTTGTCCGTCATTTGCACAGCATACCATCTATTATCATTATCTTTAAAACGATAAGCGTAGGTCAATTGTCCATTACTGGCATAGCTACTTACTTCTGTATATAGCGTAAGAGGTTGACGATACTCCAAATCAAGAGATTTAAAATTCTTTCCATATTGATTACCAATTTTTACCTTGTTTACATATAAAATAGCTGTTTTTTCGGGTTTAGAAAGTTGTAAAGGAATACGCTGTAAACCTTTATTAGTGGCTAACCAAATAAATGCATCTTTAATGATGAAATTCTCGATAACGTCAGAAAGTAAGCCGTTTGCTTTGGTAAGAACGTTCCATTTCTGTGTCTTTAGATTATAAATTCCAAGCCCTTTATTCGTTCCGACATAAATTTGCTGTTGATAATAGCTGATTTTAAACACTTGTAAATCCTCTTGCGTTCGGGCAACTCTTTTTAATTGTAATTGAGGATTGATTTCGTAAATCGTTCCATTGAACGATAAGAGATAGAGTGTTCGAGTGGCTTCATTAAAATCAATGGAAAGAATTTGTTGATCCTTAAGATATCGCTGTTTTTTGACCCATTTTCCTCCTTCCATAGTAAAAAGGATAATTCCTTTATTCGTTGCTAGCCACAATCGATGAGATGTCTTGTCCACATAAGATTCTCTGGACCAATCCTGAGTAATCAGATACCGTTGATTTTGATTTTCTGAAGAGTAGATATAGCAACCTAACGAAGTGGAGATGATACGAGAAGATAGATATTTCTCAACGAATTTTACAGGACCGATATCTGTGATACTATCCATTCGATTTTGCTCATTGACAAAATAGAGATGGGAATTCATTCCGAAGAACAGCTTCTTTTCTTCATTCAAATATTGAAAGGCTTGTATGTTATTTCCTTCGTTGATGAGAATGGATTCAATTTGCTGGCTAGGAATATCCAATTTATAAACAGAACCTCGCTTGTCACCCATATAGATACTATTGTCTCCAGCGCTGATTTTATTAAATTTATCATTGAGGATGCTACTGCTATTTTTATCCCATACAATGGATTGTAAATCAGGAATTCTGAAAAGTCCGTATTGAAGAGAGCTCAACCAATAATTGTTTTCTCTGTCGATGATGATATCGGAAAAAGCATAATCAGGATAAAGGATTTCGGTCTTGTCACGGATAAAATCATATTTGATAATTCCACTATAAGTGGTAATCCATAAATGCTTTCCTCCGAGGTATTTGACATTCGTAATCTTCTTTCCCTTAATGGCTTTTAGAAGATTCGGAGGATGGATTTCTCCAAATTTACCATTCGATACGTGATAAACTTTCTCATTAAAAGTCGAGAATATCCACACATCTCGATTGACATTAACAATCATACAATTTTCATGAGCCGTAGTGGAAAAAATATCCGATGGAACGACATTCAATTTTTCATGAATAATTTGCCCAAGCCCATCTGCACACAGGAAATTGACTTTATTATCCTGATCGACTTTGACGGCTTTTGTATAGTTAGTATAACTTGTTTCTGTGTTAACGCCGTTGGTTTTGAAGGTCTTCCATTGTTTCGTCTTTTCGTTATACTTAGAAATTCCTCCGTAATGATTCACATACAGGTTAAGGTGTTTGTCCGTTTCTATGTTGGGAATACTCCTGAAGGTCTTAAACGGATATTTCAGTTCCTTTAAAGACTCATTTTCGACATAAAAAATTTGCGATTGAAAGTTGATGCAATAAACTCTTCCCGATTCAGAGACTTTCACTTCGGAAACAGATTTGGATTTCTGT
This sequence comes from Crocinitomicaceae bacterium, assembly GCA_023957475.1. GTDB lineage: Bacteria > Bacteroidota > Bacteroidia > Flavobacteriales_D > Crocinitomicaceae > Taishania. Next base: position 110,689 of record JAMLHA010000001.1, on the reverse strand, counting down.
GTCTGGCATTTATACGAAGTATATTTTATTCCATCAAATTTATAAAGTCCTGCATCTGTTCCTAACCATAAAAATCCTCTCTTATCTTGAACAATGCTATAAATGGTATTCGATGGAGCACCATTTTCATCATCGTAACTATAATATTGTGGATTTTGCGAATACACAACATTTCCTATCAAGGTAAATAGTGAAGAGATTATAATATGGAAAATAATGGTTCTCAATAAACTCGTCTTTGATTACAAATATATTTGTTTTCAATTGAATTAACGATTATTTTAAAAATAGAACGCTGATACCTTCGATTTGCTCAATACAAGTAACACTGATTTTTATTTGAAGTAGGTACTTAAAAATAATAATCGCTGATTTTGTAAATGGTTATAAATTTAATTACCTGTGAAAATCTGCTCAAACTGTGCACTTGTGCTGAGCAGGGTCGAAGCATCAGTGTTCCATCTTCATTGCCAAAGGCAATTTTCTTAAAAGAATAAAACCATGTCGTTCACCTGAAAATTGATTGTAAACCAATATAGTCGTTGGTTGCTGACCTTCAAATCCGTGAATGGAATGTTTTTGCATCAATTGAATAGCTTGATAACAAGCAAAAGCACTTGCGGTACGATAATCTCCACAAAACTGCTTAAATGTATGAATTGCCAAATTTGGAAATACCTCTTTTTGAAGATTGTTGTACCAAAAATCGGTTCTACCATCCCCTGCATTGCCAAAGAGTAATAAATCAATTGCTTGTGGCGTTAGTTTATTTTTTGAAAGAAAATCTACAATTAATGGTGCTATTTCGTCATTTTCAGGGAAGCAAATCTGAAATTGGTCAACTACCTCTGCAATTGCTCCTTCTTTTTCATTGGAAACAACAAACATCGTTGCTCCTTCACCACAAAGTGAACCATCAGTAGTTGAAGAAATCAAGTCTTCATTGGAGATGGATTCTGTTTTGTAATGCTTATTTAACGTGTCAATGTTATAATTATAATCGGATATTTCTTCAACAGCACCAACCAACAACTCCATTGGCTTATCGCTTGATTCTAACACCAATTTAGCATCCAACAAAGCGTTGTCAAATGCCAATGAGCCATTTGTATGCGTGGAGTTGTACCCCATTTTTTCACCCATCAATGCCAATTGACCTGCAACAGCATTTGGTGTACTATTTACAAAGTTTGTGGGGGTTAAAACACCTTCTTCATAGTCAACAATTTGATTTAAAAAGCGGATACAATCTTCCAAACCACCATTTGCTGTTCCTATAATAACCCCATCAATCGCTGGATAATTTTTAATCAATGGCAATCCTGCTCCTATTCCCATACGCACAGCCTTCCCCATACGACGAAGTAAAGATGCTGGAATAATCGCCAAATAATTTGGTTCAATGGCATTGATAATTCCTTTCGTATGAATCTGAAAATCACCTTGCACATATTCATCTCCATAAGTTAATTGTGGAGATATTGCACTAATAGCTTTTATGTACATTTTCTTTTCCATTAATCTACCTTACTAATTATCAATGATGTTCCATTTCCTCCAAAACCAAAGGAATTGGATAATACATTTTTTATTTCCACTCCTTGCTTTAAGTTGGTAACAGGAATCAATCCTCTACCTGCAATTGGTGTGGAAAAATTTAAATTCGGATAAATTTCATTGTTTTGAATACTCAATACACTAATTATGGCTTCCAAAGCACCAGCAGCTGCTAGTGTGTGTCCTGTGTAACCTTTTGTGGAACTAAACGCTGGAATAGCTGTACCAAACAATTCCATAAAAGCAAATGATTCTGTTTCGTCGTTATTTACTGTTCCTGTTCCATGTGCATTGATGTAATCAATAGCGCTTGGTTGCAATCCAGCAGTGCTTAGTGCATCACGCATGGCTTTAAGCGGTCCACGTGCATCATCTGATGTGGCAGATGGATGAAACGCATCGTTTGCATTGCCAAAGCCTTTTACTTCGGCATAAAGAGGTTTGTTTTCGATCACATTTTCTGCTTCTAACACCAAATAAGCTGCTCCTTCTCCTAAAGTCAACCCTTCTCGGTGCTCGTCAAAAGGTTTGCACGGCTGTTCATTCAAGATGCGAAGTGAATTAAAACCATTTACTGTAAATTTTGCCAAACAATCAGCTCCTCCAACAATGGCTCTATCCGCCCTCCCTGATTGAATCAAGCGAGCTCCTAATAAAATAGCATTTGCAGAAGAAGAACAAGCTGTATTTATTGTATCGGTGTAACCTTTTAATTTAAACTGCTTGACAATCTGCAAAGTGTGATTGGAACCTTCATACGACGAATAAAACTCAGAGATTTCACCTTTGTTATTGGCATCTGTATATAAAGCATCCGTATAACACATTCCTCCAACCGTAGATGAAGAAATAAAAGCTGTACGTGTATGACTAATTTGTGCGGGTGTTAACCGACTATCAGCAATTGCTTCTTGAAAAGCTTTAATAGCTATTAATGTAGTACGTGTGATTCCTTTTTCAGCAAAACCAGTAATGGCTTTTAACTCCTCGTCACTTGCATTAATTTCTGCAAAAGGCAAACTTTCAGAATAAACCGATTGAAAGTGGTTGACTTTACCAATTCCAGATTGCCCACTACGTAATTTTTTTAACTGTTCCTCAACCGTTAATCCCAAAGAAGATATCGAACCCATTCCGGTTATAAATACCTTTCTCATGGTAATTTATTTTGTACGATTTGCAATGATATAGTCAACAATTGTATTTACGTCAACCAAAACTTGGCGACCTTCGGTTGGGTTTTTGATTTTAATACCATATTCCCTATCCAATAACACAATCATTTCTACTGAGTCTATAGAATCCAATCCCAAATCACCTCCAAATAGTGATTCATCATCTTTAATATCATCAACCTTTACATCCAATAGGTTTAGATAAGTAATTAAATGTTGCTTAAATTCAATTTTTAAATCGTCTCTTGATATATCCATGTTTACAAGTAATTCTGAAATTTTAATTTTACAAATGTAAGTATTTGACACACTATAACGAAAAAAGAAAGAAAAATTGTGCTCGAACTCAGTTCATTCCAGTCTCCATTTTTCAAAAATAGGGTGTAAAACCCATCCAAACACCAATACAAGGGTGAAAATAAAGCAATGGTTTGCATGTAATCAGGCATCACAAAAGTTGGCACCCAAATTCCACCAATTGCTGCAAAAATAACTATCGATATCGCTCCAAAACCATTGGCTTGTTCTTGTGTTTTTGCATACGTTCCAATCAAAACAGCATAACTCACAGCTGCCATTCCAGAGAGTAGCGCAACAACAACCAATTGAGCTAATGAAGCAGGTATTTGCAACGCTGGAAGTCCAATCAATGGAAAAATTGAATAACCGATGCTAAAAAGTAGAAGTAACTGACTCATGGCAACACCCAAATAAATCAACATCTTACTAATCAATGTAAAAGTAAAACTCGGTGGAATGGTCATCAAGCGAACAAAACTACCTGAATTTCGCTCCTTGACAATATTGCCTCCCAAGGATACCACCATAAAAAACATGGCAAAAATCGACCAAGCAGGCACATTGTGTTGCGTTGAATTGGGTACAACAGTTTGTTTTTTACCCAAAGATGCTTGTTTTGCCACCACAGGAGTTTGTTCTCCAGTTAATTTTTCGGCAATGTAATCAGGAATTTCGTCATAACCCATTTCGCTGAACAGGTTGTGTATCAACACTTGATTTTCCATACCAAACAAGATTGTCTGAATGTTTGTAACCAATGTATATTGATAGTTTTGTTGCAAAATTGGGTCAAAATAAATGGTTAATTGCGTGTTTTTGTTGGCAATCATCAACGAATCATCGTTCATTCCAAATTCCTTTAAAATCAATTTTGTGACCGATCCTGTATTGTTTTGAATGGCCTCAGAAAAATTGGATGGAATAAAAACACTTGCCAATTTCCCATCTTTGATGCCTTTTTGTTGCATTGAATGTTCGGAGAGTTGATTGTGTTCTTCGACAATAAAACTCCCAGATTTTTTAAGAATGTTTACCAAAGAATCACCTAAAGCACCTTTATCTTGATTGGTTACCAGTATCTCCAATTGGTTGTCGTTCACAATTTTAAAAGCACTGTCCTGTACCAATGTAATTATAAAAACCAATACAATAGGCATTGCATACATCAATAGCAACCCAACCTTATCGTGGATTAGTAATTGAAATTCTTTTTTTATGGATGCTATTAGTTTCCTCATCAATCGCGTAATTCTTTTCCAGTTAGGTGAATCAATAATTCTTCCAAATCTGCCACTTGATAGGTTGATAGTAACGTTTGCAAAGTTCCAATTTCAATGATTTTGCCTTTATCAATAAGTGCAATTCTATCACAAAATTGTTCAGATTCTTTTAAGTGGTGTGAAGTGAATACAATGGTTGTACCCTTTTCATTAAGTTCATCCAATAGTTGATCAATAGCATATTTACTTTGCACATCTACACCTACTGTTGGCTCGTCCAAAAACAACAATTTCGGATCATTTAAAATTCCAATTGCAAGGTTTATTCGACGCTTCATTCCGCCAGAATAGGTGGATAATTTTTTGTGTCTAACAGCACTCAATCCAAGCTTTTCAAGTAAAAAATCGATTTTTTTAATTAAAATTTGCGAATTTAAGCCATACATCTTCCCAAAGTAGGTTAGATTTTGTTCTGCTGACAATTCAGGATAAAAAGCAAAATCTTGAGGCACATAACCAATAAATTTCAATGCAGTTTTAGCATCAAATTGATTTTCATTGATTGTATAATTGATCGTGCCTCTGGTTGGTTTTAAAATACCACACATCATGGAAATCAATGTTGTTTTTCCAGCTCCATTCGGGCCAAAAACACCAAGTTTTTCTCCCTTAACAACATCCAAACAAATGCCATCCACAGCTGGGACAATACTCTTGCCATAATTTTTAAAAACAGATTGTATTTCGATGATTTTTTGCTCCATTCAATAGCGAAGATAGTAATATTAAAACTACTCTACAAACTTAATCTTTGTTACCAATTGATGAAAGTAGTGTTTATCCCAAATAGTCAACTTATAATCGTCATTGACAAAACGCACAACATCTTCTTTCACTTGATGAATAGATACATGCTCAATTTTATGTTGCAGTATATGTAAAAATTCATGCGCTGTTATTGTTGCTTTATTCCAATCACCTGTTTCTTCGGCTCGTTGCACAAAATGACCAAGATTCAATGGAACACCTTTTCGGATATACCATTCCATATCGTACCAATCCCTTCCCTTCACTCGATTTCCCCATTTCCTAAACAATAAAGCATGCATTTTACCAGCAAACAAACTCGGTAAATCAAAGCATTTCACATAAAATGAAAAAGGACGAATCAATAATAATTCTTCCGTAGAGAAACCCATTGGCGGTTTTCTATCCACTTCAATCTTTATTTTAATAGATTTATTGGAACGTATTCCAGCTTGTTTCACAATGCCTTCCAAAACTAATTCTTTCCAAATAGTTTCGGATTTTAAGAAAGTAGATTCTATAGCTGTTACTTTTGTTTTCTGTTTTTCTCGAATACTCACAGTGAATCCAAGTGCTTGAAATTCATCTTCTATCACCTGAAAATAAGGTTCTAACGTAAACGATGGATCATTTTCTAACAAAGAAAAATCCAAATCTTCTGAATACCTATCCAAGTGATGAAATATCCGCAAAGCTGTACCTCCATAAAAGGCTGCTTTCTTAAAAAAATCGGTGCGTGAAAGAGCGGCCAATACAATTTCTTGCATGATTTCCCTCAAAGCCGACAAAACATCCTCTTCGTTTTTTGGATGATACTCCTCTATCCATTCTTTAATCATAGTGAACGAAGTGTTTTTATTAACATTTGTAAACTTGATTTTTTTGGAGCATCTTCTATCCAAGATTGAATCATAGAGGTATTTAAATTGGATAAATAGTGCTCATCTATCCGCATATCTTCTATTAAAAAATCCAATGTTTGCGATTTGCTTCTGAGATGAACGCCAGGTGTGAAAATAATTTTATCACACAATGCTTTTTCTCTTGAAGCAATCATGGCTACTTGCCTTGAAGTAATCATCAAGCGCTCCAAGCCAAACGAATAATAAGGAGCTGCTACATACCGATAACTAAACCGACCAATTGGCGTGGTGTACGTTTTGGTGGCTTTAAGGGTAATGGAGCTAATTTCTCTCACTCTTTCGGGAATCATACCCCAATGTGACAATGCAGATTCTAAGGAAACATAACTCGGACCTCGTAAGTGATTGGCAATGACAAATAAACCAGGAGCTTGAAGATCCATGATATCTCCAGGTATGTACAAACCTCTACGCAACGCAACAAGCTGCCCCTCTTTGATAAGCTCACTAATTTTATCATTGGGGCGTTCATATTCTGATAGCACATCTGAAACCATTTGGTGGTTCAATGGTGCATCGGTATATGTTTTTATTTTTCTTCTCAATTGCATGTGTCAAATATATCTATAATAATCGGATATTTTCCGATTATCATTCAATTTTTTTACAAATATATGTAAAATTTTCATTACATAATCGGTTTTATTCCGATTATCTATCAAATATTTTACATATTTAAATTAAATTTTGATTTTATCGAGTTGGCGAAATGCTTCTTTTTCTAAATCACTTATTTCATTTAAAATAGCCGCACTATGATTGTAATCCGATTGAGCTGAAAGGCGACCTTTATATATACCAGCCATTTGCACAGCGCTATCACGCCACATATCTCCAGCTTTTGTCATTTTTTCAGATACAAGCAACAAATCATCGTTACCAGTAATTGCAGCTGCTTCTTCTAAAAAGGCTGCATATAGATAACGGAAACCTCCACCACCAGTACCGATTTCTTCTTGCATACGTACAATCTGACCCAAATACAAAGCTGCTTTACGATCTCCTAATTTATCCTTCCACTTACGGATGTTTTTTGCTGTATAATTTATTCCACTCGTTCCGATAAAACTTGCAGGAATTCGAAGCATATCTCTACAATTGCGTTTTATTCCAGAACGAATCGCTGCAATTAATTTATCTTGGGTAACTACCCCAATAGATGTTGGATAATAAATGTGTCCCTTAGGTGCCAAAACACCTTTAGCAAACCGTACTTTTCTCAAAGCTTGTTGCGATAAAGTTGTCGTATCCTCCATCACAGGATCTGAAACCAAATAATCATTTCCTTCTTTTCCAAAAACAATTAAATTGTGCGCATTAAAGTGAAAACGATATGCTTTTGGATAATACGTTAAATGAAAAACACCCACTTGCGAACCAACAGAAATACCTTTTGCAAGCAACTCGTCCAATTCACTCATTGCCTTCACCTCATCACGGTATTTTTTGGTCACCAATTTTACATCAAAAGCTTTGCAAGTACGTTTAAAAATATTGCCTGGAAAAGTTCGAAATGAAATTGCAGGACCACTTTGAAGTTTCAAAAACGGAATTTCAATATAGAAAAGACCAGAACCAATACCAAATGCAAGAGGCTCTGTTATTTGTTCTAGTCCAACTTGTTTCAGTAAACCAACAGTTACACCATTTTCACAATGGGCTGCTTGATAATGTTTAAATGCTTGCAATTATTTAAAATTCTTTAGTTGTTCAACATCAATTTCAAACACATCTGCATATTTTTGTAGCACATCGTCTGATAATTTTTTAAAAATAGTGGGATTAAAGTGACGTTTCACACGCCATTTCCAAAAGCCAACATATTGCGCCAACACACCAACATCCATCAATCTCAATTCCATGTAATAATAAATCGGACTTAATTTTCCAGCTACAACCTGCTGACGAGCATCTTCAACATTTTTATTCACTTCATCCCATGCACCATCCAATGCATCTTTCTTAACACTCCACCCAGTACTTAGACCAGCTTCGTATTTACCGTCATCATTTTTTGCATAAAAAACTTCACGCGTCCAGCCTTTTAATGCACTTTCATCTTGAGGAATGTCGCTCTTTTTCATAAATGCAAATATACATATTTGAATAGAATAATGGGATAATTAAAAAGTAATAAAATTGCTTTTCTGTTACATCCTTCCAATTAATTCCTTTGCTTTATCCAACGTATAAGCTCCATCAACTTCTTTTTTGTCGAAAATCATAAAATAAGCAAAATTTGAGCCTGCTTGTTTTTCCCATTCATTTCCTAAACGACATTTGGCAGCACTATCTTCATTGTCTAAATGATCTCCTTTAGTTTCAACTAGAATCGTTTTACCTGACTTTGTGAAAAGAATAAAATCTGGGTAATGATTTGACTTAAAACCGTTGATATAAAACCCTTTACCTCTTTCTAAATTACGATGCCAAAAAACAATATTGGAAGCTGTTCCTAACTCCATTATTACTTTTTCTTCAAAACCATTCATTTCTCCCTCATATTCGTAAAGAGAATTTCCTATAGAGGATCCTGTTCGTCCAGGAACAATCATTTCTTTTAGTTGCCAATTTGATTTCGTGTAAATTCTTTTTGATTTAATTAAATCCATAAATTTCAATTCGGCATAAGTGTCGGCTAATTGTCTAATTTTATCTTTAATTTTTAAAGCATAGCTATATTTTCGAACTAAAATATCAGCTAATTGCTCATTATTCATGCTATTTAGAATTCGATCAATGTAGATTTTAATTTCTTGGTCGGGAATAGGATACATATTCCCTATTTGTTGCAACAATTGATGTGTAATATCTGAAATTTGCCCATCTTTTGGTTTCGCTAAAATATATTCAGCAATTGGATCTTTTAAAATAGACTCCTCAATTTTTGCAAATGATGGTGTGTATTCATCTTTCTTTTTTTCTTCTAAATCGACTTTATACAAATCTGAAGAAACTCTATCGAAATCAATATTTGAATCTTGTGTGGATAACTTAAAGTCTTTTAAGAGCGACTCGTGATTCAATAACTCTTCTTCTGTACCAAAAATATCATTTGCCGTAACTTCAATAAAAAATTGAGGAAATTGGATTTTATCCAAATATTCTTTATTGCTTGCTTTTACAGCATAACGTTTAACTTTATCTTCCATTTCTACAAAAATTGTTTCGTCATCTGGTTGATTCTCTTGCTTTTTAACTTCTTCTTCTAACCGTCTATTTTCTTCTTCTGCCAATGTTTCAATTTCTTCAATTACTGGATTAGAAACGGATTCTTCAATAATATCTACTGATGTTATAGGTTGATAGGTTATTTTATTTTTATCGATAGTTTCGTTTTCTTCTTCTTTCTCTTGTTCAGGAAAAAGGAAATTATCCAATGGTTTGGATTTTTCAACTTCTTTCACTTCTTCTGACATTCGGTCAATTTTTCGATAATCTTTGTCGCTAAAACCTGATTCTTGTAATCCTTTTACAATGGTTTGTAACGTTTCGTTAAATTTGATGGAAGCTGTAAGAACATACGAAACATTCAAATGAAAAGTTTTGTGCTTTTGCACGTATGGTTGCCGCAACACACGCCCTAAAATTTGTTCTACATCCACAGCACTTGAACGATCTGCCAACGAGGCTAGAATATAAGCAAACGGACAGTCCCATCCTTCTTTTAATGCGTTTATAGTGATGATGTAACGAACTTCACAATCGCGACTCATTAAATCCACGCCTTTTAACTCATCTATATTTGCCGTTTTTATTTTGATATGACTTTCGGGGATGCCAATTTGTAAAAGTTGTTCTTTCAACTTCTCAAAGGTTGTATTATCATCTTTCGTCTTTGGTTGCGCTTGAAATAATACAATTGGACGTATGTATTTACCTCCTTCTTTTTCTTGCTGAATGGCTAAACGTTCTAATTTGTTTTGCAAGTGTAGGGCATTATTAATTACCTCCGACTTATCGTGACTATTGTAAACAATGACTGGTAATTTTACCATGTGTTCTTTTTTTAATTCAATAGCAGGAACCAAACTAACAATGTTACTGTTTTGTTTAGGTGTTGCCGTTAAATCAAGAATAAAAGAAGGGTTTAAGTTCTTTAGCATATCCACACTCAAATCACTTTCAGCGTTGTGACTTTCATCGACTACTAAAACTGGATTGAGCGAACGCAACACGTTGATTAAAGCGGTGTCATCCACATCTTCCAATAAATGTTCTGAATTTTTATAGTGACTAACAAATGAAGCTAATTGACCATTTTCTTGAAAAACTTTACGATCATCTTTGTTTTTGGCGCGCAAACTAGCAAAACTCATCACGATGATACTCAATTGATCATTGACCACTGAAGGATTGAAGTTAGAGCCTTGCAACAAATCTTCTTTTTGGTAAACTTCTACTCGGTTATTAAATAACGAGTTTAATTTTTGACGATATGGATGATCTGAATTGGAAAGTGCATCGACTGTTTGCTGCAATAGATTACTCCAAGGAACAAGCCAAATAATCGCTTTTGGTTTGCTTGAATCATAGGCAGAGAAAATGGAATGCAAAGCATTTATCGCAATAAAAGTCTTTCCTCCTGCTGTTGGCACTTTTACACAAACGTGCGCTGCATTTGGAACATTGTTTTTATATGGCTCCATTCCTGTTCTGTCAAGCGGATTGTATGGGCCAATTTTATCTTCCCAATACTGATTGAAAGCTTTTCCTAAATCTTTGTATTCTTGAACGTATTCCAAATACTCTTCAAGGTTATTGATTACTTTCTGTTGGTAGTCTTTTAATTCCATTATTATAGAAGTTTATTGCGTTCAATTCTTTCCTTTGTTTCAATCAATAATTTTTGGATTTTTTCTTCCAACTTATTTTTAGGTGGCAATTCTGTCCAATACTCAGCAACCATGATTCCATTTTTACCCATTTCCAATAATTCTATTTGTTCCTTTCCTTTTTCCGTACAAAGGATTAAACCGATTGGTTTTTCTTCGCCTTCTTGACGTTCATTTTTATCCAGCCAATTCAAATACAACTCCATTTGACCTTTATAAGCTGCTTTAAATTTACCTATTTTTAAATCAATAGCCACCAATCTCTTTAGTTTTCTATGATAAAAGAGCAAGTCTAAATAAAAGTCTTCACCGTCAATAATCATTCTTTTTTGGCGCTCAACAAAAGCAAAGCCTTTCCCTAATTCTAAGATAAAATTCTCTAACTCATTTAATATAGCTTGTTCTAAGTCGTTTTCCAAGTAACCTTCTTTTAATCCTAAGAAGTCTAAGAAATAAGGGTCTTTGAAAGTTATATCGCTTGATAACAGATCTAGTGAATTAGATTGGATGTATGCAATTTCATTTCTTTCAAAAGTTTTTCTTTCAATTTGGTTTCTCAGTTCACGAACACTCCATTTTTCCTCACATGCTTTATTTAAATAAAACAACCTTTTTTCTTGATTCTCTATCGGAAGAATCTCTACGAAATGTGACCAACTTAATTGTCGTGACACTGTCGAGACAATTTCAAAATCATCTATTGCCTTGGAAAATTGTATCATTCTCCATACGTTTTTCTTCGAAAACCCACGACCGAATTTATCCGCTAATTGTCCTGACACTGTCGAGACAATGTTTTCAGCGTATTCGGCTCGGTCATTATGTAAAAACTCCTGATTTATACGATGACCTACTTGCCAATAAACTAAGGTCAAAGTCTGATTAACGTATGACACAATAGCTTTCTTGCCTTGGTCTATAATTTCAGACAAGTCTTTAAATAAATCGTTACTTTTAATTATCTCTTTCATGTTTTATATTTTAATCTTGATTTGTTTTTTTAAACGAAAAAGGATTGTTGAATCTATCAAGCGTTCGAATAAAACTTTTAAAATCTATTTTCATAATTTGTTTATTGGCTAATATCCTATCAAATGCAATAAAAGTGATAAAAGAATATGAAATTGGCTTATAAATACTATCCATAATACTTAACTCATACCCTTCTAAGTTAATAAATGAGGTAATAATTAAAAACAAAAAATACAACATGTAAATTAGAAATCTAAAACGATCTCTATTAATTGTGTTTTTAAGAAATAATTCTCGTTGTTTTAGATAAAGGCGAAATTCATTTCTGTTTAATCTACTATAATTATCAAGTTTCCATATTAAGAATAACAAACGTTCTCCAAATATCATTAATACTATATTAACAATGGTTATTGTAGAAAATAAAATTGTTTTGTCTCCTAATTTTATAGTAAAAATTAAAGGAATGATATAGACAAGGAAATAATAAATTAAGGTAGAAAGTGTAAGGATAAGTATAGCTACCATCGTTAAAATGCCGATAAATGGAGATAAGAAACTTAAGATAGTAATTGGGAAAAACAAGATAGCTGTTATTATAATAATAGGGTAAAGTATTATAGAACCATTTTTATCTTGTGGTATTCTAAGCGAAAGAAAAGTTAAAAAACCAGTCCTATGTATAGTGGAACAAGTGAAATAAAACTCATTGACTCAACTAAAAATTTACCACAAACAAAAAATACAATTAAGCTTAATAATAAAATTAAAAAATGCTTCCAATATTTTTTAAAAAAGGTTAGAATCTTTTTTATCATAAATTTAAATACATTAATAATTTACCCATAAATCTTCATACAACAAAGTTCCCTTATAATTTACTCACATCCCGCGGAATCTTCTTAAACACAATCCCATGTTTCGACATAAATGCCTTCGGTAACAAGCAATTATCCGCATAAATTACATACTGCTCACCTTTAGTTTTAATCAAATTCAGCGAATCGAAATCGAGTGTCGTGTGTTGGTTTTTTTCGTAGATGAAATAATACACCGTATCGTTGTTTTTTCCTAGTAAATAGTTGTCGTTTTCATCATTTACTAAAGCATCGGAAGAACGGGTTTCTGAATACCAAACATATTCTCTAATCTTATCGATTCCTACTTCTTCGTTTAGGTTTTCATGTTCATCGAATAAAGGCGCACCCAATTCATAATAATCAAAACTTCCGCCTGTGCCTTCTTTATCTGAATAGCCGTTACTCACACGTTTTACACGCTCTGCGGTAATATCATTGGCGTAATCTTCCATTTCTATTAAGATAAACTTACGATTGCCTCCGTCTTCTTTGTTGAGGTTGAGAACGGCGTGGGCGGTAGTGCCGGAACCAGCAAAGGAATCAAGGATGATGGAGTTTTTATTTGTTGCTATTTGAAGAACACGGGTAATTAGTTCGTAAGGTTTTGGACTATCAAATACATTACCTTCAATAATTTCATTAAGTCTTTTCTTTCCTCCTTGACTATGAGATACTTCATCATATTTCCATATTGTTTGAGGAACAATACCTTGACTAACCTCTGATAGGTATCTTTTTAGTTGGGGTTTTCCTTTCCCGTTTTTGCCAAAATAAAATCTATTTTCTTTTAAAAGTTCAATAGATTTATCTTCGTTAAAACGATAGCAACTTCCTTTAGGCGGATAGTGTATTTCGCCTGTATCAGGATTTGGAATTCCAAATACACCAGATTCTGAAAATGATTTTACCAACACATTGTCAGGGCGCCATTTTCCTCTTCCATCATTATCATCATATTTATAATATTGATTCTGTTTATCTGTTCTAGGTGCCAAATTCCTGTTCCAATTATTCTTTTGCTTAGCATAGCAACAAATAAAGTCATGGGAAGAAGAGAAAAACTTTGCATCGTTACGTGGTGAATAATTTTTCTCCCATATAATATTGCTAACAAAATTCCCTCCTCCAAATATCTCATCACACATCAGCCTCAAATGTGCTTGTTCATTATCATCAATACTTATAAAAATAGCTCCATCATCTGCCAACAACTTATGCAATAATCGTAACCGTGGATACATCATACACAGCCACTTATCGTGTCGAGTCAAATCTTCTCCGTCTTTTCCCACTACTTCGCCCAGCCATTTTTTAATTTTTGGATGGTTGACATTGTCATTATACACCCAACTTTCATTTCCTGTATTATAAGGAGGGTCAATATAGATGCACTTTATTTTTCCTTCATATTCAGGCAACAAACTCTTTAAAGCTTCTAAATTGTCACCATGTATGATTTTATTTCCGCTGTTTGTAGGTGTTTTATTTTCTTCTGCTTTCCCTGTTTCAGCACCCGCCGAAAAACCGTATTGGTGTTCCAAAACACGGTAAGGCACGTCTTGATGATGCGTAATGACTTTTTCTTTTCCTATCCAATTGAGTGTGGGCATATTCTTAGTTTGAAGTTTTATAAGGTTAAAGATAGGAAAAAAAGGAAATAAAACTGTTAGGTTTTGATAAATATACTTGGTCAACTAAACACCATAAAACAAACCAAATTTTAAGGTTCTAAATGTGAATAAAAGCGAAGTTTCCTATTTTTTCGCGATTCTGGGTGAGCTATCCAAATTAAATCTTCCAATAATTGATCGGGTTCAATGGATGTCATTTCCCAATAAAAATTATCATGGAGCGAATAACAAAATACGTTATTTTCTTTATACGCATCAAATAAGTTGGCTTTTGGATTCAATACCAACAATTCTTTTAAAGAGCGTACACCTGGATTGATCCAAATCTTTGCATGACGGTTTTTTATCAAATAATCCTCCTGTGTATTGGCAATGCTACCTGTGCCTTTTGTACCTGAAAAAGCATACGTAATATTGGCATCTCTAAACAATTGGGCATAAAAACTTTCACCAGAAGGCGAATACCATTCACTTCCAATAATATTTCCACTCATCAATAATTCAGATGGAGAAAGATGCTTTGCCTCGTCAACTAAATTGTTGTACTTAGCAACAATAGCATCAAACAATTGATTGGCTTGTTCCAATTTCCCATACAAAAATCCATATACTTTTATCCATTCAGCTTTGCCCAAAGGAGATTCTTCACGCCAATCAAATATAGGCACACATTGAATACCAACAGTTTCAAACTGTTTTTGATGTGGAAAACTCGAATTCAAACCATTGTGTAAAATAACCGCTGGTTTTTTTGCAATAATTGGTTCAACAGCCAATTGGGTTTCGTAGCCCGTTTCAATGATTTTTCCTTTTTTAAAATTTTCGTTGACAATAGGGTTATAAACATATTTTATTTCTTGCACACCAACAATGTTTTCGGCCAACTCCAACGCATTGAGCATTCCAATTATGGTAGCAGAAATAGCAATATTGTCTTTATTTGACGATAACGGTTTAAGTGTTGCCACAACTTGTTTCGTATCTGGACTAATAATCTCCAACACATCTTGATTATTTACATTCGAAAAACGAAAATGCTTTGCATAATGCGTTGTAGAGTTGCTATTTTCTACCTTAACCTCCTTTGATGGTGAGTGACAAGAAAAAACAACAAATAAAAGAAAACAAAAAGAATATTTCATTGGTGATTACTTAAATAACAAAAAATAATGGCATACAAATATATTGATAAAAATGCATAAAAAAAGTCCCGACAAAATCGGGACTTTCACTTTATCTGAAAAGAATATTATTCAGCTACAACGTTAAATTTGAAAGTTGTGATAACTTCTTTGTGTAAGTTAGCCACAGCTTCGAAAGCACCAATTTCACGAATTGGTTCTTCTTTAATTTTTAACGATTTACGGTCAATATCGAAACCTTCTTTTTTCAACGCTTCAGATAATTGAACTGTATTAACAGAACCAAAGATTTTACCATTTTCACCTGCTTTAGTAACGATTGTTACAGTAACAGCTTCCAATTTACCACCCAACTCTTGAGCGTCAGCTAAAATCTTAGATTCTTTATGAGCTTTTTGGCGCATTACTTCTTCGTGTGCTTTTTTAGCAGAAGCAGTAGCCAAAACAGCGTAACCTTGAGGAATCAAGAAGTTACGTCCATATCCTGGTTTTACAGTAACGATTTCGTTAGCGTAACCCAATTTATCTACATTTTTCTTTAAAATTACTTCCATTTTTTTAATATTTTATTGCAAATTCAATACGAAAGGCTTATTTCAACATGTCTCCAACATAAGGAAGAAGAGCAATGTGACGAGCTCTTTTGATTGCCTTGTTTACTCTTTTTTGGTATTTTGCTGAAGTACCAGTAATACGACGAGGTAAGATTTTACCTTGTTCGTTCACTAATTTCAACAAAAAGTCAGCGTCTTTGTAATCAATAAATTTGATTCCGCTTTTCTTGAATCTACAGTATTTATCTTTTCTAATATCGATGTTGATCGGTGTTAGATAGCGAATGTCATTTTGAGCCATTTTTCTAATTTTTTAATGATTAATGATTAAGCTTTTGCCAATTTTGCTCTTCTTCTTTCAGCGTAAGCAACGTGATCTTTGTCCATTTTCACAGTTAAAAAACGAATTACACGCTCATCACGCTTCAATTCAGTTTCAAAATCTGCAATTGCAGGACTCTCAGCTTCAAATTCTACCAAGAAATAAAATCCAGTAGATTTTTTTTGAATAGGATACGCTAATTTACGTAATCCCCAGTTCTCCGAGTGCTTAATATTACCACCAAATGACTTGATGTCATTCTCGATTTTTTGCACTGCTTCCTTTGCCTGATCATCAGACAAAACGGGAGTTAAAATGAAAACAGTTTCGTAAAAATTCATAATTTTATACTTTAAAATTTATTTATAAGGGCGCAAAGATACGCTTTTTAATTAATAATGCAAAGAATTAGAAGTGTTTTTTTTGAATGATGAGATGACTTATTGATGAGATGACTAGTTGACTATCTGAAATTTCAACCTGAACTCGTTGAAAGCCTGAACTACGAAAGTTCCATTTCCAAATACTTCGCTGTATGTGATACTTTCTTGTATTTCTTTACCACTTCTTCGGGTGTCCCTTCGGCAATGATTTTTCCACCTCCTTTCCCTCCTTCTGGACCTACATCAATGAGGTAATCTGCCACTTTAATGATATCAAGGTTGTGCTCTATCACCAACACCGTGTTGCCTTCATCAATCAAGCGTTGCAACACATCCAACAAGTTGCGAATATCTTCAAAATGCAATCCTGTAGATGGTTCATCTAAAATATAAATGGTTTTTCCTGTGCCTTTTTTTGCCAACTCTGCTGCTAACTTAATGCGTTGCGCTTCTCCACCTGATAAGGTTGTGGAAGATTGCCCGATGGTAATATATCCCAAACCAACTGAACGAAGAGTTTCTAAAATGCGGTAAATCTTTGGAACAGGCTCAAAAAACTTAACAGCTTCTTCAATGGTCATTTCCAGCACATCACTAATGGATTTTCCTTTGTAGCGTACTTCCAAAGTTTCTCGGTTATAACGTTTGCCATTACACGTTTCACATTCCACGTAAACATCGGGCAAAAAATTCATTTCAATGAGTTTCATACCTCCACCTTTACAGGTTTCGCAGCGACCTCCGGCAACGTTAAACGAAAATCTACCGGGCTTATACCCTCTAATCTGTGCTTCTGGTAAAGAACTGAAAAGTGAACGTATTTCATCAAATACTTTGGTATATGTTGCTGGATTGGATCGTGGTGTGCGCCCAATTGGTGATTGATCAATTTCAATGACTTTGTCCAAAAACTCCAACCCTTTAATGGATTTATAAGGCAATGGTTTTCTAACGCCATTGTATATTTGTGCTAATAAAATAGGGTACAATGTTTGATTAATCAACGAAGATTTACCACTTCCCGAAACACCTGTAACACACGTAAATGTGCCCAATGGAATTTTTAAATCAACGTTTTTTAAATTATGACCAGTTGCTCCTTTTACTTCTAACAAGTGACCATTCCCTTTTCGGCGTGTTGAGGGAATTTCTATTTTCTTAATTCCTTTTAAATACTGTGTTGTCAATGAATCGGTTTCCAATAATTTATCAATGGTAGTAGCATTGATGATTTTTCCGCCGTGTTTACCTGCTTTCGGGCCAATATCCACAATAAAATCGGCACTTTCAATCATTTCTTTGTCGTGCTCCACTACAATCACCGAATTACCCGTATCACGCAAACGTTTTAATGAATTGATTAACCGTGTATTATCTCGTTGATGCAAACCAATAGACGGTTCATCCAAAATGTACAATACATTCATCAATTCCGAACCGATTTGAGTAGCCAATCGAATGCGTTGCGCTTCGCCACCAGAAAGTGTTTTAGCAGATCGGTTCAATGTGAGGTATTCCAATCCTACTTCCAACACGAACCCTAATCTTGCGCGAATTTCTTTTAAAATTTCTGTGGCAATAATTTGCTGATCGCTGGTCAAATATTGTTCAATATCCTGAAAATAAACACCCAATTCAGACAAATCCATTGAAGCCAATTCACCAATATTTTTATCAGCTATACGAAAATACATCGCTTCTTTTTTTAGCCGATTCCCTAAACATGTGGGACAAGTCACTTGATTCATAAAACTTTGAGCCCAACGTTGAATAGCAGCAGAACTTTCTTCCGAATGACGGTCCAAAATATGGATTACACCTTCAAATTTTACAGCATTTTTTGTTTGCGTTTCCAAGTCAGAATTTCCATACAAAATGGTATTCATCAGTTCTTCTGGTATGTCTTTCAATGGTGTACGAATACTAAATCCTTCAGCTTGTAAAAATTCATCCAAACGCATAAACACCCATGTGTTTTTATACTCACCCAAAGGTGCTAAACCTCCTTGTTTAATAGATTTCGTTGGGTCGGGGATAATTTTATCCATTGACGCTTCCGACACCACACCAAGTCCATTACACGTTGGACAAGCTCCATAAGGCGAGTTGAAAGAAAACAAATTGGGTTCGGGTTCGGGATAACTGATTCCAGAAGTTGGACACATCAATAAACGTGAAAAATGGCGCACTTCCGATGTATCATATTCCATCACCATCATTTGTTTGTCGCCTTTTCGCATTGCTAACACAACCGCATCGTAAATACGTTTTTCGTCTTTTTTATCAATTGCCAAACGATCTATTACCAACTCAATATCATGAATTTTATACCTATCCAACTTCATGCCTTTGGTGATGTCTAAAATTTCACCATCTACACGTACTTTGGTATAACCCATTTTCTGAATTTGCTCAAACAACTCACGATAATGTCCCTTTCTTCCTTTTACAACAGGAGCAAGTAACACTACTTTTTTACCTTGGTAATGTTCCAAGATTAAATCCACCACTTGCTCGTCAGAATATTTAATCATTTTTTCGCCTGAAACATACGAATAAGCTGTTCCCACACGAGCATATAACAAACGAAGAAAATCATACAATTCAGTGATTGTTCCAACGGTTGAGCGTGGACTGCGAGAAACTGTTTTTTGTTCAATAGCAATTACAGGACTCAATCCATCTATTTTGTCAACATCTGGACGTTCCAATCCTCCCAAAAACTGTCGTGCATAGGCTGAAAACGTTTCGAGGTAACGACGTTGACCTTCTGCAAAAATAGTATCAAATGCCAATGAGGATTTCCCACTACCACTTAAACCTGTAAAAACAACCAATTTATTTCGAGGGATTTTGAGATCAATATCTTTTAAATTGTGTTCTCTTGCTCCGTATATTTCAATTTCTTCCATCTCTGATTGAGCAACAACTAATTGCATTGCAAAAATACGAATTTGAGCTATAAAAGCAATAAAAGAACAAGAAATCTCTCGCTGCATTTATGAAGATAACAAATTCAAGTTAGAGCGTGCCAATTAGAGCATAACACAATGTATTTCACTATAAAATGACAACAATTTACAATCTCATTGGACAATTCATATCAAAAAAACAGTTATTTTTTTGATAAAAAAGAAAAACTTCCGTAAATTTACTGTAAATTGACCACTATGAAAATTCTTTCTGTACCTCAGATTAAGAATGTAGATACCTTGACAATAGAAAGGCAAGGTATTACATCACTCGATTTAATGGAGCGCGTTGCTGGTGAATGCATGGGTGCTATCTTTTGTCATGTTGATCAAGACGAAGAAGTTGTTGTTTTTTGTGGAATGGGTAACAACGGTGGTGATGGTTTGGCTATTGCGCGCCTACTCTACAAATGGCACGATGCTGTTCGTGTTGTATTAGTAAAACACAAAGAAACATTTTCACCCGATTCTCAAACCAATTTTGATAAATTACCTACCGCCATCAAACAAACATTGATTACAGTTGAAAATGACAACGATTTGGAATTGATTCATTTACACCCAAAATCGGTTATCGTAGATGCATTATTGGGAACAGGAGTAAACAAACCAGTTGAAGGCACACTAAAAAAGGTAATTGGGTTGATAAATACCAATCCGAGTAAAATTATCAGTATTGACACACCAAGTGGTTTGTTAATGGACGATTCTTCCGTCGAATTTATTGAAAGTTGCGTTCATGCCGATTTGGTTTTAACGCTACAAATACCCAAATTGGCGTTTTTACTCCCCGATAACAAGAACATTGTTTCAAAATTTGAATTTATAGATATTGCATTGGATGAAGAAGCAATTGCCGAACAAAATTCCAACCTCTTTTTTGCTCAAAAATGCGATATCATTCCACTTATAAAGCCACGCAATGCATTTTCTCACAAAGGCAATTTTGGTCACGCACTTTTAATGGCTGGAAGTAGAGGGAAATCAGGTGCTGCGCTTCTTGCTGCCGAATCTTGTTTGAGAAGTGGAGCCGGATTGCTAACTGTTCATTCTGTCGATCAAGTTATTAATGCCTTGGCACTTAGATTACCCGAAGCAATGACCAGCACAGATGATTTTGATACCCACATTACCCATTTTGATAATTTTTCAAAATTTGATTTCATCGGATTTGGACCAGGCGTTGGTCTGCATCCCGAAACGCAACAAGTTCTAAAATCAATCATTTATCAACATCAAGGAAAATTAGTTATTGATGCTGATGGATTGAACATATTGGCGGAAAATAAAACATGGATAGAATTTTTGCCAAAAGACACCATTTTAACACCTCATCCAAAAGAATTTGAACGCTTGGTGGGTAGCTCCAAAAATAGTTTTGATAGATTGGAAAAAGCGCGGAATTTTGCAGCTCGACATCGTTGTATTTTAATTCTAAAAGATGCATTTACTCATATTTGTATGCCCGATGGAAGCGTTGTATTTAATTCAACAGGAAACCCAGGACTTGCAAAAGGTGGTAGCGGTGATTGCTTGACAGGGATTATTCTCGGCTTATTAGCTCGTGGTTATTCACCGGCAAAAGCAGCAATTATTGGAGTGTTCATTCATGGATTAGCAGCCGATTTATGTGCTAAAAAAATGAGTGAAGAAAGTATGTTAATTTCTGATGTTATCCAAAAACTACCTGAAGCATTTAAACGATTAACACGGTAAACACATAACAAAGCAATCAAAAACACCAATTTGAACTATTTTTATTCCTTGAGAGAAAAAAATAAAAAAACAACAAGTCAAATGTTCCAATTATTTCTTTACTTTGGTGTTTCTAAATTCAATTTATGATAACTGATGTCAATGCACCAAATAAACCTATAAAAAAGAAGAAGTTTTATCAGCAATTATATGTTCAAGTTGTTTTTGCTATCATTATAGGTGTTACTCTGGGGTATTTTTGGCCAGAAACAGGTAAAACTATGCAACCATTGGGTGATGGTTTTATCAAATTGGTTAAAATGATTATCGCGCCTGTGATTTTCTTAACTGTTTCAACCGGAATTGCAGGAATGAATGATTTAAAAAAAGTAGGTCGGGTTGCAGCCAAGGCTTTTGGTTACTTTATTTTCTTTTCCACACTTGCTTTAATCGTTGGACTCGTTGTTAGTCATTTTATTCAACCTGGAGCTGGTTTAAATATTGATCCCGCAACATTGGATGCTTCAAAAATCAGTAAATATGTACAGGCTGCCGAGGAAAATTCCTTGGTAAATTTCGTTTTCAACATCATACCTGATACACTTTTTAGTCCAATGACTGGCGATGTGATTTTGCAAGTATTGTTAGTTGCTATTTTATTTGGAATTGCTCTTGCTTTAACTGCGGAAAAAAGTCAGCCTGTCATAGATTTTTTAAACGTATTGCAAGTTCCAGTATTTAAAATTGTTGAACTATTGATGAAAACTGCTCCAATTGGTGCCTTTGGAGCTATGGCATTCACTATTGGTGCTTATGGTATTGATTCACTACTTTATTTAGGTAAGCTCGTAGGAACGTTCTATCTCACTTCTTTGGGATTTGTCATTATTATTTTAGGTACAGTTGCTTATTTGAATGGTTTCAATATCTTTAAATTTTTACGCTATATAAAAGACGAAATTTTCTTGGTTTTGGGAACAAGTTCTTCCGAACCTGCACTGCCAGGATTGATGGATAAACTCACTAAGGCTGGTTGCGACAAAGGTGTTGTTGGACTTGTTGTGCCAACTGGTTATTCGTTTAATTTAGATGGAACCAATATCTACATGACCTTAGCTGCGTTATTTATTGCTCAAGCCTGTAACATTCATTTGGAATTTGATCATTTGATGGTGTTGTTGTTGGTTGCTATTCTTTCTTCCAAAGGAGCAGCTGGAGTTACAGGAGCTGGATTTATCACTTTAGCAGCAACTTTAACGGTTGTACCAGAAATCCCTGTTGCAGGAATGACTTTAATTTTAGGCGTGGATAAATTTATGTCAGAATGTAGAGCACTCGTTAATGTTATCGGAAATGGCGTAGCATGTGTAGTGGTTTCAAATTGGGAAAACCACCTTGACAAAGAGCAATTGAAGAAAACAATTGGTTAATAAGCATCTACAACCTCAATATCAAACTGCAAAATTGAGTTTTTAGGAATTTCGGGCATCGTGCGACCAGCGTAACCCAATTGTGGAGGAACAATGATAGAAGCTTTTCCGCCTACACGCATGTAATAAACAACTTCTCTCCATCCTAAAATGAGTTTGCTTAACTCTAATTCAATAGGTTCCTTTGCTTGATCAAAAACTCTTCCATTCAATAATTTACCAGTATATATAACACTAATTAAAGCTCCTGCTTTAATGGAATCACCTGTTCCTTTTTCGTGAATTTGATAGTACAATCCAGAGTCAGACTTCGTCATCTCCAATTTATTCTTTTTTACATAAGTCGAAATCTTTTCATCGAATGCATTCAACTCTTGCTCGCTATATTTCTGACAAGACGTAGCAATTAAAGCAACAAATAGTATTAAAAAACCAAATTTCATAGTGCAAATTTAGAAATAAACCGGTGTTAATCGATATCCTTTTTTCTCCAAAAGACGCAAAACGCCATTTTCACCTCCCAAATGTCCAGCTCCAACACCAATAAACGTTTTCTTTTCTTTGATCAACGCTTCAATTTTAGGTATCCAATTTCGGTTGCGTTTATCCAATAAATCTTCTTGTGCATCCATCAAACTACCTCCGTCATCTTGCATGTATTGATACATGGCATCTACGTTTTGCTTTAAATAAATATCAAACATATTGACCATTAACGAATCTTGTTTGTGTGGGTTACAAATGAAATCCATCACCATATTGCGTTGTTTAATCGTATCCATTTTGTCAAAAATAGCCATCTGTTCTGCGATTGTTTCCAAACCAACAGACGGAATTTTATTCTCATTTGCTAAATGCTGAATGGTTAAATCATACGACTCTGTTTTTCCAATCAATGCTTTTTGAGAGGCAACCTGAATCAAAACAAATGGTTTCATGCGTTCATACGACATTTTAAACTGATTGGGTTCCATTTTTAGCTCACTTTTAGCCCACGAAAAAATAGAATCTTTTTGTTCTGGGGTAAAAAAATCAAACAAAGTACCTTTTTCTAAGATAACATACTTCATTGCCTCAGCTTGGTTGATATTTGCTATTTCCAAAACTACTTGTTTACTACTCGAAACAATTTTTTTTAATTCTTTTGGAAAGTAAAATTTATCCTTGTCAATAATGTGAATGGTACCAAATAAATAAGCGTCTTTTTTTACATCTTTTCCTTCAATTTTCCATAATAACGAATTGACTTTCGTTGGAAATTCATCCAAATATTGACCAAAACCAATTGTGCAACAAAGCAATGCACCAAAAAACCCTATTTTTTTACTCATTTTACGCTCAATTTAACCAAATAATGATTTTCATCTTCCTCTTCGTAAAGTAAAGTAGTTGTAAAGCCAGTTTTATCAGCAGCTTCAGATAGTCTATCAAAATCTACATACAACCAATCAAACCAATCTGTTTGATGGTCATTGTAACGCATTTGAAATTTAAAATTACCGTAATATTCCGACGTTAAATCCATCCACATCGAACCATCTTCCTCTTCGTATAAATAGCGAATATCCGTTGAATCACAAATAATTATTCCACCTGGTTTAAGCAATTTTTTTAAATGTATCAAAAATGATTCCAAATTAATCAATTTCCCTGCCAATCCAATACCATTCATTAACAAAAGTAAGGTATCAAACGTTTGGTCGGAAAATTGTTGAATGGAAGTATGGAGAGTTTTAATTCCCAATGATTGAAGATAAGTAGTTGCACCTTCTGATGTTTCTAACGTTGTAATATCCAATCCTTTTTCATGCAAAACCACACTGTGACAACCTGCACCAGCTCCAATATCCAAAACACTTCCCTTGCAATGGTTTAGTGCAACTTTTTCCAAATTGGGCATTTCTTTAAACGAGCGAAAAAGATAACCAGAAGGTATGACATCATCTTCACACAAATCGGACAACACCACAATGTCAACAGATTGCTTCGATTTTGAAAAATCTAAAATTGCTTGACCAATAGGGTCATTTTTTTGTATCATGATTTAAAAATCATCGTATCCATCAAATGAAGAATAATCATCATCACTGTAATCGTCATCAAAATCATTGAAGCCAAACTCATCCTCTTCTTCATCTTCACCAAATTCATCAAATTCACCAGTAAACATTATATCCGTTTCATCGCCCTTTCTTGAATCTTCACGTGGAGAAACACCAATAGATAATGCAATAATTGGTTCTGCTGGTGTATCTTTTTCATAACCAACTAATTCCAATAAGAAAATCCACATTTTGATAAAATCATACACTAAGATTATCTTTTGATCAGGTTCTTCAATGAACTCTCTGACATGTGTGTTTTTCATAATAGGCGTTGATGAATTTTCATCACCAAAACTCATGTCTTCTAAGGTAACTTCTTGACCTTTATCCCATTCATCGTTTGACATATAGAAAGAAGCCATTTGATCACCTTTAAACCCAAAAGATTGCATACAAATTTTATACAAATCTTCAAAAGTTGCTGAATCTGGGATAATTACATCTCTAAATACCTCATCCTTTTCTTTGGAATCTAATAAAACTCTAAATTTTAATCCTGCCATGTTTGTATGATTATTGGGTTAAAAATAATCAAAAGTTTAATAATCCTTTTAGTTAGGTATAGATTTATTTTAAAAAATCGTTGCACTAAATTAGATTATGTTTAAGTGAAAAGCGTGAGGTAGATTGCCTTTGGCAATATAGATAGAACGCTGATACCGCTGATTATGCAGATTTTCACAGATAAATTATATCATCTCATTAAATCAACTTGTTGTGCATTTGCTGGTACATGGAAACATAAAAAAACAACATAAACACATCATAATCAGTAATATAATATTAATTTTAAAAATAGAAAAGATTCCGAGCCAACTTTTGTTGATTCGGAAAGACAACAATCAGGAAGAGGAGAAAGGAGACGGCAAAGCAACCTCCTTTCTCCGCTTAAAACCAATAAACACAGTCATCCGATAAAAATCGCTAAGGCTTTTGAGGAATCTCATTTTATTTTACTACAATTGTTTTTTATCTAAATGCACAATGGGTAACTACATTTCAGTTTCATACACATTTTCTTTCAGTGGTGCTAACTCTCTTCTTCTGATAATCAATCGGAGTGAAGAATTGTATGTAAAGTAATTCCACACCCAATTGATAAAAATAATCCACTTGTTTTTGATACCGAATATGGAACGCAAATGCACAAACATCCATGTTGCCCACGCTAAGAAGCCACCAAATCGTTTTTTTGGTAATTCAACCACAGCTTTATTTCTCCCAACAGTAGCCATAGCACCAAGGTTTTTATACCGAAAAGCCGTCAATGATTGATTGGTATTTTTGGCTATTAAATTTTTTGCCAAATTTTTACCTTGTTGAATCGCTGGTTGTGCCATTTGAGGGTGTCCTTTTGGGTTTTCTTCTGACTGCATGCAAGCAATATCGCCAATAGCAAAAATGTTTTGGTAACCAATCACTTGATTGTATTCATCAACTTTTAATCGGTTTCCTGGTAATACTTCTGCATCACATAATCCATCTATCATGTTTCCCTTAATACCTGCCGACCAAATTAATGTCTTTGTAGAAATACTATCACCGCCTTTAAAGAGCACTTCATGTCCATCGTAATTTTCTACGAATGTTGATAACTGTATTTCAACACCTAATTCTTTCAAATAATGATGTGCCTTTTCGCTTGAATCAGCATGCATGGCGTTGAGAACACGATTTCCACCTTCCACCAAAACAATTCGCATTTTTGTGAAATCCAGTTCTGGGTAATCTTTTGGTAGAATATTGCTTTTCATTTCTGCCAATGCTCCTGCCAACTCTGTACCTGTTGGTCCACCACCAGCAACAACAAATGTTAAATAACCTGCTTGCTCTTCTTCTGTGGCACTCAATGCTTGCTCAAATCGCTCCAATATTACGTTTCGCAAATGCAATGATTCATTTAAACTCTTCATTGGCAACGCATACTTTTCTATGTTTTTATTGCCAAAGAAATTATTTCCTGCTCCTGTTGCCAACACCAAGTAATCGTACTCCAAATCACCTAAATGGGTAACAATCTTATTTTCTTCGGGTAGAATTAATTCTACTTTTGATAGTCTAAAATGGAAGTTTTTTACACCATGAAATATTTTTCTGAAAGGAAAAACAATAGAAGTTGACTCCAACCCACAGGTTGCTACTTGATACAACAATGGCTGAAATTGATAATAATTATTCTTATCAATCAACACTACTTGAAAATCTGATTTTGATAGACTTTGAGAAAGTTGTAACCCACCAAAACCACCTCCAATAATTACTACACGCTTTTTAGCGGCTTTTTTAACACTTAATTTCATGCTTCAACATTTTTAATGTGATGCACAGCTTAGATGTCAAATTTACTAATAAATAGTGTATAAAACACAAAAAAATGGTTTTTTATTTAGAATAACTATAAATAACAAAGGGGTTGTCTCAAATGACACACCCCTTTCAAAACTGTCTCATTACAATTTGATTTTATTTATTTTGAAATGATTTTAAATTCAGTTCTACGGTTTTCTTGGTGAGCTGCCTCACGCTCTTTTTCTGTTTTTAGCTTCGCAATTTCTGCATCAGAGTGAATCAATTGTTCCTCTCCGTATCCTTCATATTTTAAGCGACCTTCAGAAATACCTGCTTTAATTAAGTAAGTAACCACCTCTTTTGCTCTGTTTTTAGAAAGTTCTTTATTCATTTCATCAGAACCACGAGAGTCGGTATGTCCAGAAATTTGAATCTTAATGGTTGGATTATCATTCAATAATTTAATCAAACGATCCAACTCTGTTTTAGATTCTGGGCGCAATGAATATTTAGCCAAATCGTAGAAAATGTTTTTCAACACAATAACTTCACCCACTTCAATTTTCTTCATGTACACATCTTTGTTATATTCCTGGTAATCTGCTCCTTTAGGAATATCAAAGTTTTCTGAGTGGAATAAATAACCATCCGCTTTTACAGCGATACCATAGTTTTTACCAGCAGGCAAGGACACCAAAAAGCGTCCATTTACCGGATCTGACTCAAATTCTGCCAATATTTCACCTTTCACATTGTCTGTTAGTTCAATCTTCGCATACAATGGTTTCTTTGTTTTATCATCGTAAATGGTTCCTTTTAAAATCGCCAATTCACCACGACGATTAGAAACAATTGGTTCAGCGGGTTTTTCTGCAATAACTTGACCTAGACCTGCCAACAAGATGTCTTCTGAATTTAAAATTGGTGGTTTTTCATCACCTAAAAACGTAATTTTATACAAATCCTTTTCTCCCATTCCATCTTCTCTAAAAGAAGTCATGTAACCATATCTACCGCTAGCTGACAATACGAAAAACACATCGTCATCTGGTGTATTAACAGGCACACCAATGTTAATTGGATCGCTAAATGTTCCATCAGGTCGCAATTCAGTTGAGAAAATATCATAACCACCTATTGAATTATGTCCACGAGAAGAAAAATAGATTGTTTTTCCATCTGGGTGAACAAACAATCCGTCTTCGTCGTAAGGTGTATTGATATTATCTGGTAAACGCACTAAATTATCCCATTTTTGTTTTTCTGCATTCCAAGTTACGTAGTAAATATCCTTGTCTTTTTCCATTTTATCTTTACTTCCAGGTAATGGTCTGCTGGAAATAAAATACAAACGTTTACCATCGTTGCTGTACCAAGCAGATGACTCGTGATAAGGCGAACAAATAATTGCATCCATCTTTTTAGGTTTGCTCCATGCATCACCTTTACGAACACTTTCATAAATATTTCCATCACCTTTATCGTCGATGTACACCAACATTTTTGATCCATCAGGACTCAAAGCTACAGTAGCATCGTGACCCTTTGTATTGATTGGTTCGCCAACATTGGTAGCTGGAGCCCATCCATCGCCTGAGCTTTTAGAATAAAAGATATCTTCAAAATACCCTCCATTGATGTTGTCAATAATTCCACCAGTACTTGTATTTCTTCGAGAAGTAAAGTACATTTCAGAACCATCTGCATTCATAATCATACAGTATTCAGGATATTCTGTATTGATATTTTTTCCCATGTTATCAATAAACACACGAATTGGTTTCTTTTCCAATAACTTTCCAGACTTACACTCTTGAATTTTCTTTGTTGCAGATTTGAGCAATTCTGGGTCTGAATTTGGCTGACCAGCATTTTTGGACGCAAATTCATTGTAATTTTTAATTGCATCATCCCATTTTTGTAATAAATGATACCCTTGTCCGATGTAATACTTCACCTCTGGTGCTACTAATGGGTTTAAACGATATGCTTTTTCAAAATAAGGCAAAGCACGAGTTCTAAAATTGGTATTGATATTACACATTCCTAACTTGTAATTCAAATCCGCATTATTTGGATTAAACGCATACGCTTTTTCATAGAAAGGCATTGCATTTTTGTAATCTGCAAAAGGCTCTTGCAAATAAAACTTATCTCCTTCTTTTAGATTTTTCAACGCTTCTTTCAACCCATCTTTGTCTTCTTTGAATGCACTTTTATCAAAAGGTGTGTCCTGAGCAAAAGAAATTACTCCGAAAATTAGTGCTATAAATATTGATACGATCTTTTTCATAATTGGATTTTAGAATTTATAACATTCGCTATTTGAATAATAAGAATTGGCTGCTTCTATGCCTAATTCAGCTGCTTTTGACCAATCTTGACAAGATTGTTTCGGGTTTCTCAACATTTCGTAGGCAATGCCACGATTGTAGTAAGCACTCCCGTAATTTGCATCCAACTGAATGGCTTTATCACACATTTTCACAACATCGTTCCATTTTTCTTGCTTTAACAAAACAGATGCTTTGTTGTTATAAGCAAATGCATAATCAGGTTTTATAGCAAGAGTTAAGTCAAAATCGGCTAAAGCTCCATCATAATCACCTTTTTCATAACGAGCATATCCTCTATTGTTAAACGCTAAGTAAAACTGTTTATCCAATGCAATAGCCGCATCAAACGCTTTTATTGCTAAATCATAATCTCCTTTTTTTCGGTAAGCTGAACCAAGATTATTGAATGCAATTTTAGACGATTTATCCAACAAAGTTGCCTTTTTATAGTCGGCAATGGCATCGTCTAGTTTATTTTGCAAACGGTTGATACTTCCTCTATCGTTGTATGCAAAAGCATAAGAAGGATTTTGCTTGATTATTTCATTCAAATCTTTCAATGAATTTTCATAGTCATTGTCTTGAAAATAAATAGTTGAACGTTTGTATAAATAATCAACTACTGTTGGACTAGCTGTAATAGCTTTTGATAAATAAATTAGTGTGTTTTCTTTGTCACCTAACTTTTCATAAACACCACTCATTTTATAGAAAGCTTCGGCATTGTCCTTATTCAATTCAATTGTTTTCTTATAATCAGCAATAGCATTTTCATTTTTATTCAATGCATCATAAGCCAATCCTCTATTGAAATAAGCTTTTTCAAAATTTTCATACGCATTAATAGCTTCTGTGAATTTATCGACTGCTAAGGTGTAATTTTTAGCTTGCAATGCTGCAATACCATCATTATAAGCTGTTTCTGCAGCCAAAGGCAGTTGACTTTTCAATGCTTCAACTTCACTCTGTGAAAGCACCTTAACGTCTTCTTGACAAAAAATTCCTGTAGTCACAAAAAGTAGTGAACTAGCTAGAATAATGTGTTTTAACATAAATAGTATTTTATTGATTTACTCAAAAATAATAAAAATTTCATTACGTCAACACGATTATCCTTTTTATTTAAAAAGAAGAGGGCGTTTGATTCAACAAACGCCCTCTTCATTGCAATTTATTACAAAATTATTTCACCGATTTAAAATCAACCAATTCCACATAAAAACACAAAGCTCCTTTACTAGCTCCATAAGCCAAATCAGCAGGAATATATAAACGGTATTTACCACCCTTTTTCAATTGTGGGAATGACATTGTCCAACCTGGAATAACTGACTGCAAACTGATTGATAATGGTTGTCCTCTATCAAAAGAACTTTCCAACGTATCACCAACTGCATTCGTTAAAATATAATGAGCTGTTACCTCATCTGTCATGTTTGGAGAAGCTCCCTTTCCTTCCTGAATAGTTTCGATAACAATTCCACCGTCAATTACTTTTGAATTTGACAATGCTTTTGCTTTTTCAAAGAAAGGTTTTTCCAATTCTTTAGTTTTGTTTGCTTGCTCTGTCTGAATTTCCGTTTGAAAAGCTGTTAACAAAGATGCACGTTCACCTTTATCCAAGATGGTATCTCTTTTCATCAAAGCATCATGGTATCCATACGCCAAGTATTTCATATCAAATTTATCAATTCGATTTAATTCTTTAAGCATTTGGTACATTCTTGAACCGTTCATTTTTCCAAAACATTCAGATCCAGGTATTTTTTTAGTTGAATCAGGTGTTGAGAAAGTTGTACCAAAAGCATCAATCACAACTTCTTCGCAACTGGCATAATCTGCATCGTTCAACGCCAACTCAAAACCTTTAGCTACCGCTTCAAAGTCTAAAATACTTGACGCTTGTTCACCAGCATTGACGATTGGCATAGCAAAATCAGCTCCTAAAGCATACGACAATTTTTGTTTTTCTGACTCAAAAGAAACAACTTCTTCCTTACTTTTACCACCACAAGCCATTAAGATTACAAGTGGTAATATATAAATCAAACTATTTTTCATTATTTAAAATCTATTAATTCAACATCAAAAATTAATGCCATAAATGGCTGAATAGCACCTCCAGGCGCATGAGATCCGTAAGCTAACTCTTGCGGAATATACAATCTATATTTAGATCCTTTTTTCATTAGTTGCAACGCTTCGGCCCAACCAGGGATCACTTGATTTACACCAAATGTAGCAGGCGTACCTCTTTTTACAGTACTATCAAAAATTGTACCATCAATCAATGTTCCTTCATAGTGAACAGTTACTGTTGAAGCAGGAGTTGGATGGTCACCCTTTCCTTCTTTAATCACCTCGTATTGCAAACCAGAAAGCGTTGTTTGCACGCCTGATTTTTTAAAGTTCTCTGATAAAAATTTTTCGCCTGCCACTTTGTTTTCAACAAATTGTTTTTGAGCAGTCTGCTCCATGTACTGCTGAATAATTGCATTGGCTTGTTCAGGAGTATATTTTGTATCTTTACCTTGCAACACATCTTCAAGTGCTTCAGAAAAAGCCTCTACAGAGATTGTTCCTAAATTTTGTTGAAGTAAGCTACCAGCAATACTCATTCCTACACAGTAACTTAAAGCATTTATTTCTTCGCTCATTTTAAAAATTTTGTGCAAATGTAGCTACAAAATATTGATATTGAATTGCATTTTATAGAAGAATCATTAATTATTTTGCATTTTTTTGCAAATTATCAATTCTTTACTATATCTTTGTGCCACTCAAAAGTGAGTTACATAATAATCATTAAACTAATATTAGCATGTATTTAAGTACTGAAACGAAGAAAGAAATCTTCAAAAAACACGGTGGTTCTGAGGCTAACACAGGATCTACAGAAGGTCAAATTGCATTGTTCACATACAGAATTTCGCATTTGACAGAACATTTAAAGAAAAATAAAAAGGACTTCAACACTCAACGTTCTTTACAGTTGTTGGTTGGTAAAAGAAGAAGCTTTTTAGATTATTTAAAAAGAAAAGACATCGAAAGATATCGTGCTATCGTTAAAGAATTAGGATTACGTCGTTAATTCTCAACGTTAGAAATTTTATTAGAGAGGGGACATCGATTTTGGTCGAGCGTCCCCTTTTTGATTATGATTGACTAGATGACTGATTGATTGACAGGGTGATGGATTGACTGATTGAAGAGAAAATTATTTTTCGATACAATCAACAAGTCATAACGTTAACAAGTCATAACGTCACAACGTCAATAAAACAAAAAAATGTAAATTAAATAAATATGAATATAGGTATCAAAAAGTCCATCATTACTGGCGGGAAAGAAATTTCCATTGAGACTGGGAAGCTAGCTAAGCAGGCTGACGGTGCAGTAGTGTTACGAATGGGCGACACAATGATTTTAGCAACTGTAGTAGCTGCTAAAGAAGCAAAGGAAGGTGTAGATTTTCTTCCATTAACAGTAGATTACAAAGAAAAATTTGCTGCTGCTGGTAGAATTCCAGGTGGTTTCTTCCGCCGTGAAGCTCGACCTTCTGAAAGAGAAATTTTAGTAATGCGTATCGTTGACCGTGCATTGCGTCCATTATTTCCGGATGATTACCACGCAGAAGTTCAATTAATGCTTCAATTAATTGCTTATGATGGTATCAACTCTCCAGATGCGTTGGTTGGTTTTGCATCGTCTGCTGCAATTGCTGTTTCTAATATTCCTTTCCATGGACCAATGTCAGAAGTACGTGTTGGTCGTGTAGATGGTCAATTCATCATCAACCCAACGTTGGCAGAACTGGCTAAATCAGATATTGACATGATTATCGCCGGAACTGCTAAAGACATCAACATGGTGGAAGGTGAAATGCATGAAATTTCTGAAGACGAAATGGTTGAAGCAATAAAATTGGCTCACGAAGAAATTAAAAAACATTGTCAATTCCAATTAGATTTGGCTGCTGAAATTCCAAGCGCAAATCCTAAAAGAGAATATTGTCACGAAGTACATGATGAAGAATTTCGTCAAAAATTATACGACTT
This sequence comes from Crocinitomicaceae bacterium, assembly GCA_023957475.1. Classification (GTDB taxonomy): domain Bacteria; phylum Bacteroidota; class Bacteroidia; order Flavobacteriales_D; family Crocinitomicaceae; genus Taishania. The sequence goes on along the minus strand of JAMLHA010000001.1, from coordinate 77,123 downwards.
CGCATTCGAAAAATGTTGCGATATCGCTCGTCAAGGATTGGCTTCTAAAGAAAAAAGAGCTGAATTGTTCGGTGCTGTAAAAGACGAATTCTTCGCTCAATATTCGGAAGAAGATCAAGAAAAATACAAACCATTCTTAGGAGCTTACTTCAAAGAAACAATGAAGAAAGCTGTTAGAACAGTTATGTTGGACGAAGGAAAACGTTTGGACGGACGTAAATTTGAAGAAATCAGACCTATCTGGGCGGAAGTAGATTATTTACCAATCGTTCACGGTTCTGCTATCTTTACACGCGGCGAAACTCAATCGTTGACAACACTAACACTAGGAGGTAAACAAGATGAGCAAATGATTGATGATGTTACTTTTGAAGGAACTGAGCCATTTATGTTGCACTACAACTTCCCTCCATTCTCTACTGGTGAAGCACGTCCAATTCGTGGGACTTCTCGTAGAGAAATTGGTCACGGTAACTTGGCATTAAGAGCGTTGAAACGTGTAATTCCTGCTGATTTCCCTTATACTATTCGTTTAGTATCTGAAATCTTGGAATCTAACGGTTCTTCTTCAATGGCAACAGTTTGTGCTGGGACATTGGCATTGATGGACGGAGGTGTTCCAATCAAAGCTCCTGTATCTGGTATTGCTATGGGATTAGTTGCTGATGGTGGTAAATTTGCTGTATTATCTGACATCTTAGGTGATGAAGACCACTTAGGAGATATGGACTTTAAAGTTTGTGGTACTGCAAAAGGTATTACAGCTTGTCAAATGGATATCAAGGTAGATGGTTTACCTTATGAAATTTTGATTAAAGCTTTGAACCAAGCGAGAGCTGGTCGTGAGCATATTTTAGGAAAGATTACAGATACGATTGCTGTTCCGAATCCTGAATTAAAACCTCATACACCACGTATTGAAGCGTTCAACGTTCCAAACGAAGTAATTGGTGCAATTATCGGACCTGGAGGAAAAATCATCCAAAAAATCCAAAAAGACACCAATACAACAATTTCTATTGAAGAATTGGAAAATGGAGAAGGAAAAGTACAAATCTTATCCAATAATGGTGATGACATGCAAGCAGCTGTTAGAGCTATTAAATTAATCGCATTCCCTCCTCAAGTTGAAGAAGGCGCTGAGTACGAAGGAAAGGTTAAAGGAATCAAAGAATTTGGTTGCTTCGTAGAGATCATTCCTGGTACTGACGGATTGATTCACATTTCTGAATTCTCTTGGGAAAAAGTAAACAAAATGGAAGACGTAGTAAAAGAAGGCGACGTATTGAAGTTCAAAGTTGTTGGAAAAGATCCAAAAACGAAGAAATGGAAATTATCTCGCAAAGTTTTATTACCAAAACCAGAAAGTGTAAATTAATCGTAGATTAAAATAATTTCGTAACTTTGAAGTCCGTTCTGTTGAGCGGACTTTTTAATTATTTATTATGGCAAATAGAAGACAACTTAAAAAAGCGATCAATTATGTAATTATTGATATCGTTGAAGCTAGTTACTCAGCACAGCTGTACAATGTAAAAAAGACAGATGCTAGTGAAAAAATCATTAATGCAGCAGCAGATTTGCAAGACAATTTATTGAGTAGAATAAATCAAGCAAAATCTAAAAAGGATTTCTCTGCCATTGTAGCTGATTTTGAGAGCAAAACGGATGAGCTTTACGACCAAGTGAACAAATTATAATTTTTTCAGGTAAAATTTTAGACAAGTCTCTTGTATTATAAAATTTTATTATTAGTTTTGCACCCGCAACTAGCAAAAGAAACTGTTGTTTTTAGGGAACGTTGTGAAACTGTCCCATGGTGTAACTGGCAACACGTCTGATTTTGGTTCAGAAGAGTCTAGGTTCGAGCCCTAGTGGGACAACAGAAGAAAAGCGAAGATAAAAATCTTCGCTTTTTTATTTAAAATTGGATAAACTCTACCCCACTTCCATCATTCCACTTATCAATTCTTTTGTTTTATCTAACAGTTCCAATTCATCGGCTTGCATTCTTACATCTGTAAGAAACAATGGCAATTCAGTAACGATTCTTGCTTTAACACCTTTGAGTGTATTTACAAGTGATTCCATTGCTAATTTACCTCTAGGTTCTTGTGGCATAAAAACCAAAGCATAGGTACGTTTGTTGTCAAATTCACCTGAGGCAGTGCACCATTCAAACATATTTTTTAAAGTTGCAGGTATGTTGTGTGAATATTCTGGTGCAGAAATAATCACGGCATCGGCTTCTACCACCATTTTGCGGAATTGTAAAATAGTGTCAGGTGTGCCATTTTCCAATCTTTCAGGTGTGAACAACGTAAATTCATGCAGTTGATCATACAATGTTACGTCATACGTTGAAGAAAGATGTTTTTGTATAGCTACTAATAGTTTTTTATTATTTCCTGTTGTACTTGGAGAGCCTAAAACGCAAAGAATTTTCATATTTTTTAATTAATCAGATAATTTTGTCCAAAATTAAGATTTTTATTTTAAATAAATTTTTATCGAATCATATTCACATGACCATGATAAATCATGTGTTCGTCATCGCACATGCGTTTTAAATCAATTTTCCAAGTATAAGTGCCATCAGGCGACATTTCTCCAGTTTTATAATACGTACCGTCCCAACCTACGTTAACGTCTCTTGATTCGAATATGAGTTCTCCCCATCGGTTGTAAATCTTTAAACTATAATTCTGAACATCTATTCCAGTAGTTATCACAGGTTGAAACGAATTATTAAATTCATTTCCATCTGGCGTAAACGTGTTTGGTACAAAAAACAAAACATAAGTATCAAAAGAAATACTCGTTGATTCAGCTGTAAACGATAAAAAAGAATTGTTTTCAATACTTCCTGTATCGTAGCCTACATTTGTACAGTTTTTAAATGCTTACAACAACTCTGGCCAATAATTAACAGAATATGAAGAAGAAGTTGTTCCACAATAACCATTTAAGTTACAAATAGGTGTAGCTGTACAAACAGTATTTCCCGGAGGATCATTTTGTGCACACGGAGGCATACTGATCGGTGGTTGCACTTGTGAAAACACAAATGAAAAATTTACACTAAAAAAGAAAGTAAGTAGAATGAGGTTAAGCGTTATTTTTAAACGCTTCATCCTATTTATTTTTGATTAAAGACCTAACAGTTCTGACTATAAATATACTAAAATTTAAGAAATCTCAATAAAATACATCCATCATTTATTATTTATACGATAAAAATATAAAAGAGTTGCCACTTTATAAGTAGAAAACGATAAAATAAACTACAGCTGTAGGTGGGTTAAGAAAAAAAACTAATTTTAGAAACTAAATAAGTAAGTCTTTTCATTTACTAATACAATAATGAATCGTATTTCTTTAAAAATAAAACAACTAAAAAGACGAACAATACTATTTATAGTAGTTGGCATTACTCTATTCCTAATAGGAGTTCTACTATCATTCTTTTTAGACGACGATACAGAAAACAGTCAATATTATGTTGGAATACCATTAATAACTGGTTTGGCATTACTCTTTATTCTAAAAATTATTTTACCTATTGAAAATAAAGGTGAACTAATCATAGATACAAATGGAATTTTGATCAAAAGAGCAGATGTCAATTTAGAAATACCTTACAACAACATTAAAAGTATTCATTTAAAAATTAATGGCTATGAAATGGAATTAAAAAGAAATTGGTGGATATTTTCAAGTGAATTTTTTCCATACGAACATGGACATAATAACGAGATAATTATAGTAAATAAAAATCTGAGTAGAACGAAATCAAATTTTTTTTTAATAAACAAAACACAAGAAAATAAACTTATTGAAATTTTGAAGATTAACTCAAAAGAGTTTAATTTTGACTTGAAACTTTAAAAAAGTTGTTTTCATTCAAACCTTTACCTCAGTAAATCTATCCTTTTTGAAAAACAAATTATTAAAAGAAAAATGAAAAAAATATTAATAATTTCATATTTTATATTTGTAACTCTCAATATATGGGGGCAAAACGAACGAAAGATATATTTTTCAGATAACTTATTTTGTATGGTTGAAATAAGCCATAATGATACACTTGAATATATGATTAAAGATGGATATGTCCCTGACTCTATTGTTTCTTGGAGTTTTGGTACAATAATTCAATTGGGAGATACTTTAACTTTAAATTGTTTTATAATATATAATCATAAAGAGAAAAAGTACGAGTTTAATCAATCACTATGGACACACAAAATTTGTCAAGATGAATTAATAAAATATACTCAAAAAGCAAATTCACAGGAAGAAATAGATATACTTCCCGAATTAATAACACGATTTACAGTTAATTTTTATCGATTTATTAATGTTAAATATCATAGCTCTATAACAGTTTACGAGAATAATGAGGTAGTAAAGGCTTTTTATGATTTTGATCAACTTATAGAACACTTTCCAAACGACAGTATTAAATTCATAAAAACTTTTATAAACCAATTTAATAAACCCAAAGAGCTGCTTTTTGATAAGGCAGTGAAGAATTATGAAATTGACAATTATGAAAAAGCGTTACTATATGCTACTGCTTTTAGACTGACTTATTATGAATTTTACAAAAGAGAGAGAGATGTAGTTAATGATGATTACATACTTGATCTTATTGATGAATTATCAAATGTTGCCTTATTAGGAGATGGAGGAAATGAATTTGCATATTTCAATGAGTATAATTATGTGTTACTAGATAAATTTCAACACGCAAAAGAATTATACCCTAAAACTATACGATTCGCAACAATGTGGTGGTAGAGGAATTTTGCTAAATTTATAAACTAATTGAATTTCTACCAAAATTTTAATAAGTATTGCTTCCTACAATAAAATCAAGTAGATTTACTATATTTGCAAAGCAATTCAATTTTTATGACGGAGGAATTAAATGATATTTACAGCGATTTGAGGTCTTCTAACGATAAGACTCTAAATCATTTAGACAATGAATTAATGAAAGTTCGTGCTGGGAAGGCTACACCTTCTATGTTGCATGGTGTAATGGTGGATTATTATGGAACACCAACTCCTTTGCAACAAGTAGCAAACATTTCGACACTTGATGCGAGAACAATTTCTGTTCAAGCTTGGGAAAAGTCTATGCTAACTGAAATAGCAAAAGGAATTATGATTGCTAACTTAGGTTTAAACCCACAAAATAATGGCGAAACAATTTTGATTGCTGTGCCACCTCTTACAGAAGAAAGACGTAGAGATTTAGTAAAAAAAGCAAAAGCTGAAGGTGAAAATGCTAAGGTTGGAATCAGAAATAACCGCAAAGATGCATTGGATTTCTTAAAAGAATTAAAAGAAAGTCTTTCTGAGGATGTCATAAAAGATGCTGAAAACCAAATTCAATCCATTACAGATGGTTTTGTGAAGAAAGTAGATGAAAAAATCGTAGAGAAAGAAAAAGATATCATGACAATATAACTTTAAAAATTATCATCAAGGTCGGGTGCAAGCTCGACCTTTTTTGTTTTTGGATGACTAGTTGATGTTATGACTAGTTGACATTATGATATTAGTAAAGTGTTAGATTGCCTTTGGCAAAGCTGATAATAGTGATTAGTTGCTAGCGTTGAGTTAAAAAGATGTGCTTTATCTAAAAACCATAGAGACACAGAGAAAATTAATTTGAATTGTTGGCTGATTGACAAAATGAGTCTAGTGGTTGAGCGTAATCGAAATCACCACAGAGGCACGAAGGACACAGAGGGTTATATGAAGTGTTGTATGTGTAAATTCTTAATTCAATCTCGGTGGATATATCAATTGAAATTTAGGAATTTCTACCCGAAATATTTTCTCAGATGATAAATTCTTAAATGTATAAAAACCTTTCATGTATCCTAATTCACTGAAAAGTTCGCAACCACTCATATACGTAAATGATTTGTGTGGTCTTAAAATGGGTTGTTCACCGATTACACCTTCACCACTCACTGTACTAATATCATGCATTGAATCAAAAATGTGCCAATTACGGTGTAAAAGTTGAATAGGAAACAAATTATGATTCGTGATAAACACTTCATAATTAAAGAAATAAGAATTGCTTTCACCATTTGATAAATCACTTCTAAAAGTAACACTAATTCTTATCTCAACACCTTCTGTTATTGCAACACTCATAGGTAATTTGTTTGTGCTTTTTGTAAAAGTAGGATTTTTAATGTGAAAAAATAATTTTTCGCTTAATTTTTTCTATTTTTCTTAGCTTCTTTTAACGTTTCTATGTTACGCATTAACCCGCTATATTTAGCTCGTTTAACTGGGCTTTTCCTAAAAATTTCTTGGTAAACTTCCTCTGTCAGCTCTTCCCAATCTTCTGCATTAAGCTTAAACAAGTGCTCATTAGGCAAGAATGCAGGTTCATGGTGTGGTTTTGAAAATTTATTCCACGGGCATACATCTTGACAAATATCGCAACCAAACATCCAATCTTCCAATTGATTGTGAAACTGGTTTGGAATCATTGCATCTTTTAATTCTATTGTCAAATAGGAAATACATTTAGAAGCATCAATTTTATATGGCTCCAACGCACCAGTTGGGCAAGCATCGATGCATTTGGTGCAAGTACCGCAATAATCTTTTATCGGCCCGTCATATTCCAATTCTAAATCAATAATCAACTCGGCTAAAAAGAAAAAAGAACCAACTTTTGGGTGGATCGTCAAGTTGTTTTTACCTCGCCAGCCTATTCCACTTTTTGTTGCCCAAGCTTTTTCCAAAACTGGTGCCGAATCGGTAAACAAACGTCCATTTACCTCTCCTATTTCATCTTGAATAAACTGAAACAGTTCCTTCAATTTGTCTTTTACCACATAATGATAGTCCACACCATAGGCATATTTGGATATTTTATATGTATTTCCAGGTTGTTTCACTTCTGGATAGTAATTCAACGCTAAAGAAACAACAGATTTTGCACCTTCTACCAATAAAGTAGGATCCAAACGCTTATCAAAATAGTTTTCCAAATATTCCATTTTGCCGTTTCGATTTTGTTTCAAATACTCTTCCAAACTGGTTGCTTCGTCTTCTAAATAACCCGCTTTTGAGATACCACAAAACATAAAGCCCAATTCATAAGCCTTGTCTCTTATTAATTTCGTATGTTTTTGCTTTGATGACATTTGATTTTAAAACAAACCACCTTGCGTCCAGCCTTGATCCTTTCCTAAGTGTTTAAATGCTCTTTCGGTTGCTTGTCGTCCTCTTGGTGTACGCATTAAAAAGCCCTCTTGGATTAAAAATGGTTCGTACACTTCCTCCAAAGTTCCTGCATTTTCACCAATTGCCGTAGCAATAGTTGTTAAACCAACTGGTCCACCTTTAAATTTATCGATTATGGTATGCAATATCTTGTTGTCCATTTCATCCAACCCACATTGATCCACATTCAATGCATCCAGTGCATATTTACTGATTTCATTTTCAATAGTTCCGTCGCCTTTGATTTGTGCAAAATCACGAACACGGCGCAACAACGCATTGGCAATACGAGGTGTGCCTCTACTTCTACTTGCAATTTGATATGCCGCTTCTTCTGTAATTGGAATTCCCAACAATCCAGCAGAACGTTCAACAATCATGGTTAGTGTCTTTGCATCGTAATATTCCAATCTCAAATTGATACCAAATCGAGCACGCAATGGAGAAGTCAACAACCCCGAACGTGTTGTGGCTCCAATCAATGTAAACGGATTCAAAGCCAACTGAACTGTTCTTGCATTTGGCCCAGTATCAATCATGATATCGATGTGATAATCTTCCATTGCAGAATACAAATACTCTTCAATAACGGGACTCAAACGATGAATTTCGTCAATAAACAGCACATCTCCAGTTTCTAAGTTAGTGAGTAAACCTGCTAAATCTCCGGGTTTATCCAAAACAGGGCCAGAAGTAACTTTAAAACCAACATTTAGTTCATTGGCAATGATATTGGACAAAGTTGTTTTTCCCAATCCTGGAGGTCCATGCAATAAGACGTGATCAAGTGGTTCATTGCGCAATTTTGCTGCTTTTACGAAAACAGATAGGTTGTCCACTACTTTCGGCTGACCTGTAAAATCAGAAAGGTGCTTTGGTCGCAAGACTTTATCATAGTCCACGTCTTGCTTTTCAGCCTCATCTCTATAGTCAAATGAATCTTCCACTTTTACTTTATCTTTTACAAAGATATAAAAATAGCTGCATTAATTTGTGCGCCAACAATACAAACGTATTAATTTTTTAAACGGTTGGTCTATTCAACATATACTAACCACTCTGGAGAAGTTTAAATAACCACAGAGGCACAAGGAACACAAAGGAAAGTATTAAAATATCCTGAATTCGATATAAAACCCCATTCAGGTTGTGAATTTTAGTTTTGATTTTTAGGCGATTTACCTCGTAATACCCATGTATTATGAAGTAAATTAACAAATAGACTCAATCTAACAATAGAGTTTATTTTATACAAACAATCTATTCTATAAATTTTGGAAGTGGTATGATGAAATTCATTGAAAATCAATCATACATTTCTATTCAACTACATAAGGAATCAATCCTCTTAAGCCCATATCCACAACAGTATCTCCATCCAATGGTTCAAAAATATTGTTTCCATTTGCATCGCTCCATTCAAAACTATTGTTGATACTAAAAGAAAGATTGATAACCACATCCTTTTTTTCATCTCCAGCAAGTGTAAATGGTGCAGGGAAAATTCCAGTAACCGTACAACTTCCAACAGGGATTGGTGATGTAGCATTGATTGGGTTTGGAACAGTGGTTCCAGCTGTTTGACCTTGAATAACTTCTCCTGTGTAGTATGGAGGTATTGCAGGAACTTCAAAACCAAAATAACCTTGCATTTTTTGCGCACTCAACGAAACCGTTTGATTCTTAATTTTATAACTTGAAATATAGCTATTGTGTGCTACAAACGAAGCAATTGTACCAACTAAATCAAAACCATTGGCTCTAAAATTAATGTTGTAGTTTTGATATGCAGCAGATACACGAATGTATTTATACGTTCCTGGTATAACTTCATCTAACTGCACAGTAAAAGCAATTGAACCATCTTGCAACGGTTTCAATTTGTCAAAAATAACAGCTTTACTACCATCGTTAAGCATTTCTGCATTGTAAACAATGTATCCTTGTCCAAAAGGCGTGTATTCATTAGGCACCAATTCTATGGAGTGGATTCTAAATTCATTGTAATCTGGAACTTGAGCACCATGACCAGCAGGTAATGTTTCAGGGTTTCCAAATACATCTAATCGCTCTTGCGTTGGGTTCAGTTTTATTTTAAACACCAACTGTGGCCCAGTTTGATTCTTCGTATTTTGATTTTTTTCTTTTTTACAAGAAGTTGAAAATGCTACAAGAGCTATTAAAAAAGCAAATTTTAGTTTCATAGTATCTAAATTAGACTTTAAAATTAATCAAATAACCTGAAATCAAGAAAAATAGTGCAATTACTTTGTTCTAACTTTTACTCCCCAAACAAAATTAAACTCAGCAATAAGTTCATTTTGTTCATTATAAGCCAATGTTTGGCAACTTATTTCCTTTGGTTCTTTTGATTCAATAGCCTCAATGATAATTTGTTCAATTTCCGCTCCTTGTTTACATACAAAAGTAGTTTTTCCTAAAGCCCGCTTAATGAATTTTGCATCAGATGAAAGCACGTAGGTAGAAACAGAAGGATTTAGTTTGTATGTGTACATTAACAACAACAATCCACTCGCCATTTCAGCACACATTCCTAAAACAGCCCAATAAGTCGTTTTAAACGGGTTTTTATTCAAAAACTTATACTTTACACTCAATTGAACTGAATCTCTGTCTAACGTGTTTAATTTAACCCCTGTTAAAGCTGCTAAGGGCAACATTTTATAGAGCATCAATCGGAAAAGAATCGGATTGAGCATACGTTTTTGAAATGCCTGAGCATTTGTTTCATTGAAGTGGGAATGATTCATGAAGTAAAAATAACATTTTTTTTGATTGGTTGATTTGATGATTATATGACTATATGACTTGATGACTTGATGATTTGATTGATTTAATAAAACAAAAAAATGCTCCGAAAATTCGGAGCATTTTTTCTTAATGAAAACTTATATTGATCAATGTTCGTTAATTCCGCCATCAACTAATTCACCTTCGCGAAGTGGTTCTGTTTGCATTACATAATCCACATCCCATCCTGGTTTAGACAAGTCATACGGCCAACGATGTACTTCAGGCAATTCACCTGGCCAGTTACCATGGATATGTTCTACTGGAGTAGTCCACTCCAATGTTGTAGATTTCCAAGGGTTTTGAGGTGCTTTTTGTCCTTTGAAGATACTATAGAAGAAGTTGAAAATAAATACCAACTGTCCTAAAGATCCGATGATAGCAAACAAAGAGATAATTAGGTTCAAGTTTTCAATTTTCAAGAATGTTTCATGGTCAAACACTTCGTACACTGAATAATCGTAATAACGACGAGGTGCACCAGAAATCCCCATGAAGTGCATTGGGATAAATACTCCATAAGCACATACTAAAGTAATCCAGAAGTGGATATACCCCAATCTTACATTCATCAATTTACCAAAGAATTTAGGGAACCAGTGGTAGATACCAGCGTACATACCAAACACCGCTGATAATCCCATTACCACGTGGAAGTGGGCAACAACGAACATTGTGTCATGCACAGTAATATCCAATGAAGAGTCAGCCAAAATAATACCTGTAATACCACCAGTGATGAATGAAGAAACCAATCCAATTGAGAACATCAATCCTGGAGTATAGATAATAGTACCTTTCCACAACGTAGTCAAATAGTTAAATACTTTTACGGCAGAAGGTATGGCAATAAGTAAAGTGGTAAACACGAATACCGATCCAAGGAATGGATTCATACCTGTTACAAACATGTGGTGAGCCCAAACGACACAAGATAAGAAACCAATTGCCAAAGTAGAACCAACCATGGCTTTGTAACCAAAGATTGGTTTTCTTGTGTTTGTAGCAATAATTTCAGAAGTAATTCCTAAAGATGGCATCAATACTAAGTAAACCTCAGGGTGACCTAAGAACCAGAACAAGTGTTCAAACAAGATAGGAGAACCACCATGATTTGTCATCATATCAGAACCAGCAATTACATCAGATAAATAGAAAGAAGTTCCTAAAGATCTATCCATTACTAATAACAAGGCAGCTGACAAAAGAACTGGGAAAGTTAACAAACCAACAATTGCAGTAATGAAGAATGTCCACACTGTCAATGGTAATCTATTCATATTCATTCCTTTTGTTCTCAAGTTCAATACTGTAGAGATATAATTTAAAGATCCCATTAAAGAAGATGCAATAAACAACGTCATAGATGTCAACCACAAATCCATTCCAAGTCCAGAACCTGAAATAAATTGCGGAAGGGCAGACAATGGCGGATAGACCGTCCAACCACCCATCGCTGGTCCACTTTCTACAAATAAAGAAGCTAACATGATAATGCTTGAAAGGAAGAACAACCAGTATGAAATCATGTTCATAAATCCAGAAGCCATATCACGTGCTCCAATTTGGTATGGAATTAACAAGTTAGAAAATGTACCAGACAAACCACCTGTAAGCAGGAAGAATACCATGATTGTTCCGTGGATAGTTACCAATCCCAAGAACATATCTTCTCTAAGAATTCCCTCTGGCGCCCATCTATCTCCTAAGAAAAAGTGAATAAAATCACTAGGTTCACCAGGCCAAGCCAATTGAATACGGAAAAATACTGAAAGTAACATACCGACAGTTCCCATAAATACAGCAGTAATCAAATACTGCTTAGAAATCATCTTATGGTCTTGACTAAAAATATACTTTGACACGAAATTTTCCTCGTGGTGTGCGTGTTCAGTATGACCGTGTGCTTCATGTACAATTGCAGACATCTTATTTAGTTTTAGTTATAATATTTATTAAATTGTTTCAGCTACAGCTGTTGAATCAGCTACTTCTGTTGTTGTAGTTTCGGCAGCAGGTGCAGGAGCAGAAGCTTCAAACATTGCCTTAAACGTATGTGCTTTTGGCAATGACTCACCGAACACACCTTTCAACAACTCTTGATCCTTAGGTGATAATAATTCACCACCCATTTGGAACGCTTTCATCACAGCTTTGTATTCATCTTTTTCCAAAACTTCAATTTCCATGTACATTTTGTAGTGAGAAGAACCACAGATTTTGTTACAAACTAAATAATAGTTGTATTTTGGATCTTTTCTTTTTTCTCTTTCAGTCTTTGTTGTAACAGTTGGTGTAAATTTAAAACGAGTTGTTTGACCAGGAACTGTATTCATTTGAAGTCTGAAAGCAGGAATCAATGCAGAGTGGATAACATCTTTAGAACGGAAATTGATTTCGTATTCTTGATCTACACACAAATACATTTTTTCAGCAGGACCAGCAACGATAATATCGTCCCAAGATTGTGCATCCAATGATTTGTCAAAACGATTGCTCAACTGTACAAGTAAACGATAAATCTCTTCGTTTCTGTGTAAAGTTTCAGTCATTTTCTTTCTTTCTTCTGCATTGAAAACAAGTGTCTTGTCATTCAATTTGTTATTGATAGCATCAATCCCTAATAGTGGGTCGTTTTTCATTTTATCAATAGCATATTCTAAAGTTTGAGAGTTAACAAGACCTAATAAGTTTCTATCAGATGTTACTTTATAATCAAACTTAGCCAATTTATTGTCTTTACCAGCGTAACGAACAGTCCAGTCAAACTGTTTTGAATAGATTTCAATTACTTCAGCATCTGCGCTTGCAGGAGAAGTAATATCGTTCCATACAGACAATCCCCAGATTACCATTACTAACAAAGCAGAAGCTGGGATAGCTGTCCACAAAAATTCTAACTTACTACTATGTGTATAGAAATAAGCTTTTGCTCCTGGCTTGTGTTGGTATTTATAGGCAAAATAGAACAATAGGAAATTCGTAACAAAGAATACGATAAACACAATCCACATATTCAAACGCATCAACACATCAAGTGAATCTCCGTGCATTGAAGCAGAATCCCCTAAACCATTCCATCCAATTTTGACCATAAGGACAAACATTGAAATGAAAAACACAACCATAAATAAGAGCATAAGGAAACCATTTATTCTATTTTGGCTTCTACTGATCTCATACTCATTTCTATTCTTTAGAGTAGAAGATATTTCATACAATTTCATTAATTGTGAAACAGCTACTACAGCTAGTACAATTACTAAAAGTAAAATTAATTTAGTTGCCATGTAAGTTTATATTAAGTTTAATTGTTTCGTTTAATTGTTTGTTAAGGTTAAGCTATATCTCGTGATGAATACTCTCATCCAAGTATGGGTGGTTTAAAGGTGATACAGGAGCTTTCGTTAAATTGATTAAAACAATTCGCATAAAGACACCCAACATCAATAAAGCCATTCCAATTTCAAAAATTCCAAAATGTGAAGTTGGTCCCATTGATCCTACAGTAACCATCAAGTATAAATCCATCCAGTGTCCAGCAATAATAACCAAACCTACGAACGTCATAATACCGACATTTCTTTTAGCATCTCTTGACATCAAAATCAACATTGGAAATGCAAAGTTAATAAAGAACATTCCAAAATACAAAATTTTGTAGTCTTCAATTCTCGCAACATAGTAAGTTACCTCCTCTGGCATGTTTGCATACCATATCAACATGTATTGAGAGAACCATAAGTAAGACCATAAGAATGAGATTGCAAATACCCATTTACCGATATCGTGGATATGTGAATCATTTACATGTGGTAAATAGCCTAATTTTTTCAAGTAGAATGTTACCAAAATGATTGTTACCATTGCAGAAACCCACATTCCAGAGAATACATACCATCCAAACAATGTAGAGAACCAGTGTACGTCAATAGACATGATCCAGTCCCAAGATTGCATAGAAGAAAATACAGCAAAGAACACTAAAAACAAAGCACCTTTTTTGTAATTTTTGAAGTGAATATCTGTTCCTCCAACTTTATCTTCTTCCAAAGATCTTTTTCTAAATCCTGTATAGAACAAATAGTAAGTCAATAAATAAGCAACTGTACGAAACCAGAAGAATCCTTTATTTAAGTAAGCAGCTTTACCTCTAATAATCGCATCGTGTTCTACCACGTTTTGGTCCATCCAAATATAGATGTGAGCACCATCCATAAGTGTGATGATTGCCAAAACAACTACTAAGAATAAAATACCAACTGGTAAATAACCTGCTACAGACTCAATGATTCTTTTAACCATTACATACCAAGCTGTTTCCGTTGCATACTGTAACGCTAAGAAGAATAGAGCTCCTAATGAAATAAACAAAAAGAACAAACTATTTGTCAAACCATTTGTTAAAACTCTTTGTGCTGCATGATCTCCTAAGAACATTGCACCGATTCCTGTAAACAATGCACCAGTAACGATTAATACTAAAGTTACAAGTTTCGCTTTATTTGAAATTTTGAATTCCATCTTTATTCTATTTACAAATTTCTATTTAAAAATTAATTCGCTGCATCAGTAGTTTCTGTTGATGCCGCTGCTTCTCCGAATTTACCATAATTTTCATCTTGGAACTTACGGATATAATGGATAATTGTCCAAATTTCTTTCTTATTAATGATTGAAGCGTGAGATCCCATTGCTCCTTTACCATAATAGATAGAATAGAACATTTGTCCGTTACTTAATTCTTTTTTGTCAGCATAATCAGGAACACCTGAGAAAAGGTCATTTTCCACCATTGGTCCTTTACCATCGCCTTTTTCTCCGTGACATTGAGAACAGTTGTGATTATACAACACTTTCCCATCATCGAATAGTTTATCTGCATTTTCAGCAGTTAATTTCAAAGGATTGGTAGTGTAATTTGCCGCTAACATATACGTATCTTCATCAGAGAAATCAAAACCTCTTAAATCATGTGTCAACTTAAATGCACTGTTTGGCAAAATAGGGAATGGCATATTCAATGCTACCATAGTAGAATCTGTTCCAAAATAGGGAATAGAACCAAAAGGAGGTACCATTGCAGAAAGTTTCCCAGCCAATTCAGGATTTATACGTTCTTTCACTTGACCATAATCAACGTATGGTTCAATGGCTGCAGAACGATACATATCGGGCATGTATTCATAACCAGAGCTATCAGGATCAGTAACACAAGAGCTAAGCGCTACTACTGTAAATGATAAGCTTACTATTGCCTTAAAATTCATTTTCATTTTTCTATAATTTAATATTCGATTCTCCGAAAATTAGCAATTATTTAACTTCTTTTTGGTCTAATTCAATTATACCTGTTTCTTTCAACATACCTTCAATTTCTTCGTAAGAAAAACCAGTATTATCACTTGTTCTGATTTCCATTACAAACTTATCGTCAGTTGTTCTTGGATCTGGGTTTCTTGCAGGCATACCTGGCAACGTTCTATTTACAATTAAATAGGTCAACGCCATAAAGTGCGCTGCACACAATACTGTAAATTCAAATGAAATTGGAATAAAAGCCAACATGTTTTCCAAATATGAAAAACTTGGCTTACCTCCGATGTTCATTGGCCAGTCAACAATCATAAAATAACGCATTCCAATAGTTGCAAGAGTTAACCCTCCCAAACCATATAAGAACGACATAATTCCCAGACGTGTATTTTTTACTCCAATGATTGGATCAATTCCGTGTACAGGAAATGGTGAAAATACATCAGCTACTTTAATTCCTTTTGCAACCAATTTTTTAGCGCCGTCTTTCAAAACGTCGTCATCATCATACATTGCATATATTACTTTCTCTGCCATTGTCTTTAATTATAAAGCGTTATTAATGTTGTTCATCGTGCCCGTGATGTGTATCAGGAGCATTTTTATAAGATTCACCAGATGTTTTCAAAATTGTTTTCAATTCTGCAATCGGCATTACTGGGAAAAATCTCGCAAATAATAAGTAGAACGTAAAGAATAATCCTATTGTTCCAATATAAACACCAATATCAATGTGTGTTGGGTATTGCATACTCCATGAAGATGGTAAGTAATCACGGTGCAATGAAGTAACGATAATTACAAAACGCTCAAACCACATACCGATGTTTACCACAATAGAAATAATGAATGTAAACAACATACTTCTTCTCAATTTCTTAAACCACATCAACTGTGGGGAAACAACGTTACAAGTCATCATAGCTGCATAAGCCCACCAGTATGGTCCAGTTGCACGATTGAAGAATGCATATCCTTCGTATTCAACACCTGAATACCATGAAACGAATAACTCAGTGATGTATGCTGTACCTACGATTGAACCTGTAACCATGATTACGATGTTCATGTACTCGATGTGTTTTGTATGCAAATAAGCTTCTAATTTCATTGCTTTACGCAAAATCAACATGATTGTTTGTACCATCGCAAATCCTGAGAACACGGCTCCTGCTACGAAGTATGGCGGGAAGATCGTGGTGTGCCAACCTGGAATTACCGAAGTAGCAAAGTCAAATGATACGATAGAGTGAACTGAGAATACAAGTGGTGTAGCCAAACCTGCCAAAACCAATGAAACCAACTCAAAACGATTCCATTGTTTTGCTCTACCAGACCAACCAAAAGAAAGGATTGAATACATTCTTTTTGATACTGGTTTCTTAGCTCTATCACGCAATGTTGCAAAATCTGGAATCAAACCGATGTACCAAAATACAAAACCAACTGATAAATAAGTAGAAATCGCAAATACATCCCATAACAATGGTGAGTTAAAGTTAACCCATAAGGAACCAAAGTGATTTGGAATTGGCATTACGAAATATCCTACCCAAAGACGACCCATGTGGATAAGCGGGAAAATACCTGCCATGAATACGGCAAAAATTGTCATCGCTTCAGCTGCACGGTTAATCGCCATTCTCCATCTTTGACGGAACAATAACAATACTGCTGAGATCAACGTACCAGCGTGCCCGATACCTACCCACCATACGAAGTTGGTAATATCCCACGCCCAGTTAATTGTCTTGTTCATACCCCAAACTCCAATACCTGTTCCTAATAGATACATGATACATCCAACTCCATACAACCCAATGATTAAGGCAATACTAAACAGTACATACCACATTCTTGGTGCTTTATCCTCTATTGGTCCACAAATATCTTCCGTAATTTGGTGATAGGTCTTGTGACCTAAGATGAGGGGCTCTCGAATTGCTGCTTCTTTATGCATTACAATTGGTTTTTATTCGATTACTAATTAATTTCTATTTCTACTTTATTATTAATGATGTTTTACTTCTGCAACTCTTGCTGATTGAATTGCTTCTAAAATATCATTTTTTTCATTACGTACTTTAACTTGGTAGTAAACATTTGGTTTTGTACCAACTTCTTCCAACGCTTGATATGATCTTGTGCTTGAAGACTCGTGACGAACCAAAGAATTTACATCGTTCCAGTCACCGAAGCTAATTGCTTCAGATGGACAAGCTTCTTTACATGCTGTGTTAACCTCTCCATCAATAACTGGACGTCCTTCAACTTTTGCTTGTAATTTACTTGTTTGGATATTTTGAACACAGAATGTACATTTCTCCATTACACCACGTGTACGAACTGTAACATCTGGATTCAATACCAAACGGCTTAAATCATCTTGTGCTGGGTTGATTTCTGTAAATTTCTTGTATGAAGGGTAGTTGTACCAGTTAAATCTTCTTACTTTATAAGGACAGTTGTTCGCACAATAACGTGTACCAATACATCTGTTATAAGTCATTTGATTCAATCCTTCATTACTATGTGTTGTTGCAGACACTGGACAAACAGTCTCACATGGAGCATGGTTACAGTGCTGACACATCATTGGCATGTGAACAACTTTTGGATTTTGTTGTGCTACCTCTGCTGCGTGATAATCAAATGTATCAGGATCTTTTCTTGTACCGATAGAAGCTTCTACATCAGAAGAGAAGTAACGGTCGATACGCAACCAGTGCATTTCACGTCCTTTTCTTACTTCGTGTTTACCAACAACTGGAACGTTGTTTTCGGATTGACAAGCAATCAAACATGCTCCACAACCGAAACATTTGTTCAAGTCGATTGACATTACCCAACGGTGACCAACATTTTCAACTGGGTGATCATCCCACAAGTTAAATTCTGAAATTGGAACTTCTTCGTGGTGACCTTCTTTATTGATTTTTTGTAAAGTATGTGCAGGATTGAATGATTCTTTTTCTCCCTTTTTATACGTTTCTAAAGTTGTTTCTCTAATAATTGACTCACGAGCCATTACAGTGTGGTGCAATTGCGTTGCTGCAATTAAATACTCACCTTCTTCTCCGCTCAATGCACCTGCAGATTCGTATGAATAAGAACCTCCTTGGAAAGTAACCAATTTAAATGCGTTGGCACCAATTGGTTTTGGTTTTCCATTTTCATCCAATTCATGTCCACCAAATTCTGCAACTTGATAAGCACCTTTACCGATTTTTTCACCATTAGCTCCACGACCGTATCCTAAAGCGATACCAATTGTACCAATAGCTTGTCCTGGTAATGGATAAACAGGCAATGTGATTTTTGTTTCACCAACTGTCAATGTTGCCAAACTTAAACCATGGCGTTCATCGTAAGTTTTACGGTAGCTATATGCAGGGTCTGCTGGGTTCATTGTAAAACAGTTATCCCAAGTTACCTTTGTCATTGGGTCTGGCATCTCTTGCAACCAAGGGTTTGCAGCTTGAATACCAACTCCGATAGATGCTTTTTGATACAAGACTACTTCTGTTGCTCCACTTACTTTAGGTAATTGAGAAGCTACATTTAAAGAAGCATTGAATGAAGGTGCAGATGGATCAGCTACTGTTAAATCATAACATGAATTGTGAACCATCATATCCCAATATGAATCTGGTGTTGTATAACTAGATTGAGTTGCAAATCTTTCTGTCTCCCAGTTAGATTTGATGTAATCATAAGCTACTCTTGAATCTTTTCCACCTCTAAACGCAGCACCTGCCCAAACTAAGAATGATTCGATTGGTGAAGTTGTGTTTTCAGCCAATGGACGAATCGTTGGTTGTGCCGTTGCGAAATGTGTTTTTGTTGGTTGGTAATCATTCCAAGATTCCAATGCGTGTAATTCTGGAATGATGTATTTACATTTTGCAGCAGTTTCATCAGCAAATTGAGAAATCGCTACCGATGTTTTGATTTTAGAAATTGCTTTTCCAAATTCGTCAGCATTTGGCAATGAGTAAGCAGGGTTTGTATCTAAGAAGATAACTACATCACTTGCTTTTCCACCAATTACATCGCTTACAAATTTTTGAACTTTTTCGTCTTCTGATTGAAACAAGTTAATAGGATTGTTTACATTGATTGTTTTTGTATAAGCTCCTACTACTTCGTTTAATTTATTTGCTAAAATTTGTACTGCTTTGCTATTTGAACCAGCTACAACGATAGATTCTGCTTTTGAAGCTTTCAATTCTGCAACCGCTAAATCAGCAATAGCTTTTGTTGGTTCTGACAGTGCAGTGCTTACATCCGTTGAAACACCAAATGCTTTCAACATATAAGCCAATACATTTGCTTGTTCAGAAGGTTTAATCATTCCTCTGTAATCAGCATTTGAACCAGTGATTGACATTTGAGATTCAAACACAAACAATTTAGACATCCAATCATTATCTGGGTTTCTCGTCAAACTGAATTGATGTGTAAATTGAGTTGCCAACAACCATGAGTTTAAGAAGTCAGCTCCAACAGATACAACTGTTTTAGCTTTTGAGAAATCGTAATCAGGAATAATTCCGTTTTCTGTTCCTTCAACTACTAAACCAAATGATTCTTTATTTGCTGCACGCATACCAGCATAAGACTGAGCATCGTATTGAATGTGTTCAAATTTACCTTCTCCTAATTTAGAAGCAAATGTACCAATCGCTTTATTCAAAGAAGGGCTGATGATTGAATTAGAGAATAAAGTCACTTTATTCGCTTCTTTCACTGCCTTCATGATTTTACCATCAATCGCAGAAAGTGTACCTACTTTACCATCTTCCAATGCGTCTGTCAATCTTGAAGATTCATACAATCCAAGAACAGAAGCTATGATTTGAGCATTTACTGCACCCTTGTTAATACCTTGATCTCTATTACCTTTAATGTAAATTGGACGACCTTCACGTGTTTTTACAAGGATACTACCATAAGCATTTCCATCGTAATAAGTTGAAGCATACCATGTAGCCATACCAGGAGTTACATTTTCTGGTTTGTTTACATAAGGAATAATTTTAGTAACTGGCGATTCACAAGCCGCAACAGTAGCAGCAGCCACACTAAATCCTAAAAATTTAAGAAAATCTCTACGATTAGATGATGACTCCTCAATTTTTTCGTTACCTAAAAATTGCTCTATTGTTTGGTATCCAGCAAACTCTTGTTGCTTTGATTGAAGAAACTCTGGAGTTTCATTTAATTCTTCAATTCCTTTCCAATATTTTTTTGTCGTTCCCATGATATCTATCGACTTCTAAAAATTCATTAATATTATTAATAGTGACATTTAATGCACTCCCAACCACCTAATTCTTTTACAGAAACTTTTCCATCTTTCATGTATTGTTCATACAATTTAGGATCATTTTCTAATAAACGTTTGTGAATTTCAGCATAATAACCATCTTTCTTTGTATCCAATGGACCATCTGAAATACCTTTTTGGTCGTGACATTCAATACACCAACCCATTGTTAATGTTGGTTTAGTCAACTGAATGTTACCTTCAATTTTATTCAATTCAGAAACAGGCATTACTTGAGCAGTTTCTGTTCTTTTCTTCATATCACCGTGACATTGCATACAATCTACATTGCCAGCTGTTACGTGTTGCTCGTGACTAAAGTAAACGTGATCAGGTAAAACGTGAACTTTGTTCCAAACAATTTCTTTTGTTTTTCCTGTAAATTGGTTTCCGTCCCAACCAGCTGCTTCATAAATTTTCTTGATTTTCTCTTGCTGCTCTGGAGTTGTACCAGTCACTTGTTTGTGACAGTTCATACAAACATTCACAGTTGGTAAACTTGCTGATTTAGATTCAGTAACAACGTTGTGACAATATCTACAATCGATACCATTGATTCCAGCGTGAACTGAGTGCGGAAATTCAATTGGCTGAGAAGGATGATACCCTTCTTTTACGTCAATTGTATAAAGTCCTAAGAACAACGCTACAAAAACACCTATAACAACGCATAAAATTAAGAATGCTGTCAATTTTCTATTTCTCCAAGCCCATGATTTAATATCATCGATGAAAGAAGGAACGTCTTCAACATCTTCACCTCCTTTAGCTTTCGAAATTAAAACCAAACGGTTTTTAACATTTCCTAATGAAACAACTACAACAGTTAATACAATTGCAAATGCCAACCAAATCCATCCCATTGGCAATTCTTGTTCAACCACTTCAACGTTTCCGTCACCACCTGCAACTGGAGCCGCTGGCTTGTTTTCAACTTGCGCATCAACGTAATCAAAGATTGCATCAATTTCTTCATTTGATAACGTTGGAAACTTCATCATTGAACCTGGCTTCACTTTTGTTTCGTTTGCCGCATAAGGATCTGCTGCTGCTGCTGCTTCCCAGTCCTTCACCCAATGGTATATTGAACCATCTTTTGCTCCACCGGAGTTCCATTTTTCACGAACACCTTGTAATTTAGGCCCCGTACCATCTTTGAATGGGCTGTGACATGTAGCACATTGTTTAAACAAAGTTGCCCCATCAGGCTGAGCTTGAGCTTCGAATGTGCCCGTCATTAGCATCACCGCTAATGCACCAATGCACCAATTGTTAATTTTTCTAAACATTTGAGTATTAGATATTTCCATTTAAAAAACGTCAATTTTAACGCTAATTAATACATTACTAGCGGAGCAAATTTAGAATTTATACCCACTTTTATGACAGTTTAGTGACATTTTTTCGACTAAAACCATTAATTTATAATGATTCTAAATAAATTTGCACTCCGACTCCTTGTATTCATAGAGAAAAAATCAATTTTGGCACAATCATTGTTAAACATATTCTAGTAGTTTTTTAATATTTATTACATTTGTTTTTTATTAGCATTTTCAACTATGAAATTATTTTATTCTATATTAATTGTATTTTGTTGTTTATTGTTCAACTCAAATAGCTTTAGTCAAGGACATGTTGAAGTTATCAAAGACCCAAGAATTGATAATTTGATTAAAAAACAAAGTGAAGTAGTCCCTCCCGCAACGAGTGTGCAGATTAGTGGATACCGCTTGCAAATATTTTTTGATTCTGATAAATCAAAAGTTGACCATGCTCGTATACAATTTTCTAGATCTTTCCCTAAAATAGAAGCTTACGTTACTTATAATGCACCAAATTATTTTTTACGTGTGGGTGATTTCAGAACTTCTGCTGAAGCGGATCGTTTAAAAGCAGAATTAGGATCGGAATTTCCTACAAGTTTTATTGTTCAAGAAAAAGTGAATTTACCTCGTATCGATTAAGGATGCATGATTGTTCTGGCTGCTTTTGTGCCTATTGCAAAACATGCTTGCAACAAGTAACCTCCAGTTGGTGAGTCCCAGTCCAACATTTCTCCTAAGCAAAAATGGTTTTTTAATTGCTTCAGCTCAAAGGTGTGATTGATTTCATTCATCGAAATACCACCAACCGTTGATATTGCCTCTTCTATTGGTCGCAAAGTCTGAATGGATAATTCAAGCGTTTTGATTCCTTCTATGAATTTTAAATCATCCATAAATGCTTCCTTCGTCAAAACTGTTTTCAATAAATGTATGGCGGATTTGGATAATTTAATGGACTTTAAAAATGCTGTTTTATTGCCTTGATAAAGTGCTAAGGCTTGTTGCAACTCATCAACTGTTTTCGTTGGTTTTAAATCAAGAGTTAACGTTTTTGCTCCTTTTCTGACTAGATGATTTAATGCATAAATTGGCGCTCCTTCTAAACCGTATTGTGTTAGTTCTATTTCACCAAACTTGGTTTGTTCTCCAATTGACACAGCCGTATTTTTCAATATTCCGCCTCCTAACTCGGTAGTCCAATTTAGTAGCTCTATTCCAGCGTTGCTTGATGAAAAAGGAATAGTTGTTATACCTTTTTGGTGAAAAATGGGCAACCAACTTCCTGTAGAACCTGTAACACTCCACGATGCACCTCCCAAAGCAAAAAGAAGGTAATCATACGTAAAATGACTGTCATTTGTTGGTGTTTTAAAGGAAATGTGGTTGTTTTTAAATTGATAAAACGAATGTTCATAATGAAACAATACACCTTGTTCTTTTAACTTATCAATCCAAGCATTCAACACTTCAATGGGTTTGACACCTTGTTTTGGAAAAATTTTACCACTTGAACCAATAAATGTTTCGATTCCCAATTCTTGTAGCCATTCAATCGTTGCTGAATTGGGAAATTCTAATACAGCATCTGAAACAAATGGATGGTTGTATTTTTGAACAAATTCTGGAATGGGCTCTGCGTTACTTAGATTAAATCCACCTTTACCTGCAACTAAAAACTTACGAGCCAACGCTTTATTGGTGTCAAACACATTTACTTGAAACCGTTTATCTTTCGATAATTGATAAGCAGCCATTAATCCAGCAGGTCCGGCACCAACAATGATGATTTTCTTTTGCATTATCTCAAACAGAAGCCCAATACTTCATCCATAAACAATTCTTGTTGTTCGGCATGCACCCAGTGACCAGCATTTTCGATGGTTACTACATCACTATCGGGGAAAATTGCTTCAATTTGTGGAATATCATCATCCAAAATATAGTTTGACAAACCTCCTCTAATAAAAAGTGTTTGTACCAAGCATTCTTGAGGTTCCAATGCTCCTAAAATGTTATCCATTTCACGTTTTAACACAGGAATATTCATTCGCCAACCCAACTTCCCTTTTTCTTTCCAGTAAATATTTTTCATAAGAAATTGACGAACTGCAAAAGAATCAATGTATTTAACCAAATGCTCGTCTGCTTCCAATCGATTGGATAATTTTGACAAATCCAACGTACAAAGTGCTTCCAATATTTGCTGATGGTGGGGAGGATAGGCTTTAACTCCCATATCTACAACAATTAGTTTGTCAAGTAATTCGGAAAACTGTTGTGCAAATAACATTGCTACTTTTCCACCCATTGAATGTCCGAGCAACACCGCTTCTTCCAATTGTAAATCATCAAACAATTCTTTGACATCATCTACCATTAATTGATAGGAAAATTCTTCGCTCCAATCGGAATGACCATGATTTCTCAAATCCACCATTATCACTCGGTAATATTCTGCCAATTTCTTCCCGTGAGTTTGCCAATTATCGGAATATCCAAATAAACCATGCAAAATAACAAATGGTTTTCCCTCGCCTAATTCTCTATAATGAAGTTTCACTTTGAATTTTTTTACAAAGTTAAAAATAGATTCGATACAATCCCATCGGTAATATTCCTGTTTGATAAAGTGTTTCGATTTTATTGGTGTTGGGATTGTATTGTTGCATGTACACATTTTTTCGATTGGTAATGTTTTGTGCTTCAAATCCTGCTTCTTGGGTAATTTTCTTCCCTTCAAATTTAAACCCAATTTTAAAATCCAATCGCAAGAAATAAGGTAAATAGTGTGTATAAGTGTTTGCGTAGTCAAAAACAGCATCATTTTGTAGCAACGATTGTTCTTCCAATATCGGAATATACCGATTTCCATTCATGTAGGTGAATTTCAAGTCAAGCAATAAATTAAATTTAGGTTTAATTCTAAATTCCTTCCCTATCAATGCATTGGTTACAATATTGCTTGCAAAACGTGTATTCCTCCATTTACCATCAACGGCTTTGTATCGAGAGTTAAATAAACTACCCGTTACTAAAAAATAAAATCCTTTTGAAAGAAATTGCTCAATGGTCAACTCTATTCCATAATTCTCTCCAATACCATTATTGGCCATTTGTCTTGGCATGGATTCAAAGGAAAAAGAAAACTCATTGATTGCAGCATACACATTATCCGACGAAATACTGTCTGTTGCATACCTTGCTGTAATCACATCGAATAAATATTGGTAAAACAATTCTGTTTTAATGTGCATCTTGGGGGTAATAAAAAAATCGTATCCCGCTACTGCATGTGCACTTTTCATGTAATTCAAGCGGGTATTGTTTTTGGTAGATGAAACAAGTTTACCGTCATTTGCATATTGATTATCTACCAAGTTTACATGTACCAATGAAGGTGCTTTTGAGTACAGACCTGTGCCGAAACTTACAGTTCCACGAGTTCCAGTTTTAAAACTAGCACTCAATTTTGGTTCAACAACCTGTCGATTGGTAAGAGTTAAATATTTATAGGCTAAACCAGTAACCAACTCAATGTTGTCATTAAATTTATGCAAGTAATTCAAAAACAAATTCGTTTGTAAGTAATCTCCCGAATAATCAATTCCTTTTATCCATTGTTTTGGCGTGTTTGGCAATTTATTGATATACAAATCCTGTACATAATAATTGTTGAAATAATCAACATAAAAACCAACTTTAAAAAAATTCTTTCGATCCAATTTAATGTGAGTAAAATGGTGCAACTCCATTTTAAAATCATTAAAACGATTTTTTAAATAGGGCTCTGTCATCAATTCATTGGTTGCAGCATCTTTCCATGCGGTATGAATCGTCGTTTTGGACAATACACCAGAAGCCATTAATGAGGTGTTAAAGGAATATTTTGAAGTATGCGAAATTTGATGGGTGATACCAACAATCCCAGTGTTGCTTCCACTGCGTAAATCTTCAAAAGAATAATTGTTTTTATCGGTATCTTTTGGAGTAAAGTGAATATCACTCATTCCTCCGGTGGCAACAAATGAAAAAGTACCCGATTTTGCTGTAGGAATATTAATTTTCAAAAACGCATCTTGGTATTTTGGCACCGAAGTACCTGTTCCAAAGTCAAATACTTTTGCTAACAATTCCAAAAAAGACAAGCGGTAATTCATCAAATAGCTGGTTCTTGATTTTCGATGAATTGGCCCTTCTGCTCCCGCTTCTAGTCCATTAAAACCTAATTGAAACAAAAATTCATGTTTGTTGTAATTTCCATTTCTTGTTTTTAAGTCAAAAACTCCAGAAAACGCATCAAATTCAGCAGGAAATGCACCAGTCAGGAAGTCAGAATTGAGTAACACATTGTTATTCAACATACTTACTGTACCACCTGAAGAACCAGGCATTGACCAATGGTTTGGATTTGGAATATTCATTCCATCCATACGAAACAACATTCCCGAAGGAGCATTGCCTCGTACAATGATGTCATTTACTTGGTCATTGGCAATAGAAATACCAGCAAAGCTACTTGCCATTCGCTGTATATCGTTCAACGTTCCTGCATATCTTCTACTCTCATCAATGGAAAATTGTCTTCTACTGACTTGAATCATTTCATTGTAACTAAACTGCCTATCGGAAGGATGTTCGATGGTTACTTCGTTTAACAACGTTATTTCTTGAGTTAGTTCAATACTTAAAATCAATTGCTTGCCCGTCAGCAAGTCCAAATTATTCAAATAAGTTGGTTTGTAGCCTTCTGCAGATGCTCTGACAGTGATTCTTCCAATTGGAACTTTTAATAATTGAAAATGACCTGTTGAATCAGCAACTGTTTTAAATTCAGTACCAACTACTTCTATTTTTGCATACGGTATGGATTGAAACGTAAATTGTTCAAGCACTTTACCGCTTATCGTTTGCGTGTTTTGAGAATAAGCAGCTGTTGATAACAATAAGAAAAGAATACAATTTCTCACAAATCGTTGTTTTCAACAAAGATAACAGAAAATCCGTACACTATTGGTTCGATTGTTGGTTCGAATTCCAGCTTATATCAATGCTTTGATTTCTTGAATGATTTTTGCGGCAAATTGATTGGCTTTTTCTTCGTTTTCACTCTCCGAATAGATGCGAATAATTGGCTCTGTATTGCTTTTTCGTAAGTGTACCCATTCTTTACCGATGTAGATTTTCACCCCATCCGTTGTGTCCACTTCTTCATTGGCATATTTTTCTGCCATTTTTACTAAAACAGCATCCACATTTATTGCAGGAGTTAACTCAATTTTATTTTTTGAAATGGTATAGCGAGGGTAGCTATCTCTCAATTGAGAAGCCGTCATTTTTTTATGTGCCAAGTGACTTAAAAACAATGCTATTCCAACCAAAGCATCACGACCGTAATGTAGTTCAGGGTATATAACACCGCCATTTCCTTCGCCGCCAATAATTGCATGGGTATCTTTCATTGTTTGCACCACATTCACTTCACCAACAGCTGCAGCAGTATATGTCAGATTTCTTGCCTCTGTAATGTCTCGCAATGCACGAGTAGAAGAAAGGTTTGAAACAGTAGCGCCTGGAGTATGAGTCAAAACATAATCGGCTACAGCAACAAGTGTGTATTCTTCTCCAAACATAGAGCCATCTTCGCAAACCATTGCTAAACGATCTACGTCAGGGTCAACTGTGAAACCTAAATCTGCTTTTACTTCAACAATTTTATGTGCCAAATCTGTCAAATGCTCTGGAAGAGGTTCTGGATTGTGAGGAAATTGTCCTGTTGGGTCACAATACAATTTTGTCACATTTTTTACACCTAAAGCTTCTAAAAGTGCAGGAATAAAAATTCCACCAGTAGAATTAACAGCATCAACAACAATAGAGAAATTAGCCGATTCGATTGCTTTTTTGTCAACCAATGGTAGGTTTAACACAGCATCAATGTGCTTTTGCATATAAGAATCATCCATGGTAACAATACCCAAATCATCCACTTCTGCAAAAATATAGGCATCATTTTCGGCAATATCCAATACTCGTTGACCTTCATCAGCCGAAATAAATTCACCTTTAGCATTCAATAATTTTAATGCATTCCATTGTTTTGGATTGTGGCTTGCTGTAAGAATAATGCCACCGTTTGCTTTTTCTAAAGGAACCGCCACTTCGACAGTTGGAGTTGTAGATAAACCAATGTTTACAACATCTATTCCAAGTCCAACCAAAGTTGATACAACCAAATCTGAAATCATTTGTCCAGAAATACGGGCATCTCTACCGATAACCACTTTTAATTTACCTTGATTGTTTTCTTTTAGCCATGTTCCGTAAGCAGCTGCAAAACGAACAGCATCCACAGGTGTTAGTCCATTACCAACTTCTCCACCGATAGTCCCGCGGATACCTGATATTGATTTAATTAAAGCCATGTTTCAGTGAATTTGAAAAATTATCTAAAAGAGCGGTATAGGTTAATCATTTTCATAATTGCAATGGCAGTATCTATCCCTTTATTTCCATATTTACCACCGGCTCTATCGAGTGACTGTTGCATATTTTCATCTGTTAAAACACAGTAACCAATTGGTTTGTTGTATTTTAACATTGTATCCATAATTCCTTGAGTTGCACCAGAACAAACAAAGTCAAAATGACGTGTTTCTCCTTGAATGACCACTCCAATAGCGATAATACCATCCACATTGGTCATTTCGCAGAAATATTGAGCACCAAGAGATAGTTCAAACGTTCCTGGAACGAATCGAATTTCGATATTTTCTTCTAACACACCATTCTCTATAAGCGCACTTTTGGCACCTTCTAATAATTTAAGTGTGATTGTATCATTCCATTCAGAAACAACAATGCCGACTTTGTAATCGGCACCATTAGGAACAAATTCCTTATTGTATTCTGACAAATTGCGATTCGCTGTTGCCATAATGATTGTTTTTATTCTTTCAAATTAGAAACTCTTGCGATGTATTTATCAATTGATTTGTTATTTGCAAAAGTTGTGTATTTATCTTGTATTTCTTTGTACAATTTCAAAGAAGCATCAAAATCTTGTAATTCTTCAGCACATAAACCTGCTTTAAACAAGTACATTGGTGAAGTCCATTCATTGTCGCTTACTTTAGCTGCTTCTTTGTATTTAGTAGCTGCTTCTTTGTAGTTTTTCATTTCACTCAAGCAGTCTCCTTGAAGTCCCAAAGCCATTGCTGACAAGTAAGTATCCTTTACTTTCACATCTTTCAATACTTCCAATGCTTTTTTGAAATCACCTTTTTCCATGTATTGGCGACCAAGAACAAATTGTGCATTTTCACCACCTTTGTATCCATCGTATTTTTTAACTTGAGCCGTTAATTCATCAATTGCTAAATCAGTAGAATCTTTTGCTGCTAAGTTTAATCCATACCAATACGCATCTTCCGATTTTTTGTCTTTAGGAGTAAAAACAAATTGATAATAAACTAAGTAACCAACAAAAATAACCAATATTCCTCCAGCAACATAAGAAACCAATCTTAATGTTTTATTATTGTTGAATTGTCTTTTTAATTCGTCTGTACTAAAATTTTCTAACATTTGGTATCAATTTTTAAGTCAGCAAAGATAATTTTTTTTTTATTCAAATCCTTAAAACAATTAATTAATCTTGCTTTTGTTATTGATTTTTTTAAGCTACTGGTATTAAATCCTTTATTTTCGAAACTAAATTTTCTCTTTTGTTCCAAAATTTATCAATATCAAGTGCTTTCATTTTTCCTTTTATTTTAAAGGATTTATAATTTACAAACCACATATATGCTGCAAGTCCGAATAATCCGATGGAAGCGTAATAAGCAAATCCCAACCAATAGCTTGGGTAAACGAAATGGTAAAAAAGGAAAATAAAAGGTATGTTTAACAATCCCATACTTATTTTTGCTAAAAGCAATTTTACGGAACTCCAAAACACTCTTCTTTTAAATGATTTCTCCACAAAACGTTTCACTAAATAGTATGGTAAACCACAGTGTATCAATCCTAAAATGGCAAATGGCGTTAACAAGCACATCATCAATACTTCTTTTAATCGTGAACCATTTTTAGTTTTGTATTCGTAGAAATATTTTTCGTCTAAGCGCATTTTTTTCTGCAATCCAAAATAAGTTTTCAACTCATCTTTTAGTTCCATCAATGGCTGATTATCCTCAGAACAATGAGCATTCATCCAATGAGCCAATTGTTGCGAATACTTCCATCTTTTTTCCAATGGAATAGATGTATCAGAGCAACGTGCATTCATTCCTTTTCGTGTAATTTTCATAATATCCTCATGAAAAGGAGCAAAATCTTTGTTTTCAACGTGTGTAATCTGCTCTTGCATCAATCGCTCAATTTGTTTTGTAAGATCGGTAATTACTTTATTTGCATTTGACAGATATTCTTCTTTGTAATCATTCAAACAAATTTTATGGGACGTAGAAACCAATAAATCACTTCGCATTTCATTTGGATCGGAATAATTACATCCAACAGCAGCAATGTATATTTTCTTTTTCCAATTAATTTCTTCCAACGTGCTGAAACCAATTCTTACAGCTCCTTTTTTAACAGGTTTCAAGCGACGAATAAAAACATCATCGGTAAAACCTTCACCGAAGACCAATAAATTACGTCCAAAAGATAAAACTTTGCTACATTTTTGGAATACTTCTTGGTTTTTTTTCTTGGTATCTTCGCCATCGTGTTCACGGTAGATTGGAAGCATGTGAGCCGCCCACAAAATAGGTTTTGTAATTGGTGTAAAAACATCCGAACGTGTCATAAAAAACACAATTGGTCTTCTTAATCCAGCAACAACTAAAGGATCCATAAAAGATGCAGCATGGTTGCTCACATAAATTGTTCTTCCAAAAAATTCTTTTGGAGAATTGATTGTTTTTTGGCGTGGATAATATATTCTTAAGGTATATTGTAGTGTAATTTTAAGACTGAGGTAAAAAAAACGCATCATAATTAATGGAATCTATAGTTGCTCCAATACTTTTATTCTTTTTTCTATTGGAGGATGTGTTGCAAATATATTGGAAATTGATGAAAAAAATCCTTTTGAAAGATTATTTCCATTATCAATAAACAATTCTTTTACTTCATCATTGGTCGTTTTTAATGTGGAATTTCCTGAAATTTTACGAAGTGCATTGGATAATGCTTGAGCGTTTTTAGTTAACTCAACGGCTCCTGCATCTGCCATATATTCTCTACTTCTGGATAAAGCAAATTTAAAAATCATGGAGAAAAAATACAGTACGACAGCAATTAATAAAATAATCAAAATTGCAGCGCCTCCACTATCTTTACTATCTCGTTTTCTGGAATGATTACCATAAAGTAATGATCTGAAAGCTATATCTACGATAACACCAAAAATACCGACAAAGACAATGGTAACAATTAACAAACGTACATCCTTGTTTCTAATATGCGTTAACTCATGTGCAATTACACCTTCCAATTCTTCATCATTCAGTGTGTTGATGATCCCTCTCGTTAAAGTAACCGAATATGTTTTTTCATTGATTCCCGAAGCAAAAGCGTTCAAGGCATCTGTTTCAATAATGTATAATTTAGGCATTTTCATACCCACTGACATGCACAAATTTTCGGTTAAATTATATACCCGCATATTGCTTGCTCTTTCTAAAGGTGCAGAATGCGTAGCATGTTGAATCAACGAAGAATGAAGGAAATAAGCAATGAAAAACCAAATACCAACAGCGATAAGCACAACTGGTATAACTGTAATGAAATTGTAGTTTATTTCATCAAGATTACTTCCGTCAGTTAGAAAAAACAGTGCCGCATAAACACCCAATAAAATGAGTGCAGGGAAAGCCATCAACAATAAAATCGATTTACTGTTGTTTCTTTTTATTTGCGCATGTAAACCTACGTAAGCCGCCATGCTTATCGTTTAGAATTTTATCTCTGGAGCTTTATCCATCTCTTGACGTTGTTCAACACCTAAATCGTACATCGGTTGAACAGTCATTTTTTTGAAATTTGCAACAATGTTAGAAGGAATTGACTCAATAGCTGTATTCAATTCTTTAGTAGCAGAATTAAAATAACGTCTAACAGCAGCCAATTTATTTTCAATATCCGATATTTCACCTTGAAGTTGTAAAAAGTTTGAGCTTGCTTTTAAATCAGGATATGCTTCTACTTGGATATTGAATTCTTTCATAGCTGCATCCAATCCTTTTTCAGCTTCAATTTTAGAATTGATATCAGTAGCATTCATTGCTTTTGAACGCATTTCGGTTACTTTTGTAAGCACAGAACTTTCGTGCTCCATATACCCTTTTACAGCACCAATTAATTGTGGTATTAAATCATGGCGTTGTTTCAATTGCACATCAATATCGGCAAATGCATTTTCTCTATTATTTTTAAGTGCAACTAATTTATTGTTTAGTGAGATAGCCCAAACAACAAGTAATACAATGATTCCAATAACTATAATTCCAGACATTTTTTTAAATTTAATTATTTACTAATTTAAGAATAAAAATCATTTGATCAAAAATATTAAAAATAATTAACATTTAAGTAGTAACTATTTTATTTCTAATTTCATTCATTTCCTCTTCAGATAATTTGAGTTTTGGGTTCGAAAAATCCATATCCGTTATCGAATTTATCGGAATTAAATGGATATGAGCGTGAGGTACTTCTAGTCCAACAACAGCAACTCCAATTCTTTTGCAAGGCATTGCTTTTTTAATTTTTTTAGCTACCGATTTTGCAAACACCATCATTTCACCCAAAAGGGCATCTTCTATATCAAAAATATAGTCAATTTCTGTTTTAGGAATAACCAACACATGGCCTCTTTGTAATGGCATGATATCTAAAAAAGCTAAGAATTTATCATTTTCTGCAATTACATAGGCAGGCAACTCTTTATTGATAATTTTAGTGAATAGTGAAGCCATTATCTTCCGATTTCTAAGATTTCAAACTTAATGATTCCGTTAGGAGTTTGTACATCAGCGATATCACCAACAGATTTCCCCAACAAACCTTTTCCAATAGGAGATTCTACAGAAATTTTCTTTTCTTTCAAATTGGCTTCATTTTCTGCAACAAGTGTATAATCCATTGTCATACCATTTGCCACATTCTTAATTTTAACTTTTGAAAGAATGAATACTTTTGATGTATCTATATTGGAATCATCAATTAAACGAGCGTTACTAACAATTGCTTCTAATTTGGCAATTTTCATTTCCAAGATTCCTTGTGCTTCTTTGGCTGCATCGTATTCAGCATTCTCTGATAAATCTCCTTTATCTCTTGCTTCAGCAATTTGATTGGAAATAGCAGGACGCTGAACTGTTTTCATTTGATGCAATTCATCTTTTAATTTTTGTAATCCTTCTACTGAATAGTAATTAATTTGTGCCATTACAACTTGATTTAAAAATAAAACAAGAGAGTTCAAAAAGAACTCCCTTGTCATACAAATATAAAAAAACTTTATCTTATTTCAAACTGATTGTTGCCCCAACAGTGTGAATCACACCGAAAGGTCCAGCAAATCGAGCTGCATATTCAATTCCTAAAGCGTGTTTTTTCTCACCAACCAATGCATCAACTGATAAACCGCAAGTAGGTCCAATCAATGCATTTGCTCTGTTTACAGCTTTGAAAATACCTTTTTCGTAAACATATCCTGCTCTTAAATTAAAAGCAACTTTAGAATGAGAGAATCCATAATCCAATCCGATTCTAAATTGATCATAAGAAAAAGAGTTTGCTGTAAAAGCCAATGCCAAAGTTAATTGATTCATTTCGTTGAAAATGAAATCATACGAACCACCGATTGACAATAAAGAAGGCATTTCGAAAGTTGCAGTACGTTGTTCCAATGAACCAATAAAGCTAGATGTTAAATACTTTACTTGTGTATTCAAACCATCCCCTTTGTACTTCATTGTTGGCCCAACGTTTTTCAAAGCAATACCAAACTTTAATTGTTCTTTTTCACCAGACACGTAGCGGATACCTGCATCAATTGCAACACCTGTACTTCTCATGTTAGAGATACTTTCGGAAATTACTTTGAAGTTAATACCTCCCGAAATTGAATTAGAGAAGGTATGTGAATAACCCACATTAAAAACATTTGCTCTTGGAGAAAACGTACCGATATTCCCTTCTGGGTTTTGAACGGTAGTAATCATGATGTCGCCATAACTAAGTGCTTGAATACTTACTGCAATTACAGATACTTTCCCAACTCGTTGAGCTATACCAGCACTATTCAATGAAAGACCAGTCATAGATCCCATCCAGTTGGTATAGTTAAACTTGATTTGAGTTTTCTCAGTACTTGATAATCCTGCAATATTCGTAAACGTTGCTTCCAATCCTTTTGTAGAGGATATACCAACATCACCCATTGCAGAGCTTCTAGCCCAAGGATTGATTAATAGGTGAGCAGCTCCAGCTTGCCCTACCCTATCCTCATTACCTGCTTTAGCTGTGAAACCAAATACAATAACTCCACAAAGTAAAAGCGCTTTAGTATTTAAAATTGAATTTCTCATTTTCTTCAATTAATCTTTATTAACAATGATTAAATACCTTGTAAGTCAACTTGACGTACACCGATAAATGCCTTCAACACTCGTTCACCTACATCAGGTACTTGTACATGTATTAAATACATACCTGAGGCAACTGGTATTCTAGCGTGGTTATTCAAATCCCAATCAACCGAAGTTACAGGGCTATCTTTCTTGAATTGACGGATTAGTTTACCGTTAGAAGAATAGATAGTGACTGTACAAACATCTGGTAGATTGACAATCTTAACACGTGTGTCTAATCTGCTCTTTTCGTATTCAGAATATGCTAAATATGGATTAGGAACAACATTAATCATTTCCAATACTTCTGAAAGTGCCTGACGATTTCCTGTTTGTGTTGCAATTTCATCCATGTTCCAAGAATACGTTGGTCTTCCTTGATTTACATTTGTAGCCACGTAATTCTTATATTCTTTATTTACACGCAACTTAATTGTAACATCAGTAGATAATAATTTTTGCCCTGGTGCTAACATTGGATAAGAAATCCATGCCAAGTTACCATAAACAAATCGTGTATTATTAGTAACATCTGTTCCTGCTTCAATTTCTCTCATTTTTTGTTCCAAGAAATTGTTTGCAACAGAAACTGATGGGTCGTAAGCTGGCATATCTCTCAAGTGATTTGGAACACCATTGATTTTTTGCATATTAGCTCCATAAATCCACACTGGATGAACACCTGCCATTACGAAGTTACCATTTTGGTCAACCATTCTATCAGAAGGATTCCATTTCATATCACGACCGTTATCTTGAGTCATGTAGGAATTTTCACCAAATGCCATGTATAAACGATTTCCTGTTTCTAAATCAATCGCATATCCAGGGAACCATCCCATACCTGTACCTGTTCCATCTGGGTTTCCATTTTTATCAACACTAGGACTTTTTCTTAATTGTCCAGCCTTAGCACCACCGATAGTCATTGTATTGTCACGTCCCATTTCAACAACTGGTACACGTGTCCATTTACTCTTATCAGAAGTAATTACAATATCAACGCTTGGTAAATATGAAATAGAGGCTAACTTTCTAGAATAAGACGGCGTTACATTCGGCATATAAGCCATTGGCATAAACTCAATGTTATAACCAGTAACTCTATGAGGTGCAATACCACCATTTAACACTTTTTCATACACTTGGTCTGGATCTGATCCAAAAGACACTTCATCTGCATAATTTGATGGATCTAACCAAGCTGGCACAGTTGCATCTGCTGGTCCTGCCTCAGTTGTTCCAGAACGAATCCAGTTAGTTGGTCTATACAAATCATCATCTTGAATAGCCATCAACCATCTCTTAGAACTATCTGCAAATTCAATCGATGATGAAATTGGTGTTGTATAGAACTCATAAGATTGAGTTGAACTCTCGTTCGTATATTTTTCTTGTGTAATTTGAACTGAAACCCCCCAATCTGGAATAAGTTGCTCATTATTGATATTGATAGTTTGTGAACTAGCAACTGTATCAATCAACGCACCACCTTCACTTGCGTAACGTTTAATTACCCAACTTGCAGTATCTGCTGAGTTGTATGAACTAATGCTAGATGTAGGTGCATAATCCTTAAATTCTAATACAAAGAAACCATTCACCACATTCAATGGGTCAATAACTTTCACGTTAATTGGTCCACCGCCAAAATCATATTTCACTTTATCCAAAGTACCATTGTTAACAATCGTATTACGAGATTCAGCAGTCAATTCCAACGCTCTATTTCCGTTACCATAACCATCCAATCTTGTAATTCTTGGTGTAGCACCATACGCTGCAATTTGGTATGTACCACCCAATTCTGGAAGTGGATTGTGAGGCACAGCTGCTATAGATTTGATACCAGTTCCATCATACGATAAACGTGATGAAATATATGGTGTTTTCTGACCATCCAACTTAGTAGGGTCGTTTTGGTCATAAGGTTTATATTGGTTGTATGCATAAGCAACAGCAACATAATAATATGTCTTGTGATTTACCAAACGATTATCACCCAATGCAAACGCATCGGTAGTTAATTTGAATGAATGTTGAATACCGTTATCAGCTCCAGTTACCATACGTTTACCTTCCAAGATACCGTATTGCTCATTCAACGTAAAGTTTGTCAAATCTTTCACTCCGTTTTTGATATCGCATTGAGCCACTAAACGTGCTTTTGAAACATCTTTGATATCTGCAACAGATGCTGCATCATCCACCAATTGGAAGATTTGGTATCCTTCAAAACGGTATGATCTATCTGTTTCTGTAATTGGAATATTGATATCATCAATTTCTTCATACTTTTCACCATAGTTATTAGAAGTTGTAGGATTTGACAATGTCAAAATCAACTCATTTTCCAATTCTTGGATTTGTAATTTAGGTGCATTTGGCGGATCCAAAATTCTAAAGCATGCGTCAAACAAAGCTTGTGCCTTTGTATCGGCAGTTTTCATTACATCTACAGAAGCCATCAAATCACCACCTGCAGCACGTCCGTAAACGATACCTACAGTAATGTTGTTCATAGCTCCAGGTACCAATGTAAATGGTCCAGCAGATTGTACGAAACGTCTATCTCCTACTGGGTTACCAGCAGATTCTTCTGTCCAAGGAATAGCATTACCAGGATCAACACCATTTGTTCCCCAATGCAATGGATCTGAATCTCCTGGGAACACATAATCTGTTGCCATAGCCCCACCATAACCAGGACCACCAAATGAAATCAATGAACCATCCGCCCAAGATCCAGACATGAAGTTATAATATTGTGTTGCAACTGATGGGTCTGTATAAGGATAAGATGCAGCATTGGTAAAGTAGGTAAATCGTCTCATACCAAAACGCTCATTATCAATTACACCATCACCATAACCAGTACCGATACCGTTATAAACAATACCTTTATTTAAAATCGCATCATTTACATCTGGCACATCCCATGACTGAGTAGTTGAATTCCATTGAGGACCAGGGTTGTCCATTCCATCTGGGTCTTGGTAAGGTCCTTCGAAGAAGTCAACACCAATAGCTGGTGGATTTTGTCCGTATCCAATTTGAGAACCATTCGTTATATCATTTGAAGTACCATTGTAACAATAACCCAATCCACGAGACACGTCACAACCTACGTAGTCGTCACCAGAATATCCTAAGTCTGGGTCAACCCACTGAGAGAAAAACGTATTTGTCAATGTTTGTGTAGAACGGTTAATCAACTCATAGTTATAGAATGTCATACGGTTGATTTCGTCAGAAGTAGCGAAAGCAAATGCTTGTGCTCTAATTTCCATACCAATTGGTTCACCTTGTGATTCTGTATGCACGTTACCTTTATCGTTGAATACAAACCAAACTGTTTGGTCACCAAACAAGGTTACACGACGGTCAACACCACATTGTACATCATCTCTACCCAAGATATCATCGTACCAAGGATAATCTCCATCTTCCATTGGGTTGTAGATTTGGTCAGCATTTCTATCGTAGAAAGGAGCTAAATAATAATCTTGGAACAAACTTGGATCACCGTGTGCAGGCCATTCTGTAATAGCTGCTAACTCAGCATTTGTTGGCAATGATTCTTCACCAATCAATTCACAAGCTCCTGGCTCTTTATTTGGATCTACACACGCTTCCCACCACAAGCTAAAACGAATAATAGAAGCTTTATTTACAGGGAAGAACTTATCGTACTTCGCACATTCATCTCCAGAAATGTTCGCATCACCATAAGGACGAATTGTGTTGTCACCTACTGGTTGCAATGGATCGTAGTTCACATTTGAATGATAAGGAATAGTAACCGTTAATGGTCCTCCCCAAAAATCATTTCCAACTTGACGAAAACGAACGGCAGCTAATTTTAGCTGACCATTTTGGTCTCTACCACCCATCCAAAGGGCTGCAGCAAAGATTGCTTTTGCACCACCTCCTTTTGGAACTTCGTATCCTGCAACTCCTTTTTGCTCATCTTCGAATAAACGACCACCCATTTGAAGCAAAGCTGATACGTCGTTAAATTCTAGAATATATTTTTTCACAGCAGGGGCACAAGCAGCACCTTTCTCATTGTTAGAAGGTTTTGCTTTAGTTCCGTTACCTTGTGGCTGAACGTTGCTACTACCAGTGTATAAATACGCTAGTGACATATTGGAAAGCAAGGTAAAAGCTCCCAGTACTAAAGTAGATTTAATTATATTTTTCATATCTTCTGAATTAGTATGAATTAAAAGTCAAATTTAATACCTAAACGAATTGTTCTAGGTGCACTAATATTGTAAGGATTTTGAATCTTCATTAAATAATAACTTCTGAAAGATTGTTCATCCACTTGGTTTTGAATGGCTGTTTGGCTATTAGCTGCTTCTAAATAACCATCATCATTCCAGTTACCTGTTGCTCTATATACAGATAAGATATTTTTCTGATTGAACAAGTTAGTAACACGTAAATATACATTTAAGTATGTTGAACGTTTATTATCATCGTTTTTACCAACTTCAAATTCAAATGTTCTATCCAATTGTAAATCCAATCTATAAGACCAAGGCAATCTTGAACCGTTAGTCGATCCATCCAAACCTGATGCTTGAGGTTGGAACATACCTTCGTTTACAATGTCTAATTTTCTAGAATATGGATTACCAGAGTAAATATTTGCCATGATGTTCAATCCCATGTTTCCAAATACTTCGTAATCTTTAATTCTTGGACCGTTGTAGTCTTTACCTGTACCATAACGGTAGTCAAAAGAGATTGCAAAAGCATGACGTTGGTCAAATGAATAAGGGAAGATAGCACGTAAGTTTGGTAAACCTGCGTTGATCAAACCTGCCATTGATGTAGCGTCAGAACCAGTACCGTCAGCAAACTGCAATGTATAGGCTGCTGTCATACGGATATTTCCTGTTCTTCTCAAGTCATAAGCAATTGTTAACCCTTTTACTGTACCAAAGTCGATGTTACCAAATGTTTTGTAAGTTGCAGGATAAGCTTCAACCACGTTAATCAACTGAACGTTATCTCTTTGTTCACGATAGAAAGCAGAGATTTTCAATGAAGATGTTCTTGTCAACACTTGTTGGAAACCTAATTCATAGTCAATTGTTTTCTCTGGTCTCAAGTTAGAGTTATTAATAATCTCACTTCTTGTTTGAATAAATTGATATTCATACGGGTCAAAACGAACACCTGTTGTAGGACGTTTTGTTAAGATATCGTAGTGAGCAAAGAATGAAGACTCTTCAGACACTGGGAAAGAGAATGCGATACGAGGCATTACACTCACTTGTGCTTTGTAATCTTTAAATGCATCACTAGAAATTGTTTCCTTGCCTGCATCTGTTAACCAAGGAGCGATACCATTTGCACCACGAAGAGCAGCTGGGTCTTCAATTTGATCACCATTCGCATTGTACCACACATCACCTTTTCTAAATCCGTTGATTTGTGTTGGTGCTTTAACATCGTCCACATATACTGTATAATCATCACCAATTGAAGTTGGGATAGCAACCCAATCATAATCAGCTTGACCTACTTTTGCTCTTGCTTCACCAGCAGTTAATGCTGTATGGAACAAATATTTATCTTTCAATACTGGTTGGTTGGCATCAAACACGTCCACACGAACCCCAACGTTGAATACCAAGTCACGGAATGCAAACTTATCCATTATATACCCAGAGATATAAGTTGGAGAAAAAGCTCCGATGAAACGTTTGTAGTTTCCGTTTTCATCAAATTCATTGAAATATTTATCGATATCTGTTCTTCCTTTTACTTTATTACCTGCATGGTCATAACCATAATAAGAAACATAAGATCTACCATTGTTCAACAATTCATCTGGTGCAAACATTCCAAAATTCAATTTACTTGGATCCATTGCATCAATTTGGATGTAATCATTACCACCTGGATCTAAACCTAATTCTTTACGCACATTGTAATCGAAGAATGATTGGTAATCAACTTGACCACCTGAAGCTCCACTTTGAGCACCACCAAATTGACCATTGTGAGTAGAGGCATAACCAGAATTTAAACGGTTGTAATAAATTTTTTGAAAACCAGCTTCTTGTGAAATAGTTGGATTTGGATCATTTTTATCAATCTCTGTAATGTGGCTATTAGCTAACAAACGAGCAAGAGACCATAAACCAATTGGACCATTGTCACCAGAACTCCAACCTCTATCTGTACGTTGCTCGTACTCAAACCCTAAAGAGATAGAGTGGTCACCAACGTTAATTGAACCAGAACCTGTAACACGCAACTGATTGTTTTGGAAAATACCAAAACCATTGTATGGAGCTCCTAAGTTGTTCCAAATTTGGTAAACAGAAATCGGTGCATCACCATTTAACAAACCGTTTCCTTGTCTAATTGTATTAAAATCACGAGCACTACCAAACAAATCATAGTACTGATTTGTCAACGCTGACAAACCTGGATTTGTTTCAGAAGCGGTAAAAGTAACACCACTTTGGAATGGAACCTCTTGGTTTACATAAGCGTTCAAACTGTCAACAAATACAAACGACGTGTCGAAAGTAGAAGTAAACGTACCTACGTGACCGTAGTTAAACATATTAAATCCATGTTTAGGGTCATACGATTTTTGACTTGATTGAGAGTAGTCAAACATCAATGAGTAAAATGCTGATTTTACTTTAGAAGCAGAACCTTCTCTATTATTTGAGAAACGTTGAGACAAACGTCCAAACACCCTCCAGTCCAAGTTCTTTGCCTTTCCAAAGTTTTGGAAGTTAAACAATGAACTATTTCTATCGTATAAACTTCTATCGTAATAGTTTAATGACCCACCGAAAGACAAATTCACAGATGGTCCAGTATTTACGTCAATTTTTGCTTGAGCAGAAACGTTTTGGCTTCTTGCGTTCATTCTCCACTTTGTTTTTTCGAAATCATTTTCTTTCAACAAAGATGCTCTATAGAATGTACCGTCACCATTAGCGTTCATCACCAATGGATATTGCAACAATGAATCTCTAATGTCTTTTTTAATTCTATAACTACCTCCATTTAACGGGCGGTTATCCAATTCATTTAAATAGTTGGCAGAAACCAAGAAACCTAAAATTGGTTTTGTTTTCTTACCTGTTGAATCTTTTTTCATAAACAACGGACCAGAAAGCATTCCTTCTACAAGGTTATATGCATATTTGTCTAAACCAAATACTTTTCCATCGTATCCATCTTTATCTTTACCTTTAAAGTAGAAACCAGAAGTTACTGCTTCAATACTTCCAAAGAATCTTGAAGAAGGACCTCTTGTTGTTACAGAGATTACCCCACCGGTAACGTCACCGTAATTGGCAGGCAAACCACCCGTAATAACGGACACCTCTTCAATAGCAGATTTTGGCAAGTTAGCAGATCCACGCACTTTGATACCATCTATATAATAATAGGTAGCATCTGAACGAGAACCACGCACACTAATTGCTCCACTTCCTTCATCTGTGTTTACACCACCAACCGTTTGAGCAACACCTGCTGCAGAACGAACTGGTAAGCGAGAAATATCTTCTGCTGTGATTGTCGATCCAGAAGCACCACCATCTTTATTAATAAGTGGAACTTTATACGCAACAACTACGACATCCTCAATATTCTTAATGTCTTTTGGTTTAGATATTTCAGTGTTATCCAAGAACGTGATTTTATCAGCATTGACAACAACCCCTCTAATAGCGGTTGGCTGATAACCATCACCCTCGTTTCTCACCTCCACGTCATAAGAACCAGGCGCAATCGAGTTGATTTGGAATTTACCATCATCATCTGAATTCGCTCCACCTTTTACGGTTCCATCTTGCAAAAGCAATACTTTTGCATACCCTATTGGCTCTCTTGTGTCACCATCAATCACCGACCCTCTAATTGTTCCCAAACCTGATTGGGAGAATGAGCATGTCACTGACACTAAAACACTTACAATTACTAAATGTAAATTTTTCAACATAAGCACAGTCTATTATTAAACTTATTTTCTACAAACAAAGCGGTAAATATAGAAATTTTAAATTGACATTTACCTTCTATTTAAAAAAAAATTAATTTTTTGTTAATTAACTTTCGTTAACAAATATAAAATAAAGAAATGAAAAAAAATAATTTTAACATTTTAGAAGGCTCATTTTAAGTGTTTTTTAAGCACTTTAAAATTTCAATTTGATACCATTAAAATTAAATTGAAACAGCTCACTAAAAAAAATATACATTTTAGGTTTTTTTCATATTTCTATTAAAAAAAGTAGTTTTACAAGCATGTTTCAGCTAGAAAAAATAAAACTTAAGGGGATGGACATCTATACTATTGTATATAATGACTATACAGTAGCGGATTATTTTCATCTTTTAACGGAAAAAGAAAAACAACTAATTACTCAGTTTAAAAGTGATAAAAGGGTGCGTGAGTTTGTGGCTACTCGTGTTTTGAAAACGACTATTTTCCAAGACAACGAAATTCTTTACACAGAAGAAGGCGCTCCTTCTATTGCAAACACAACTACCAATATTTCCATCAGTCATTGTGCCAACTATGTTGTTTTAGCAGTGTGTGACACATATAAAATAGGAGTGGACATTGAACCCATCAGTACAAAATCGCAAAAGTTGCACACAAAATTTCTTAACGAGCAAGAAATGCACGTTTTAGATGTTTCTGATACCTTATTAATGACAAGAGCTTGGTCGTGTAAAGAAGCATTGTACAAGCTATCGTCTAAAAAAGGTGTTATTTTCAAAACAGATTTAATTATTGACGAATTTGACGGCGAAAGTGTTTTCAATTGCCACATTGTTAGAAATAATAAAAAATTTTGTGTAAATTTGGTATCATTAATACTAGGTGATTACATTTTAACGATTAACACAACTGCACTTCATGAGCTTACTTGAATCCATAAGAAATCAGCATAAAATTGCCGTTTTGATTGACCCTGAAAAATGCCAATCGGAACAACAAGTGCAACAGTTAACCGAAAAAATTCATTTTTCTGGTGTTGATTTCATATTTATTGGTGGAAGTACCGTAAGTGAAAAAGAATTCAATCAAACCATTGGTTTTTTAAAAAAGTACGCCACTATTCCGCTTATTATTTTCCCTGGTTCTTCCAGTCAAGTTTCCGATCAAGCAGATGGTATCTTATTGTTGAACTTAATTTCTGGAAGAAATCCAGATTTTTTAATCACACACCACGTTCAAGCTGCTCAAAAAATTGCCGAATCTAATTTGGAAGTAATTTCTACTTCTTATTTACTAATTGATGGTGGCACACAATCATCTGTTGCTTATGTTAGTCAAACAACCCCGATTCCGCAACACCAAATTTCCATCGCCTATCAAACTGCGTTGGCTGGTAAATTAATTGGACATCAAGCCATTTTTATGGACGCAGGAAGTGGCGCAAAAAACAGTGTTTCTACTGAATTGGTTCAAGCGTTTAAAAAGTTAGAACAGCCAATCATCGTTGGTGGCGGAATTCGTTCTGTTCATCAAATAGAATCTTTGTTTCAAGCAGGTGCAAACATTGCTGTTGTTGGCAATAAGATCGAAGAAGATATTGACTTTTTATTGGACTTGAAATTGTTGAAAATTGATGGGTGACTTGATGACTGGTTGATTTGATGACTGGTTGACTTGATGACAGATGACTTGTTGACTTGTTGACGGTTGACAAGTTAGTGATAACCAATGAAAATCAAGAAAATAATTAATGAAACAACTATTTTTACATATTATCTTTCCATTAAGCGCAACTGTTTACGGGCAGGGAGTCAAGAACGATTATAGATATAAAAATTACGATAGTGTTGTAGTTCAAACTTTAGATGACCTGACTTATGAACATGACTTCAAAACAGGAGAAAGACTTAACACTATAATAATTACAGGACAAGCAACATTAACAACGGAAGACGCAAAAGAATTTAATAGGATAATAAGACAAAAAGACTCTTACGGACAAAGTCAAGCAAGCACTCCCGTGTATGACTTGGGGATAAT
Organism: Crocinitomicaceae bacterium; assembly: GCA_023957475.1. GTDB lineage: Bacteria > Bacteroidota > Bacteroidia > Flavobacteriales_D > Crocinitomicaceae > Taishania. Next base: position 32,396 of record JAMLHA010000001.1, on the reverse strand, counting down.
CTTTTATAAGAAAGGGAAAGTAAAAGAAGAAATTCTTATCAATTTGTGGACCAACGACCTTTTTGCAACTTTTCCTTTAAGAGTTCAACGACAAGGAGAGTGTATGTGCAGTGGAAACGGTGGGTATTGCTGTTCAGAAGGAGGAATAAGTATAAACTTTAAAAAATATTTGTTAGACCTATTGGAAAAATATAATTTACCTAACGACAGAGAAGAAATATTAAATTTTGGACAATGAAGGCAGTCGCTATAAATCGTTCAAAGCAAAACTCCAAAAAGCTTCGTGTTTGAAAGTTTTACGTAAAATTGTATTGTTGCTTTGAGTTTGGAATAATCAAAAATATGCTGCAATAACTTTATCCGCTAATACGTTGCTCAATTTAAAATAGCTTTCAACTGTCCATCCACCAACATGTGGTGAGAGCAACACTTTATCACTTTTTATCAATTCTTTAAAATCTGTTGGGATATCTTCTCCAAAAATTGAAGCAAAACTTGAACTTTCAAACTCCAAAACATCCAACACAGCACCTTTCACTTTACCGTTATTGATGGCATTCATCAGATCTGCAATTCTTATAATTTTACCCCGTGATAGGTTGATAAGAAAAAATGGGTGTTTCACTTGTTCAAAAAAATCGGTATTTCCCCAATAAATAGTTTCTTCGTTTTGTGGAATATGAAAACTAATGATTTCTGCTTGTTCGTACAATTCCTCCAACGTTGACTCTGTCACCCAATCATTTCCAAAGCCTGTTTTGTATTTATCATACGCCAATATTTTACAATCAAAGCCCCTTAACACTTTCGCAAAAGCACTTCCATTGTGACCATATCCGATAATACCAACCGTTTTTCCAGTCAACTCCAACCCCCTATTTCCTTCTCTATCCCAAATTCCTTTTCTTATTTCTGCATCTCCTTTCTTCAGTTGATTAAATAGTGCTAAAATCATGCCAAGAGCATGTTCGGCAACAGCTGTGCAATTTCCTTCGGGAGCATTGAATAGTTGGATATTCCTTTTTTCGCAATAATCACTGTCGATATTTTCCATTCCTGCGCCAGAACGAGCAATAAATTTGAGTTGAGGAGCAAACTTTAGAATACTTTCATCCAATCTAAAACGAGAACGAATAACGATTCCGTCCATATCAGTTAGTGCTTCTTTTGTTACTTCCAAAGACCACGTTGTGCCGTCAATGCATTCAACACCTTTTTGTTCCAATCTCTTTTGAAGAATGTCGTGAACCGTGTCAATAAATAAAACTTTCATTAGAATTTGTATAAATAAACGCCGATTGTAAAGTAGATAAACAAACCGATAATATCGTTTAGAGTGGTGACAAAAGGACCTATAGCCAACGCAGGGTCAACTTTAAATTTCTTTAATCCCAAAGGAATCAAAACACCAAAAACAGAGGCAAAAATAATCACCGTAAATAAGGAAAGACTAACTACGATAGCCAATTTAGCACCTTCAAATAAAATTCCAATACCATATATAATAGTAGAAAGCAATACACCATTCAAAATTGCCACTAAGAGTTCTTTTCCTACTTTTTTAAACACATTGGAAAAAATATCGCTTCCCTTAGCAAGAGATTGCACCACAATAGCAGAAGATTGCACACCAACATTTCCACCCATCGCAGTAATCAACGGAATAAAAAATGCCAATGCCGTAACTTGACTAATTTGCTCTTCGAAACCAGAAATAACGTGTGCACTCATTGTACCACCCAACATTCCAATAATCAACCAAGGCAAACGAGCTCTAGAGATTTTCCAAACAGAAGAAGAATGTTCTACCTTTTCGGAGATACCAGAAGCCATTTGAAAATCTTTATCCGCTTCCTCTTTGATAAATTCTACAACGTCATCAATGGTAATTCTTCCCACCAATTTATTTTGTAAATCAACAACAGGAATGGACACAAGACCGTATTTATCCATTGTTTTGGCAACAACTTCAGTTATCTCATTGGTTTTTACTGAAATGATATTTTTTTCGTTGTAAATGTCCGCAATTTTTGTTTTTGGTTTAGAATAGAGCATATCTTTCAATGAAAGCACTCCCATTAAACGGTCAGAATCATCCACTACATAAATAGTATAAACACGTTTAACGTCCTCAGCTTGTCTTCTTAGTTCCAACAAAGCTCTATCAATTGCCCAATCAATTTTAGCCTTGATAAACTCCTTCTGCATCAAACTACCAGCTGTCCCGTCTTTGTATTTCAACAAATCAACGATATCACCAGCAGCCTCATCATCCTGCATCAAGGAAATGACCTCTTGCACTTTCTTGTCGGACAATTCACCTAAGATATCAGCCGCATCATCCGAATCCAGATTTTCTAATTGAGAAGCAATTTCTTGAGTAGATAAAGAAGCTAGGAAACGATCCCGAACATCCTCTTCCAACTCCATCAGCACCTCAGATTGTTGATCTTCATCCATTAAGAAGTAAACAAACTTAGCTTCTGCATTGGTTAGAGGATGAAGAATCTCAGCGATATCGGCAAAGTGTAAATCTAAAACATTCAATTTTAACCAATCAGCATCATTCGCCGCAATTGCAGTTTTCGTTTGATCGATAAATTCTTTGGTTAAATTAAATCTCATTTTTTTAGATTTTAACACTGCAAATTTAGGTTTCTTTCTTAAAACAATCAAAGTATTTAAATAAATTAATGATTATCTTCGCATCAAAATCTAAATATGTCACGAATTTTAACAGGTATTCAAAGCACTGGTACTCCACATTTAGGGAATTTATTAGGAGCAATTATTCCAGCAATAGAAATGTCAAACAAGACAGAAAACGAAGCGTTTTTATTTATTGCGGACTTGCATTCATTTACACAAATTAAAAACCCGACAGAATTACGCGAAAACACGTTATCGACAGCAGCAACTTGGTTAAGTTTTGGAGTAGATATTCATAAAACGGTTTTTTACCGTCAAAGTCAGATACCCGAAGTGACCGAATTGATGTGGTATTTGCTTTGTTTGTTTCCATTTTCACGATTGAGTTTGGCACATGGTTTCAAAGACAAAGCCGATCGATTGGGCGATGTAAACGGAGGGTTATTTACCTACCCTATGTTAATGGCGGCAGATATTTTACTATACGATGCTGAATTTGTTCCGGTTGGAAAAGACCAAGAACAACACCTTGAATTTACCCGAGATGTTGCTTCACGTTTTCATGCACAATTTAAAGAGATATTTGTCATTCCAGAAGCAATTGTAAACGAGAACACGAAGATTATTCCAGGCACAGATGGTCAAAAAATGAGTAAATCAAGAAATAATTTCATCAATATCTTTTTACCAGACAAGCAATTGAGAAAACAAATCATGTCCATCCAAACAGATAGCAAAGAATTGGAAGATCCAAAAGATCCAGAAACGTGTCATGTTTTTGCTTTATACAAGTTATTGGCAACGGAAGAAGAAATTGAAAACATGGCACAATTATACAAAGCTGGAGGGTATGGATATGGGCATGCCAAACAAGCACTTTTTGACTTAATTGTCGCAAAATACAAAGCTCAACGAGAAAAATATTGGTATTTAATGGAACATCCACAAGAAATTATTGAAGCATTAACTGTTGGAGAAGAAAAAGCTCGAAAATATGCTCAATCTGTTTTAAAACGTGTGCGAACAACCATTGGATATGAATAGAAAAAATAAATTATTTGAATTTAATTACCAAATAATGAAACTTTTATAAAAACTATACGTAAAAAAATTAAGATAATACAAACGATTAATTAAATATTTTTATATTTGTATCTTAAATTTTAATCTTTCATTGGAAATGAAGTCAATTTATTATATTACTCTCTCCTCTATACTACTATTAACTTCTTGTGGAGGAAAGGAAACAAAAACAGATGATATCACATTAATTAATGGTGGTAGAACATACGGTGGTGAATTAGTTTTCTCTAATTCTGAAGAAATTAATGAAACTTTTCCACTTGCTGCTGCAAACAAGCATGTAATTAGCATTTCTTCTCAAATTTACGAAACGCTATTAAATATTGAGCCAACAACATTAAAAGTAATTCCAGGTATAGCAACTGATTTTTCTTCAAATGATGCGGGTGATGTATATACATTCAAAATTAGAAAAGGTGTTTATTTTCACGAAGATGCTTGTTTCGGTGGAAAAGGAAGAGAGTTAACTCCTGAGGATGTTAAATATTCACTTGATTTTGCTTGTTCTGGAAGTGAGTTAAATAAAGATGAAAATTCATTAGTAAATAAAATCAAGGGTGCTTCTGAGTTTAAGGCATCTTCAACAAAATCTTTCCCTAAAGATGGTGTTCCTGGAATTAAAGTAAAAGGTGATGCTGTTGAAATTACTTTAAACAAACCATTCATTGGTTTTGAAGAGTTATTGACTAGAAAAAACATTGTTATCTTCCCGAAAGAAGCAATTGAAAAATATGGCAACGACATAAAAACACATCCAGTAGGAACAGGTCCATTTAAATTAGAAAAAATGGATAAAAATGGTATTCGATTGGTTAGAAACGACAGTTACTGGCAAAAAGATGAATTTGGTAACCAATTGCCTTATTTATCTTCTATTCTTCTTAAATACATTCCAAGTAAAAAAGAAGAAATGTTGGCTTTCAGAAACAAGGATATTGATTTATTGTTAGACATTCCTGCTGATGAAATCGAAAATGTATTGGGAACATTACAAGAAGCGATGGCTGGAAAGAACGTGAAGCATAAAGTAGAATCTTCACAAAGTTTAAACATTGAATACATTGGATTTAACACTGCTGAAGGCGTATTTGCTTCCAAAGATGTTAGAGAAGCATTTGTTTATGCAGTTGACCCTTCTGAATTGATTGAAAAGTACATTGGTGGTGATGGATATCCTGCAACAAATGGTTTTGTTCCAGAAATTGAAGGCACAAATAACCAAACACCTTCTCCAGCAGTTAATCCAGAAAAGGCACGTAAATTATTAGCTCAAGCTGGTTATGCAAATGGTAACAACTTCCCTGAAACGGTGATTTATGTTAACGGTGTTGAAGGTTCTAAAAACGAAGCGTTAATCAAAGGTTACTGTGCAATCATCAAACGCGAGTTGAATGTTAACTTGTCAATTAAATTGTGTACATTGACAGAAAGAGAAGCAGCAATCAGCAATGGTGAAGCAAAAATTTGGAGAGCAGGTTGGATAGCTGATTATCCAAGTCCATTATCTTTCTTAGAAAACTTTTATTCTAATAATAATGTTGCTAATCAGTTTAGATATAGCAATGATGAATTTAATACCAACTATCAAGCAGCTCAATTAGAAAAAGATGCTAGAAAAAGAGGTTATTATTTTATCAAAGCACAATCTAAAATTGCACAAGACGCTGTAGTTGCACCATTGGTAGTAAACAATATGCTATTCATGGTAAATGCTAGAGTTAAAGGTGTTAAGGCTAATATTTTAGAAGATCTGAACTTTAAAGATGCTTATATAAAGCCTTCGGTTAACGAAGACAATAATTAATCTTTCTCTTCTGATTTTGATATTCTTCTCAAACGATAAGAGAGGGCAACGTTTTGTGTGACAATTTTTGAGTGACTATGGCTAAACAAAAAAAACACTTATTGGACATAGATGATGAGAAAATTGCATTTGATCTGATTGGTATTTGTAGCCATCACAATGGCTATAGACTAGCGTGGAACATTAATAAAGCATTAACATTTCAATTTGCTCAGTCAGATAACCCTTTCGTAATTACTATCACTAAAAAAAACGAACAAATTCATCAGAAGCATTCCATGTTTGAATACTACGATGATGATAATCGGGTTAACTACTATTTAATAAAAAATAAAGAAAATGGTAAATTCTTAATACCTGAAAAACCATCAATTGATTATTTTTTATTGATAGAAGAAAATGAAGTAATTGAAAAAAAATTACTTGGAGATAAGTTAAAACAAATTGATTGTATTCTAGCAGTATTCATCTTAGATCCTGATACCTTATCATCAACAAAAAATATTATATTGTAAAATGAAAAGAACTAAAATTGTAGCAACACTCGGTCCATCAACAGCAAATAAAGAAACATTAAAAAAAATGTTTTTGGCTGGTTTAAATGTTTGTCGTTTAAATTTTTCACACGGTGGCTATGAAGCCCATATTGAATCAATCAAAAACATCCGAGAACTGAATGAAGAATTGGCATTAAACGTTGCAATACTTGCCGACTTACAAGGACCTAAAATTCGTACCCATGAAATGCAAAACAATGGTGTTTTATTGGAAGAAGGTGCAATCGTAAAAATAACGACTAAAAAAGTACTGGGTACAGCAAAACATTTTTCTATTAATTACGAGCAATTGCCGAAAGATGTAAACGCAGGTGAAAAAATACTATTAGACGATGGTAAATTGGCACTTGAAGTTACAGAAACCAATAAAAAAGACACATTTAAAGCTAAAGTCATTCAAGGTGGAATTTTATCTTCTAAAAAAGGAGTTAATTTTCCCAACACAGCTATCTCAATGCCTTCATTGACCGACAAAGATAGAGAAGACTTGAATTTTGCTTTGGAACATGGTGTAGATTGGATTGGGTTATCATTTGTAAGAAAACCCGAAGATGTCAGAGAATTAAAGAACATCATTGCAGCACGCGAAGCAAAAGCAAAAGTGATTGCTAAAATAGAAAAACCAGAAGCTGTTGAAACGATTGAAGAAATTATCAAAGAAGCAGATGCATTGATGGTTGCTAGAGGTGACTTGGGTGTTGAAGTGCCTTTTCAAAACGTTCCATTAATTCAAAAAATGATTATCACCCGTGCAAGAATGAATGCCAAACCAGTAATTGTTGCTACACAGATGATGGAGTCAATGATATCCAATTTAATGCCTACCAGAGCAGAAGTAAACGACGTTGCAAATGCTGTTTTGGATGGTGCTGATGCGGTAATGCTTTCTGGTGAAACATCGGTTGGTGCACATCCTGTTGAAGTAATTCAAACAATGGCTGATATCATTGAAAAAATGGAAACGTTTGAAGGAATGTACAATAAAGAAGAAGCTCCAGAAAGAAATCAAGCACGATTTATTACAGATTCAATTTGTTTTAATGCAGTTAGATTGGCGCAACGTACAGATGCTGATGCAATTCTTACCATGACTTTTTCAGGATATACAGCTTATAAATTGGCCTCACAACGCCCAAAATGCCCAATTTACATATTTACAAGTAACCGCAGCATTTTAACTCAGATTAACTTGATATGGGGTGTGAAAGGTTTTTATTACGACAAACGAATATCCACCAACCAAACCATTTCAGACATCAAAAACATACTAAAAGATAAGGGATTGCTAAAAGACGGTGAATTGGTGATAAATATTACTTCCATTCCACTTGAAGATTTAGGAAAATCCAATATGATCAAGTTGAGTTACGTGGATTAAATTTTGTTTAATTTTTAACTTTTACTTGTTAATTTGTTTAATTTAGCATTTAAAACTAAATTAAAAATTAATCAAAACAATATTTTTTTAAATATTTGCATAAGTAATTATTTTTATAACAGACTTTTAAAAAAATAATCAGTAATTATATTGATTAGAAAAATAATTTAAAAACTATTTCTACTATGAATAAGATATCGCTACTATTGCTAGGGTTTTTATCCTTTTTCCTTAATTTTATTGGAATTGGTCAAACGACAGTGACATTTACCACAAGTGGATCATGGACTGTGCCTTCCTGTGTAACTTCAATTACAGTAACAGTAATTGGAGGTGGTGGAGGTGGTGGAGGTACTGCCTCAAGACAAACCAATTCTGGCGAAGAAGCCTGTTCTGAAGGAGGAGGTGGCGGTGGTGGTGGTGCAGCCACAAGAACTTATACGGTTACACCTGGTGAAGTATATAATTTCACTGTTGGGGCTGCAGGAGCAGGTGGAATAGGCAATTCCGGTAGCGCTGCAGCTGGTAATGGACTTAATGGCGGAACAAGTACTTTTAGTGGACCAGCAACAATTCCTTTTGGTACATTAACTGCCACAGGAGGTACTGGAGGTGGTGGAGCTAGAGTTTACAATAATGGGAATGGATATCATATTGGAGATAACGGAGCAGGAGGTGCAGGAGGTATAGGATCTAATGGTTCAGGAAATTATACAGGAGGAAATGGATCTATGGGTAATCATAGTGCCTCAAATAGAGACGGAAGTGGTGCAGGAGGTGGAGGTGCTGGATCAACAGCAAATGGCTCAAATGCTACTGCACCTGCAAATCCGGCAGTTCAAGGTATTGGTGGAAATGGTGGTAACCTTTATGGAGGAAAAGGAGGTGATGGAAGACTAAATAACATTACTAACCGAGATATTCAAAATGGTACAAATGGAGCTATTTATGGAGCTGGTGGTGGTGGTGGTGCGATCCACCTAAATACATGGCCTGGAAGTTGGCAAACTTCAACTGGTGGAAGTGGCGCTACAGGAATAGTAATCATTACTTATACAATTCCTTCAAGTCCAACAGCAACAGCATCTTCTAATAGCCCTGTATGTATAGGGCAAACATTATCATTATCAGGAGGTGCAACAGGTGGTACTTCACCTTATTCATATAGCTGGTCAGGACCTAATGGATTTACATCAACCAGTCAAAACCCTTCAATTTCTAGTGTAACTGCTGCTGCTGCAGGAACATACACATTAACTGTTACAGATGCTGGTGGATGTACAGATGATGTTCAAACCATTGTTGTAGTCAATACATCACCAACAATTAATCCAACATCAAATAGTCCTATTTGTTCTGGTCAAACCTTAAATTTATCTGCTGGAGGAAGTGCAACAACATACAGTTGGACAGGACCTAATGGATTTACGAGCAGTGTTCAAAATCCATCGATATCCAATGCAACAACAGCAGCAACTGGAACTTATACACTACTTGCTTCAAATGGAACATGTTCAACAACTTTAACAACGAATGTAACGGTAAACCCAAGTCCAACAGCAACGGCTTCATCAAACAGTCCAGTATGCGTTGGTGATCCTATTAATTTCACATCATCAGGCGGTGGAACTTATAGTTGGACTGGACCAAGTGGATTTACGAGCAGTATTCAAAATCCAACAATTTCATCAGCTGTAAGTGCAAATGCAGGGACTTATATTCTTACAGTAACAGCAGCAAATGGTTGTATATCAACAGCAAATGTATCAGTTACTGTAAATCCAAAACCAACACCTACGATAGGGTCAAATAGCCCTGTATGTACTGGAAGCACTATAAATCTAACTTCTGGAGGAGGTGGAATCTTAGGTTCTTATAGCTGGACAGGACCTAATGGATATACATCAACACAACAAAACCCTAGTATTACGAATGCAACAGCATCTAATGCAGGAACATATACTGTAACAGTAACTAATTTAGCTGGTTGTTCTGCACAAGCAACTGTCAATGTGTCTATAACTTCATTACCAGATCCAAGTGCAAGTTCTAATTCACCTGTTTGTGAGGGAGAAACAATAAATTTAAGTGGAACAGGAGGAAGTAGTTATAGTTGGTCGGGACCTGATGGGTTTACATCCACTCTACAAAACCCTTCGATTACAAGTGTAACGTCAGATAATGCTGGAATATATACCGTTAATGTAACCCAAAATGGTTGTAGCAAATCAACTACTGTAAATGTAGTAGTTAACACAAAACCAACTGTTACAATTTCAGGTAATAGTCCTTGTGTAGGTGATGCAATTAATTTAACAGCTACAGGTGGTGGTACATATAGTTGGTCGGGTCCAAATGGATTTACATCAACCCAACAAAACCCTACAATTACTAATGCAACAGGTGCGAATGCAGGAAGTTACCAGGTAACAGTTACAGGCTCAAATGGTTGTACGGCAACAGCAAATGTAACAGTTACAGTTAATACAGCACCAACAGCATCTGCATCTTCACCAAAACCTACTCTATGTGCTGGTGAAACTATTAACTTAAGTTCATCTGGTGGTACTTCATATAATTGGACTGGTCCGAATAGCTTTACATCAACTCAACAAAACCCTGTAATATCAAATGCTACGACAGCTATGTCTGGTACATATACAGTAACTGTGTCAAATGGTTCTTGTTCTTCTCAAGAATCGGTTGTTATAACTGTAAATTCACTACCTGACCCTGGTGCAACAGTCCATACAGCACCATTCTGTGTAGGAGGTACTATTAATTTAGGTGGAACAGGAGGTGGTACATACAGTTGGTCAGGACCAAATGGATTTACATCAACTCAGCAAAACCCTGTTATTTCAAACGCTACGACTTCTATGTCTGGTACTTATACAGTTACAGTAACAGGTTCCAATGGCTGTAAAGCAGATGCTCAAGTAAGTGTAACAGTTAATTCATTACCAACAATTACTGCTGGAGTTAATTCTCCTATTTGTGTTGGACAATCAATTAATTTAACTGCAACTGCTGGAGGAACATCTTATAGCTGGACTGGACCAAACAGTTATTCATCAACAAGCCAAAACCCAACAATACTTAATGCTACTTCTTCAATGTCTGGCACATATACTGTTACTATGACAGCAAGTACAGGATGTTCTAATTCATCGAATATTTCTGTTACGGTTAATGACAACCCTACGGCAACTGCAAACTCTAACAGCCCTGTTTGTGAAGGAGAAGATATTAATCTAACAGCTACAGGTGGTGGTACATATAGTTGGACTGGACCTAATAGTTATACTTCAACATTACAAAACCCGACTATTGGATCTTCAACAAGTGCAAATGCTGGTTCATATATAGTAACAGTTACAAATGGTGCAGGATGTACAGCACAAGCTTCAGTTAATGTTTCTATTAATGCTAAACCTTCCATAAACACTAACGCTACTCCATCAACGATTTGTTCTGGAAATTCTTCAGTCATTTCTGTGTCTGGACCTGCAGGAACAAGCTATTCATGGAATAACGGTGTTGGATCGGGTGCATCACATTCTGTTTCACCAAGTATAACAACTATTTATGATGTTACAGCAACAGGATTGAATGGATGTCAAAGTTTAGCTCAAGTTACTGTTAACGTAAATCCATCACCAAGTTATTCATCTACTCCAACTAATCCAACATGTGGAGCATCAAACGGACAAATAGTCTTAGTTCCAAATGGAGGCACACCTGGTTATACTTATTCAATAGATAATGGTTTAACGACTCAAGGAACAGGTACATTCACAGGATTAGGAGCAGCTACATATAATGTTTTAATAACAGATGCATTAGGTTGTACGGCTGTGGGAACTATAAGTTTAAGTAATTTAGGTGCACCTACAATTAACAATATTACCCCATCTAATCCAAATTGTAATGGTTCTTGTGATGGTTCTATTTCAATAGCTGCAAGTGGTGGAACTGGTGTTTTAAACTATCAATGGTTTGACCAAGGTGGTAACCCAATTGGTGTAAACTCCAATTCTATTTCAGGATTATGTGCAGGAAGTTATAGTGTTCAAGTTACCGATCAAAATAGTTGTACTGTTTCTACAAGTGCTTCTTTATCAAACCCAGCAGCTGTTAATGCTTCATTTACTTTAACAGATTTTTGTGCTGGAGAATCAAATAATGCATCAAATATTGCAACACCTGGAGGTACATTTAGTTTTGATCCTGCTGTCTCTGACGGTGCAACAATTAATGCATCAACAGGGGCTATATCTAACGGAGTAGGAGGCACAACTTATACAGTGAAATACACTACACCTGGTGCATGTCCAAACTCATCTACTCAACAAGTAACTGTTTCAACACCTGCTGATGCTGGAACAATTTCAGGACTCACAACACTATGTCCATCAGGTACAGCAACTTATACATCTAATGGTGATACAGGAGGCTCATGGGGAACTTCTGATCCATTAATAGCAACAATTGATGCATCTGGTAATTTATCTGCATCTAGTACAGGAACTATTAATGTGACATATACAGTAACGGGTACAGGAGGATGCCCTGATGATGTTGCAACATATAGTATAGCAATAGGAGATGATGAAGCACCAGTATTTAATTCCTGTATCAGTGATACGACTTTATTCTCTAATGATCCGGCAACATGTGATATTGTTGTTCCAGATTTTACATCAAGTACTCAATTAGATATTGTTGACAATTGTGGTAACATAACAAGTGGAACGATAACAGTCTCTCAAAATCCAGTAGCAGGAACTGTATTAGGTTCAGGAACACATGTTGTAACTATTACAGCATTGGATAACAGTGGTAATTCAAGTACATGTAACTTTAATTTAGTTGTTGCAGACACATTATCACCAGTGTTTAATGGTGGATGTATTAATGATACAACTTTATTTTCTACAACAGCTTCATGTGATATAATAGTTCCAGACTTTACAACTAGCTCTCAATTAAATATCACTGATAATTGTAGTGATATTGCTAGTGGAACTTTAGTAGTAACTCAACAACCTGCAGCAGGTACACAACTTGGAGTAGGTACTCATACAATTGTTATAACAGCAACAGATAACAATGGGAATTCTAGTAATTGCTCATTTGTATTAACGATAGCAGATACTATTAAACCAATAGTTAATGTTGTTCCAGCGTCTGGTATCTTCTGTGAAGGAGAACCAGCAGTATGGCAAGAAACAATTTCAGACAATTGTGCTATACAGACAGTTACAAGTACTCATCAAAGTGGGGATATATTACCTGTTGGTACAACAACAGTTACTTATACAGTAACTGATGTCAATGGAAATGTGACTACTTATTCATTTAATGTGATTGTTGATGAATTACCTACAATAAACTTTGTAGGTAATAAAGATACGGTAATAGTATGCTCAGGTTTGGGAACTATATTAAGTATCGAAAATCCTGATTCATCTTATACTTATACATGGTATCATGGAACAACGCAAGTAGGAATTGGTTCAAGTTATGTTATAGAGACTGCTCTAGCAACAAATGCAGGCAAATATACTGTAGTAGCAAGTAATTCTAATGACTGTACAGACCAAAAAGAAATTGTTCTTATTGTAGAAGTATGTGAAATTGTAATACCTGAAATCTTTACACCAAACAAAGATGGTCTTAACGATGTATTCTATATAGGTGGATTAGATGCTTATCCAAATTCAAAGGTTTGGATATACAACCGCTGGGGTACAGAAGTTTATCAAAATGATAATTATCTGAATGACTGGGATGGATCTTCTATTAGTAAATTGAATGTTGGTGGTGACAATCTTCCAGAAGGAACCTATTACTATATTCTTCAATTAGGAGGTGAAGAAGGTCAGCCAAATTCGGGTGAAATTTACAAAGGTTACGTTTATTTAAAAAGATAATATAAATCAAAAAAGAAGTTCTATAAAATTAGAGCTTCTTTTTTCCACTATAATAAAGCAATATGAAAGCAATCAAATTACTATCATTAAGTGTAATAATGGCTACTTGCCTCTTAAATTACTCTTATTCTCAACAAGAAGCACAGTTTTCTCAATATATGGACAACATGCTTTACTATAATCCAGCATATGCAGGAAGTAGAAATATGATGAATATATCTGCTCTTCATAGACAACAATGGGCAGGATTTAAAGGAGCACCAATGAGTACTACATTTAGCTTACATACCCCTCTTCGTTATGAAAATATTGGTTTAGGATTTAGCTTATTAAACGACAATGTTGGTCCAACAAATTCAACATGGTTTAACCTTGATTTCTCATATAGTTTAAAATTTAAAAAACACAATGGGAGACTTTCATTTGGTGTTAAGGGAGGAATTAATTTACTGAATGGTGACTTGATGAAATTGACAAAACAAGATCAAAACGATCAATTTGTCAATGTGCAGTTTAGAAATGACATACAACCAAACGTAGGAGCAGGTATTTACTACCAATCAACACAATGGTTTGCTGGTTTTGCAATACCGCGAATTATAGACAATTTGAAAAAGGCGGGAGATTTTACTAATATAGAATACATTGCACAACGTCATTATTATTTTACAGTTGGTGGATATATAAAAACAGGTCGAATGCTAAAAATTAGACCAAGTGCCATGTTAAAAATAACAGAACAAGCACCAATAGCGTTAGATATGAGTCTAGCATTTATCTTCTACGACAAAGTTTGGCTTGGGGCTAATTACCGCCTAATGGAAAGTGCTGGGTTTATGGTTCAATATCAAATCTCAAATCAATTTAAGATTGGTTATGCCTTCGATTATTCAACAACAAAATTACGTAATTACAATTATGGAACACATGAACTTTTATTAAGTTATGACTTGTTATTTAAGAACAAATCCATTGCAACTCCTCGTTATTTTTAATCACATTAAAAGATGCTATAAATGAAAACACAAATTCTTAAAAATATATTTCTTACAATCATAATTATATTTTGCATAACGACAATTACCAATGCGCAAAATAGCCGTTTGAAATATGCGGATAAAATGTATGATGCTAACGCATATTATTATGCTAGTGAAGCTTACGAAGATGCCTTGGCAAGAAAAACAGATTCTTCAGTCGTTGCTTCAAAAATAGCTGACAGTTACGATAAAATAGGTAATCGAAAAAAGGCAGCTGAATGGTATAGTTTCCTTAATAAAAAAGGATTGTTATCTAAAGAACAACAGCTTCGATACGCTCTTTTAGAAAGAGGATTGGAAAATTACAATCATTCAAATGAATTGCTTGCAAATTATGAGCAAAAATATGGAAATAACGATTTTTCAAAAAATTACAACTTTTCTATCGATGAATTAAAGAAAGACAAAGGTCAATTTATACTTAGAACACAAAAAGTAAACACACCTAGCTCTGATATGTCAGCAACCTACTTTGATAAAAACAATGTATTGCTTTCAAGTTCTAAAAGAACCTCAACATCAACCATGACGCTTTTATCATGGACTGGAAATTATTTTTATGACATCTACAAAGCACCTATCAATGATAATGGTGAAATAGGTAAAATGAAATTAATGAAAGCAAAAGCTAAAACAAAATTTCATGATGGACCTGCTGTTTATAATGAAAAAAATGGGTTTGTTTACTTTACAAGAAATAATTATTTAAATGGCAAGAAAGGCTTTGATGAGCATAAAGGTATTAGATTAAAAATCTATAAGGCAAAAATTGATGGTACAAAATTTAAAGACATTGTTGAACTAAGTATCAATGATGATAATTATTCCACAGCTCATCCAAGCGTTTCAGAAGATGGAAAACGTCTTTATTTTTCATCTGATAAACCAGGTGGATTTGGAGGAATGGATATCTATTACGTATATTTAGACAATGATGGCAACCCAATGGGAAGTCCAATTAATTTGGGAGAAAAAGTAAATACAAATCAACATGAAGTATTCCCTACATATAATTCGACTGAAAATATTTTATTCTTTTCATCAGAAGGTCATTTTGGGCTTGGTGGGTTAGATATTTATCTTGCAAAATTAAACAAATCTGGAGATGTAACTTCAATTGAAAACATTGGATCGCCAATCAATAGCCCATTTGATGATTTCGCTTTTGTTAATAATAGTAAGCAAACAAAAGGTTACTTTACATCTAATAGAAATGGCGGTAAGGGTGATGATGATATTTATGGTTTTGATCAAAATTTTCCATTCAAAAATAGTGCAACATTAAAAGGAAATGCAAAAAATCTTTTGACCAAAAATAATTTAGGTGAAGTAAAAATATTTTTAGCAGATAAAAATGGAAATCTTGTTGACAGTACTATTACCAATGAAAATGGTGAGTTTGAATTATCTTTAACTTCTATTAAAGGTGATTTTACAATAATAGGTGAGAAAGATGGTTTTATTGAGGGACAAAAAAGCATTTTATACAACGAAACCAAAATGGAATATGAAGAAACGGTAGATTTAATGCCAATGCTAGATTATTTCTTTTCTGGAATCGTAAAAGACAAAGTAACTCACGAACCTTTAAACAATGTTAAAGTATCAATATCTGACTTATTAAAAGATACCAACTTCACAGATATTAACACAGATAATGCTGGAAGTTTTAAAACTGTAAACTTACCATATAAATACAACGACAAAGTCTCTTATGAATTCAAGTTTGAAAAAAGTGGTTATGTAACAAAAACTGTTGCTTTAGGTGATATTCTTGCTCTCGAGCAAGAAATCAAAGTAAACAATGTATTATCAATCGATTTAACAAAAATTGAAGTTGGTAAAACAGACTTAAATGATGTGGTTGATATTGCTCCTATTTACTTTGATTTAAATAAATGGGATATTCGACCAGATGCAGCAAAAGAATTGAATAAAATTGTAGCAATTATGAAAGAAAACCCTGGAATGGTGATTGAATTAGGTTCTCACACTGATAGTAGGGGTTCTAAACAATACAACATTACACTTTCAGATAAACGTGCTAAATCCTCAGCAAGTTACATCATTTCCCAAGGAATTGCTAAGGATAGAATTTATGGAAAAGGTTATGGTGCTAATAAACTTAAAATAAGTGATGCAGAGATAGCTAAAGCGAAAACAGATGACGAAAAAGAAAAGCTTCATCAACAAAATAGAAGAACTGAATTTATTATTATAAAAATGAAATAAAACAATATTCAGGTCAAAAAAATAGGGTGTCCGAAAAATCGAGCACCCTATTTTTAGTTATATCTTTTTTATTTCCAAACGCCCATTTTACAAAACTTATTGATACGTTTATCGATGCGTTTGTCAGCGTCAACTTTCTTTAAAGCATCAAGATTTTTAACAATGTATTTTTTCACTGTTTCAAACATTTCTTCATGGTTACGGTGTGCTCCATTCACAGGTTCTGGAATTACATCATCCACCAAACCATTTTTCTTCATGTCAGATGAAGTTAGTTTTAAAGCTTCTGCAGCTTTTTCTTTATAATTCCAACTTCTCCATAGAATAGAGGAACAAGACTCTGGAGAGATAACAGAATACCATGTGTTTTCCAACATAGTTACCTTATCTCCTACTCCAATTCCTAAAGCTCCACCTGATGCTCCTTCTCCAATAATAATACAAATTACAGGGACTTTTAAACGCATCATTTCATAAATATTTCTTGCAATAGCTTCACCTTGACCTCTTTCTTCTGCTTCCAAACCTGGAAAAGCTCCTGGAGTATCTATAAAAGTAACAATTGGTTTATTAAATTTCTCAGCCAAGCGCATCAAACGCAACGCTTTTCTATAACCTTCTGGGTTTGGCATTCCAAAATTACGATACTGACGCATCTTCGTGTTCACTCCTTTTTGTTGTCCAATAAACATTACCGATTGTCCGTCAATCAAACCAAAACCGCCAACCATCGCTTTATCATCTCTTACGCCTCTATCTCCATGCAACTCTTGAAAAGTTCCATTTGTAATGTAATCAATATAAGCCAATGAATACGGTCTATCTGGATGTCTAGACAATTGCACGCGTTGCCAAGGTGTTAAACCAGAAAATATTTTCTTTGTTTCAGAAATCAATTTTTTTTCTAATTCTTTCACTTTATCAGACATATCAACGCCTGTGTTCTCCCCTATTTCTTTAGTATTAGCAATTAATTCTTCTAATTCTTTAATTGGTTCCTCAAAATCTAGATATGTATTCATTTCTTTAAATTTTAGATTGCTAAAATACAATAAATGTTACTATTTAACCTGAATTATTGTAGAAAAAACAAAAAGAAAAAGATATATTTGCTTAAAGTATGGATAAACAAAAGCGTGTTGCAATAGTAGAAATCGGTGGAAGCCATGATGAATGCATTCTATCTCAATTGAATGGACTCAAAGAGGCGAACGCATGGATTGCTTTGTGTGCCACAAAGGATATTTTATCCAAAAACAGCCTATTTGAAACAGCTATTGACTGTTTTCATGAAATTGAATTTCCTCATACGATGTTGGGTGATTTTTTTACCATGCGCAACCTAAATAAATGGTTCAAAGAGCAAAATATAACAACCATAATAGCTAATACAGCTCAAGGTGGGCATATTCGCAATTTATGCGTAACATCTTCTAAAAAAACGCAATTTTTTGGCATTATTCATACCATTAAAATGCTCAATGGTAGCTTTACACAATCCATTATTTCAAGAAAGATAAAAAACTACTTCGTATTAAACGATACATTAAAAAAACGTGTTAATCCTCAAAAAGGTAGTCGTGTTTATTCATTTTATCCATTGAGTTACCCTCGATTCAATAAATCGATTTCAAAAAACAACAATGAAATTTGGATCGGAATCATTGGTGGAGTGGAATCACGAAGAAAAGACTTAAATGGTTTCATAAAAATGGCCGCTCAAACTCCTGAAACTGTTCGTTTTCTATTTTTAGGAAAAAGTAATCCCGTTTCTGATGAAGTGAAAACATTTAAAGCACTTGTAGAAGAACACCAGTTAACAAATCGTATTCAACTATTTGAACATTTTTTAAATGAAGTAGAATTTGATGCTTATTTAAGCCAATTAGATGGTATATTTCCTCTTGTTCACCCAAACACAGCAAGTGCTGAAGAATATTTTACGCGACAAATTTCGGGTGCTATCAATATTGCTTTCTCGTACAAAATTCCGATGATGATACATGAAGCCTATCAAGATTGGGAAGATTTTAATCAGGGCGTGGTTTTTTATAACCTAACCAATTTTGAAACACAATTCCAATCATTTTGTAGCCATCTTGGACAATTAAAAGAGGATTTAAAAAAGGTAGAAAAATTTTCTGAAGAATTTCAAAATAGCACTTTTGCAAAAATTGTGCTGGGTATAAAATAAAAGAGACCATCCTTTTGGACAGCCTCTTTATCAATGTAATATCTATTAATACAATTCTTCTTTCAAAGCAGTGCGGTAATCTTTAATTTCCTCACGATTGATTTTATGCTCTGCATTTTTTAATAAATTCAATAAATAAAGAAGATTTTCTTTGTCGTCAACTTCAACAGGAAATTCATTTCCTTCTTCATCCTCGTCGTATTGAGCTTCAACATCAAAGGCATTATTTGTCGACAAATACTCATAAGTTAGACGCAAAACTTTAGTCACTAAAGGATCTTGCTCTTCCAAAGCAACTACTCTAAGAGCTTTTAGTTCTTCCACCAATTTAGGTGCTTCAACACCTTTCTTTTCAACTTTCTCAATAATTGCTTCTAACTTTTGATTTGCTTGCGCAGTCTTCATGTCTATTCTTTTAAAACTCTTTTATTCAAATAATTATCGGCACTCAACTGTATTTTGAATGCTTTTGTGGTACAAATGTAAGCAACTTAAATTACAAAAACATAATTCCAGTCATTTTAATCAAAAAAAATATTGTTAATAAATCAATTGAGTACGTCATTAAAAGCAAATTTTGTATTTTCATCCCCGCATGGAAAAAGTACAATTTATAACTCAACTTACATCAATTGGTGTAAAATCAGTTGAGAACACCTTAAAATTAATTGAAAGTGGTGCAACAGTACCATTCATTTCAAGGTATCGCAAAGAACAAACAGGTAATTTGGATGAAGTACAAATTACAGCAATACGTGATGAAGCAAAAAAATACGATGATATCATTGCTCGTCAACAAACCATAATAAAAAGCATTGAGCAACAAGATAAATTATCGCAAGAATTGGCTGATAAAATCAATTCCACATTTGATTTGGTGGAATTAGAGGATATTTATTTGCCTTTTAAACAGCGAAAAGAAACAAGAGGCGACAAAGCAAAAAAAGCTGGATTAGAGCCTTTGGCCAAAATGATCATGTCGCAAAGAGGTGATTTATACGCTATGGCTGCACGTTTTGTAAAAGGTACTATCGATTCGGAAGAAGAAGCGATTCAAGGTGCAAAAGACATCATCGCCGAATGGATAAATGAATCGGTTAGCGTCAGAGCAAAATTGCGTAATTTATTTACTCGAAAAGGTAAATTGTCTTCAAAACTTGTAAAGGGAAAAGAAACTGAAGCAGAAAAGTACAAAGATTACTTTGATTTTGCTGAACCCTTGTACAAAACAGCCTCTCACCGCTTTTTAGCATTGTATCGTGCTGATAGAGAGGGTTTGTTGAAACTAACCGTTCAGCCAGAAAAAGATGAAGCAATTGATATATTGCATCGGCAATTTGTAAGAGGAAACGACGATTGTTCAACTGCTATAGAAGAAGCTTGCAATGATGCTTACAAGCGTTTATTGTTACCTTCTCTACAAAACGAAACCATTCAAACTCAAAAAGAAAAAGCCGATAAAGACGCGATTAAAGTTTTTAGCACCAATTTACGTCAATTGCTATTGGCACCACCACTTGGAGAAAAACGCGTATTGGCAATCGATCCAGGATTTAGAACAGGTTGTAAAGTTGTGTGTATTGATGAACATGGAAGTTTGCTTACCAACACAACCATCTATCCGCATCCACCTCAAAATGAATCGGCACCAGCAAAAGCTAAGATTGCACAATTGGTAGAAGCTTATAAAATAGAAGCCATTGCAATAGGTGACGGAACAGCAGGAAGAGAAACAGAATCCTTCATCAAACACATTCGTTTTAATCGTGATTTGCAAGTGTTTTCGGTTCGAGAAGATGGTGCGTCCATTTATTCGGCAAGTCCAATTGCTCGAAAAGAATTTCCAGAATATGATGTTACAGTGCGTGGAGCGGTTTCAATTGGTAGAAGATTGATGGATCCTTTGGCCGAATTGGTGAAAATTGACCCAAAATCTGTTGGTGTAGGGCAATACCAGCACGAAGTGAATCAAACACAATTAAAAGAAGCTCTGGATGATGTTGTCATCTCTGCAGTAAATACCGTTGGTGTTGATTTAAACACGGCTTCACCTTATTTATTGAGCTATGTTTCTGGGTTGGGACCACAACTTGCAGAAAACATTGTTGCATATCGCTCTGAAGTAGGGAAATTTACTTCTCGAGAGGAACTAAAAAAAGTAAAACGATTGGGCGATAAAGCCTTTGAACAAGCGGCTGGTTTCTTGCGCATTAGAGAAGGTATTAATCCATTGGACAATTCATCTGTTCACCCTGAAAGCTACAAACACGTTGAAAAAATAGCAAAAAAATTAGGACTTAAAACAGTGGATTTAATTGGTAATACTGAGCAATTGAGTAAAATCAAATCGACTGACTTTCAAGAAATAGATTCTTATACATTTACCGACATCATCAACGAATTAAAAAAACCGGGAAGAGACCCTCGAAAACAAGTAAAAGTGTTGGAATTTGATTCATCCATTCGCACCATTGAAGATTTAAAAATCGGTATGGAATTGGAAGGAATTGTTACCAACGTTACAGCCTTCGGAGCATTTGTCAATATTGGAATAAAAGAAAATGGATTGATCCATAAATCACAACTTTCTGATGAATATGTGGAAGATCCATCTCAATACATCCGTTTACACGAGCACGTTCATGTAAGAGTTTTAGAAATTGACGTACCTAGAAAACGGGTTGGATTAAAGAAGTTGAAATAAATTAAACTCAATTTCTTACTACACGACATTTTTCAAACTATATAGATAAACTATTCGGAGCAGATTCGGTTATAGACATACGACCGCTTACAGGGTCGCATGTAAGAGAGGAAAGGCTTTTCTATCTACAGATTCCGAACGGTTCCATTGAGCTTGCCTGCAAAGAGTATATCGAATTGTCGAAATGTAGAGAGGAAACTCAAAAAAACAAGAATTCACTCAATACTTGCTCTGAAAAATCTAAACTTGGTTATAGACATACGTCCACTTTCAGAATCGGAAGGAAATACAGAACAAACTATTTCACATATTCCTGTTTTACAACCAAAATATATTGATCGTTCTCAATTTTTTGGTATCCTTGTTCGTAGCAGAAATAATAAATGGTGCCTTTTTGGGTTTTGTAAATATTTGTAAAGTAATGAAAATTAAACCCTTCTTCGGCTAAATGAATGCCGTCCACTGTTGCCTTGCCTTTTGGGTTGAGTTTTTCTAAAATACGTCTATTTTTTCGAAGAATATTGTTGACCCGACGCACGTATTTATTCGCATCTTCGTTTTGTCTATTGTTAAATGTGTTTCGACATTGATCGCAGCAGAATTTTTGATCTTTTCGACCTCTCAAAACTGTTCCACATTCTAAACAAGCTCGTTTCTCCATCTCTAATTGTTATTATTTCACAATGTTAACAATATTTAACAGCAAAATCAAGGATTTCAGCAAGAGATATTACCAACTTTGTAATTATACAGAAAATTAAGGTAATGACAGATAATTTGAATCAATCTTTGAGTCCTGCTGAAGCACTTAGACAATTGAGCGAAAAAATTGCTATTGAAATAGCTGGAATCAATCTTTTGAAAGAAGAAATTTCAAAAACAATCGTTGGTCAAAAATACATGATTGATCGTTTATTAATTGCGCTATTAGCTGATGGCCACGTGTTGCTTGAAGGTGTGCCTGGATTGGCAAAAACATTGGCTATAAAAACGCTTTCTGATGCCATTGATGTAGATTTTAGTCGCATACAATTCACTCCTGACTTGCTTCCTGCTGACGTGACAGGAACATTGATTTACAGCCAAAAAAACGAATCGTTTTCTATTAAAAAAGGACCAATATTTGCAAATTTCGTACTGGCCGATGAGATCAACCGTGCTCCTGCAAAAGTTCAATCGGCTCTTTTAGAAGCCATGCAGGAACGTCAAGTTACTATTGGAGAAGAAACATTTCAATTGCCACAACCTTTTTTGGTGTTGGCCACACAAAACCCGATTGAGCAAGAAGGAACTTATCCATTACCGGAGGCTCAAGTTGACCGATTTATGCTGAAAATATTTTTAGATTATCCTTCTATGGACGAAGAAAGAATGATTATTCGTTCTGTTGTTCGACCAGAGGGTTTACCTCAAGCAAAAAAAGTGATTACGGCAACGGACATTATCCGTGCTCGAGCATTGGTAAAAGAGGTTTACATGGATGAAAAAATTGAAAAATACATCGTTGATTTGGTTTTTGCTACTCGAAAACCTCAGCAATTTGGCTTGGAATACCTTGTTCCTATGATTGCTTATGGTTGTTCGCCTCGTGCGTCTATTAATTTAGCATTGGCATCCAAAGCCTATGCATTTTTACAAGGAAGAGCTTTTGTGATTCCTGAAGATGTTCGTGCTATTGCGCCTGATGTAATGCGTCATCGAATTGGTTTGAGCTATGAGGCAGAAGCAGAAAATTTATCATCAATGGATGTGATAACTAAAATCATTAACAAAGTAGAAGTTCCTTAAACTTATTTTGTCAAACGACACTTGTTACCATGAATGCGCAAGAATTATTAGAGAAAATACATCGCTTAGAAATAAAAACTAAGGGGTTGACCAAACACATCTTCTCGGGCGAATACCATTCGGCCTTTAAAGGAAGGGGTATGGCATTTTCTGAGGTGCGCAATTA
Source organism: Crocinitomicaceae bacterium (assembly GCA_023957475.1). Lineage (GTDB taxonomy): Bacteria > Bacteroidota > Bacteroidia > Flavobacteriales_D > Crocinitomicaceae > Taishania. The sequence continues at coordinate 8,865 of JAMLHA010000001.1, read as the reverse complement.
CCAGATTGGTGATGAAATTCGAACAATTGATTGGAATGTTACTGCTCGCTTCAACGACCCACATGTCAAAGTATTTGAAGAAGAACGTGAACTAACAGTAATGTTGCTCGTAGATGTTTCCAGTTCGGGAGATTTTGGTTCAACCGAGCGAACAAAAAAGGATTTGCTATTGGAAACAATGGCTGTTTTGGCGTTTTCTGCATTGTCTAACAACGACAAAGTTGGTGTTCTCTTTATCAGTGATGAAGTGGAACGTTACATTCCTCCCAAAAAAGGAAGAAAACATATTTTGTATTTATTGCGAGAGTTTATTGCTTTTCAACCTAAAAATAAGGGCACAAACCTCAACAATGGACTAAAATTTTTCCGAAATACACATAAAAAACGCACCATCTGTTTTGTTGTCAGTGATTTTATTGATGATAGTCATTTCATAGAAGGTTTAAAAATTACCCATAAAAGTCACGATGTGATTGCACTTTTATTAGAAGATCCATCGGAATACGAGTTGCCAAAAATGGGGTTTGTACAACTGTTTAATGCCGAAACTGGTGACACAACATGGGTCAATTCAAACGATTCTGAAGTTCGAGAAGCATTTAAAACTGATTTTAAAGAAAAACAACAAAAATTGCTGAAAGATTTTACAAGAAATGGCATTGATTTTGCTGTCTTAAATACAGGTGAAGATTACATTGTTCAATTGGTGAATTTATTTAGAAATAGGTAAATGTTGGCATGTAAAAACATATCATTCACATCTATCATTCATTCCATTTTGAGTGCTGTATTTGTATTGAATTACAGTTTTGGACAAGAATTGGCTGCTTCTGTAAATCGTGCTAACATTCAACTTGGAGAACCTATTGTCTTAAATTTAAGCGTTTCTGTTCCGAAAAACACAAAAATTTCCTTTAATCCCTACGACAAAGAGCTTCCAGCTTTGCAACAAAAAGAAGGTGGTCAAGTGAATGACAACAAGATTTCACTTGAAATTGAAGGTGAATTTAAAGATAGTACATCGCAAGAAAAAAACAAGGTTACTTGGATTGGTCACTATACATTGATGGTATGGGACACAGGCAAAATAACCATTCCAATGCAACAAATCATCATCAATGATTCTACCTACTTGTTCAATGCCGTAGCGTTTACCGTTAGTTCCAAAACAATTGGTGCAAAAGACGAACTTTTTGACATCGAAGAAAGCTTTATCGATGTGCCTCAAAAAACGTTTATTCAGTATTTAGAAGAATATTGGTATGTTGCAGTTGGTTGTGTTTTATTGCTTGCATTTGCCACGTTCTATATTTACAAGAAAAGGAAAAAGCACCCCGTAAAACCTCAAAAAATAATGTCTTTAAAAGAGCGGACGTTATTTGCAATTGAGGCATTGGATAATGAAAAAATGTGGGAGAAAGGAAAACTGAAACAACATTATACGGAGCTTTCTCACATCATGCGTTCCTATATGTCAGGTCGATTTGGGCTCAATTTGCTTGAAACAACCACTTTTGAAACAAAAAAATTATTAAAACAAGTTGACTTACAAGACGATACTATTGAAACGTATTTACTCTTGTTACGGCAAGCGGACATGGTCAAATTTGCCAAATCAACAACAGATGAATATACTATTTTAAAAATTTCAATGATGGCCAAACAACTCATTGCAGAAACGAGTCCATTGGAAGTATAAATGCAGGTAATTTTAAACATACGGTTTTGGGAATATGAATTCTTTGCTCCACAATGGTTGTGGCTATTGCTACTATTGCCCTTACTTTTTTGGGTATTGTGGAAAGCTGAATCAAAAAAATCGGGAGATTGGAAATTCACCGGTACGGTTGAAAGTCAGAAAAAATTTGGTTCACCATTTATTCACCTAATCCGAAAATTGCTCATTGTAAATGCTTGTTTACTGATTGGTTTTCTTGTTATTGCAATGGCAAAACCATACAACTGGAACGATGCAATGGATTCCAACCACGATTACAAAAATGGAATTGACATCATTTTAACGATAGATATTTCTGGCTCAATGCTTGAAACAGATTTTCAACCCAACAGAATTGAAGTTGCTAAAAAATTAGCCAAAGAATTCATTGATGGAAGAAAAGGAGACCGAATCGGGTTGGTGGCATTTGCTGGAGAAGCCTACACTGCTTGTCCCGCAACAACAGATTATGACGTGCTCAAAAAGCAACTAGACGGATTAAACTGTTATGCCAACATAGAAGGAGGAACAGCCATTGGATTGGGGTTGGGAACTGCGGTAACACGCCTTAGAAACGATAGTATTCCGTCAAAAGTGGTGATACTTCTAACGGATGGAAGCAATAACATGGGCGATATAACTCCAGAAGAAGCAGCAGAATTGGCAAAAACAAAAAATGTTCGTGTATATACAATCGGTGTTGGTTCGGACAACGGAATTGTAAACATCAACACACCATTTGGAACGATACAGCAACAAGTGGACTCCGATTTGGATGAAGCATCTTTAAAACGCATTGCAGCAATCACTGGAGCGAGTTATTTTCATGCTACCGATGAAGAAAGCTTGCGAAACATTTACAAAGAGATAGAAAAAATGGAAAAACGAAAGATTATTGACCATTATTTTCAATCAGAGCCACCGGCAATGCCCGCCAGTTTTTTGTATGCTGGATTGTTTTTTGCAGTGATTGGGTGGAGTATATCTCGTTTATTTTTTATGCAAAATGATTAAACAACGAATGACATATCAAATGAAGCGATTCATCACACTAATAGTGGTGTGGGAAGTTCTTTTTTGGCTCATTTTCGGTGCAATCATCAATTCTTCAAAGCTGCTAACAAAAGATGCACATTCATTTTTCTCGTTTCAAGAACCTCATCAACTACAATGGTTGTGGTTAATTCTTCCAATTGCACTAATTTTTCTTTACAATTCGTATAAAACCACACAAATTACCCTATTTTCAGGAAGTAAGGTGAAATCAACCATCTTAAAAACAAATTCATCCACCAAATCATTTTTGAGTTATTTTTTCTTTCGAAATGCACTTGTTTTTTTAATCATCGCATTGGCACAACCCGCATTTGGCAAGAAAAAAGTAGCTGGAACAATTCAAAGTATGGAATTGGTTATCTGTTTGGATGTTTCCAACTCCATGAATACCAAAGACATTGATAGAAACTATTCTCGATTGGCTATAGCTAAACGCTCCATTAATGAATTGATCAATAAATTGAGTGGAGAAAAAATAGGTATCTCCATTTTTGCCAATGATGCATTTACACAACTTCCTTTGACCTTGGATTATTATGGTGCCAAACTATTTGTCAACGAGATTGAAACCAACATGATGACCAATCAAGGAACGAATATTAAAAGCGCTTTAGAAAATGCCTACTCCATGTTTACAGAGAACGATAAAATGAGTAAAGCTGTAGTGCTTATTACAGATGGAGAAAATCATGAAACCGACCCATCATCTATTTTAAAGCAATACCAAGAAAAAAACATTCAGTTGGCTGTTTTAGGTATTGGAACACGCACTGGTGGATTGGTTCCAGAAGATCCAGAACGACCTGAAAAAGGCTTTAAAAAAGATGCTATGGGTGTTTCTGTTCAATCTAAATTGAATCCACAATTTATCCAACAATTGGCTAGTCAAGCTGGAGGAATTGCCATGATTAGCGAAAATGCCTATCCCGATTTAAAAAAATTGTTAAAACAGATCGCTCAAATGCAGCGAGTGCAAACAAATGGTATGGATTTTGAGGTAGAAGAACAGAGGTACCAACTGCCATTAGCATTGGCGATACTTAGTTTTATGTGTTTTTATTTATTACCATTTTTTGGATTAAAAAGAATTAAATGAAATACTTACTTTACATAGCATTTTTACTTGTTTCTATTGGAGGATATTCCCAACAATGGAGGGATTCTTTGAATGCCGCAAGGGATGCTTATGCAAAACAAGAGTATGGAAAAGCACTCAAATTGTACCAATCGGCTCAAAAAAATGCGCCAGAAGGCATTGATTTATCAAAAGAGATGGGACAATCTGCATACAAAGATTTAAAATACAACGAAGCAGAGAAAATTTACCAACAATATGCAGAATCTGATAAAACGACAACAGAAAAAGCAAAAACATATCACAATTTGGGCAATAGTTTAATGCAACAAAAAAAATACAGCGAAGCTATTGAAGCCTACAAAGAATCTTTGAGAAATAATCCAGCAAACGATAAAACACGTCACAACTTAACCGAAGCAATGCGTAAATTGCAAGAACAAAAAAACAACCAACAGAATCAAAATAAAAACAACCAACAGAATCAGAACAATCAACAGAATCAGAACAATCAACAGAATCAAAATCAGAATAACCAACAACAAAACCAACAACAAAACAAGCAACAAAACAATAATAGCAATGGACATCAGCAACAAAACACCTCACCTACAAGCTCAAAACTACAAGACAAAGCCGTTGAGAAAAAATTAGATGATTTAATGAAACAAGATGCAGCCACTAAACGTAAAATGGGAGGAAGCAAAACCTCTGGTGGCACAACAAAAACAGGAAAAAATTGGTAATGAAATCGATCGTATTATATAGCTTCTTTATATTGTCTTCATTTTTTATATGGGGACAAAAAGCTAGTGTACAACTTACTGTTGAGCCACAAGAAGTAGGTGTCAATCAGCAATTTTCTATCACTATAAAATCCAACGTTGAAGGAAATATTGTAGAAAATTGGCCGTCAAATTTTGTGAAAGGATACGGTGTGCAATCACTTTCTCGTTATGTGCAAGATTTCAATAACGGGAAAATGGTGCAAGAACACGTTGTTATTTTTACCGGATCGTTTAACAAAGCAGGAAATTACAAGATAGGCCCGTTTTATGTTCGTGCAGGAAACAAAACATATACTTCTACAACGGCAACGATCAATGTACTCAATACACCACAACAAAGTAAAGGTGGTGATGAAATTTCAAAACGCCAATTGAATCAACCTGCATTTGGAGTGATCGAAGTTTCTTCTACCAAAATATACGAAGGTGAACCGCTGGTTGTTAACGGTCGCGTGTATGCCCGTGAACAAACATTTGGACGACCAGTTTTAAAACGACCTTTTGATTTTAATGGGGTTACAGATGCCCATGAAATACAGCAAACAGAAATGTGGGAAACAAAATTTGTAAAAGGACGTGAATACGAGTCGTTTACTTTTGGCAAAAAAGTATTGTTTCCAGTAGGAAGTGGTGCTCTTTCCATCAATCCATTTGAAGTATATTTACCTTTTATCGACCAAGACTACACTGTAGTGTCCTCCACTCCAACTGTTGAAGTTGTACCATTACCAGGCAATGCACCAAGTAATTTTATCGGTGGTGTGGGTGAATTTTCTATCGAACAAAAATATCCTTCCAATCAAAAGGTGAAACAGGGAGACATTATTCAATTGGATTTGATCATTAGTGGAAAGGGCAATTTACACGCAATTGAATCACCAACAATTCAATTACCTGCAGGTATGAATACGTATGGAGATGCCGAAGTGAATGAGGACTATGCTTTCACTTCTCAAGGTGCATCTGGAAAAATCACCTATACATACCACGTGCAGGCAACAAAAGCAGGGATGCAAACCATAAAACCAGTTTCTATTGCCTATTTTAACCCAAAAACAGAAAAATATGAAACCGCTCAAGCAAGTAATTCGATTCAAATTGCTGTTCAAGAAAATAAAGCGTTCAACATTCAAGAAGACACAAAGGAGATAGAAAATAATCCTTTGGAAAGTGATAAACAGTACAATTACAACAAAGTAAAAGAATTGTTAACTCCAAAAAATAGTTGGATTTGGTACAGCTCTGGTGGTGCATTGCTACTAAGTGCATTGATTTTCTTCTTAATGAAGCGCAAAAAAGAAGAGCAACCCGAAGAAACAACGGCTCCAAAAATTGACGTAGTAAAAGAACAACCTATTGATATAAGTGTTGTTCAAGCATCCATCAATCGTTTGGAATTTTATTTAAAACAGCAACATTCGGAATTGTTTTATGCAACTTTGGAAAAAACCTTGATTCATATCTTGAACTATAAATTGCAAAAACCCGAACACTCAGAAGCAACAAGAAACGAACTGTTGAATGAATTGTCGTTAAGTGTACCCCAACTTTCCAGTCAATTGAAATCATTGTTCAACAAATGCGACTTTTCAAGATACGGTATGGGTAGCGATGAAAGTGAAATGGAACAGCTATTAAATGAGGTTAAAGGACTGGTTTAAAGAGGTGCTACCTCAACACTGTCACAAACCCTTCTCTTGACAATTGTTGCGGGTTTCCCCCTTTGGAGGGGGATAAAGGGGGAGGACTTGTTTCTATTTTCACACTATAAAAATACACGCCATCAGAAATGGTAGCGTCTGCCGACCATAAATCGTTCATTCCTACGGTTAAATTTCCCGAGTAGGAATACACTTTTTCTCCCCAACGGTTAACAATTACCAATTCACATTTCACAGGTTGATTGACTGTGATGCTAAAAACATCATTTACCCCATCGTTGTTGGGTGAAAACACATTGGGAATACCAACAATTAAACTATCATAAGCAATAACGGTTAATTGGGCAGTGTCTGCACACGAAAGATCGTTTTTCCAAGCAACCAATGTAATTTGATAACTGCCCGATGTGTCTGCCACAAAAGAACTAAAAGGATTTGGTTGCAACTCACCGTTTACAAACCATTGAAATTGCTGAGCATTCTGCGATGTGTTGGTAATAGCAACCTCCAAAGGAGTGCTTCCACTTTGTGGAGTTGCCGTAAAATTAGCTATGGTATTGTTGACTGTACCAATTGTTATGAGTGTGTCTGCACTTTGACAACTGGATGCATTGGTATAAAAAACCGTGTAATTCCCAGCACCAAGTCCTGTAAGAATATTTCCTATAACACTTGTTGTATCACCATTTTCGGATACGGCAAATAGTTCTTTTAAGTTTGTTCCTGTTATAGTAATAGAACCATTCGTAGTACCACATTCTGATGGTTTTAAAGTCACATTTCCTATTTGTGGTTGTGGTAGTACATTGATTCTTACAGGGCGAACAACCGAACATGCTGAGCCTGTTGAAGTATCGTTGTTCCATATCCTTACCGTATAAAACATGGTGCTGTCTGCAGTAAAAATTGGGTTGGGACAATTTGAGCAACTTAAACCTGGAGCAGGGTTGGAGGTTGTGGAGTTGGTAGGCGAAATCCATTCATAACTTTGCCCTCCCGAAGCATTTAACTGGATGGTTGCACCTTGACAAATGGTCGTGTCTTTGGGAACAGAAACATCGAATGGTTGACAGGGGGAGGTGTAGGTGAGGAAGTAAGCGAGATATGCACTTGTTGCATTCGCAGGCTGATTTGGATAATTAATATGAGTTAACTGAAAGTTACAAGAAGTTGCATTGTTTTGAATATAACTCGAAACATCTGCTAATCCATCAGTACCTCCCATTATAGCATCAGGTGTGTCATCATCTAATCCGAAGAGTTGATTGTTCTGATAATAAAAGTGACCTTTTACACCAGAAGCTATCCATAAATTATTAGCATTATCATTTCCACCACAAATACCAAGGAAATTTGAATTAAAATAGATTTGATTCAATATACTTCCACTAGCTCCTCCCATTCTATCCGTATATATAGAAAATCCAACAGGAAAACTATTTAAAATCGGATTTAAATCACTGATTGAGTAGTGTGTATTTCCATATAAACTTTGATTATTGACAATAATATTAAAAGAAGTTTTTGATAGAGTAGGGTTCTCATAAACAATGTACAAGAAAAAAGTCCAATAGCCCCAATTGATGGGTAATCCGAATTGATCGGGTATTGTAATGGTATAATTAGAAATAGTAGGATTTATACTTTGTGTTATGTCCTTGTAGTAAGTTCTCATCGGTGATGCATATTGATTTTTGTGATTAAATTGCGTAAAATAATTTGTTGTGTCATAAGTAAAAGGTGTACCGTTAAGTAAAAAAGATACAGTAGGTGGAAACCCAATTCGATATGACAACATATAGGCTTTTTTAATTGTACTACCTGGTTCAATATGAACATTGAAATTACCAGAGCCAAACCCTAAACCCGTAGAAAATCCTGCGGCTGTAACACCGCAATTGCAGACATCTTGATAAAAAACAACCTGACTGTATGTACATGAATAGATCAATATAAAGGCTACAATAAGTTTCACTTCAATAGTTATATGGTTATACTAAATATTTTGTACTAAAATACAAATTTTTTAGAACTTTTCTAAAAAATTATTTCTTCTAACGTTTATTTCTTAAAAAATCAATTTCCTTCTCAAGATATTCTATTCTTTTTTCATATTGTTCTATTAATTTTTCTGGTATTTGATTGATAAATTGCTCAAATTTACCTGATTGACTACAATTATTAAATATCAGGTTGTCATCAAAAGATGCTATGTCTGTTGGGGCTATTTCCAATATTTCGGAAATTTTTGTAAGCTTTTCCCAGTCCAATTTAGTTTCACTTGTTTCCAATTTACTGTACGCTCGTTGTGATATCCCCATTTGATTAGCAATGTATTCTTGTGAATATCCTTTCAATTCACGTAATTGTCTGATTTTACCTCCTATTTTTTTCATACATTTTAATTTAGAACTCAAATGTAATAATTTAGAACTAATAATAATTGTGTAGATATCAAATTGTTCATAAATTTACAATTTTCGATTGTAATCTAATTCTTAATTTGTGACTTGAATACAGCACCAATAAAAAAGGATTGTTGAATCAATTATACAAAATAATTAATTA